>NZ_JBFAYI010000009.1:0-246451 GCF_040681245.1 Lentzea sp. NPDC051838
AAAGCGTGTCGAGTTGACACCCCTTCCCGGCTGCGGCCAACGATCAGGCACGACTCGTGACGGGGCCCGCCGGAGCGCACGTTTCAAGCAGCTCGCCTTCGGCGTCGCCACTGCAGCTCGGCTTCGCCTTCGCCTTTTAGAGCAGGCTCAGGACCCTTGCGTGCAGCGTGTCCAGGTAGTCCTCTGACTCCGGCTTCATCAGGACGCTGCGGAGCACTCGCGCGCCGTCCACATCGGCCGTCACCTCGGGATGCCGTGCTGCGAAGGCGGTCTTCGATGCCCGTGCGACGCTCAGGAAGATCGGGTCGACGGCGGCGTTCATGCCGGTTTCCATGACTCGGTGTGAGGCTGCGTCCACTGCGGACAGCGTCAGAGGGGTCGTCCGGGGGAAGTACGTGACGATGTCCAGTTCGGGTTCCTGGTAGAGCTCCAGTTCGTCGGACTCCCGGATGATCGAGGCCCATCGGACGGCTGCCCGCCGTCCGGCTGCCAGGACTTCGCCCAGACCGTCTCGGGTCAGAGGGAGCAGGCGGAGCGTCAGCCACAGGCCCGCTGCGGCTGCTCCGGCCCTTGAGCACTCCAGGCTGATTTCGCCTAGGTGGAGTTCGTCCGAGGTGAAGTAGGTGTAGGGGGAGTCGTGGAGGTAGAAGCGGCCCACTGAGGGGTCGCGGAACAGGACTGCGCCGCAGCCGTAGGGCTGTAGGCCGTGCTTGTGTGGGTCGACCACCACGGAGTCGCACTTGCCGATGGCCTCCCACGGTGCCGCTTCGAGGTCCGTGCCCGCGAGCAACGTGAAGAAGCCTCCGTAGGCGGCGTCTACGTGCACCCGTGCGTCGTAGCGGTGTGCGATGTCCAGTACGAGGTGCACCGGTTCGATGGCGCCCAACGCGGTGGTTCCGGGCGTCACCACCACCGTGCCGACCTTGCCGGTCTTCAGGAGCTCTTCTAGGGCGTCGAGGTCCATGCGGCCGCGACCGTCCACGGGGACGGGGTGGCCCTCGATGCCGAGGACGCCGCACATGCGGGCGTGGGTGTAGTGCGCTTCGGAGGAGTAGGCGACGCCCCGGCCCGGATGCAAGGACCGGGCGACGAACAGGGCCTCCAGGTTCGCGATCGTGCCGCTGGAGGTGAGGTGGCCCAGGTGCTCGTCGCCGTAGCCGAACATGCGGGCCAGGTCCGAGACGACCTCGCGTTCCATGGCTGCGGTGGCCGGGCCGCCGTCCAGGGCGTGGTTGTTCGGGTTGATCAGCATTGCGCTGAGGTAGCCGACGATGGCGGCTGGGTGTGGGGGCTTGAGCATTTGGCCCGCGTAGCGCGGGTGGAAGAACGGGTAGTTGTCGCGCAGGCGGTCCTGGAGGTCGGTCAGGGCCGAGGAGAAGAGCGCCGGGTCGACCTGCAGGGACGAGTGGGGGGAGAAGGAGCCGTACTCGGCGGTCCACTTCTCGTGGTTGGCCAGTGCTTCGTTGAGCCAGTGCTGAAGATCCACTGCGCAAACACCCCACTCGTCCGTGCAAACCCGAATGTTCGAATTTGTACGTTACGGCAGACCCCAGCGCGAGGACGAGCCGTTGGCGGCCACGTCGCGTGCTGAGACGTCGGGGCGTGTGCCGCGACGCGAGACGACGGCCGTCTGACCTCGGCGAAGAGGGATTTCGATGGCTGTGCCGCGCTGCTTGTAATCGAGACGGCGGCCCCAGTTGTCGCGGACGTCGATGTCGCCGGTGATGCCGTGTTCCAGCACCAGGGGAGAGCCTGCCTCCGAGTGGACCTGGACCCAGTCGGTGCGGCCGGCCGAGCGGGAGGCGTCGACCAGGAAGGCGCCCTGGGTTCGCAACGAACTGATCGAGGCGTCGGCCCACGTCGAGGAGATGGACGGGAAGACGCGGACGACGTTGTTGTGTGACTGGACCATCATTTCGAGGACGGCCTGGCCGGACATGAGCGGTGACTCGATCGCGAGGTTGCCGCCCTCGCGGTAGAAGGTGTTCTCGGTGAGGACGGCGTTGGTGCCGACCTGCTTGCGGTCGAGGAAGTAGCGCAGGAACGAGAGAGCCTCGTCCGGGCGGCCCATCGCCGAGGCCATGGCGGAGGCGGCGCCGTAGCTGTAGCCCGCCCACGCGGTCTGGCGCGACGTCCAGTGGTCGAACGTCGTGGCGATCAACGAGCGGTGTTCCGGCATGTCCCACGTGAGCTCGCGCAACGGGTAGAACCAGAGCATGTGCGAGAAGTGGCGGTGCGAGTCGTTGAGCGACACGTCCTTGCCGATCAGCACGCCGTTCGGGCCCTGGGCGTAGGGGACGAGGCGGGTGAGGATGTCGCGCCAGCGCGGGTTCTCCTCGATGGACAGCAGTGTCTTCACGCCCCAGCGGATCAGCGACAGGTCGTAGGTCGTGTCCGTGGCGTTGGCGTACTCGGGGGAGCGGGTCTCGGGCAGGTGCAGCTTGCCGTCGGCGCCCTCGACGAGGAAGCGGGCGTAGTAGTTGACCGCCTTGGTCAGGATCGGGAAGAGGACGTCGGACAGGATCCGCTTGTCCATCGTGTGCCGGTAGCCGAGCCAGACGTTGTGGCAGGCCCACAGAAGATTGCCCGTGTGGTCATTCGGTGCCACGCCGGGGACGCCGCAGTAGCGCGGTCCGGAGCGCAGGGTGCGGTCGCCGGGGTGGCAGATCGCGTAGGAGTTGCCGTCGCGGTAGGCCGGGTTCACGTTGAGCTCGAGGTGGTGCTCGAACCGCTTCAACGTCGTGGTGACGGCGTCGAGCTCGTGGTGGTTCGAGCCGTTGATCAGCGGATACGAGATCTGGACGTTGAGGTTCCACCACACGGCCGTCCAGCTGTTGCCCTGCTCCGGGAACCACGGGCCCCACTCGGAGATGACTGGCGCGTCGGCGCGGGTGGCGGCGGCCATCTTGTAGAGCTGTGCCCAGTAGAAGCGTTGGACGAGCTTGTCCGGCACGCTCACCAGCGACTTCGCGAAGTAGGCGTTCCACCAGCGACGATGCTGCAGCGTCAGCACCTCGAACGGGATCGACAACGCCTGGCGCACCTCACGGATCGCGTCGGACGTGTGTGTGTCCGCGGGGTGTGTGTACGCCACGTGAGCCGCGAAACGGCCGTCACGGGCCTGCCAGGCCGTCGTGTAGCCGCCGCCCGCGTGGAGAGGCTGGGCGGCGTACGAGACGCCGTTGCCGGTGCCCAGGGTCGCGTCGGGGTTGGCCGTGTAGTTCTCCGGCCTGCGGATCTGCCGGGTCGTGGCCGACTGCAGGGGCTGGAAACCCCAGGTCACCTCGCCCTTGACCTGCGCGAGGAACGTGCTGCGCGCGTTGTGCACGAGCATCGTGAAGGAGGCGCTGCCTTGTGTGGTGGTGACCGTGCCCGTGAGCTCGGCGTTCCACAGGTCGAGCGTCCAGTCGACGGCGGTGATCGCGCCGGCGAAAGCCAAGGTCAGGTACCCGATCGGCAGGCGTGACAGGCCGATCGCGGCCTCCCAGTGCTCGCGCTGGTCCTGCACCTCGGAGTGGCTGAGCATGAGTTTCAGCTCGTTCGGCGTCCGGCCCGCGTAGACCTGCACGCCCAGGAAGCCGTTCGCGAGGAACGGGCTGTCGCCCCAGTTCTTGGGCAGCCGCTTCCACTCCATGCGCGCGTCGCTGACCACGTCCTTGTGGACGCTCCGGTGACCCGATGTCTGCACCTGATCGGGAGCGGCAGCCGCGACCCCTCCGCCGAGCGCGGAAGCACCTACGGCCGCGCCTGTCCCGTACAGAAAGGTTCTGCGCGACAGCTCTGTCACTGTTGTTCCCTCCAGGCCGTGGCGGCGGCGGAAGGGATCTTACGCAGAATTCATCGGATGACTAGGGCAGCTCGAAGCCCGCGTCGGTCAGCGCGGTCTTCGCGGAGTCGTTGAAGACGTGGTCGTAGAACTTCTTCGCGTCGGACGAACCGGACACGATCGCGATCGGGAACTTGACGTACGCGGGTCCCGGCTCCTCGTTGCGGGCGAGGCGCATCGGCACGCCCTGCAACTGGGTGTTCTTGACGTCGGAGGCGTAGACGATCGCGGCCTCGACCTCGCCGTTGGTGAGCTTGGCGAGCGTGTCCCTGGAGTCTTGTCCGAGCACCTTCGGTTGCGGCTTGTCGTTCTCGCCGAAGCCCGCCTGCTCGAACCAGGGCTTGACCGCGGCACCGCACGGCGCCTCGGGCACGCACATGGCGAACGACGGGTGGTTCTGCGCCCGCGGTGAGAGGTTGCCGACCGTGTTGATGATCTTGGGGCTGCTGTACGGCAACGCGATCACCAGCCGGTTGGTCGCGAAGACCTTCGACATGAGGTGCATCGAGTCCTGGCTCGCGGACGCGTACACGTCGGCGACGGCGCCGGCTTCCAGCTGCTTGCGCAACGACTGGCTGGAGCCGAAGACGAACTTGACCCGGATGCCCTGCAGTGCCTCGAACTTCTGGCCGATCCGCGTGAACGCCTCGGTCAGCGCCGAGTCCGCGTACACGGTGATCGTCGGTTTTTCCGGCTCAGGAGCAGGTGAGCAGGCCGCGAGCGCGGCGATGAGCAGCAGCGTGAGTCGCTTCATCCGTGGAACCCCCCAGTTCTCGCGACACCGTAGCGAACCGGGCGGGCGCGTGGGTTCGAAAGCCTCGTTGTGACCATTGACGCGCACTTACCACCAAATTGTTGTTGCACACATCTGGCCATAGCCGCCGACCGGCAATTAGCGTGACCCGACATGTCACCTGTTGCCATGCACATGAGCGACGGACTGCTGAACGCGCCGACCTCCGTCGCCTTCCTCGTCATCGCGGCGTTGGGCGTCGGGTTCGCGTTGGTCAAGGCACGTGCGGACCTCGACGACCGCACGGCGCCGATGGCGGGCCTGGTGGCCACGTTCATCTTCGCCGTCCAGATGATCAACTTCCCGATCCTGCCGGGCGCGTCCGGGCATCTGCTGGGTGGTGCGCTGGCGGCGATCCTGGTCGGGCCGTACGTCGGGGCGCTGTGCGTGACGATCGTGCTCGTGGTCCAGAGCCTGCTGTTCGCGGACGGCGGCATCACCGCACTCGGCGCCAACGTCACGAACATGGCCCTGATCGGCACCGCGACCGGGTTCTTCGTCGCCGTCGCGCTGCGCAAGGTCGCTGAGCGCGGCAAGGGCGGTCTCGCGGCCGTGGCGTTCGTCTCCGCGTTCGTGAACACCGTGGTCGCCGCGACCGGGTTCGTCGTCGAGTACGCGATCGGTGGCGCCGGTGGTGTCGAGATCGGCAAGGTCGCGCTGCTGATGTGGGGGCTGCACGCGCTGATCGGCATCGGTGAGGGAGTGATCACTGCCGTCACGGTCACGTCGGTCGCGTCGATCCGCCCTGATCTCGTGTACTTGTTGCGCGGCAACCAGAAGCCGTTGGAGGTGCGGTCGTGAAGAAGTTCTTCCTCGGGTTCGCCGTCGTCTCGCTGCTGATCGCGGGCGTGCTGTCCTACTTCGCGTCGGGTGATCCGGACGGCCTGGACAAGACGGTCGAGGACACCGGCATCGCCGCGCACGCGCAGGACCACCCGTTCTCCGGCAGCACGTTCGCCGACTACGCGCTCGGCGGCGACGACAAGTTCACCGGTCTCGCGGGTGTGCTCGGCGTGGTCGTGGTGCTGGCGCTGTCGTTCGGCCTGTTCTGGGTGCTGCGCAAGAAGTCTGACGTTCGATGAGCGGTAGCCACGACGTCCTGCACCACGCCGGCGACTCGCCGGTGCACCGCCTCGCGCCCCACGTGAAGATCCTCGTGGCGTTCGCGGCGGTGCTGGGCGTCGTGGCGACCCCGCGCACGCAGTTCGCGCTGTTCGGCCTGTACCTGCTGGTGATCGTCGCGGTGTGGGCGGTGGCGCGGGTTCCCGTGCTGTGGTTCGTGAAACGCGCGGTGATCGAGGCGCCGTTCGTGGTGCTCGCGTTCCTGCTGCCGATCTTCGGCACGGACCCGCGCACCGACTTTCTGGGCTTGTCGGTGTCGATCGAAGGCTCGCTGGCGGGCTGGAACATCCTCGCCAAGGGCACGCTGGGTGTGCTGATCAGCCTGACCCTGGCCGCCACGACCGCGCCGGGGGAGTTGTTGCGGGGCCTGCAGGCGTTGCGGGTGCCCGCGCCGCTGATCATGATCGCCACGCTGATGCTCCGCTACGGCGAAGTCGTTGTGGGAGAAGCGAAACGCATGCGCGTCGCGCGCATCTCCCGAGGCGACGACCCGCGGTTCCTGTGGCAGGCGGGTGCTGTGGCGCGCTCGGTCGGCACACTGTTCATCCGGTCCTACGAACGCGGAGAGAGGGTGCACCTGGCGATGGTGTCGCGCGGCTGGACCGGGAGGCCGGGAGGCTCGGCGATGGTCGTTCCGGAGGTCCCGGCGGCGCCCGCGCTGGAGGTCTCGAAGCTCGCGTTCGCCTACCCGGACGGCCATCAGGCGCTCTTCGGCGTCGATCTCCAGGTCTCGAGCGGGGAACGGGTCGCGCTGCTCGGTCCCAACGGCGCGGGCAAGACGACGTTCGCCCTGCACCTCAACGGAGTTCTGGGCGGTGGCTCTGGCACGGTGTCCGTGGCGGGCCTGGAGGTCTCGAAGCAGCACCTTCGCGAGATCCGGCGCCGCGTCGGCCTCGTCTTCCAGGATCCGGACGACCAGCTGTTCTGCCCGACCGTGCGCGAGGACGTGGCGTTCGGCCCGCAGAACTTCGGTCTGTCCGATGTGGATGATCGAGTCCTGCGCGCGTTGTCGGCCGTGGGCATGGAATCCGTCGCGGACCGCTCGCCGTTGCACCTCTCCGGTGGCCAGCGCCGGCGGGTCGCGTTGGCCTCGGTGCTGGCCTGCGATCCCGAGATCCTGGTGCTCGACGAGCCGTCGGCGAACCTCGAACCGGTGGCCCGCCGCGAGCTCGCCGAACTCCTCTTGTCCTTGGGGCGCACGATGCTGATGGTCACGCACGACCTGCCGTTCGCGTTGCAGATCTGCCCCCGCAGCGTGCTGATCGACGACGGCGTGGTCGTCGCGGACGGCCCGACTCGCGAGATCCTCGCCGACGCTTCTCTTCTCGCCCGGCACCGCCTGGAGCTGCCCTACGGCTTCCGGCTGGACTGAAGCCCGGTCAGCACGATCTGCAGCAGCACCTCGGGGTTCCCGCCCTCGTGCAGGCTCTGCAGCATCCCCTTCATGAGGATCACCAGGTCCGTGGCCGTGACGTCGGTGCGGACCTGACCGGCTTGCTGGGCTTTCTCGAGCAGCGAGCCCAGTGCCGCGTGCAGGTTCTTGCGCAGCTGCGGGGTCACGGTGATCGCGTCGGACATGTCCCGCTTCACCGCCGCCTCCTCCGCCATCCTGCTGAGGAACGCGAACAGCGCTGCCTTGGCGTCGGTTGCGGGTTCTGCGGCCGACTCGATCATGGCCGTCACCCGAGCCTCCGTGACGGCCTGGAACAGCGCCTGCTTGGTCGGGAAGTGCCGGTAGACCGTCCCAGGTCCGACTCCGGCTTGGGCCGCGATCTCGTCCAACGGCACCTCGAAGCCCTTCGAGGCGAACAACTCCCGTGCCGCTTCCAGCACCTTCTCGCGATTCCGCGCCGCATCCGCCCTCATCGTTGCCAACCGGGGCGTGCGTTCCGTATCGTCATAACCGGGGTCACCGTTCCGATTCTACTTTGGGGTACCTGATGACACGCACACCCGAACAGATCGTCGAGCACGTCCGGCAGATGGTCGCGGGGGAGGCGACGCACAGCGACTTCGCCGACCTCTTCGCTCCTGACGGCGTGATGTCCTACCGCTTCCCGACCCACTGGCAGGTTCCGGAGATCAAGGGCCGCGAGGAGATCCGCGCCTACTTCACCAAGGTCCGCGGCTCGAACGTCCGCTCGAAGATCGAGATCCAGGACGTCCAGGCGAACTGCTGGCGCACCAACGACCCGTCCGTCGCCGTCGCCGAGATCACGCACCGCGGCTGGTCGAAGGTCAAGCAGGACTACTACACCTTCACGGCCGTCGCGATCATCCACCTGCGCGACGGCGAGATCACCCGCTACGACGACTACATGAACCCGTTGCTCATGGCCGAGCTCTTCGGCATGCCGTACGTGGCACATTCACCTGCATGACGTTCGATCTGCCGGCCTGGTGCCTTCGCTTTCTGGGCAGCTCGCCGGTCGCGGAGCTGTACTCGCGGGTCTCGATCTCGTCGGTCTTCGGCCTGCGGTTGGCCGACGGTCGCTCCGTTTACGTGAAAGCCCGCCCGGACGACGGCCGCGCATCCTCTTGCCTGGCCGCACAAGCGTTGCTGGCGGAGCGGGGGCTGCCGTGCCCCCGCCCGCTCACTCCCGTGACTCACGTCGGTGGGTTGGCCGTGCACGCCGAGGAATCCTTGCCGGGCGGCTCGATCCTGCGCGGCGACACTCCTTCCGTGGCAGAGCGCTACGCCTTTGTTTTCGCGCGCTTGATGGCCGAACTGGCCACTGTGGACGTTCCGCCGCCGCTGCCGAACCCGCGCTGGTCGCGCTGGGACCACGCCGATCCCGGTCTCTGGCCGTCGATCGACTTCCTCGACTCACGCGACCAGAGCGTGGTGCCGTCGTTCGTCGTGTTGGTCGCTGAACGGGTTCGCCGGCGTCTGCTGGCCACTTCTCTCCCGTGCGTGCTGGGCCACGCCGACTTCGAAGCCCAGAACCTGCGCTGGCGTGATGGCGCGGTGTGGGCCGTGCACGACTGGGACAGCCTTGCCTGGCAACCGGAAGCGGCCCTCGTCGGCGCGGCGTCCGGCGCGTTCGCCAACATCCCGCCACCTTCGCTCGTCCCGGTCGAGAGCTCGGCGGCGTTCCTCTCGGCCTACCAATCGTTTCGCGGCCGCGAGTTCACTTCGGAGGAACTTGAGATCGCCTGGGCAGCCAGCCTATGGACCGCACTGCACAACGCCCGTTGGGAAGCCTTGCACGGCGATCCCCCTTTGTCCGGTGACGCTGTTCTCTTCCAGGCGGCCGAACGCCTGCGCCGTGCGAGGATCAGCGCATGATCATCGCCGACTGGGTGTGGGGCTGGTCGCTGTCCCGCGGCACCCCGGACCCCGTGACGGTGCACGACGGCTACCGCATCGACGTGGGCCTACCGCACCACCGTGTGCGCTACGTCCTCCCAGACCCGCGCGACGCCGGTCCCCGCGCCGCCGGCCTCACCGAACCCGGCACGTGGCTGAAGATCTGCGGCACTCCAGAACTCGATCCCAGGTGGACGCTCGGCGCCCCGGAGTTCCTGATGAGCGTCGAGCTGACCGCTCAGCAGCCCGTCATCCCGCAGGATCCTTATGTCGTGGAGGTCTTCAGTGCGGAGAAGGTGCACGACGTCGTTGTCCGCACCAAGAGCGGTGAGCACGCTGCCAAGGGCCGGGTCGCGGTGCGCGGCCACGCAGCCGTAGTCGACATGGTGGAGACCGATCCCGCCCACCAACGGCGCGGGCTCGGCAGCGTGGTGATGGCCGAGCTGTCGAGAGTCGCCGTGGAGAGTGGTGCGGTGCGCGGGGTGCTGGTCGCGACCGAAGCAGGGTGCACTTTGTATAAGAAAATCGGATGGGCAATCGAGTCACCCATAACCGCGGCGCATCTGGCTGCATAGCACCCTCGGAAAACAGCGCCGCCATGCCAAGTCGAGTGGACATGGCGGTTGTAACACTCTCCATCGCCAACGCGACTGGCGAATCAGCGGGTCGAACCGGCGGTGGGGAGTGACGACAATTGGCGCACGTGTACATCTGGATGCCGCGCTCGACGAAACGGGGGCGATTCGGGCACTCCGCGATCGAGACTTCTCGTGCCTACGTCAGCTTCTGGCCCAAGGACAGTGAGGGCGGACCTCGGGGCAAGCTCATCTACATCGCGAACCGGCCCGGCTATGCCGGTGACAGTCTGCACGGCGACATCGAGTACCTGAAGTACAGGCCCGACCACACGATCCACCTGAAGTACATCTCGGGGAAGAAGATCCGCAAGCGCTGGAAGCGGATCCGGTCCGGCGACTTCAACCTCGCCTTCAACAACTGCTCGACCGTGGTCAGCATGCTCCTTTCCCACGCCCTGCAGACGGACAAGATTTCGTTCTGGAAAAAGTTTGCCGCGTCGCCTCGAATGCGGTTCTACAACGAGACCGACCTTGTTGACACGCCACGGCGGGTGTTAGAGTACTGTCGGATTCTCAAGTCGCTGGAATGAGGGTCGAAATGGGCAAGAAGAAAACAAAGATCAAGGTTGTCAGAGGCAACAAGGGGCGCGGCAGCAAATCGGTGAACACGACGATCAACGCAAGCGGCTCCGAAGGTCGCGCGCTCAAGGGTGAAAGAGGCTCCAAGGGCGGCGACTGAGCGCGACGGCTGATCAGCTCGCCGCGCGCCGTCGGCGTTCCGCCAGCACTGCTGCCAGGTACGGGTGCGGATGCGTGTACTCGACGCGAGGCGACCGGATGGCGGCACCCACGTCGTCCGAGAGTCGCGTGCCCAGGTCCCACCGCGCCTGCTCGCCCAGTTCGTGGTACCGCGACAGGTACTGCCGCACCGCCAGCACCAGCTCGTCGGACAGCTGCGACAGGTCCAGCCCCCGTGCCCACTCCGCCAGCTGCGGCGGCATCTCGATCAGCTCGACGGCGCGGGCCGGGACTCGGGTGTGGATGACGATGGTGCCGGCCAGGTAGTCGCCGACTCGTTTGCCCTGCGGGGAGAAGAGCGAGACGAACAACGCCACCGCGCCGCCCAGGCCGAGGGCCCAGAAGTCCACGAAGAAGCCGCCCAGGGAGCGCACCAGGGCGTGGCGGAAGCGGATCGCGCCGCCGTCGTCGCGGACCACTCGCAGGCCCATGACCAGTTTGCCGAGCGAGCGGCCGCGGGAGAGCGACTCCACCAGGGTCGGGTAGCCGACGAGGACGAGCACGACGAACGTCAGTGTGATCGCGGACTGCAGCGCCTCGTCGAAGCCGATCGGCGCGATCAGGAAGACGAGCAGGAACAGCAGGAACTGGCAGGCCACGTCGAACGCGAACGCCACCGCCCTGCTCGCCAGCTGTGCGACGCGCAGGTCCAGAACTACGGCTTCACCGGTTACTAGGTCCCCCACGCGGATAGTGTGACTCATCGTGGATCTGGACGTCTTCATCGATCGCCACAGCGCGTCGTGGCAGCGGCTCGAGAAGCTGGTCAAGAGGTCTGGGCGGCTCAGCGGGGCCGAGGCCGACGAGCTGATCGAGCTCTACCAGCTCGTGACGACGCATCTGTCGACGGTGCGCAGCCAGGCGCCGGATCCGGCCACGCTCGAACGGTTGTCGTCGCTGGTCGCGCAGGCTCGGTCGAAGCTCACGGGCACGCACACGCCCGCGTGGAAGATCTTCACCACGTTCTTCACCCACCGGTTCCCCGCGGCGGTGTACCTCGGGTGGCGCTGGTGGGTGCCGGCGGGTGTGGTGTTCTACCTGCTCAGCGGGATCATGGCGGCCTGGATCGCGTCGAACCCGGACGTGCAGGCGACCATCGCGGCGCCCGAGGAGCTGCGGGAGATGACCAAGGTCGGCGGCGGGTACGAGAGCTACTACTCGAGCGATCCGGCCGGGTCGTTCGCGGCGAAGGTGTGGACGAACAACGCCTGGGTCGCGGCCACGTGCCTGTTGCTCGGGGTGCTGTTCGCGATCCCGCCGATCTACCTGCTCTTCACGAACGCCGTGAACCTCGCGGTCGGCCTCGGGCTGATGTTCGGTGCGGGGCGCGGGCCGGAGTTCCTCGGACTGCTTGCGCCGCACGGACTTCTGGAGCTCACGGCGGTGTTCGTGGCGGCGGGCGTCGGCATGCGGCTGGGCTGGCAGGTGATCGACCCCGGCAAGCGCACCCGAGGTGCCGCTCTGGCCGCTGAGGGGCGTGCGGTGGTGGCTGTCGCGCTCGGGCTGGTCGTCGTGCTGCTCGTTTCCGGTGTGCTGGAAGGGTTCGTGACGCCGTCCGGGCTGCCGACGTGGGCCCGTGTCGGCATCGGGGCGGTGGCGGAGGTTCTGTTCCTGCTCTACGTGTTCGTCATCGGGCGACGGGCGGCAGGGCAAGGGGAGACCGGGGACGTGGACGAGAAGGAGCGCGAGGACGTCGCGCCCACGTCGGTCTAGGTGGGATCGTGAACGTGTGCCTCATCTCGTCAGCCCTGTCCGCTCCGCCGGCACGCTGCGGAGTCTGAGCCAGCCCTCCATCACCTCACACGGCCTGGTGCTGAGGCCGTGGCGTGCCGACGATGCCGATGCGGTGCGGTCGGCGTTCCGCTGCCCGGACATCCAGCGCTGGCACGCGCGGCGCATGGACTCGCGGGAGGAGGCTCTCGCCTGGATCGAGGACTGGCGGACGTGCTGGGCCGACGAACGGAACGCCAGCTGGGCGGTCACCGGCTGGGACGACCGTCCGATGGGCCAGGTCGGCCTGCGCGCCATCTCGTTGTTCGAGGGGGCCGCCTACCTGTCGTACTGGGTGTTGCCCGAAGAGCGGGGAGCAGAGGTCGCGGTCGACGCGGCGAGCACCCTGACCAGGTGGACCTTCGACGTCCTCGGCTTCCACCGGGTCGCCCTGAAGCACTCGACGGACAACGTGAAGTCGTGCCGCGTCGCCACCAAGCTCGGGTTTCCCGTCGAAGGCACCCTGCGGAGCGCCCTGCACTACGTCGACGGATGGCATGACGCACACCTGCACGCATGCCTGCGCACCGACTAGAGCTTGCCCGCGGCCTTCAACGACAGGTAGCGGTCCGCGAGCGCGCGTGGCAGCTCGTCGGGGAGTGCGTCCACAACGTCGACGCCGTGCCGTGCGAGCAACGCGGTCAGACGGCGGCGTTCGGCCAACGTGCGTTCCGCAGCAGCAGCGCCGTAGACCGCCTCCAGATCACCGCGCCCGGCAGCCATCGCGTGCACAGCGGGATCCGAAACCGAGGCGATCAGCAGCCGGTGCCGCGAAGCCAAGGCGGGCAACAGAGGCAGCAAGCCGTGCTCGATCGACGGCTCCAGCGACGTCAGCAGCACGACCAAGGAACGACGACCGGCCCGGCGCAGCACCTCCGCCACCATTCCCCGCGCGTCGAACTCCACCAGCTCGGCTTCCAGCGGTGCCATCGCCTGCACGAGCACCGGCAAAGTCGCCCGAGGCACGGAAGCGCGCACCTTGGTGCTGAACGCGAGGAAGTCGACCTGGTCCCGAGCCTGCGATGCCAAGGCGGACAACAACAACGCGGCGTCCATGGACGTGTCGAGCCGCGGCAGGCCACCCAACGCACCCTCGACGCGCCCCGCGGCGGTGCGGGCGGTGTCGAGCACGATCGTCACCTGACGGTCGCGTTCGGGACGCCACGTCCGTACCACGACGTCCGACGAACGAGCCGAGGCACGCCAGTCGATCGAGCGCACGTCGTCGCCGATCACGTAGGCGCGCAACGAGTCGAACTCCGTGCCGGCGCCGCGGATCAGCGAAGCCCTGCGGCCGTCCAGCTCGCGCAAACGTTCCAGCAGCGGCGGCAGGTGCCGTCGGCTATGGAACGGAGGCAACGCGCGCACGGTCCACGGCACCGCATGGGAGCCCTGCCGCGCCGCGATTCCCAACGGGCCCACGGAACGCACGGTCACACGGTCGGAGACACGGTCGCCGCGTCGCACGGGCCGCAGGTCGAACGAATAGGTCCGTGAGCCGCCGGCAGGTACGTCGACACGAACACGATCGGCAACCACACCGGCTGAAGGCGCCCATGCGTCACGAAGAACGCCCCGTACGCGCCGGCCGGAGTTCCGCACGGTCAACGACACCGTGCACAGCTCGCCCGTGCGCACCGAAGTCGCCCCGGCGCGTACGAAGGTGAGCCGCCGCACCCCGCCCGCCAAGGCCAGGTCAATCATAACGCACAGGATCAGCACGCCGAGCAAGGCCAGAATCCCTTGCCACGACGGCAAGAGCAGTCCGACGACCAGAACACCGATGAGCGCGAGCAGCCCCGCGCGGCCCGTGAGCGCCACGTCAGCGCGGCACCTGGACCGCGCCGAGCACGCCGTCCAGCACGCCGTCCGTCGTCACGCCCTCCAGCTCGGCCTCCGGACGCAGCTCCAGACGGTGCCGCAAAGCCGGACGTGCCAACGCCTTCACGTCGTCCGGCGTCACGTAGTCGCGCCCGGACAACCACGCCCACGCCCGCGCGACAGCCAGCAACGCCGTGGCACCACGCGGCGAAACCCCAAGGCGCACAGCAGGAGACTCTCGCGTCGCCCGGCACACGTCCACCACGTAACCGATGACCTCAGGCGCCACGGTAAGAGAACGCACTGCCGCTGCACCGGCGTCCAGATGCGCGGCCCCTGCCACCGGAGACAGTCCCGAAAGATCACGCGGATCGAAGCCCGAAGCATGCCGCGTCAGCACGTCGATCTCGTGCTCGCGCGCCGGAATCGGCATGGTCACCTTCAGCAGGAACCGGTCCAGCTGCGCCTCGGGCAGGGGATAGGTGCCCTCGTACTCCACCGGGTTCTGCGTCGCGATCACGATGAACGGCGACGGCAACGGCCGGGTCTTGCCGTCGGCCGACACCTGCCGCTCCTCCATCGCCTCCAGCAACGCGGCCTGCGTCTTCGGCGGCGTCCGGTTGATCTCGTCCGCCAGCAGCAGGTTCGTGAACACCGGCCCCTCGCGGAACGAGAAAGCCGCGTTGTGCGAGTCGTAGACCAGCGATCCGGTCAGGTCACCGGGCATCAGGTCCGGCGTGAACTGCACGCGGGTCGTCGACAGGTCCAGAGCGCGCGCGAGAGCCCGCACCAGCAACGTCTTCGCGACGCCCGGCACACCCTCCAGCAGCACGTGTCCCTTGCACAGCAACGCGAGGATCAACGACGTCACAGCCGCGTCGTTGCCCACCACGGCCTTGCCGATCTCCGTGCGCAACGCCACCAGCGCGGTGCGTGCTTCCTCGGTCGAAACGGTGACAGTCATCCCCTGCGAACCTCGTTCTCCAACGCGTCGAGCTCCGACACCAGCGCGACCAGCCCCCGGTCGTCCACCGGCTCCTGCGAGTACAGCAAAGTCTGAACGTCCACAACGGACCGTGAGGTTCGGCGAGCGATCTCCGCGGACAGCTCCGAGCCCAGCGGCAGCCCCAGCAACGGCGCGAGCCGGTCGCGGGAAGCCTGGCGCAGCACCGCAGCGGCATGGGAGGCGGCGTGCGAGCTCCGGTACAGCCGGGCGCGCCCCTCGACGGTCTCGGCCGCGCGCACCACCACCGGCAGCCGCTCGGTGACCACCCGGCCGAGCCTGCGCGCCCGCCACAACGCGATCACCACGGCCGCGATGCCGAGCTGCCACGCGCCGAACTTCCAGCCGTCCGGGACCAGGTCCGTGAACGACTTCTGCTGCGAGCGGTCGGCGGCCGACGGCATGTACCAGACCAGCCGCGGGTGCTGGCCCAGCAACGACAACGCCAGCGCCGCGTTGCCGTCCGAGTCGAGGTCGCGGTTGGTGAAGATCGCGCCGAACCCGAGCGTGGTGACGCTCCCGGTGCGGACCAGAGTCGAGTCGTAGCAACGCTGTTCGCCTTCGTAGACGAACCCGCCCATCTTGGCCGCGCCCGCCTTCTCCGCCAGCGGGCAGCCGGGCGAGCGGGTGTCCACCGTCACCCGGCGCGCACCAGGGGCCGACGGCGCGAGCAGCACGGTCGACGACGCGCGGCGACTCAGGTCCGCGAGCCGCGCCGGGTCGATCAGGTTCGGCTGCGGCACGAACAACGTCGCGCCTTCGACGGAGGAAGCGTCCTCGGTGCGTTCGACCCGCACCCCGTTCTGCTCCAGCAACGCCACCACGGCGTGGCTGCCCTCCGGCTGGTACGAGCGCGGGTCGAGCGAACCACCCTCACCAGTGCCGCGCAGCAACGTGACCACGACCGCCGTGAACAGGATGATCACACCGATCAGCAACGGTCCGCGCGCGGCGGTCCAGATCCGCCCGGCGCCGGGGGACACCGCCGTCATGCGCGCACCCTGTCGTCCACGGAGACCAGCCGCTGGTACCCCTGCGTCGTGGCGGGCAGGCCGCCGTACCAGACGTCGTCGAACTGCACGGCCGCACCGCGCAGGTCGTCCGCGAGCGCCGGAAGTGCCTGTCCCGCCTCGAAAGCCACCTCGTCCACCGTGCGACCGGCCCGCGGGTCCAGCACGCCGCGCTGCTCCAGTTCCCGCACCACGGCGCGGAACCGCTCGCGCACGGCCTCGGCCAGCTCACCGGCGGCCGCGGCGCGTTCGGCGGCGGCGCGGTGCTCGGCCGCGGTCAGCACGACGTCGAACACGTCACCGGAACGCGACGCGGCGCGGATCGTGCGGCCGACGCGGAGCCTGATGACGATCACGATGATCACCGCGAGCACGACCAGGATCGTGGTCGCGGTGATGCCGCTCATGCCGGCCACACCCGCGAACACCTCGTCCAGCTGCTTCAGCACCCAGTTGAACGCGCGTTCGATCAAACTCGGATCGTCGGAGACGTACGCGGGGTCGCTGAGCTCCCGTGCGGCCGCCTCCCTGGCCTCGTCGCGGCCGAGATCTACCGGTACGTCAGATACCGCCATTGCCCGCGGCCCGCTGGAGTTCGATGTCCATGCCCTCCGCGCGCATCCGGCGGTCGACGTAGACCAGCACGTTCACCGCGGAGGTGAACGGCAGCGTGATCGTCGAGGCGATGATCCCGCCGATCGCCGACAGCACCAGCGAACCCGCGCTCAGCGCCGCCGTCGGGTCGTCGGAGAAGCCGGTCGTCGCGGCGCCGAGCAGGCCGAACGGGAGACCGATGATCGAGCTGATCACCCAGCTGATCACGGCGGCGAGCAGCAGGATGCCGAACGTCCGCCACCACGCGCCGTTCACGAGCGCGCGCGAGCGGCTGAACGCGGTGCCGACGCCGCCGCGCTCCAGCACCACCACGGCGCCGATGAGCGAGAACATCACGCCCACCCAGATGCCGGGGATGATGCACAGGACCACGCCGACCATGATCACGAGCGTGCTCAGCAGCGTCGCGCCGAGCAACGGCAGCAGACGCGGCTTGAACTCGTCCCACGCCTGCGCGAACGTGACCGGCCTGCCCAGCACCGCGTGGCCCACGACCACGGTGATGAAGCCGGACAGGAACACCGTGCCGATCAGCGCCAGGACGAGGCTGAGCGCGGTGCCGGTCAGGAAACCCGTGATGCCCTTCAACGCCCGGTCCACGATCTCCTGCTGGGTCGCGGTGTTCGGGTCGAGCGTCGCGGCCGCGGTGAGATCCGCCAGGAACGGCAGCTGCACCAGCAGGCCGACGATGTTGGTGATCGCGGCGACGACCGCGGCAGCGCCGAGCAGCAGCACCGGGTACTTGCGCATCGTCGTGATCGCGCCGTCGATGATCTCGCCGACCGCGAGAGGGCGCAGCGGGATCACACCGGGCTTGATCGTCGGCTGCGGACCGGGCGGCGGCGGCGCGTAGTAGCCGGGAGGCGGCTGCGGCGGCTGCTGCGGCTGGTTCGGTTGCTGGTCGGGTGAGGACCAGCCGGGCGTTTCGGACATCTCGGCTACCCCCGGGTCGTCGTGTGAGCGGCATCCTGCCAGACCGGTGCCCTGGTCACAGCGCAACACGGGAGATCATCCGATCACGAATCGGGCTCGGCGGGTGGCCCCTTCCCGGCCGCAATACAGTGGGCGCGAAGGAGGTGGTTCGTGCCGGACTCCGCCCCGCTCGAGCTGAGCGCGTTGAGCGACGGTGCCGCGACCACCGTGCACATCGCGGGAGAGATCGACCTCGCGACCGCGGACGAGGTGCAGTCGTTCCTGCGCGAGCAGCTCGACGGCACCACCGAGGCCATCACGCTCCGGCTGGCCGAGGTCACCTTCATCGGCTCGGAAGGGCTCAGGATCCTGATCTGGCTGCGGGCCGAGTGCGCTCGCCGGCAGGTCGGCCTCGTCGTCGGCGACTGTTCCCCGATCGTGGTGCGGACGTTCGGCCTGTGCGGGCTCACCGAGGTGTTCCTCGGCGAGCAGGACACCGCCTAGTCCTCCTGCTGCTCCATCACCAGGATCGCGCCGCCGGGCTGGCCGTCGTTGCCGTGCAACGAGCTGCACACCACCCGGACGCGCACCTCGCGGCCACGCCGGTTCACGGCGGTGACCTTGACCTCCTCCATGAACCTGACGTCGCCGAGCGCCGAGCGCACGACCGGGCGCAGGTCCGCCACCGGCAGCCCGATGTCGAGGTTGAGCAGGTGCTCGCCCACCGCCTCGTCGCGGCGCAGACCCCACAGCTCCTCGGCACCGGTGTTCCACGCGAGCACCCGCATCTGCACGTCGAGCACCACGACCCCGGCCCGCAGCGAGGTGAGGATCGACTCCAGGAACTCGTTGACCTGGTCCAGCTCGGTGGTGCGCTCGCGCAACGCGTCGTTGATCGTCTGCAGCTCGTCGTTGGTGGACTGGAGCTCCTCGTTCATGGTCTCCAGTTCCTCGTTGGTCGACTGGAGCTCCTCGTTGGTCGTCTCCAGCTCCTCCACAGTGGACTGGAGCTCCTCGTTCGTGGTCTCCAGTTCCTCGTTGGTGGACTGGAGCTCCTCGTAGGCCGACTCGAGCTGGCGGTTGGCGTGCTCCAGGTCCTCGAGCAGCCTGCGCGCGGATGTCACGTCGTGGAAGACGACCGAGACGCCGAGGATGGTGTTGTCCGAGCCGACCAACGGGTTGAGGTGCACCTCGAACCACAGCGACTCACCGGTGCTGCGCAGCCACTCGACGTCCTTGACCCGCAACGACTTGCGCTCCAGCCGGGCCTGCTCCACGTACCCGCGCAGCTCTACCGGGCGGTAGGAGATGTCGAGGTCGCGCAACGGCCGGCCGATGTCCTTGGACGAGATG
Source organism: Lentzea sp. NPDC051838 (assembly GCF_040681245.1). NCBI lineage: Bacteria > Bacillati > Actinomycetota > Actinomycetes > Pseudonocardiales > Pseudonocardiaceae > Lentzea > Lentzea sp. NPDC051838. The sequence continues at coordinate 18,912 of NZ_JBFAYI010000009.1, forward strand.
CCGAAGGTGTTCTCGGCCTGCCGGTTGGCGAGCGCCACGACGTCGTCCGCCGTCACCACGACCTGGGCGACCGGGCTCGCGGAGAACGCGTGCTCGCGCAGCTCGTCCATGCCGCGCAGGTCCACCCTGCGGTCGTGGACCATCGTGTGGGAGACGAAGTGCGCGGCCACGCCGTGCCCGGTGGTGGCCTTGCGGAAGATGCGCCGCTTGAGGTCGATCGGGTCGAAGATGCGGCTGTGGCTCAGCAGCATCTCGGCCTTGCCCAGGAAGAGCAGGCCCTTGGGGGCGAGCGCGAAGTGGAACCGGCCTAGGATCTTGGCCTGCGTCTCCTGGTTGAAGTACATCAGGGTGTTGCGGCAGACCAGGAGGTCGATGCGGGAGATGGGGGCGTCCTGCACCAGGTCGTTGCGGCCGAAGATGACCGAGCGGCGCAGGTCCTTGCGGAAGCTGTACCGGCCGTTGGTGTGGTCGAAGTACTTCTCGACCAGCTCGGGCGGCACGGCCTGCACGTCGCGTTCGACGTAGCTCGCGTGACGGGCATGCGTGAGCGCCTCGGCGTCGACGTCGGTGGCGTAGATCTTCACCTGCTGCCGGAACCGCTCGGGACCCACCGCCTCGGCGAGCGCGATCGCGAGGCTGTACGCCTCCTCGCCGGAGGCGCAGCCCGCGCTCCACACCCGGATCGGGTCGTCCGGCCCGCGTTCGGCCAGCAGCGAGGGGATGACCTCCTCGCGCAGGTAGGTCCAGGCGTCCGGGTCGCGGAAGAACGCGGTGACGTTGATGAGGATGGTGTTGAACAGGATGCCGAACTCGTCGGCGTTGACCTGCAGCTGGTCGATGTAGTCGGGGTAGGTGTCGACGCCCGCCTGCGCCATCCGGTGCCGGACGCGCCGCATCAGGCTGGTGCGCTTGTACCCGGTGAAGTCGAAGCCGCGCGACTCCTTGAGGTAGTTCAGGACCTCTTCGAAGTCGTGGTCGGGGATCGGCTGGCCGTCACTCACGAGGCAAAAGTTACTCGCCCGCGTGCCGGTTTCGCGGGAGCACCGCCCACACGACCTTGCCTCCTCCGGGGTAAGGCGAGTTGCCCCACGCCAGGCACATCTGGGCGACCAGCTCCAGCCCTCGCGGGCTGTTCTCCGTCGTGAGCACCGCCGGGCGCGAGTCCTGGTCCCGCACCGAGACGGACAGCGCCTCCGGCCGCAGCTCGAGTCGCAGCAGGCATTCCGAGCGGGCGTGCCGGAGCGCGTTCTCGACCAGTTCACTCGCGATGAACACCGCGTCACCCGTCAGCGGGACCACGCCCCACCGGGCACAGGCCTCCCTGGTCTCGGCGCGCGCGACGGTCGCGGAGGTGGGCGAGCAGGGCAACGTCACCCGGTGGAAGCGACGCGGCGGGGGCCGCTCCAGCAACGCCAGCGCCGCCGGTACGTCCGCCGCGGTGGGGACGAACCGCTGCACTCCGCTGCGGCGCAGGTCGTGCTGGTGGATCTCCGTCTCGGACGTGAGCACCACCGGGATGTCCGGCCACTGCGAGACCTTCACCGAGACCGCGGTGAACACCGCGAGCATGGCTCTGCTCGCGACATCGAAGTCGTGACCGAGCCTGATGACCAGTGCCCGCGGGTTGTCGGCGGCGCACTTCAGCAGGCCGTCGCGCAGCGCCGCGTAGGTGCTGAGGTCGAGTCTGCCCGTCGGTGTCACGACCGTCACGCCGTTCAGCTCGGTCGTCCTGACGCTGATGCCTTTCATGCACCGGTCTCCTCGCGGCGGCTGCCCCCCAGCAGATACTTGCGGAGAACGTCGGCCGCGGCCAGGGCCTCCGCCTCCTGCCTGGCGTACCGCTCCGCCACCAGGCCGAGCCCCGCGTCCCGCGAGTGGCCGATCATGCCCCTGGCCAGCGCGACCTTCTCCTCCAACGTGCGCACCGCGGTCCACATCGCGCTCTCCAGGCCGTCGGTGGACCGCCTCGGTGGCGATGAGTGTTCACCCGGCTCGCGGACGAGCCCGGTGATCACCCCGCCGAGCCTGGCGACCGGTTCGACGTGGTCGACCTCGACGTGCTTGAGCACGTTCGCGGGCATGCCGGGGCAGCGCGCGTCGTCCGGTGCCTGCACCACGGTGATGCCGCCGCGGTTCTTGATGGCCGCCATGCCCCCGGTGCCGTCGGACAGCGCCCCGGACAGGATCACGCCGATCACCCCCGCGCCGCGAGTGACCGCGGCGGACCGGAACAGCGCGTCGATGGCGGGCCGGTGGCCGTTCTGCGTGGGTCCCGTCGACAGCCGCAGCACCTCGTCCTGGACCAGGACGTGGTGATCGGGCGGCGCGACGTGCACGTGGCCTGTCTGCAGCGGCATGCCCTCCTCGACCGCGCGGACCGGCAGGGCACCGCTGCGCCGCAGGATGAGGGGCAGCGCCGACGACCCTCCCGCGGGCATGTGCAGCACCACGACCAGCGCCGCCGGCAGATCCTCCGGCAGCCTGGAGACCAGGGTCCGCAGTGCCTCGACACCTCCTGCCGAGGCCCCGACCACCACCAGGTTTCGCTGCACGAGGGGTCGGGTACCCGCCCTCCGGGCTCTTACACCTGTGAGAGCTCTGTTCGTGCACGGGAGGGTGTCGCGCGGCGCATCCCGGCGTCGAGGCACCTCCTGACCACCTGCGGCTGCTCGCGCATCAGCCGCAGCCCGCGCCGGATCAGGGTCGCGACCGGCTTGCGGGCCTCGGCGACGTCCCTGGCGAACCTCCGCACGAACGTGACCGGCGGGCTCGGCGCCAGCACGATGGCGTCCTTGAGCACTCCCGCTTGCCTGGCGCCGTCGACCAGCAGATCCGCGAACAGGCCCTCGGCGATGAACGCGGGGGCGTCGCCCAGCTCGATCGTCTGGGTGCCGACCGCGCGGTCCTCGCTGATCGAGTACACGGGCGCTTCCGTCTTGCCGGTGTTGGAGAGCTCGATGACGGCCTTCAACGCCTTGTCGGCGTTCCACGAGTCGATCGCGTCCCAGTCCGCGCGCCCGTGCTCGTCCCGCGGCAGCTTCGGGTCGTCGCCGTCTCGGTAGAAGTCGTCCAGGCGCAGCACGGGCCAGCCGAGGTGGGCCGCGAGCGTCGACTTGCCGGAGCCGGAGGGGCCTGCCAGCAGCACGGCACGGGGGATGGGCACGAGACGCGATTTTCGCACATGTCCTAGAGTCGAACGCATGAGCGAAGGTCTGTTCGACGAGGGCCTCTTCGGCGCGACCGACGAGGAGAAGGCCGAGCGCATCGCGGCCAACGCCCCGCTGGCCGTGCGGATGCGTCCGGCCACGCTGGACGAGGTCGTCGGTCAGGACCACCTGCTCGGGCCGGGCGCGCCGCTGCGCCGTCTGGTGGAGGGCGCGACTCCGGCGTCCGTGATGCTCTACGGGCCTCCCGGGACCGGCAAGACGACCTTGGCGACGCTGGTGTCGCGGGCGACCGGGCGCCGGTTCGTGGCGCTGTCGGCGTTGTCGGCGGGCGTCAAGGAGGTGCGGGCGGTGATCGACGAGGCTCGCCGCCGGTTGGTGCGGTCCGGCGAGTCGACGGTGTTGTTCATCGACGAGGTGCACCGGTTCTCCAAGACGCAGCAGGACGCGTTGCTGGGCGCTGTCGAGGACCGGATCGTGCTGCTGGTGGCGGCCACCACCGAGAACCCGTTCTTCTCCGTGGTGTCGCCGTTGCTGTCGCGGTCCTTGGTGTTGCAGCTCAAGTCCTTGACCGACGACCACGTGCGTGCCGTGATCCGGCGGGCGGTGTCCGACTCGCGCGGTCTCGACGGTTCGGTCGTGGTGGAGCCGGACGCGGAGGACCACCTCGTGCGGCTGGCGGGTGGGGACGCGCGTCGTTCGCTGACCGCACTGGAAGCGGCGGCGGACTCGGCGGTGGCGTCGAACTCCGGCGTGATCACGCTGGCGCTGCTGGAGTCCACTGTGGACAAGGCGGCCGTGCGCTACGACCGCGACGGCGACCAGCACTACGACGTGACGTCGGCGTTCATCAAGTCGATCCGCGGCTCGGACGTCGACGCCGCATTGCACTACCTGGCGCGGATGATCGAGGCGGGGGAGGACCCGCGGTTCATCGCGCGGCGGCTGGTGATCCACGCCAGCGAGGACATCGGCATGGCGGATCCCACCGCGTTGCAGACCTGCGTCGCCGCGGCCCAGGCCGTGCAGCTGATCGGTCTGCCCGAGTGCGCCCTGAACCTGGCGCAGGCGACGATCCACCTCGCCACCGCGCCGAAGTCCAACGCCGTGACGACCGCCATCGGTGCCGCGATCGCCGACGTGCGCAAGGGCGCTATCGGTGCTGTGCCACCACATCTGCGCGACGGCCACTACGCGGGCGCGGCGAAGCTCGGCAACGCGCAGGGGTACCGGTATCCGCACGACGTTCCAGAAGGTGTGCTGACCCAGCAGTACGCGCCGGACGACCTCGTGGGCCGCGACTACTACGAGCCGACGGCCCGCGGTGCCGAACGCGCGGTGGCCGAGCGGTTGCCGCGGTTGCGCCGGGTGATCAGGGGCGAGTAATTCGCTTGGCCCCGGTCGCATGATCGGCCCATGGAACTCGTGCCGCACAACCCCACCGACGGCATCTACCGCGCCACCGACGACTACGTCCACGCCATGGAGGTCCGCGGTGCCGAACGCCTGCTGTTCGTCGCGGGCACCATGGGCCTCGACCCGTCCGGAGCACCCGGCGCCGACCTCGCCGAGCAGCTCGACCTGGTGTGGAACAACATCCGCCGGATCCTCGCCTCGGCCGGCATGACCGTCGGCAACATCGTCCGCCTCACCAGCTACCTGCGCGACGCCTCCTACGCCGAGGCCAACGGCGCCGCACGCGTGCAGGCACTCGGAGGGCGTGCCGTCCCGACCACCGCGATCGTCGTCGGCACGCTCGTCAGCGACTGGCTGGTGGAGATCGAGGTGGTCGCCGCCGGGTGAGTCGGTGGCGTTGGGCTGTGCGGAGTAGGCTCCGATCGCGTTGAGTGAGTGGACGTGTACTGGGGGCTACCGTGACTGATCCCGACCAGATCCTGGCGAACTACGAGGGGACGCTCGCCGAGGCACAACGCCGCAGTGACGCGATCCGCGAGACGCTGGCGACGTTGCAGGTGACCGAGCGCAGTGCGGACGGCCAGATCTCGGTCACCGTCAACGACGCCGGCAACCTCGTGGACCTCCGGCTCGGCAACGCCCTGCAGCGCAAGGACGGCGACGCGGTCGGCCGCGACGTGCTGCGCGTGGTGCAGGCCGCGCAGGGCAGGGTGGCGGCGGCCGTGCAGGAGGCCATGGCGCCGCTGATGGGCGCCGACTCCGAGGCGATGCACATGATGATGGACAAGCTCCGCAGCGCCCAGCCGCCCGCGGAGCCCGAACGTCCGTCGTGGGGCCCGCAGGAGTCGGGTCTGGGCCGGATCGAGGACGACGCGCCCCGGGCCTCGCGCCCGCCGCAGCCTCCCCGCCGTCCCGACGACGAGGACGACGACTTCGGCGACGGCGGGTACCTGCGATGACGCACTCCAGCAGCGAAGCGGAGATGAAGGCCCACCTCGGCAAGCTCGACGACGTCGGCGCCCGCATCAACACGGCCGTCACCTCCGCGAACGCGACCATGGACCCGATGGCGTTCGGACTGCTCGGCATGCCGTTGGCGGGCATTTGCGCGGCGGCCGCGGCCATCGCCACCAACGCCATCGAGAAGGCCTCGGACTCGGCCGTCGAGCACTACCGCGAGTTCGCGGACATGGCCCTGCACATCAAGTCCAACGACGAGGCCCACGCCGCGAACCTCGACGGGATGCACCGATGAGCAATCCGCTGCGCATGGAAGGTGAGGGCACCAAACTCACGGAAGGCACGGGCCTCGTGCACGACGTGAGCGAGACCGTCACCGCGATCGGCAAGGGGGACTGGGCTGAGGGCCTGATGAACGCGGCCGGAGCTGCCACCGGCATCGCGGGCGTGTTGGCCGACCCGCTGGCGGCCCTGTTCAGCGCCGGGTTTGGCTGGCTGATGGAGCACATCCCGTTCCTCACGGAACCGCTCGACTGGCTCACCGGCAACCAGACCCAGCTCGACTCGATGTCGAAGACCTGGGGCAACATCTCGAACCACCTCGAGCAGGTCTCCACCGACCTCAAGAACTGGGTGAAGATCGACTCGGGTCAGTGGCAGGGCCAGGAGTTCCGCGCCTACGAGAGCTGGGGCGTCGATCGCGCCGACACCTATGGTTCGGTGGCCAAGGGCGCGCAGGGCATCTCCGTCCTGATCAACATCTGCAAGACGATCCTCAACGTCGTGCGCGGCATCGTCCGCGACCTGATCTCCGAGTGCGTCGGCAAGCTGATCAGCATGTGCATCCGCTGGGCGCCGGCGATGGCGGCGTTCGGCGCGGGGGTCGCCGGCGCCATCGCCGAAGGCATCGCGACCGCGATCAAGTACGCCAACAAGGCGATCGGCTGGTGCAAGAAGCTCACGAAGGCCTTCAGCAAGGCGGGTTCACTGTTCAAGAAACTCGACGACCTGCTCGGCAAGGCCATGGCCGGCATGGAAAAGGCTGCGAAGTGGCCGAAGGCGCAGGTCGACGGCTTCTACGTGGCGAATGCCATCAAGAGCCTGCCAACGAACGCGGACGCGCTCAAACACGGTGTGAGCGAGGCGAAGAAGCATCTCGTCGAAGGGTTGAAGGACGCTCCGGCGAGTTCGGTGCCGAAACTCGGGATCGATCTGGGCAAGGAAGCGGGCAAGGTGTTCGACAGCCAGTCCGGCAACCTGTTCGACTCGGAACCCGAGCAGAAGAAGCAGGGTGGATGAAGCTGATCCGTGCGCTGGGCCTGCTGTTCGTCTTCTTCGTCATGCCGCCGCTCGGCTACCTGACCGCGGCGACTGTCTGGACCCACCTCGGTGACCAGATCGAGGTCAGCGGCACTGCTGCGGCGAACGAAACGCTCCGCGGCGTGGCGAGGTCGTGCGAGCGGCAGGACCCGATCACGCTCACCGGTGGCTTCAAGGCCTGGTACATCTGCCAGGTCGACGTCAGCGCGCACGGAGGGCCGTCGCGCAGGATGGAGTCCCGCGGCTTTCTCACGCCGGACGACATCGGGAAATCGGTCCCCGTCGGCACCATCCACAACGGCAAGGATCTGGTGGCGGACAGGGATTACCTGCGCTACCCCACGCTCGCGCCACTGGCGCTGGCCGGGACCGTCATCGGCTGGGTGCTGCTGATGGCGGCGATGCTGTGGGTGTTGAGCCGCAAGCACATGCCGAGGCTCTCCTCCTCACCCGAGGAGATCGCGCAGCACGTGCGGAAGCAGTTTCCCGACGAGGAGAAGCCCGCCGACGAGGTGTACGTCCGCGGCCGGAAGAAGTGGCTCAAGGGTTCGTGGGTCTTCGGCCTGCTGGTGCTGAGCGTGCTCGGCACCATCGTGTACTCCGGCGACGCGTTCGAAGGCGACACCACTCAGACCGTGCTGGCCGTCGCCTCCTGGTCCACGCCGGTCCTGCTCTTCCTCAACGCGCTGCGCAAGCTCTTCTTCTGGCCCGCCGTCACGATCTCCGCGTCCGGAGTGGAGTGGACGGGCGAGAAGCCGTCCTGGGCCGAGATCGAGCTGGTTCGGTTGTCGGCGCGGCACGAGCTGACGGTTCAGCGCACGGGCGGCACCCCGCAGCGGGTCGGCCGTTTCGGACCTGAGCAGGCCGACGAGATCCACAGGGCGATGCGGAAATACGGCAAGACCGCCGCGTACAGGCGCGTAAGTTCGGCACGGTGACGATCAGAGACGACTTCCTGACCACGGCCCGCATCGCGCTCGACCTCATGCGCCACCGGCAGGTCACCGAGAGCTGGGACAAGCCGAGCGCCCTGCCCGAGTTCGGCGTCAGCGGGCTCGTCGGCCACATCGCCTACCAAGCGCTGCCCGTACCGAAGATGATCAGCACTCCGTTGGGCGACGAACCGGTCGTCACGCTGATGGAGCACTACGCGCGCGCGAACTGGACCGAGCTCGACGTCAACGACGAGTTCCACACACGGATCCGCGCGGGTGGCGAGAAGCTCGCGGCGGACGGTCAGAAAGCGTTGTGCGACCAGTTCGAGCAGACGCTGGACGAACTCGAGAAGATGTTGCCACAACAGGAGAACCGGCCGGTCAGGATGCCGCACTGGGGCCCGTGGGCGGTGTCGCTGGACGAGTACCTGGTCAGCCGCCTGATGGAGTTCGTGGTGCACAGCGACGACCTCGCGTGCAGCGTCGGCCTCGACACCCCGGAGTTCCCGCGCCACGTCAACGAGACGGTGATCGACCTGCTCACGCGGATGGCGCTCAACCGGCACAAGGCCATCGACGTCGTGCGCGCACTCAGTCGCAAAGAGCGCGCACCGCAGGACATCACGGCGTTCTAGCGTTTGCAGATCATCAGCAGGGAGAGCTTGCCGGGCAGCATGATCTCGTCAGTGCCCACGAACCCGCCTGCCTCGAACGACCTGATGGCGCGCATGTTGCGCACGTCCGGGTACATGACGATGCGCGTGCAGTGGGGGTCGGCCTCGAACAGCGCGTCGGTGAGCCGGGGGAGAAGCGACCGCACGAGACCGTGGTCGGTCATCGCGAGCTCACCGACCGCCACGGTCAGGCCGAGGTCGTGGGGCCGCGCCGGGTAGCACGACGCGACGACGTCCCGCGCCGCCCGGTACACCTCCGAGTAGATCACCGGGCGGCCGTGCCAGCTGATCAGCAACGGCCGGACGTCGTCGCCGGCGAGGTGATCCGCCAGCCGCTGCTCCCACCGCTGCAAGGTCCAGGCCCGCCGCGCGAACGCCGCGACGTGCGGTGCCTGGTTCCAGCGGTGGATCAGGTGCAGGTCGTAGCCGTCGGACCGCGCGACGCGGGCGTCCCAGGGCGCGCTCAGCGAGGGGACCGGCGGGGCTCCTGCCGTGACCTGCCTCCGATAGGAGTCCAGGTGCGATACCGGCTTCACAGGGCCTCCTGCACGAGTCGACTTAGGGTTGCCTTACTTCAACTGCGCAGAGCCGCCGGTGTCAAGCCCTCTGTGACGGGTATTTCACAGGCAGTGACCGGGCTGAGTCAATGAGTGGTCCGTTCCAATTGGTTTTCCCGTGCGGCCGGGCCGGCTTCCCGTACGTTCGGGGCATGCCGGAAACCCAGCGCGAGCCGGTCCCGCGCGTCGACACGGGCGAGCTCGACGTCGCCCACGCGTTCCTCAAGTTCCAGCGCCACTGCGTCATCAAGAAGACGGAGGGGCTGACGGAGGAACAGCTCCGCACGCCGCTGGTCGCCAGTGGAACGTCGCTGCTCGGCCTGGTCCAGCACCTCGTGGAGGCCGAGCGGTACTGGTTCGACCACCACCTCGCCGGCAACGACTGGTCGGAGGAGGGCGAGTTCGGCATGGACGTGCCCGCGCACGTCAGTCGGGACGAGGTGATCAAGGCGTACCGGGCGGCGATCGCGGACAGCGACGCCGCCATCGAGGCGGCCGGGGATCCCGAGGCGCCCATGGCCATCCCGGTCGACGGCAACACGAAGTCACTGCGCTGGGTTCTCGCGCACATGACCACGGAGACGGCCCGGCACGCGGGTCACGCGGACATCCTCAGGGAGCAGCTGGACGGCGTCACCGGTCGCTGAAGATCAACACCTGGTGCCGCTCATTTGGGTGTCGGACCCACCCGGTAATCTCACCGGCAATCAAGCCACCACGCCGGTCACCAGGAGGATCCGTGTCGCCAGGGCAGATCGCAGCGCTGGTCGCCGCCGGTGCGTTCGTGCTGCTCGTCATCGTGCTGGCGATCGTGGCGGTCAAGGCTGCGCGGTTCTTCGACGAGGCCACGATCGCGATGCGCAAGGCGCACGAGAACACCGACCCGTTGTTCTCCGAGGCCAACACGACGCTGACGCACGTGAACACGCAGCTGGAGCGCGTCGACGGCATCACGGCCAACGCGCGCGCCGTCACCGGCAACGTCTCCGCGCTCACGAGCCTCTTCACCGCCACGCTCGGCGGGCCGCTGGTCAAGGCCGCCGCGCTGTCCTACGGCGTGAGCAAGGCTGTGAAGGCCCGTCGCAAGGCCGCCGAGCAGCCCAACAAGCACGCCAAGCGCCGTCCGAAGAGGAGTGCCCGATGAGCCGCCTCTTCTGGTTCGGGCTGGGTGCCGCGGCCGGTCTCTTCGTCGCGAAGAAGGCCAGCGAGGTCACAAAGCAGGCGACTCCCGCAGGTATCGGCGCTAACGTGGGCGAAGGCCTGCGTGAGCTCGCGGGCGCCATCGGGTCCTTCGGGGCCGAGGTGCGCGCGGGAATGGCCGAACGGGAACAGGAGTTGCAGGAAACGGTGGAACGTCAGACGGGATTCACGCCGGGGCGTCGAGCGCCCAGGGCGAACGGAAAGCACTAAGACCGTTCGCCAGACAAGCGCGCCATGACAACTCCCCAGCAATAAAAGGAACTTCCCGTGCAGACCCACGAGATCATCAAGCGTTTCCGCGAGCACTTCGAGCGCAACGGGCACAAGTACATCCCGTCCTCGTCGCTGTTGCTCGACGACCCGAACCTGCTGTTCGTCAACGCCGGCATGGTGCCGTTCAAGCCGTACTTCCTCGGCGAGGCCCCGCCGCCCGCCCCGCGGATGACGAGCATCCAGAAGTGCGTGCGCACGCCCGACATCGACGAGGTCGGCAAGACGACGCGCCACCTCACGTTCTTCCAGATGGCCGGCAACTTCTCGATCGGCGACTACTTCAAGGAAGACGCCATCCGGTTCGCCTGGAGCCTCGTCACGGGCTCGGTGGACGACGGCGGCTACGGCTTCGACCCCGAGCGCATCTGGGTCACCGTCTACGAGACCGACGACGAGGCCATCGAGCTGTGGCAGAAGATCGCCGGGTTGCCGACCGAGCGCATCCAGCGCCGTGACGGCAAGGACAACTACTGGGACATGGGCGTGCCCGGTCCCGGCGGCCCCTGCTCGGAGATCTACTTCGACCGCGGCCCGGAGTACGGCAAGGAGGGCGGCCCCGTCGTCGACGAGGACCGCTACCTGGAGATCTGGAACCTGGTCTTCATGCAGGACGTCCGCGGCGAGCTGAGCCCCAAGGAGGGCCACAAGCCGATCGGGTCGCTGCCGGCCAAGAACATCGACACCGGCATGGGTGTCGAGCGCGTCGCCTACCTGCTGCAGGGCGTCGACAACGTCTACGAGACCGACCTCGTGCGCGCCGTCATCAACAAGGCCGAGGAGCTGTCGGGCCGCAAGTACGGTGCCGACGAGGTCGACGACGTTCGTTTTCGAGTCATCGCCGACCACGCTCGTTCCGGCGTCATGCTGGTCGGCGACGGTGTCACCCCCGGCAACGAGGCCCGCGGCTACGTGCTGCGCCGCCTGCTGCGCCGCATCGTGCGCTCCGCCCGCCTGCTGGGCGTCACGGAGCCGGTGCTGGTCCAGTTCGCCGAGGTCGTCCGCGACGCCATGGGTCCCGCCTACCCCGAGCTGGTCAGCGGCTTCCCGCGGATCCAGCAGGTGCTCAAGGCCGAGGAGGACACGTTCCTCCGCACGCTCGACGCCGGGTCGCGGATCTTCGAGAACGCCGCCGCCGAGGTGAAGGCCGACGGCCGTGCCACGCTGCCGGGCGACCGCGCCTTCCAGCTGCACGACACGTACGGCTTCCCGATCGACCTCACGCTGGAGATGGCCTCCGAGGCCGGTCTGAGCGTCGACGAGGACGGCTTCCGCAAGCTGATGGCCGAGCAGCGCGCCCGCGCCAAGGCCGACGCCTCCGCCAAGAAGACCGGCCACGGCGACCAGACCGTGTACCGCGAGCTGCTGGAGCAGGGCCCGACCGAGTTCACCGGCTACACCGAGCTCGCCTCCGAGGCCACGCTGCGCGGCATCGTGCTGAACGGCCAGCGGGTGAAGACCGCCAAGGAAGGCGACATCGTCGAGGTCGTCCTCGACCGCACGCCGCTCTACGCCGAGTCCGGTGGCCAGGAGTCCGACGCCGGCACGATCGTCACGGGCAACGCCGAGCTCGAGGTGCTCGACGTGCAGAAGGTCGCCCGCAAGCTGTGGGTGCACCAGGTGCGCGTCGTCAACGGCGAGGTCAGCGAGGGCGAGCACGTCGAGGCCCGCGTCGACCCGGAGTGGCGCGTCGGTGCCCGCCAGGGTCACTCGGGCACGCACGTCGTGCACGCCGCCCTGCGCCAGGTGCTCGGCCCGTCGGCCCTGCAGAGCGGTTCGTACAACAAGCCCGGCTACCTGCGTCTGGACTTCGCCTGGACGGGTGGTCTGTCGAACGAGGCCAAGAGCGAGATCGAAGAGGTCTCGAACCTGGCCGTGCGCAAGGACCTGCCGGTCAGCATCGTCTACACGGACATGGCCGGTGCCCAGGAGCTGGGTGCCGTCGCCCTGTTCGGCGAGACCTACGACGAGACCGTGCGCGTCATCGAGATCGGTGGCCCGTGGTCGCGTGAGCTCTGCGGTGGCACGCACGTCGAGCACTCGTCGCAGATCGGCCCGATCACCCTGCTGGGTGAGTCGTCGGTCGGTTCCGGCGTGCGCCGCCTGGAGGCTTACGTCGGCATCGAGGCCATGCGGTTCCTGGCCAAGGAACGCGCCATCGTGCAGAACCTCTCCGACATGCTCAAGGTCGGCTCCGATGGCCTGCCCGAGCGGATCGAGTCCCTGGTCGAGCGGCTGAAGGTCGCCGAGAAGGAGCTCGAGAAGGTCCGCGCCGCCCAGCTGCTCGGCAACGCCGGGTCGCTCGCCGACAAGGCCCTGGACGTCCGCGGCCTGTCGCTGGTGGCCCTGGGCCTGGAGGGCGTGTCGGGCAACGACCTGCGCACGCTCGGTGGCGAGGTCCGCAACCGCCTGGGCAGCAAGCCGGGTGTGGTGGCCCTGTTCTCGGTCGACGGCGACAAGGTGAGCTTCGTGGTCGCCACGACCGCCGCCGCCCGCGACCTGGGTCTGGCCGCCGGCAAGCTCGTGCCGGTGTTCGGCCCGGCCATCGCCGCCCGCGGTGGCGGCAAGCCGGATCTGGCCCAGGGCGGCGGCACGAACCCCGCCGGTGTTCCCGAAGCCATCTCGGTTCTCACGAACGAACTGGACAAGGTGCTTGAGCAGCGCTGACGTCCCCGGCGTCGACGACCCGGGCCTCGGAAGGAGGCTCGGCGTCGACGTCGGATCGGTTCGAGTGGGAATTTCTCTCAGCGATCCGAGCGCGTTTTTGGCCACTCCGCTGGTTACTCTCCAGCGTGACGAGAAGGGCGGCTCGGACCTCACCGAGCTCGTACGTCTCGTGGCCGAGCATGACGTCGTCGAGATCGTGGTCGGCCTGCCCAAGACACTGGCGGGGCGCCACGGTCCGGCAGCCGAGGCGGCGACCGCGTACGCTGCCGCCTTGGCCGGACGTGTGGCCCCCGTGCCGGTCCGGTTCAGCGACGAACGACTGACGACGGTCGTGGTGAGCCGGGTGCTGGCGCAGCGCGGTGTGAAGGGCAAGAAGCAGCGTGCCGTGGTCGACCAGGCTGCCGCTGTCGAGATCCTGCAGTCTTGGCTGGACGCACGGGCACGCTCTGTTGCCGCCCGAAAGGACGAGGTGTGAGCGACGATCTCGGGTTGTTCACCGACCCTGACGTGGACGAACGTCGTCCGGTGAAGCGCGACCGACTGCGCGACACGGCTCGTGAGAAGGCGAAGAAGCGCAAGAAAACAGCCCTGTGGCTGGTCATCGCGCTGGTCCTCGTCGCGGGCCTGGGTGGTGCCTACTACGGCTACCTCGAGCTGCGCGGCATCGGCTCGTACGACGACTACACAGGCAGCGGCGAGGCCGACGCCATCGTCGAGGTCCAGGACGGCGACGTGGTCAGCGTCATCGCCTCCACCCTCTACGACAACGGCGTGATCGCGTCCGCCCGTGCCTTCACCGAGGCCAGCAAGACCGACAACCGCGCGACGTCGATCCAGCCCGGCTTCTACCTGATGAAGACGAAGATGTCGGGTGAGCAGGCCGTGGCCCGCATGGTCGACCCGAAGACGCGCGTCCCGGCCGTCCAGGTCGTCGGCGGCCTCAAGCTCACCGACATCAAGGTGGGCGACAAGGTCGTCAAGGGCATCTACTCCCTGCTGGCCGACGCGAGCTGCACGGAGAAGGACGGCGCCAAGAAGTGCCTGACCGTCGACGAGATCAAGGCCGCCGCCGAGCAGACCGACCCGGTCGCTCTGGGCGTGCCGGACTGGGCGCTGGCCGACGTGAAGCGCGCCGAGCCCCAGTACCGTCTCGAAGGCCTGATCATGCGCGGCGTCTACCAGGTCAAACCCGGTGTTTCCGCGGTTGAGCTGATCCGCAGCGTCGTCGTCGCGTCCGCCCAGAAGCTGGCCGGCGTGGGCATCCCGGGTGGCACCATGAACACCGGCTTCCGCCCCTACGAGATCCTGGTCATCGCCTCGCTGGTGGAGAAGGAAGCCATCGAGAAGGACTTCGGCAAGGTCTCCCAGGTGATCTACAACCGCCTGAAGAAGCCGATGATCCTGCAGTTCGACTCGACGGTGAACTACCTGAAGAACCAGCCGCACATCCGCACCTCGGACGCGGACCGCGGCACGCAGAGCCCGTACAACACCTACGAGACGCCGGGTCTGCCGCCGACCCCGATCGGCTCGCCCTCGCAACAGGCCATCGCCGCCGCGATGAAGCCGGAGGGCGGCGACATCATGTACTTCGTGAAGTGTCAGACGGACGGCACGTCGTGCTTCTCGACGACGCTCGAGGAGCACAACGCGAAGGACCAGAAGGCTCAGAAGGACGGCGTCTACTAGTGCTTCGTGCGGCTGTGATCGGTTCGCCGATCGAGCACTCCCTGTCGCCTGTGCTGCACAACGCCGCTTACGCCGCGCTGGGTCTCGACTGGGAGTACACGCGCCTGGAGTGCTCCGAGTCCGACGTGCCTTCGCTGGTCGCCTCCCTGGGGCCGGAGTGGGTCGGGCTGTCGTGCACGATGCCGACGAAGCGCGCGGCCCTGGCCGTGGCGTCGTCGGTGACTCCACGGGCGATCGCCGTCGGTGCGGCGAACACGTTGGTGCGCACTGAATCCGGGTGGCACGCCGACTGCACCGATGTGGACGGTGTCGTGGGTGCGTTGCGGGAGAAGGGTTTCACGGGCGGATCGTCCGGTGTGGTGATCGGCGCGGGTGGTACGGCCACGGCGGTGCTGGCCGGGTTCGCCTCGCTGGGTGTGTCGTCGGTTTCCCTTGTGGTGCGCGAACCTTCGCGTGCCGGTGAGGCTGTCGCGACGGCTGCGCGCGTCGGTGTTTCCGTCGAGGTGCTCGCTCTGTCCTCTGTGGACCTCGGTGCGCTGGCCGCCGCTTCGGACGTCCTGGTGTCGACGGTTCCGGCCGAGGCGACCGTGCCACTGGCCGCTGCCCTCGCGCGGGCCCCGTACGTGCTGGACGTGATCTACCACCCGTGGCCGACGCCGGTCGCGTCCGCCGTCGAGGCCTCGGGTGCGCGGCTGGCCACAGGGCTCGACATGCTGCTGCACCAGGCGTTCGGCCAGGTGGAGCAGTTCACCGGCAAGCCGGCGCCGCAGGACGTGATGCGCGAGGCGCTGACCGCCGAACTTGCCTCACGTTCCTAGGATTCCATCACTTTCGTCTACATCGGGCGCCGTGCGATTCCGGCGTGCGCTGTCCTGTGGTTGCCTGGGCATGACTCGTTTGGCTCCGGACGATGGCCGATCGTCCCGGAACCATCGCATGCCGGTGGCCTTGCCTCGAAGGACGCCGGCGGGCGGGACGCACGGGTGTGTCCGCCGGGGACTCCGCACGGGCGCGGGGGTTGCCGGCCAACACCACGGCCGCTGGTGCGTCCCGCCCCTCCCGCTTCGTAGCATGATCAGGTGGAGATTCCCGGGCTCGGGCGCGTGACCGAGGACGAGTACGGCAGCCTGGTCAGCGCGCCGATCGCGGTCGCGGTGTTCGGCGGCGCACGGTTGCCATTCGCTGTAGACGGATACGCGGGTGATCCGGAGCCTGAGGACTGGCGGACGAGTTCGGAGACGACGAGGAGGACTTCCCTCGGATCGCCGGGCCGTATGACGGTCATCTCACCTACCCGAACGACGTCGTCCACGTCCGCTAAGGACACTTGAAGCCCGACGAAGGCACGCCCTCCACGGTCCCCCGGCTCGCGATCGCCGTGCAGTACAGCTGGAACTGCGCCATCTTCGTGAGCGCGGCCATGTCGTTGGGCAGCACGATCAGGTCGGACACCGCCAGCACCTTCGACGTCGTCGTGGGCACCTCGGTGGTCAGCCCGAGCTTCTTCTCCTCCTCCGTCGGCCCGGCCACCAGCAGGTTGATCGCCGTGGCGGTGTCCACGGTGCCGGTGTACGACCGCGACCGCCGCACCAGCTCGGTGCCCTCCGACCCGAGCAGGTAGACCGTCAGCTCATGCGATGACACGGTCGGAGCGTCCGCTCCGGTCAGCACCGGTGTCGGCCGTACGCCACACGAAGCCAGCGTCACCACGGCAAGCGCAAGGTGAAGACCGCGCCGCCCGAGGGCGCGTTGGCTGCTTCGATGGTGCCGCCGTGCAGGCGTGCGTTCTCCCATGCGATCGCCAATCCCAGCCCGCTGCCCTCGGAACGGGAGCGGGCCGTGTCTGCCTTGTAGAAGCGGTCGAAGATGTGGGGGAGGGCGTCCGCGGGGATGCCTGGGCCGTTGTCGGTCACCTCGATGACACCAGGTCGCAGGACCACGCGCACCGGCGAGCCGCCGTGTTTCAGGGCGTTGCCGACCAGGTTGGCCACGATCACGTCGAGCCGGCGGCGGTCGACGCGGCCCATCACGCCGTCAGGCAACGAAGCGTCCACCGACGACGTCCAGCCCCGTGCGGCCAAAGAGTCGCGCACGGCGGTACCGATGTCCCACTCATCGAGCTCCAGGAGGTTCCGGCCCTCGTCGAAGCGCGAGATCTCCATCAGGTCGTTGACCAGGCGGGTGAGCTTGCGGGTCTCCGTCGACACCAGACGGGCCGCCACGGCGGTGTCCGCTGGCAACGAGGCGGCGTCCTCGTCCAGCACCGCGGTCACGGCGTTCATGGCGGTCAACGGAGTCCTGAGCTCGTGCGACACGTCGGCCACGAAGCGCCGGGCCGCGGCCTGCGAGGACTCCAGTTGCGAGGCGGACAGGTTGAACGTGCGCGCCAGGTCGGCGAGCTCGTCGTTGCCCCGTTCGTCGACGCGGGTGTCCAGGCGGCCCGAGCCCAACGCGCGCGCGGCGTCTCCCAGGCGGCGAACCGGGCGCAGCACGCCCCGAGCGGTGAACAGAGCCAAACCCAGGGCCAGCGGCAGCACCAGGCTCACGCCCACCCAGGCCGCCTTCGCGAAGCTGTCGATGGCGCGCTGAGGGGCGCCCAGCGACGACCAGGCCCACACCTCGACGCCGGTGGGGGAGCCGTCCGCGCGCAGCAACGGGATGCCGACGTACACGATCGGCCCGGCGGCATCCGTGCGACGCTGCCAAATCACCTTCGTGCTGGTTTTCACCGCCTCGCGCATCTCCTGCGGCACCGAGGAGGCGTCGAGCCCGCGCGAGTGCATCCCCTGGTAGACGACGACCGCGGAGTTGCGCAGGTACGAGGCGAAGTCGTCGAGATCCGTCTGCGCGGGCGGCACGGTCAGCCGTTGGGCGTAGGTGCGGACGTCGTTGACGAGCGGGTTCATGAAGCTGTCCTGCGCGTCCTCCAGCAGCAGGTTGCGGGCCGTCGCGTACGAAGCGCCCGCCGCCGCCACCGCGCCCAGCAGGGTCAGCAGCAGGAACGCCGCCATCAACCGCGGCCTCAAGCCGCGGAGGAGTGCCCTCATTGCGGACCGAAGCGGTAGCCGAAGCCGCGCACCGTGTGGACGTAGCGCGGTTCGGAGGGCACGTCCTCGATCTTCGCGCGCAACCGCTGCACGCACGCGTCGACCAGCCGCGAGTCGCCCAGGTAGTCGTGCTCCCAGACGGCTTCGAGGATCTGCTGCCGCGTCAGCACGCGGCCCGGCGTGCGGGAGAGCTCCAGGATCAGCTTCAGCTCGGTGGGCGTCAGAGCGACCTTCACGTCGTTCTTGAGCACCTGCAGCCCGGCGCGGTCGATCACCAGCGAACCGTGGCGTTCCACGGAGGACGGTTCGGCGACGGTCCGGCGCAGCACCGCGCGGATGCGAGCCTCGAGCACCCGCGGCTCGACCGGCTTCACCACGTAGTCGTCCGCGCCCGCCTCCAGGCCCGCGACCACGTCGAAGTCGTCGCCGCGCGCGGTGAGCATGATGATCGGCACCTCGGCCTGCATGCGCATCCGGCGGCACGTCTCGAAGCCGTCGATGCCCGGCAGCATGATGTCGAGGACCACGATGTCGGGACGGGACTCGCGCAGCCGCTCGACGCCCTCTTCGCCTGTTCCCGCTGCTCGGACGTCGTGTCCCTGGCGCCGCAACGCCAGACAGAGCCCTTCGCGCACAGACGGGTCGTCCTCGACCAGCAACACCATCGCCACGAGATCCATTATCGGCGGGGAACAGAACCCGCGCCGGTTCTGTAGCGGAACCATGACATGGCGTGGACGTTCCCATGGCCCGGCGCGCGGAGTCTCGGACGCATGGCCGGAAGCTTGGTGGGATTCCTCTTCACGTACTTCGCGCTGGTGTGGACGTCGTTCGGGCAGAAGGCGGAGAACGCCGCGTTGCCCGAGCTGTCCCTGCAGCGTTCCTGGGCGTCCAACGTGGACATGGCGATCCTCGTCGCTGCCGTCCTGGTGATCCTGATAGCGCGCAGGAAGGCGTTCCCGCCGTTGCTGGTGCTCGGCGGGTCGGTGTTGCTCGCGCAGGTGCTGAAGCTCTACGTGCTGGTGCGGCCCGAGCTCGACGAGGAAGCGGTGCTGGTGCACAACAGCTTCCCGAGTGGACACACGACGGCCGCCGTGGCGTCGGTGGTCGCGGTGACGATGGCCGTGCCGCGCAGGTTTGCCCTTTGGGTCGCGGTTCCGGGTGCGCTCGGGGCGGGCGCGGTGGCGGCGGAGACGGTGTCGCTCGGCTGGCACCGGTTCAGCGACACGCTCGGCGCGGCGCTGCTGGTCACGACGATCGCGTTCCTGGTGCTGCGCAAGTGGACCGCGGGGCTCGTCGTGCCGCCCCTGCTGGCAGCGGGCGGGGTGTGGCTGATGGTGACGTACCCGCAGGCCACGCCGTCGACCTTGGCCGGCGTCGTGACCGCGGGTGCCGTCCTGCACTTCGGGTGGGTCGTGGCTGGACGTCGGGGCGTCCAGCCACAACCGGAATCACTCGTCGTGGTCGGTGGCGATCAGTTCGGCGATGGCGTCCAGAGCAGCGTCCGCTCCGTCCCCGTCGGCGCTGAGCACCACCTCGTCACCGTGCATAGCGCCCAGGGTCATCAGACCCAGAACACTCGCCGCGTCAACGGCTTCGCCGCCGTCCTTGGCGATGGTGACCGTCACCGGCTGGTCGGCGGCGGCCTTCGCCAGCAATGCGGCCGGTCGGGCGTGCAGTCCGACCTTGCTGGCCACGGTGACCCGTCGCTCGGCCATGATGGTTCCTCCCGGTAGAGCTGGTTGTGCTTGCTACTTTTCGGTCGTGGCGGGCTTGTCGCCACCCGAGCCGACGATGCTCTCGTCCGCTTCCGGTGACTCGTCGTCCTCCCGGCCGGGTGTCTTCAGGTTCCACTTGGTGATGACCCAGCGGAACAGGAAGTAGTAGATCGCCGCGTAGATCAGGCCGAGGACGATGAGCAGCCACGGCTTGGTCGCGATGTTCCAGTTGAGGATGAAGTCGATCGCACCGGCCGAGAACGAGAACCCGTCGTGGATGCCGAGGGCGTTCGAGATCGCCAGCGACGTACCGGTCAGGATCGCGTGCACGACGTACAGCGGCCACGCGACGAACATGAACGCGAACTCGAGTGGCTCCGTCACACCGGTGATGAACGCGGTGAGCGCGGCGGAGCCCATGATGCCGCCGATGATCTTCTTCTGGTTCGGCCGCGCGGTGTGGACGATCGCGAGCGCGGCCGCCGGCAGGGCGAACATGAGGATCGGGAAGAAGCCGGTCTGGAACGTTCCGGCCGACGGGTCCTGCGCGAGGAAGCGCGGGATGTCACCGGTCTTCTCGTCGAACGTGCCGAACTGGAACCACACGATGTTGTTGATGATGTGGTGCAGGCCGAGCGGGATCAGGAGGCGGTTGATCACGCCGTAGATGCCGGCACCGATGATCGTGCTGCCGGTGACCCACTCGCCGAGCGCGGTGATGCCCGCGTTGAACCACGGGTAGACCAGGCCCATCACGACACCGACGAGGATCATCACGCCGGCCACGACGATCGGCACGAACCTGCGGCCGCCGAAGAACGCGAGGTACGGAGGCAGCTTGGTGCGGTGGAAACGCTGCCACAGCAACGCGGTCAGGATGCCGACCACGATACCGCCGAGCACGCGGTAGTCGATCAGGACCGGCTTCGCGAGCGGGTCCGTCGGCTGGTCGAGGACCAGCGGCGACATGGCCTTGAAGATGCTCGTCAGCACGGTGTAGCCGACGGCGGCGGCGAGCGCGGTGGAACCGTCACCGCGGCGGGCGAACCCGACCGCGATGCCGACCGCGAACAGCAGCGGCAGGTTGGTGAACAGCGCGTCACCCGCCGCGCCGATCACCGCGGCGACGGCGTTCCAGCCCAGACCGTCCTTGCCGAGCAGGTCATCTTGACCGGCGCGGAGCAAGAGGCCTGCCGCGGGCAGCACGGCGATCGGCAGCATGAGGCTGCGACCGAAGCGCTGCAACGTGGCGAGGCCCTTGATCTCGCGACCGCCTGTCTGTGCGGCGTCGGTGCTCATCGGGTACCTCCCTTGGCGGAGTTCGGTCCGGTCCCCGGGACGGTCCGGTCCAGTTGCATGGTCACCTGGTAGAGATCGCCCCGGTACCAGGAAGTAACGTCCTCACAAGGCCGCCCCTGAGCGGAGGCGACCCTTCTGAACACGAGCAGCGGGCTGCCCTTGCGGACGTCGAGCGCCTTGGCCTGGTCGGCGTCGGCGGTCTCGGCCCACACGGTCTGCCTCGCTTCGTCGAGCTGCACCCCGTACTTCGCCGCGAAGAGCTCGTAGAGCGACCCGCTGAGGTCGCACCGGTCGAGCTCCGGCAACAGGTGCGGGCTGTACCAGCCGGCCTCCAGAGCCAGCGGTGCCCCGTCGGCCCTGCGCAGCCGGACCACGCGGTAGGCGTACTCGTCGGCGTCGAGGCCCAGCGAGGCCTTCGAACCGGGAGTCCCCTGCCCGCAGCTGATCACCTCGGTGCTCGGTTCGAGACCGCGCGCCTTCATGTCCGAGGTGAACGAGGCCAGGAAGAGCTGCAGGTCGTAGCGCCGCCGTGCGGTGAACGTCCCACGCCCTTTTGCCCTGGTCAGCAGGCCTTCGGCGACCAGTTGGCCGACTGCGGCCCGCACTGTGATGCGGGACACTCCGTACCGCTCGGCGAGGTCGCGCTCGGACGGGATGGGCGAGCCCGGAGCGAGGTCGTGCTCGGCGAGCCGGCGCAGGATCTCGCGGAGCTGCGCGTGCTTGGGCTTGGGCCCGTCCACGATCTCGTGCATTCGCTCACCTCCTCGCAGTGGTACTTTCCGGTCTAGACCAGTTGGTGCGGGAGAATGCTCCGCACACTCAGTGGGTGTCAACCGCTGTTACGGGAACGAGAGGTACGAACGTGGCTGACGAGAAGGCGCAGAAGATCATCGAGGCGCTCGGCGGTGCGTCGAACATCATCGAGATCGAGCCGTGCATCACCCGGCTGCGGTGCGAGCTGGAGGACGGTTCCGTCGTCGACGAGAAGGCCCTGAAGTCGTTGGGAGCGCACGGAGTCATGCGCTCCGGCAACGTCGTCCAGGTCGTCGTCGGCCCCGAGGCGGACACGATCGCGTCCGACATCGAGGACCTCCTGTGAGCCTCCGCGTCGGCAGCCCGGTCGCCGGCCGGGTGGTCGCGCTCTCCGCCGTGCCGGACCCGGTCTTCTCGCAGGCGATGGTCGGCCCCGGCGTCGCCGTCGAGCCCGCTCGGGTGAAGGCCGACGTCGTCTCGCCCGTGGACGGCACCGTCGTGACGCTGCACCCGCACGCGTTCGTGGTGGCCACCGCTGACGGCGCCGCGGTGCTGGTCCATCTCGGCATCGACACCGTGAAGCGCAAGGGCGAGGGCTTCGAGCTGCACGTGGTCAAGGGCGAGCAGGTGCTGGCCGGTCAGCGGATCGTCACCTGGGACCCGGCGGAGGTCGAGGCGGCGGGGTTCGCGCCGATCTGCCCGGTGATCGCGCTGGACGCGTCGGCCGAGGTGCTCGGAGACCTGGCGGTGAACGTCGACGTGACGGCGAACGACGCGCTGTTCGACTGGTCTCGCTGATCTTGTCGGTGCCGCTGGCTAAGTTGGGTTGCGAGGGTACCCCCGGCCGGGGGTACCCCTGCGCGAGCCTGACTTCCGGGCGTTTTCCCAGCCCGAACTAGGGCACCGTTGGCCCGTGCGTGAATGGACCGTTCACGACGGGTCGCGATTTGGCCTGAGTCGTACCGAGCAGGACCGTGGTGCCATGACCACGGTCCTGCTCGCGTCTTTCCTGGGTTCGTTGTGGACGGTCGCCGCCGTCCTGGACGCACCACCCTCGTCGTTCCTGCTGGCCTGGTTCGGCATCGTGCTCGCGTTGATCGACCTGCGGCACCACCGGTTGCCGGACGCGCTGACCCTCCCGTTGGGCGCGGCGCTGCTGCTCCTGCAGTCCCACCGGCTGGGAGAAGCCGCGCTCGGAGCGGCTGTTTTCGGTGGCGCTCATCTCGCGGTCCGGCGCTTCAGGCCGGCGTTGATGGGTGGCGGAGACGTGAAGCTCGCGTTCGGGCTCGGCGCACCGCTCGGACTGCCGTTGCTCCTACCTGCGGCGATCCTGTCCAGCGCGGTCACGCTCGTGCTGGCAACGCTCAAACGCAGTCGCAGAGTGCCGCACGGTCCGGGCTTGCTGGCCGCCACCTGGGCGTTGACGACGCTGTGAAAGGATTGTGAACGTGCTGCGCTGGATCACCGCTGGAGAGTCACACGGCCCCGCTCTCGTCGCCGTCCTGGAGGGCATGCCCGCCGGTGTCGAGGTGACGACCGACGACCTCGTCACCCAGCTCGGGCGCCGCAGGCTCGGCTTCGGCCGAAGCCCCCGCATGGGCTTCGAGCAGGACGAGGTCGAGATCCTCGGCGGCGTGCGCCACGGCAAGACCCAGGGCGGCCCGATCGCGGTCACCATCGGCAACTCCGAGTGGCCGAAGTGGCAGACCGTCATGTCCGCGGACCCGGTCGACCCGAGCCTGCTCAAGCCGACCGGCCGCAACGAGGCCCTCACGCGGCCCCGGCCCGGTCACGCCGACCTGCCGGGCATGCAGAAGTTCGGCTTCGACGAGGCACGCCCGGTGCTCGAACGCGCGTCGGCCCGTGAGACGGCGGCTCGGACCGCGTTGGGCACGGTGGCGCGCCAGTTCCTGCAGCAGCTGCTGGGCGTGCAGATCCTCAGCCACGTGGTGTCCATCGGCAAGGCGGACACGCCTGAGGACGCCGCGCTGCCCACTCCGGACGACCTGCCCGCGATCGACGAGTCGCCGACCCGCTGCTTCGACCAGCGCGGCACCGACGCGATGGTCGCCGAGGTCGAGGCCGTCAAGGAGGCCGGTGACACCGTCGGCGGCGTCATCGAGGTGCTCGTCTACGGGTTGCCGCCGGGCCTCGGCTCGCACGTGCACTGGGACCGCCGCCTCGACGCCCGCCTCGCCGCCGCGCTGATGGGCGTGCAGGCGATGAAGGGCGTGGAGATCGGCGACGGCTTCACCTCCGCGCGCCGCTGGGGTTCGCAGGCCCACGACGAGATCGACCGCGGCAGCGGCCCGGTCGGCGTCACGCGCCGCTCGAACCGCGCCGGTGGCCTCGAAGGCGGCATCACCAACGGCGAGATCCTCCGTGCCCGCGTGGCGATGAAGCCCATCTCGACCGTCCCACGTGCACTGTCCACTGTGGATGTCCGAACTGGAGAGCCGGCCGTCGCGATCCACCAGCGTTCGGACGTGTGCGCCGTGCCGCGCGCCGGTGTCGTGCTGGAGTCGGTCGTCGCCCTGGTGCTCGCCGAGGCCGCGCTGGAGAAGTTCGGCGGCGACTCGCTCGACGAGACGCGCCGCAACGCCCACGCGTACCTGAAGGCCCTGGAAGCCCGCTGGGAGGGCATGTGAGCCCCCGCTTCGTCGTGGTCGGCCCGCCGGGAGCGGGCAAGACCACGATCAGCGAGCTGCTGGCCGCGAGGCTCGCTCTGCCGTTCCGCGACGTCGACGCCGACATCGTGGAGCTCGCCGGCAAGCCGATCTCGGACATCTTCACCGACGACGGCGAGCCTGTTTTCCGTGCCATGGAAGAAGAAGCCGTCGCCAAGGCGTTGGTCGAGCACGAGGGCGTGCTCGCGCTGGGCGGGGGAGCGGTGCTCTCGGCGAAGACCCGAGAGCTGCTGCAGCACCACCACGTCGTGTTCCTGAACGTGGGCATGGCCGAGGGCGTGCGCCGCACCGGGCTCGCGTCCAACCGGCCGCTGCTGACCGGCATCAACCCGCGCGCCACGTTCAAGGCGCTGCTGGACGCGCGGCTGCCCCTGTACCGCGAGGTCGCGACGGTCGAGGTGCTGACCGACTCGCTGACCCCGGACGAGGTGGCCGACGCGGTGATCGAGGGAGTTGGACGATGACCGAGCCCGTGCGCATCCGGGTCGCCGCCGAGAAGCCGTACGACGTCGTGATCGGCCGCGGGCTGCTCGGCGACATCGTGGAGTTCCTCAAGGGCACCGCGAAGATCGCGATCATCCACCAGCCGACCCTCGCCGCCACGGCCGAGGTCCTGGTCGACGAGCTCAAGGCCGCCGGCGCCGACGCGCACCGCGTCGAGGTCCCGGACGCCGAGGACGGCAAGGACCTCGCCGTCGCCGGCTTCTGCTGGGACGTCCTGGGCAAGATCGGCCTGTCCCGCTCCGACGCCGTCGTCGGCCTCGGCGGCGGCGCGGTGACCGACCTCGCGGGTTTCGTCGCCTCCACGTGGATGCGCGGCGTGCGCCTGGTCAACATCCCGACCACGCTCCTCGGCATGGTCGACGCGGCCGTCGGCGGCAAGACCGGCATCAACACCGACGCGGGCAAGAACCTCGTCGGTACGTTCTACGAGCCGGACGCCATCTTCGTCGACCTCGCCACGCTGGAAACCTTGCCGCGCAACGAGCTCATCGCGGGCATGGCCGAGATCGTGAAGGGCGGCTTCATCGCCGACCCGGTGATCCTCGACCTGATCGAAGCGGATCCGGCTCGTGCGTTGGACCCGACCGGTGAGGTCCTCGCCGACCTGGTCCGTCGCAAGATCCAGATCAAGGCCGACGTGGTGACCAGCGACCTCCGCGAGTCGAACCTGCGCGAGATCCTCAACTACGGCCACACCCTCGGCCACGCCATCGAACGCCGCGAGCGCTACCGCTGGCGTCACGGCGCCGCGATCAGCGTGGGCCTGGTCTTCGCCGCCGAACTGGCCCGCCTGGCGGGAAGGCTGGACGACGAGACCGCGGATCGGCATCGTCGCGTCCTCGAACTCCTCGGCCTGCCGACCTCCTACGACCCGGACGCCCTCCCGCAGCTGATGGAGGGCATGAAGGTCGACAAGAAGAACAAGGCCGGCGTGCTCCGCTTCGTCGTCCTGGACGGCCTGGCCAAGCCCGGCCGCCTGGAAGGCCCCGACCCGGCCCTGATCGCCGCCGCCTACTCGGCCGTCGCCGCCGAGCCCAAGTCCTCAGGAACGGTGCTGCTGTGAAGGTTCTCGTCCTGAACGGCCCGAACCTGGACCGCCTCGGCACCCGCGAGCCGCTCATCTACGGCAGCACCACGCACGCCGACCTCGTCGAGATGTGCGTGGCGGAAGGCAAGGAGCTCGGCTTCGACGTCGAGGTCCGCCAGACCGCGTACGAGGGCGAGATGGTCAAGTGGCTGCACGAAGCCGCCGACGCCTCGATCCCGGTGGTGCTCAACGGCGCCGCCTGGACCCACTACTCGATCGCCGTGCGCGACGCGTGCTCGCAGCTCACCGCGCCGCTGGTCGAGGTGCACATCTCGAACATCCACCAGCGCGAGGAGTTCCGGCACCACAGCGTCATCTCGGCGATCGCGAGCGGCGTGATCGTGGGGCTGGGCGTGGAGGGCTACCTGCTCGCACTGCGCTGGCTGTCGCTCAAGCGAGGTGCTTGATCTCCAGCAGTCGCGCTGAGCCGTCCTCGGCACGGATGAGCATCGCCTGGTAGGCACCGCTCAAGGTGTAGTGCGGTGGGCGGGCCGACACCTCCTCGCGGTTGCGCAGGGCGAGCGAGTAGTTGCCCAGGACCACCACGAGGCCTGTCGTCTCGTCCTGGCGCATGTCCCAGTTGATCAGCGGATCCGCGTTGAGGGACCAGTCGACGTCGCGGTAGACCGGTGTGTGGGTGGTTCGCGGGCAGCCTGCGGGCATGGGTGACGACCTCGCCTCGGTGCACAGCGCGAACCCGGCGCGGATCGCCTCGGCTACGGCGGTCCTGGACAGCTCGAAGCCGTGCTTCTCCTCCTCGAATCCGGCGTCGATGTGTTCCATGTACTCGATCCTGGTGTCGCCGCCACGCCAGCTACCCGTGGCGATGAACGTGAACGGCACGACGGTCCTGTCTCCGCCGAGTGCCGTGTCGTAGTGGAGCACCATCACCGCCTTGCCTGTCGCCCTGAACGAGCCGTGACGCCACTTCACCACCACCGCGTCGCCAGGATCACCTACGAGTTCCCAGCGAACTGTTTGTGCGCCAGGCGCTTCGGCGCCCTGAGGGCAGTTCGCCGGCGCCGGGACGATCTCGCTCGCGCACAACCGCAGTTTGTCCACGGCCAGCCGGACGATCACCTCGTCGCTGGCTCCCTGGGGCCGGAAACCGCCCAACAGGATCAGCTCGGTGGGTACGAAGATCAGCAGAACCACCGCGACGCAGAGCCGCATCTCGAGCGCCCGTCGTGCTCGGTCGAACCACTCCGGCCGGGGCGGCACGGCTCGCCGGGACGGCCGACGTCGGCGGGAGCGCAGGACGAGGTCGCCGTGCACCGTGCCGACCTGGACGACCTCACTGCCGTCACTGACATCACCCGACACGGTGTTCCGCACAGGTCCGAATGGTAGGCGTGGAAGGATCGCCCGATGCTTCATCACGTCGAGTTGTGGGTGCCAGATCTGGCTCGCGCCGAAGCCACGTTCGGCTGGCTCTTCATCGAACTCGGCTGGACCGAGCACCAACGCTGGTCCGCCGGCGTCAGCTGGAAGCTCGACCAGACCTACGTCGTCGTCGAGCAGTCCCCAGCACTCACCGGTCCACACGATCGGATGAAAGCGGGCCTCAACCACCTCGCCCTGCACGCGGGCACCAAAGCGGATGTCGACCGCCTCACCGAACAAGCCCAGCTCAACGGCTGGCAGGTGATGTTCGCGGACAAGCACCCGTACGCGGGCGGCGAGGACCACTACGCCGCGTTCCTGGAGAACGAGGACGGCTTCGAGGTCGAGCTAGTCGCGGGCTGAGTCCCGCGCCCCGAGGAAACCGCCCAGCAGCAGCCCGAGCCCGGCCGGCGCCAGCACGAGCAACGCCGTGAACGCCGCCCCGCCCGTCAGCGCCACCCACAGGGCTTCCTGGCCGGTCTGGTCGACCAGCAACGCCGACCCGATCACGCCCAGCGCCCCGGCGAACGGGCCGGCGATCAGCGACGCGATGAACCACTGCATGCCCGGCGACTCGAGTTCGCGGAGCCGGTCGACCGCGCCCCAGATCACCGCGGCGGCCACGAGCAGCCCCAGCGCGATGGGACGGACCGACGTCGCCTCGGGGCTGCGCACCGCCACCGCCGAGACTCCGGTCTGCACGGCTCCGTGGAGCAACCCCATCCACAACGCACGGACGAACCAAGGACGCATGCGCACAGCTTAGGACTGGCCGTACGCTGCGAGACATGTCGTCGTACGCCGCACGCCGCACCGCACTGCGCCAGGCGCTCCAGGCCGCGAACCTGGACGCTCTGCTCGTCACGAACCTCCTGAACGTCCGGTACCTCACGGGGTTCACCGGATCGAACGGTGCCGTGCTCATCGACGCGGTGAGCGACGACAAGACGATCTTCTGCACGGACGGCCGGTACCTCACCCAGTCGGCCAAGCAGGTGCCGGACCTGGAGCGGCTGATCGACCGCCCGTGCGACGAGGCGCTCGCCCGCAAGGCCAAGGGCAAGCTGGGCTTCGAGAGCCACCACGTGACGGTCGACGGCCTCGAAACCCTCACCAACGCCGCTGAGAAGGCCGAGCTGACCAAGGCAGGTGGCCTGGTCGAGAAGCTCAGGCTCGTCAAGGACGAGATCGAGATCGAGGCCCTGCGCATGGCGTGCGCGGCGGCCGACCGGGCGCTGGCGGCGTTGATCGGCCACGGCGGCCTGCGCGCGGGCCGCACCGAACGTGAGGTCGCGCGCGAGCTGGAAGGCCGCATGCTCGACCACGGCGCGGAAGGTCCCGCATTTCAGTCGATCGTGGCATTCGGCGCGAACTCCGCGGTGCCGCACCACTCGCCGACGGACGCCGCTTTGCACGTGGGCGACTTCATCAAGCTCGACTTCGGCGCCCTGGTCGACGGCTACCACTCGGACATGACCCGCACGCTGGTCCTGGGCAAGCCCGCCGACTGGCAGGTCGAGCTGTACGACCTGGTCGCGCGGTCGCAACAGGCAGGACGCAACGCGCTCAAGCCCGGCGTGCAGGTGAGCGGTGTCGACCAGGCGGCACGGGAAGTGATCGAGAAGGCCGGGCACGGCGACGAGTTCCTGCACGGCCTCGGCCACGGGGTCGGGCTCGAGATCCACGAGGCACCGGCGTTGTCGAAGGCGGGTGACGGTACACTTTCGGCCGGTATGGCGGTCACCGTCGAGCCCGGCGTGTACTTGTCGGGGCGGGGCGGAGTCCGCATCGAGGACACCCTCGTGGTGCGCGCAAGCGGGCCGGAGCTCCTCACCCTGACCACGAAGGAACTCGTGGTCGTCTGACACCCCGTCCAAGCACAGGAGAAATTCCCCCGTGGCCACCACGAACGACCTGAAGAACGGCCTGGTGCTGAACCTCGACGGCCAGCTCTGGACCGTCACCGCGTTCCAGCACGTCAAGCCCGGCAAGGGTGGCGCCTTCGTGCGCACGACCCTCAAGCACGTGCTGACCGGGAAGGTCGTCGACAAGACCTTCAACGCGGGCACCAAGGTCGAGACCGCCACCGTGGACAAGCGCGGCATGACCTACCTGTACAAGGAAGGCACCGACTTCATCTTCATGGACGGTGACACCTACGACCAGATCCCGGTTCCGACCGAGACCGTCGGTGACGCCGCCAACTACATGCTGGAGAACCAGGAAGCGATGGTCGCCACGCACGAGGGCGTCCCGCTGTTCGTCGAGCTCCCGACCTCGGTCGAGCTCGTGATCCAGCACACCGACCCCGGCCTGCAGGGCGACCGCTCCACCGGCGGCACCAAGCCCGCCACCCTGGAGACCGGCGCCGAGATCCAGGTCCCGCTGTTCGTCACGACCGGCGAGAAGATCAAGGTCGACACCCGCGACGGCCGTTACCTCGGCCGCATCAGCGACAAGTAATGGGCGCACGCAGCAAGGCCCGCAAGCGCGCGGTCGACTTCCTCTACGAAGCCGACCTTCTGGGCACCGACCCGGTGACGCTGCTGGCCGAACGCGTCGGCTCCCCGGACATCCCTCCGGTGAACGACTACACCGTCACGCTCGTCGAGGGCGTGCACACCAATCGCGCGCGCATCGACGACCTGATCTCGGAGCACGCCGAGGGCTGGACCCTGCAGCGCATGCCGGCGGTCGACCGCGCGGTCCTGCGCATCGGCCTGTACGAGCTGCTGTGGGCGGCCGACGTGCCGGACGCGGTCGCGATCGACGAGGCCGTGGAGCTCGCCAAGGGCCTCTCGACGGACGACTCGCCGCGCTTCGTGAACGGTGTGCTGGGCCGGATCGCGGTCATCGCGGACCAGCTGCGCGCCGTTCTCTGATCTCGATGAAGGGAACCTTCCTCCACGCCAGGTGGAGGAAGGTTCCCTTCATCGTTCTCAACGCGCGGGCGGTTCGGCGCCATGCTGAAGGGCATGCAGACCTTCCTCGACGACGTGCAGCGGATCGTTGACGCCTCCGACGACCAGTACGAGATCACCCAGCGAGTGGCCGAACGTCTGTCGGCCCTGCTGGACAGCGGCTACCGGCTCCCCGCCGAGCTCACCCGCCCGTCACCCGACCACCACGTCAACTACCCGCTCCACATCGCCCCGTCGTGGTGCGTGGCGGTCGTCGTGTGGGCGCCTGGCCAACGCACGCCCGTGCACGGCCACGAGACGTGGGGAGTCGTCGGCATCTACGCGGGCGCCGAACGCGAACTCCGCTACGCCAAGCCCACCGGCCCCGGCCCGCTGACGCCGCTCGGCGAACAGGTCTTCCTGCGCGGCGAGGTCACCGTGTGCTGCACGACGGATGACGACGTCCACGCCGTCGAAGCCGAGTCCGACGAACCGACCATCGGCATCCACGTCTACGGCGCCGACATCGGCACCATCGAACGCCGCCGCTACGACCCGGAGACCGGCTCCGTCGAGTGGTTCGTCGGCGGCTGGCACACCCCTTAGCCGCGCGCCCAGCCCCTGCGCTCGCCCTCGTCGATCAGGTGCTTCGCGGTGTCCCACAACGTCTTCGACGCCTCGCCGATGACCGCCTTGCGAGCACGCACGTCGTTTGCCGTGACGCCGGGCGTGCGCCACGTGCCGCCCTCGGCCATCCAGTTGAGCAGCAACGGCTGGAACCGGTCCACGGCCTTCGCGAACCGCGCTTCCGGCGTCTCGCGCGCCTCGAACTCGTCCCACAACGCACGCATCGTCCGGCCCACGTCCTCGGGCAGGATGCCGAACAGCCTGTCCGCGGCGGCTTCCTCGCGCGCCACCTGGCTCTTGCCGAGCTCGGTGTCGTAGATCGGGGTGTCGCCCGCGTAGATCTCGACCAGGTCGTGCACCACCACGAGCTTGATCGTGTGGCCGACGTCGATCGGTTCGTCGGCGTACTCGGCGAGCGTCATGACCATCAACGCCAGGTGCCACGAGTGCTCCGCGTCGTTCTCGCGCCGATCGGCCGCCGCGAGCGGGGACGCGCGCAGAATCGTCTTCAGCCGGTCGACCTCGATCAGGAACGTCAGGTGGTCGCGCAGCCGGGTGTCCAGATCGGACGGCAGCGGGGTGCGATCGGAGAGAAGCTCGTCGTCAGAAGAGGTCACCTCGCCAGGATATGGAGGCACCGCGATGATCAGCACGAGGATTTCGTCCAGGGTGGCGGCAGGCTTCGCGGTGCTGTCCGGCCTCGGGTTCGGCCTGCCTGCTGTGTACGGCGCCGTGCACTTCGCGCGGCACGGAACCGTCTGGCAGTTCCTGGGCTTCCCCACCTACGGACAGGAGGGGTCTGTGCCGTTGATGGCGGGCTTCGCGGTCGTCTGCGGCGCGGAGGTGATCGCGGGAACCCTGCTCTGGCGCGGGCGCAGGTCGGGCAAGAGACTCGCGCTCGCGTTGCTGCCGTTCGAAGTCGCGTACTGGATAGGATTCGCGTTGCCCGTAGGGCCTTTGCTCGGCGTCGGGCGCACGGTGGCGGTGCTCTGTTTTCACCCGAACGAGCCAGTATCGTGGACCAGGGACAAGATTTAGCGTCGGCGGCATGGCTCCTTCCACTCCGTCCACCGCGTACAGCCGCGACCTGGGCGACGAACTGCGTCGCCTCCGCGAGACCACGACCGACCTCACCGGCCACGGCCTGGCCGTCCAACTCGGCTGGGATCCCAGCAAGGTCTCCAACATCGAGCACGGCAAGGCGCGTCCCAGCGAGATCGACCTCGTCCAGTACCTGACCAGGTGCGGCAAGGACACGGACTACTTCGAAGACTTCAAACGCCGCTACCGCAACGCTTTCGAGGAATACATCGTGCAGGTGTCGGACAACGTCCGCACGCTCGCCATGGCGGAGTCCACGGCCACGAAGATGATCAACTACGACACTCTCACCGTGCCCGGCCTCATGCAGACAGCCGAGTACGCGGCTGCCCTGTATCGAGCAGCAGGCGTGGCAGAGGACCGGATTCCCGCCCTTGTCCGGGCTCGTGTGGACCGCCAGGCGGTGCTGCGGCGCCACGATCGGCCGGATTGCGTGTTCTACATCCATGAGCTAGCGCTGCGGCAGCAGGTCGGCGACGCCCAGGTCATGGAGGACCAGTACCTGCAACTGCTGTTCAGCGCTGACCTCGTTCGCCTCGTGCCCGCCGATGTGCTCGTGAACTCGGCCGGGCTGCGGTTGTGGGAGTACGGCAAGGCGATGCCGATCGCCTACAGCGAGACCGATCTGACCCACGTGTTCGTCCAGGACCGTGGAGCGATCGCCCGAACCAGGATGATCTTCAACCGCTTGGAGGAAGTCGCTTTGGATGAGGGACAATCACGGAGCAGGCTGGCTGAGTACGCCGGTCGCCCGCGAGAGGAACTCGATGACTCAGGATCGCTCTTGGCGTAAGAGCAGCTACAGCAACGGGACTCCGGAAGGGGACTGCGTCGAGGTTTCGCTCGCCCACGACGCGCTCGTCCGCGACTCCAAGAACCAGGCCGGTGAGGTGCTGGAGTTCAGCACCTCGGCCTGGCAAACGTTTGTCGCCACGTTCTGATCAGCTCGCGGCAAGGAACTCCTCCCACGTGTGGGTGCCGCGGTCGCCGTCCAAGGTCAGGTTCTGCCCGCCCCGGTAGGCCTTCCCCGCCTTGCCCGGCAACCGCACCGGCACGGTGAGCCGCCGCTTGCCCGCAGTCGTCAGGTAGTCCTGCACGAGCTGCTTCATCTCGTACACGGCAGGTCCTGCCAGGTCCGCGACCCGGCCCGCGGGCGAATCCAGCGCCAGCTCGACGATGCGCGCCACGTCGCGGACGTCGACCGGCCGCAACCGCATGCCCGGCACCGGCACGATCGGCAGCCAGGGCCGTGCTCAGCGTCAGGTGGTGGAACTGAGCCGCCCTCCACACGCCGAACGGAATCTCCGAGCAGGCAATCGCTTGCTCGTCTGCGAGCCTGGTCTGCAACCAGGCCAAAGCCCCGAGTCCGCGCCGCTCGCCGAGATGTGCGCGGGGCGGAGACCGTTGACCGCCCGCGACCAGATCCCGAATCGCGACGCCACTGCCCCTATGGCCACCCACCACACACACGACACCCGCCGGGTTCCCCCAAAATCAACAATAGTCGGCAGGTCTGACAGTTGTTCGTGTTGAGCGAGTCGACGTCACCGCGCGGCAACGGGACCACGTGCTGGCCGAGCGTGCCGGTGCCGCCAGTGACGAGGATCTTCACGGTTACCCTCCAAAGTGACGCTGTTGCCCGGTCGACCCGGCGGCGGCCGAAGATGTGACAGGGGGCAGCGATTTGATCGCGCAGTTCGAGCAGGAACGTCCGCGGCTCAAGGCCGTCGCGCACCGGATGCTGGGCTCGTTCGCCGAGGCCGACGACGCGTTGCAGGACGCGTGGATCCGGGTCGAGAAGGCCGACACCAGCGAGGTCGAGAACCCCGCCGCGTGGCTGACGACCGTTGTCGGGCGGGTGTGCCTGAACATGCTGCGCGACAAGAAGGAGCACGCGTTCGAGATGCCGGACGCGGTGATCGACACCACCGAGGAGCCCGAGCACCAGGCCGTCGCCAAGGACGAGGTCGGGCTCGCGATGCTGGTCGTGCTGGACACGTTGAAGCCCGATGAGCGGCTGGCGTTCGTGCTGCACGACATGTTCGCGGTGCCGTTCGACGACATCGCGCCGTTGATCGACAAGACGCCCACGACGACAAGGCAGCTCGCGTCACGGGCGCGCAAACGTGTGCAGGACCGGCCGCAGCCCAACGTCGACCTGCCGAAGCAGCGGGAAGTGGTGAACGCGTTCCTCAAGGCGTCCAGGGAAGGTGACCTGGAGGGCCTGGTGTCGGTGCTGCACCCCGACGTCACGCTCAAGGCGGGTGCGCTGGAGGTCATCGGCGGCCGCACGGTGGCCGGAAGAGCAAGCCTGTTCCGCAAGTACGTCGCGATGGCCGAGATCCAGCACGCGCTCATCGGCGGCGAGGCCGGGTTCGTCACGTGGGTCGACGGGGTGTTGTTCTCCGCCATGGCTTTCACGGTGCGCGGCGACAAGATCGCCGCGATACACGTCATTCAGGACAAGGAGCAGCTCGCCGCGCTTATTCCGTGAGCAATACCACTGTCGTCGCTGGTCACGTCAGGCGCCCATCCGTTGTCTAGTGGAATGGGCGCTTGATCGAAAGGACCACGCGATGGTGGTCGAGGAAAGACTGGCTTATCGGCTGCTGGGCCGGTTCGCGGACGCGACGGCGGCGGTGCGGGAGGCACGCCGCAAGACCGACGGCGAACCGGGCTGGCTGAACACCGTGGTCGCGCGCGTGAGCCTCGGGATGCTGCGCGCGCGGCAGAAGGCCGGGTTCGAGATGCCGGACCCGGTCGTCAGCAAGGAACCGAACGACGAGGTGGGCCTCGGCGTGCTCACGGCACTCGACGCACTCACGCCGGACGAACGGGTCGCATACGTGCTGCACGACCTGTACCGGGAGCCGTTCGAACAGGTCGCGCCACTGATCGGCCGCACGCCGCTCGGCGCGTTGCAGGTGGAGGCACGCGCACGGCAGCGGGTGTCGGCCCGGCCGGTGTCCGATGTGGACCTGGCGGGGCAGCGCGAGGTCGTGGACGCGTTCATGGCGGGCGAGGACGTGCTGGACGCGGACGTCACGCTTCGGTCGGAAGAGGCCTGGCTGCGCGGGCACGGCATGGTCGCGCCCAAGGCCGCGGTGCTGCAAGCGGCACCGTGCATGGCGCCGGCGGTCGTCGGCGGCGAGGCGGGGCTGGTGTCGATCACGGACGGCAAGCCGATCGCGGTGGTGGCGTTCACGGTGCGGGAGCGGAAGATCGCGGCCATCCACGCGATCACGGACCGGGAGCACGTGGCGCGGCTCACTCGGAAAGGGTGACAGGACG
Source organism: Lentzea sp. NPDC051838 (assembly GCF_040681245.1). Lineage (NCBI taxonomy): Bacteria > Bacillati > Actinomycetota > Actinomycetes > Pseudonocardiales > Pseudonocardiaceae > Lentzea > Lentzea sp. NPDC051838. The sequence continues at coordinate 54,161 of NZ_JBFAYI010000009.1, forward strand.
GTGTCGCGGACGGGTGCGACCGTCCGCGACATGAAGATCGTCGACGAGGACTGCCTCGCGGAAACCCTGACGTTCAACCGGAACTTCGAGGTGCGGGAGACACCGCTGGAGGTCCTGCGGCGCAACCGGCTCGGTGGCGACCTGCCCCCGGTCAGGCTGCCGCAGGGCCAGGACCGAGTCGCGCACGGCGTACCGGTCAGGGTGTTCACGCCGGAGCACGCTGACGGTGTCTACCTGCACGTCCACGGCGGCGGCTGGTCGTTCGGCTCGGCGGACGGGCAGGACGAACGACTGTGGGAGCTCGCCACGGCGACGCGCCTGACCGTCGTGAGCGTCGAGTACCGCCTGGCTCCGGAACACCCGTTCCCCGCCGCACCTGACGACTGCGAAGCGGCCGCGCGGTGGGTCGTGGCCGAGTTCGGCACGGACAGGCTGCTGATCGGCGGCGAGTCGGCGGGTGCCCATCTGTGCGTCCTGACGTTGCTGCGCCTGCCTGGCGTCTTCCAGGCGGCGAACCTCGTTTTCGGTGCCTACGACCTGTCGAAGCCCACGACCGACAGGCTCCGACGCACGTACGAACTGTTCACGCCGGGGATGACGGCCGAGCAGCGCCGGGCTCCCGGGATCTCGCCGGTGTTCGCCGACCTGGCCGCGATGCCGCCCGCCAGGATCGTCGCCGGCGCCGAGGACCCGTTGCTGGACGACTCGGTGCGCCTCGCCGAACGGTGGCCGGGAGCCCGGCTCACCGTTGTCGCGGGCGCGCCGCACGGCTTCACGTTGTATCCGCTGACGATCACCGAGCGGGAACGGCACCGCGAGCGGGATTTCTTGGCAGGATCGGGGTGGTGAACCGCACTGCCCGGCTGTACGCGCTGGTGGAGGAGTTGCGTGCGAGAGCGCCGAGGCCGTCGACGGTCGGGGCCCTCGCCGCACGGCTCGAAGTCAGCACACGGACCGTGCAACGCGATCTGCAGGCGTTGATGGAGACCGGGGTGCCGGTGCGGAACACGCTGGGACGCGGCGGCGGCTGGTCGATCGACCCGGCGATGACCCTGCCGCCGATCCACTTCACCCCGGACGAGGCGTCGGTGCTGGCCGCCGCTCTTGCCGGGGCCGACGGCTCGGCCGCCGCGCGCACGGCGTTCCAGAAGATCGCGGCGGTGCTGAACGGCCCCGCGTCGGCCGCCGCCGGCGAGTTCGCCTCCCGCGTTGTCGCGCTGCCGTCGCGAACGGACGCCGGGGTCCGGGCGGCGGTCCACGACGCGTTGGCCGCGAACACGGTGCTGCGCCTGACCTACACCGACGCGTCAGGGCAGGAGACCGAACGCGAGGTGGAACCGGCCGGGCTGCTCACCACCGACGGCCGCTGGTACCTGATCGGCTGGTGCCGGACGCGCCGGGCGGGCCGCGGTTTCCGTCTTGATCGGATCACGGCGGCGGTTACTACATGTGAGCTGGCAGAGAGTCACGATCTGAGCGATCTGCTGCGGGGTTCGGTGGCCGCGAGCGCCACCCGTCCGAGAACGCTGGACCCCCTGAATGCAGCAGTGGCTCCCTCACGTCCTCAGGGCGACTAACAGGACGTAAGGGAGCCATTGCTCCAAAAGCGTGAGCGCTCAGTCTTCCTTCGCGGGGCGGGCCTCGGGGGGAAGCACGCCCCAGTCGATGAGCTGCTCGGTGAGCTCGCCCGGCGTCATGTCGTAGATGATCGCGAGAGAGCGCAGGTCCTCGGTGCGGATGGAGAGGACCTTGCCGTTGTAGTCACCGCGCTGCGACTGGATGGTCGCGGCGTAGCGGGCCAGGGGGCCGACCTTCTCGACCGGTAGCTGCTGGAGCCGTTCCAGGTTGATCACGATCTTGGTGGCCGGCTCGGCGCCCGACGGCACGCGGCCCTCGGGCAGGAGCTCGGCGACGGGAACCCCGTAGAAGTCGGCCAGCTCGGCCAGCTTCTGCACGGTCACCGCGCGGTCACCGCGCTCGTAGGAGCCGACGACCACGGCCTTCCAGCGACCGCCGGACTTCTGCTCGACGCCGTGCAGAGACAGTCCCTGCTGCTGGCGGATAGCGCGGAGCTTGGCCCCCAACGCCTTGGCGTAGTCGCCCATTTGGCGGTTCTCCGTTCATTCGCCCCGTCAGCAGTACGGCGGTGCTGCGGGGAGGCTTAGATCGATACGCAGAGTAATGATTACTCGCCGTGGTCGACAGGTCAAGCTGATCTCAAGGAGAGACGCGCGCCACGCCTGGCACACCACTCGGATGGTTGACCGTCCGTAGGTGATACGGTGCAGGTCAGCCCGGCTGTAGCCGGGTGCCCGACGTCCTTTAAGGACCCGTCCAGTGAGGCGGGGAAGGAGGTCCAGCCGTGGCGTCACGTCAACGTGGCGCGACGGATCCGGCCGGGGATCGCGAGATTCTCTCGGCCGGTGATGTCGCGCGCACTGTCGCCCGAATGGCCCATCAGATCATCGAGAAGACCGCTCTCGATGCACCGAGCGCACCCGACGTCGTCTTGATGGGTATTCCCAGCCGGGGAGCCCCTCTCGCACGCCGGTTGGCCGCTAAAATCGCCGAATTTTCGGGCAGGCACGTCCAAGAGGGCACGCTCGACATCACCCTCTACCGCGACGATCTCCGCCGGGGCCCGACGCGTCCGCTCGAAGCCACGAAGCTGCCCGAGGGCGGCATCGACGACAAGCTCGTCGTGCTCGTGGACGACGTGCTGTTCTCCGGCCGCACCATCCGCTCCGCGCTCGACGCGCTGCGCGACCACGGCCGTCCCCGCGCGGTGCAGCTGGCCGTGCTGGTCGACCGCGGCCACCGCGAGCTGCCGATCCGGGCGGACTACGTCGGCAAGAACCTGCCCACGTCCAAGACCGAGGACGTCGTGGTGATGCTGGAGGAGTTCGACGGCCGCGACGGAGTGGTGCTGAAGTGAAGCACCTGCTCTCCACCGACGGTCTCGGCCGCGACGAGGCGACCGCGATCCTCGACACCGCGGACCGGCTGAAGCAGGCGCTGCTCGGCCGTGAGGTCCGCAAGCTGCCGACGTTGCGCGGCCGCACGGTGATCACCATGTTCTACGAGAACAGCACGCGCACCCGCGTGAGCTTCGAGATCGCCGGCAAGTGGATGTCCGCCGACGTGATCAACGTCAGCAGCTCCGGTTCCAGCGTCAGCAAGGGCGAAAGCCTCCGCGACACCGCGCTGACCTTGCAGGCCGCCGGCGCGGACTGCGTGATCGTGCGCCACCCGGCGTCCGGCGCGGCGCACCGGCTCGCGGGCTGGCTCAAGCACACCAGCACGTCCGTGGTGAACGCGGGCGACGGCATGCACGAGCACCCGACGCAGGCGCTGCTCGACGCCGCGACGTTGCGCGACAGGCTCGGCAGCCTCGACGGCCGCCGCGTCGCGATCGTCGGCGACGTCCTGCACAGCCGGGTCGCGCGCTCGAACGTGCACCTGCTGACCGCTCTCGGTGCCGAGGTCACGCTCGTCGCGCCGCCCACGCTGCTGCCGACGGGCGTGGAGAAGTGGCCGGTCACGGTCTCGCACGAGATCGACTCCGAGCTGGCCTCGCAGGACGCGGTGATGTTGCTGCGCGTCCAGGCCGAGCGCATGACCGGCGGGTTCTTCCCCAGCTCCCGCGAGTACTCGATCGCCTACGGCCTCAACGAGCGGCGCCTCAAGCTGCTCCCCGAGCACGCCGTCGTGCTGCACCCCGGCCCGATGCTGCGCGGCATGGAGATCGCCTCCGTCGTCGCCGACAGCCCGCAGGCCGCCATCACCGAGCAGGTTCGCAACGGTGTCCACGTGCGCATGGCCGTGCTGTACCACTTGCTCGCCCACGAGGAGGAAAACGCGTGAAACCCTTGCTGCTCAAGGGAGTACGTCCCTACGGCGAGGGGGAACCGCGAGACATCTTGATCCGTGACGGCGTGATCGCCGAGGGCACGGACGAGAACGCGGAGGTCATCGAAGGCAACGGCGCGATTCTGCTGCCGGGCTTCGTCGACCTGCACACCCACCTGCGCGAACCCGGCCGCGAGGACACCGAGACCATCGAGACGGGGTCGCGCGCGGCCGCTCTCGGTGGCTACACGGCCGTTTTCGCCATGGCCAACACCGACCCGGTGGCCGACAACGCCGTCATCGTCGAGCACGTCGCCCGCCGCGGCCAGGAGGTCGGCCTCGTCGACGTCCACCCGGTCGGCGCCGTCACCGTCGGCCTCAAGGGCGAGAAGCTCGCCGAACTGGGCACGATGGCCAAGTCCAAGGCCAACGTCCGCGTCTTCTCCGACGACGGCCACTGCGTGCACGACCCGTTGATCATGCGTCGCGCCCTGGAGTACTCGAAGGCGTTGGGTGCGGTCATCGCCCAGCACGCCGAGGAGCCGAAGCTCACGGTCGGCGCCCAGGCGCACGAGGGGGAGAACGCGTCCAGGCTCGGTCTGCAGGGCTGGCCGGCCGCCGCCGAGGAGTCGATCGTCGCCCGCGACTGCCTGCTCGCGAAGCAGGTCGACGCGAAGCTGCACGTCTGCCACGTCAGCACGACGGGCACGGCGGACGTCCTGAAGTGGGCGAAGGCGCGCGGCACCAAGGTCTCCGCCGAGGTCACCCCGCACCACCTGATCCTGACCGACGACCGGCTCTCCACCTACGACCCGGTCAACAAGGTCAACCCGCCGCTGCGCACGCAGACCGACGTCGACGCGCTGCGCCAGGCGTTGGCCGACGGCACGATCGACTGCGTCGCCACGGACCACGCCCCGCACGCCGTCCAGGACAAGGACTGCGAGTGGTCGGCGGCGCGTCCGGGCATGCTCGGGCTGCAGACCGCGCTGAGCATCGTCGTCGAGACGATGGTGAAGACCGGCCTGCTGGACTGGCGCGGCGTCGCGCGGGTGATGAGCGAGAAGCCCGCCGAGATCGCCGGGCTGACCGACCAGGGCCGTCCGATCGCGGTCGGCGAGCCCGCGAACCTCGTGCTGGTCGACCCGGACGCTTCCTGGACGGTCAACGGCGCGGAGCTCGCGAGCATCGCGGGCAACACCCCGTTCGAGGGCATGGAGATGCCCGCCACGGTGACGGCGACCATCTTGCGTGGCCGGGTCACCTCTCTCGCGGGAAGGATTGCCGAATGACCCGCGTACTGCTCTCCGTGGCCGTTCTGCTCTTCTTCGCCCTGTGCGTCTACGGCATGTGGCACGGCTGGAAGCGACGCCAGGCCAAGCAGGCGGACCTGCCCGCGTTCCCCGCCACGCCGTCGACGTTGGGTGAGCCGACGCTGGCGACCACGGGCGTCTACATCGGAACGACGAACGCGGGCAACTGGCAGGACCGGGTCCAGGTCGGCGACATCGGCCACCGCGCCGAGGCCACGTTGAGCCTGGTGCCGGAAGGCGTCGCGATCGAACGCGTTGGCGCTACGCCGATCTTCATCCCCGCCGAGTCCATCCGGGACGCCCGGACCGACCGCGGACTCGCCGGGAAGGTCATGTTCAGCGAAGAAGGTTTGCTGGTGGTCCAGTGGGAGAACCAGGGGCACCTGTTCGACACCGGTTTCCGCGGTGACGACAAAGACGTTTACGAGGCATGGGTAGCAGCTCTAGTGGGAGGCAAGGCGTGACGAACGCGGCATTGGTGCTGGAGGACGGTCGCGTCTTCCGCGGTGAGGCGTACGGAGCGACCGGCGTCTCCCTGGGCGAGGTCGTGTTCTCCACGGCCATGACGGGCTACCAGGAAACGTTGACGGACCCGTCCTACCACCGCCAGATCGTGGTGCAGACCGCGCCGCAGATCGGCAACACCGGCTGGAACGACGAGGACGACGAGTCGTCGAAGATCTGGGTCGCCGGGTACGTGGTGCGCGACCCCGCGCGCACGCCGTCGAACTGGCGGTCCAAGCGCGGCCTGGACGAGGAGCTGGCGAAGCAGGGCGTCGTGGGCATCTCCGGCCTCGACACCCGGACGCTGACCCGCCACATCCGCGAGCAGGGCGCGATGCGGGCCGGGGTGTTCTCCGGCTCGGAGCTCACCGACGACGCGTCGATGGTCGAGCAGGTCAAGGCGTCCGCGCAGATGGTCGGCGCGAACCTGGCTGTCGACGTGACCACGGCGAACCCGTACGTGGTCGAGGCGATCGGCGAGAAGAAGTTCACGGTCGCGGCTTTGGACCTGGGCATCAAGTCGAACACCCCGCGGATGATGGCGGCGCGCGGCATCGAGGTGCACGTGCTGCCGTTGACCTCGTCGTTCGAGGACATCCTGAAGGTCAGCCCTGACGGCCTGTTCCTGTCCAACGGTCCTGGTGACCCGGCGACGCAGGACCACGCGATCGGGCTGACTCGCGAGGCGTTGTCGCGCAAGCTGCCGCTGTTCGGCATCTGCTTCGGCAACCAGATCCTGGGCCGCGCGGTCGGCCGCGGGACGTACAAGATGCGCTACGGCCACCGCGGCATCAACATCCCGGTGATCGACGTCGCGACCGGCAAGGTCGCCATCACCGCGCAGAACCACGGGTTCGCTTTGGAGGGCACGCCGGGGGAGGAGTTCTCCTCGGAGTTCGGCCGCGCGGTGCTGTCCCACTACTGCCCCAACGACGGCACCGTCGAGGGCGTCCGGCTGCTCGACGCGCCGGCGTTCTCCGTGCAGTACCACCCCGAGGCCGCGGCCGGTCCGCACGACGCCGCGCCCCTGTTCGACGAGTTCGTGACCTTGATGAACGGAAGCCGCTGACATGCCCAAACGCGAAGATGTGAAGCACGTTCTGGTCATCGGCTCCGGTCCGATCGTCATCGGCCAGGCGTGCGAGTTCGACTACTCGGGCACGCAGGCGTGCCGGGTGCTGCGGGAGGAGGGCATCAGGGTCAGCCTGGTGAACTCGAACCCGGCGACGATCATGACCGACCCGGAGTTCGCGGACGCCACGTACATCGAGCCGATCACGGCCGAGTTCGTGGAGAAGGTGATCGCGCAGGAGAAGCCGGACGCGATTCTGGCGACGCTGGGCGGGCAGACCGCTCTGAACACCGCCATCGCGCTGCACGAGCGTGGCGTTCTCGAGAAGTACAACGTCGAGCTGATCGGCGCGGACATCGACGCCATCCAGCGCGGTGAGGACCGGCAGATCTTCAAGGACCTGGTGCGCCGCATCGGTGCCGAGGTCCCGCGTTCGGCCGTGTGCAACACGATGGAAGAGGTCCGCAAGACCGTTGCCGAGCTCGGTCTTCCGGTGGTCATCCGTCCCTCGTTCACCATGGGTGGGCTGGGATCCGGCATGGCGTACACGGAGGAGGAGTTGGAGCGCCTCGCCGCCATCGGGCTCGAAGAGTCTCCGGTCACCGAGGTGCTCATCGAGGAGAGCGTGCTCGGGTGGAAGGAGTACGAGCTCGAGCTGATGCGCGACCGCAACGACAACGTGGTCGTCATCTGCTCGATCGAGAACATCGACCCGATGGGCGTGCACACGGGCGACTCGGTGACGGTGGCGCCCGCGATGACGCTGACCGACCGCGAGTACCAGCACATGCGCGACGTCGGCATCCAGGTCATCCGCGAGGTCGGCGTCGACACCGGTGGCTGCAACATCCAGTTCGCGATCCACCCGGACAACGGGCGCATGGTCGTCATCGAGATGAACCCGCGCGTCTCGCGTTCGTCGGCTCTTGCTTCGAAGGCAACGGGTTTCCCGATCGCCAAGATCGCCGCGAAGCTCGCCATCGGGTACACGCTCGACGAGATCACCAACGACATCACGGGGGAGACCCCGGCGTCGTTCGAGCCGACGCTCGACTACGTGGTCGTGAAGGCTCCCCGGTTCGCCTTCGAGAAGTTCCCCGGTGCGGATCCGACTCTCACGACCACGATGAAGTCGGTCGGCGAGGCGATGTCGATCGGCCGGAACTTCGTGGAGGCGCTCGGTAAGGCGCTGCGTTCGCTGGAAACGAAATCGGTCGGTTTCTGGACTCAGCCCGATCCCGAAGGCGTTACGCTCGAGAAGGTCCTGGCGGACTTGGAACGCGGTCACGACGGCCGCCTGTACACGGTCGAACGCGCGCTGCGGCTCGGTGCGTCCATTGAGGACGTGTACCGGGCTTCGGGGATCGACCCGTGGTTCATCGAGCAGATCGCCTGGCTCGGCACGTTGCGCACGGAGCTCCTGGACGCCCCGGTGCTCGACGAACCGTTGCTGCGCAAGGCGAAGCGCGCTGGTCTCTCCGACCGGCAGATCTCCGTTCTTCGTCCGGAGCTCGCCGGTGAAGATGGCGTGCGCGCGCTGCGGCACCGTCTCGGCGTGCGGCCGGTCTACAAGACGGTCGACACGTGCGCGGCGGAGTTCAAGTCGGAGACGCCGTACCACTACTCCGCGTACGAGCTCGACCCTCAGGCCGAGTCCGAGGTGGCGGAGCAGCGGGAGAAGCCGAAGGTGCTGATCCTGGGCTCCGGTCCGAACCGCATCGGGCAGGGCATCGAGTTCGACTACTCGTGCGTGCACGCGGCCATGGCGCTGCGTGCGGCCGGGTACGAGACCGTCATGGTCAACTGCAACCCGGAGACGGTGTCGACGGACTACGACACGTCGGACCGGCTGTACTTCGAGCCGCTGACGTTCGAGGACGTGCTGGAGGTCGTGCACTCCGAGCAGCGTTCCGGCACGGTCGCGGGCGTGATCGTCCAGCTCGGCGGGCAGACCCCGCTGGGCCTGGCGCAGCGCCTGGCCGACGCCGGGGTGCCGGTCGTGGGCACCACGCCCGAGGCGATCCACCTCGCGGAGGACCGCGGCCAGTTCGGCAAGGTGCTGACCGACGCCGGTCTGCCCGCGCCGAAGTTCGGCACGGCCACGTCGTTCGACGAGGCGAAGGAGATCGCGGACGAGATCGGCTACCCGGTCCTCGTGCGGCCCTCCTACGTCCTGGGCGGGCGCGGCATGGAGATCGTGTACGACGAAGAGTCGCTGTCGGGCTACATCGCCCGCGCGACCGAGGTGACGCCCGAGCACCCGGTGCTGGTCGACCGGTTCCTCGACGACGCCATCGAGATCGACGTCGACGCGCTGTGCGACGGCGACGAGGTGTTCATCGGCGGCGTGATGGAGCACATCGAGGAAGCCGGCGTGCACTCCGGCGACTCGTCGTGCGCGCTGCCGCCGATCACGCTGGGCGCGTCCGACATCGAGAACGTGCGCCGCTCGACCGAGGCGATCGCTCGCGGTATCGGCGTGAAGGGGCTCCTGAACGTCCAGTACGCGTTGAAGGACGACGTGCTGTACGTCCTGGAGGCGAACCCGCGTGCGTCGCGCACGGTGCCGTTCGTGTCCAAGGCGACTGCGGTCTCGATGGCCAAGGCCGCCTCGCGCGTGATGCTGGGCGCCACGATCGCCGAGCTGCGGGCCGAGGGTCTGCTGCCGGCGACCGGCGATGGCGCTCGGCTGCCCGAGCACGCGCCGGTCGCGGTGAAGGAGGCGGTCATGCAGTTCCACCGCTTCCGCACGCCCGAGGGCCACGGCGTGGACTCGTTGCTGGGCCCGGAGATGAAGTCCACCGGCGAGGTCATGGGCATCGACTCGTCGTTCGGCAAGGCGTTCGCGAAGTCGCAGACGGCTTCCTACGGCTCGCTGCCGACGTCGGGCAAGGTGTTCGTGTCGTTCGCGAACCGCGACAAGCGCGCGATGATCTTCCCGGTCAAGCGCCTCGCCGACCTCGGCTTCCAGATCCTGGCGACCGCGGGCACGGCGGAGGTGTTGAAGCGCAACGGGATCCCGTGCACCGAGGTGCGCAAGCACTTCGAGGGCGACGGCAACGTCGTCGACATGATCCTGGCCGGCGAGATCGACATGATCTTCAACACGCCGTACGGCAACAGCGGCCCCCGTGTGGACGGCTACGAGATCCGCACCGCCGCTGTGGCGAAGGACATCCCCTGCGTCACCACGATCCAGGGCGCTGCCGCGGCCGTGCACGGCATCGAGGCGCTCATCCGCGGTGACATCGGGGTCCAGCCGTTGCAGGCGCTCCAGGCCGCTCTGAGGGAGGGTTCGTGAGGTTCGGGGACGAGCTGACGAAGGTGGTCGAGGCTCAGGCCGCTCTGCGAGGTGGCGCGTGACTTTTGGCGAACGGCTCACGAAAGCCGTTGAGGCGTACGGACCTCTGTGCGTGGGCATCGACCCGCATCCATCACTGCTGGACGCCTGGGGCCTCTCACGGACCGCTGAGGGGCTCGAACGGTTCGCTCTGACGGCCGTGGAGGCGTTCGGCGGCAAGGTGTCGATGGTGAAGCCGCAGGCGGCGTTCTTCGAGGCCTACGGGTCGCGTGGCGTCGCCGTCCTGGAACGGGTGATCGCCGAGCTGCGCGACTCCGGCACGCTGGTGCTGGTGGACGCCAAGCGCGGCGACATCGGCTCGACGATGGCGGCGTACGCCGAGGCGTACCTGGGCGACTCGCCGCTCGCCGGGGACGCGGTGACGCTGTCGCCGTTCCTCGGGTTCGGGTCGCTGCAGCCCGCGCTGGACACCGCCCGTGCGCACGAGCGAGGCGTGTTCGTGCTGGCGCTCACGTCCAACCCGGAGGGTGCCGAGGTTCAGCGCACCGTTGCTCCGGACGGGCGAACCGTGGCGCAGACGATCATCGATTTCGCGACCGCCCGGAATTCAGGCATTTCTCCGTGCGGCGATGTTGGTCTCGTCGTGGGTGCCACGATCGGGGAAACGGATGTGGACCTCGAGGGGTTCAACGGACCGATCCTCGCGCCCGGTTTCGGCGCTCAGGGAGGCTCGGTGGCTGATCTAAAACGGCTCTTCGGGCCCGACATGCGCAACGTCTTTCCGACTTCTTCACGAGATGTTCTCCGGCATGGCCCGGACGTATCGTCGCTGGTCAGAGCCGTGCGGAGCGTCCAGGAGAGCCTCTAGAGGCGGGGCGCGCCACAACTTTGTGGTGTGGCGCGCTCACCTGGGGAAACTTGTGTTGGTAGGGTCCACGCCACCGGCTGCCCCGCTGGTCACCGGCCTCATAGCACACGTAACGTGTGGGACGAGTTCCCGGAGGGCAGTGATCAGGCCGCCGGAGGGTGTTGGTACTACTACCACCCGCCGCATCACATGGCCGCTGAAGATTTACCTGACTGGGTCACGTTGTCCCCAGGCAATTGCGGTCGGTACGGTCGCGGCACCGATCCGAAAAGAATCCACACCACGGAGGAAATCGTGGCTCTTCCCCAGCTTACCGAGGAGCAGCGAGCCGCAGCGCTGGAGAAGGCTGCTGCCGCTCGTCGCGCTCGGGCTGAGCTCAAGGAGCGCCTCAAGCGCGGCGGCACGACCCTGACGGACGTGCTCAAGGCCGCCGAGAGCGACGAGGTCCTGGGCAAGATGAAGGTGTCCGCGCTGCTCGAGGCCCTGCCGGGCGTCGGCAAGGTGCGCGCGCAGCAGATCATGGAGCGCCTCGAGATCGCTCCCAGCCGTCGCCTGCGCGGTCTCGGTGACCGTCAGCGCAAGGCCCTGCTCTCCGAGTTCAGCGGAGAGTGAGTGACACCGAGGCGGGGGCGGGTTCCGCCCGCCCCCGCCTCACCGTCTTGTCCGGGCCGTCGGGCGTGGGGAAATCCAGCGTCCTGGCGGAGCTGCGAAGGCAGCAACCCGATGTCTACTTCTCCGTCTCGGCGACCACCAGGAAGCCGAGGCCGGGCGAGGTCGACGGAGTGCACTACCACTTCGTGGACCGCGAGAAGTTCCAGCAGATGGTCGACGCGGGCGAGTTCCTCGAACACGCCGAGTTCGCGGGCAACCGCTACGGAACCCCTCGCAGGCCCGTCGAAGAAGCTCTGGCCACCGGCCGCCCCGCCCTGCTGGAGATCGAGCTGCAGGGCGCGCGGCAGGTCCGGGTGGCAATGCCGGACGCTCAGCTGGTGATCCTGATGCCCCCGTCCTGGGAGCACCTGGTGGACCGGCTGACCGGCAGAGGCACCGAACATCCGGACGTCGTCGAACGTCGCCTCGAGATCGCCCGCGAGGAGCTGGCGGCCGAGAAGGAGTTCGACGAGGTCGTCGTGAACGCCGACGTGCAGTCGGCCGCGGCCGACTTGCTATCCTTGATGGTCGGACCACGAATCTCAGGAGTTTGAGAGTGATCACCCACACCGAGCTCGGTCATCTGACCGGTTCTCCGGAGGGCATCACCAACCCGCCGATCGACGACCTGCTTGAGCAGGTGAGCTCGAAGTACGCGTTGGTGATCTACGCCGCGAAGCGTGCCCGCCAGATCAACGACTACTACGCGCAGCTCGGCGAGGGCCTGCTCGAGTACGTCGGCCCGCTCGTCGAGCCGGGCCCGCGTGAGAAGCCCCTCTCGATTGCTCTTCGCGAGATCCACGCGGGTCTCCTTGAGCACACCGAGGGCGAGTGACCGCGTCATCTGACGCTGATGCCCCTGTTCGCCCCAAGATCATCCTTGGGGTCGGCGGGGGCATCGCCGCGTACAAGGCCTGCGAGGTCCTGAGGCGGCTCACCGAGTCCGGCCACTCCGTGCGGGTCATCCCCACCGAGGGCGCGCTCAAGTTCGTCGGCGCCGCCACGTTCGAGGCGCTGTCCGGCCAGGTCGTGACGGCCGACCCGTTCGACGACGTGCACGAGGTCCCGCACGTCAAGCTCGGGCAGAACGCCGACCTCGTCGTGGTCGCCCCGGCGACGGCGAACATCATCGCGAAGGCCGCGCACGGCCTCGCGGACGATCTTCTGACGAACACCCTGCTGACCGCGCGCTGCCCGGTCCTGCTGGTCCCGGCGATGCACACGGAAATGTGGGAGCACCCGGCCACCCAGCACAACGTGGCACTGCTGCGCTCGCGCGGTGTCCTCGTCGCCGAACCCGCGTCCGGCCGGCTGACCGGCAAGGACACCGGCAAGGGCCGCCTGCCGGACCCCGCCGAGATCGTCGAACTGGCCCGGCTGCTGCTGGTGCGCCGCGACGCGCTGGAGCGGACACTCGAAAGTGTGCACGTCGCGATCTCCGCCGGAGGTACGCGCGAACCCCTCGACCCGGTCCGGTTCATCGGCAACCGCTCGTCCGGCAAGCAGGGCTATGCCCTCGCCAGGGTCGCCGCCCAGCGCGGCGCCAGGGTGACGTTGGTCGCGGGCAACACCGCCGACCTCGCCACGCCCGCCGGAGTCGACCTGGTCCGGGTCGGGTCCGCGGTGGAGCTGCGCGACGCGATGCACGAGGTCGCGGCCGAGGCGGACGTGATCGTGATGGCCGCCGCGGTGGCCGATTTCAGGCCCACTAGTCTGACGGGCCACAAGATCAAGAAGACCTCCGCCGACCCCGACCCGATCACGCTGACCAAGAACCCCGACATCCTCGTGGAACTCGTTTCCGCACGTCGGAAGGGTCAGGTGATCGTCGGGTTCGCCGCGGAGACGGGCGACGAGACGACGTCGGTGCTCGACTACGGCAGGGCCAAGCTGAAGCGCAAGGGCTGCGATCTCCTGGTGGTGAACGCGGTCGGTGCCGGCTTGGCGTTCGAGCAGGAGGACAACGCCGGCTGGTTGCTCTCGTCCGACGGCACCGAGACCGCTATACCACATGGATCGAAAACGCAACTGTCGTCCGTGGTCTGGGACGCAGTCCATCGATTCTGCACCGATGCTCGATAAGCTTTTTCCGGACGTCATGACAGCGAATAAGGAGTGTCCGTGAGCCAGCACAGCAGCAGGCTGTTCACCAGTGAGTCGGTGACCGAGGGACACCCCGACAAGATCTGCGACGCGATCAGCGACTCGATCCTCGACGCGCTGCTGGCGAAGGACCCCCGGTCCCGCGTCGCGGTCGAGACGCTGGTCACGACGGGGCAGGTCCACGTCGCGGGTGAGGTCACCACCGAGGCCTACGCCGACATCCCCACGATCGTGCGCGAGAAGATCCTGGACATCGGCTACGACTCGTCGCAGAAGGGCTTCGACGGCAACTCGTGCGGCGTCAACGTCGCCATCGGCGCGCAGTCCCCGGACATCGCCCAGGGTGTCGACACGGCGTTCGAGAACCGCGTCGAGGGCGCGGCCGACGAGATCGACAAGCAGGGCGCCGGCGACCAGGGCCTCATGTTCGGCTACGCGTGCACCGACACGCCCGAGCTGATGCCGCTGCCGATCGCTCTCGCGCACCGCCTCTCGCGCCGCCTGACCGCGGTCCGCAAGGACGGCACCGTTCCGTACCTGCGCCCGGACGGCAAGACCCAGGTCACCATCGAGTACGCGGGCGACCAGCCTGTGCGCCTCGACACGGTCGTCGTCTCCTCGCAGCACGCCGACGACATCGACCTCGAGAACCTGCTGGGCGTCGACATCCGCAAGTTCGTGGTGGAGCCGGAGATCGCCGATCTCGGCATCGACACCTCCAACGTGCGCCTGCTGACGAACCCGACCGGCCGCTTCGTCATCGGCGGCCCGATGGGTGACGCGGGTCTCACCGGCCGCAAGATCATCGTCGACACCTACGGCGGCATGGCCCGTCACGGCGGCGGCGCGTTCTCCGGCAAGGACCCGTCGAAGGTCGACCGCTCCGCCGCGTACGCCATGCGCTGGGTCGCCAAGAACACCGTCGCGGCCGGCCTCGCCACCCGCGTCGAGGTCCAGATCGCGTACGCCATCGGCAAGGCGGCCCCGGTCGGCCTGTTCGTCGAGACCTTCGGCACCGAGACCGTCGACCCGCAGAAGATCCAGCAGGCCATCAACGAGGTGTTCGACCTCCGCCCGGCCGCGATCATCCGCGACCTCGACCTGCTGCGCCCGATCTACGCCCCGACCGCCGCGTACGGCCACTTCGGCCGCACCGACGTCGACCTGCCGTGGGAGTCCACGGACCGCGCCGAGGCCCTGCGCAGCGCCGCAGGAGCCTGATTCCGGCTCGCACGACGGCCCGCTTCCCTGCCAGGGAGGCGGGCCGTTCGCGTTGAACGATCTTGTCGGACCCGCCGAGTAAGTTGAGTCGTAGGGGTTCCCAGCTTGCACTGCAGTCCGAAAGTTGGACTGGATGGCTGAAGGTTAGGCAGTGAGGACCTGGGTTCGGTAGTCGGCCGGGCTCAGGTTTCCCAGCGTGGTGGAGATGCGGGTGGTGTTGAACCAGCCCATGTAGTCGTCCAGTGCGGTGGTGAAGTCCTCGACGGAGTCGAACTTGGTGTGGTGGAAGAGTTCTTCTTTGAGGTGGCTGAAGAAGTTCTCGGCGATGGCGTTGTCCAGGCCGTTGCCGCGTCGTGACATCGACTGAGTCAGGCCGGCACTGGACAGAGTCCGCCGCCAGGAGATGTGCTGGTAGTGAAAGCCCTGGTCGGAGTGCACCAATGGCCGCTGTCCGGGTTGCAGGGTGGCGATGGCCTTGCGTAGCGAGGAGTTGGCCAGTTCCAGCGATGGTGAAAGCCCGTGGGAGTAAGCGACGATCGAGCGGTCGAACAGGTCGATCACCGGGGACAGATAGATCTTGCGGTCGGCGATGCGGAACTCGGTGAGGTCGGTGACCCACCCTGTGTTCGGGGCCGGCACGGTGAACTGTCGGTTGAACTTGTTCGGCGCGGTCATGCCGGTCTGGCCGGACATGCGGCGGTAACGGCGTCGCCGCACACGGCATGTCAGGCCGAGGCTGTTCATCAGTGTCAACACCGTCTTGGCCGCGACCCGCCAGCCTTGGCGGAGCAACACGATGTGCACCCGCCGATGCCCATAACGGCCTTTGGCCTGCGTGAACACCTCGGCGATCGCGGCTTTGAGCGCCGCCTGCGGATCGGGCCTGGCCAGCCGGGCCTGGTGATAGAAGAACGTCGACCGGGCGAGCCCCGCGACATCCAGCAGCACCGCCAGTGGAAACTCCGCCTTGAGAGTAGCGATGACCTGGGATTTCAGTCTCGCCCCTGCTCCCTCAAGGCCCGCAGTTTTTTCAGGTAGGCGTTCTCCGCCGCGAGTCGCAGGTTCTCCACCCGCAGCCGCTCCACCTCAGTCAGCTCCGCAGGCTCGGCAGCGGCCTTGGGCGGCCTCTTCGGCTTGGGCCGCAACGCGTCCTCACCCTCCCGCCGATACTCGCGCACCCATCGCTGCACCAACTTCGGCGACGACAACCCGTACTCGGCGGCCAGCTCCATCGCGGTCGCCTCGCCACCGACGAACCTGCGCACGACCTCGAGCTTGAACTCGAACGGAAACGCCCGCCCATTCGGCCTGACCATCAGCGCTCCAGCGCCTCGTAACCGCCACCGATCATGCAAGCGTGCCACCGCACCGCGCCCCACACCCAGCCGGGCCGCCACCGCACCCCGCCCAAACCCTTCCTCGAACAACACGACCGCAGCCTCACGCTGCAGCTCAGACAACGAACTCCGCGAATACACAACACTCCCCGGACGAAGGAACTGGATCACCAGTCCAACTTCCGGGGAGCAGTGCAGCTCGGGGGTACCCCTGCGCAAGCTCGGAACGCGCACCGAGCCACACCCCGCTGATTGCCCGGTTCCTCTTTCTGCGCGGCACATGGTTGATCGCTGATGGTCGAGGCCCTGCGCCCCGCCGCCGGCGCCTGATCTGCCCTGCTTCCCTTCAGCGGTGGCGGGCCGTTCGCGTTGAACGACCTCGCTGGGCATGCTGACCACCATGGATCTCCGCGACAAGTTCGCCGCGCTGGGCGCCGACGACCCCGAGGGCTGGGCGAGCTCGGAAATCTCCGAGAACATCCCGCAGCTGGCCCGGTTCCGCTTCCTGCGCGGCATGTGGTCGATCGTCGACGACCACGGCCCGTCCACCGGCCCGGTCTACCAGACCGGCGAGGCCGCCCGCGAACGTCTGCTGGCGCTCGGCGCGGACCCAGCGGACCTGCAGGCGTTCGCGCGCATGGTGGCCCACGAGAGTTTGTTCTCCGCCCTCTACTTCCTGGACGACCCAACCGGCGACGACGTTCCGGACCTGCCTGGCTGGGCCCTGATCGAGACGTCCGCAGGTGAGCTGACCGGCAGGCTGGTGCAGGCGCTCTACGAGGACATGGATCCGGACCGCTGACGGTATTTCCGCGCTCCCGACGCTCTCCGCCCTGAGTGGGGGACAACACGACCGGGCTGCACGCGGTGCCACGTCCGCTGGACGTCGAACTGCCGCGCCTGCGCCTGGTCGACCGCCTCCGCCAGCGCTGGTCCCGCCCGATCACCCTGGTCGTGGCCGGCCCGGGCTTCGGCAAGACCACCGCACTGGCCCAGGCCGTCAGAGCCAACCTCCTGGACCCGTGCGGCCTCGACGCCTGGGTGACCTGCGGACCTGGCCACGAAGACGCGCCCGAACTGGCCACCGCGATCCTGAAAGCCCTGGGCACGCGAGGTACCGAGCCCAACGCCAAAGAAGTCATCGCCGCACTGAGAGGACCACTGGACGTCTGCCTCGTCCTGGACGACCTCCACGAGGTCCCGGACGGATCGCCGGGCGCGGCACTGCTCGCCGAGGTGGCACGCGCACTGCCGGACACCGCACACCTGGTGCTGTCGGGCAGGAGCAACCCGAACCTCCCGCTGGCCCGCCGCGAAGCCGCCGGCGAGGTGGCCGCGATCAGCACGGAAGACCTGGCCTTCACCGACGCCGAGACCACCGCGCTCGCCCACCGGTTCGGCAGACAGCTCACCCACGACCTGAACGGCTGGCCCGCGCTGATCAGGCTGTCGCTCACCGCCGGCCCGAAGGCGTCGTGGCGCTACGCCGCGGAAGAGGTGCTCAACGGACTCCCGCCGGCGATGCGCAGAACCCTGGCCGCCCTGGTCCTCCTCGGCACAGCCACAGAAGAAGAGACCACCGAAGTAGCCGAAACGAAGACCGACCTGGAACGCCTCGCCCAAGCCGTCCCACTGGTCAACCGCCTCGACGACGGCCGGTATCGCGCCCACGACCTGTGGGCAGGCCTCGTCCCCACAGACCACCTGAGAACGAAAGCGGTCGACGTGCTGGACAAGCGCGGAGACCTGGCGACAGCAGGGCGGATCGCGTGCCGGGCGAACGACTGGGCGCTGCTCGCCAAGATCGCCGTCGAACTCGTGCGCACCACCCTGTCAGTGCTGCCCTGCGCGACCGCCCGAAGATGGCTCGAAGCAGTCCCGGCGCGGCACGCACACGACCCGGCGTTCCTGCTCTTGAGAGCCGCGGTCGTGCACGGCAACGACTTCACCGACCCGTCCATCGACTGCCTGGTGGACCAGGCCACCACGAAATTCCTGAAACACGACGACCAGGACGCAGCCGCAGTCGCGCTGGGCCAAGCCGTGATCACCGCACACTCCAGAGGTGACCTCACAAGACTCGCCGAAGTCGCCCAACGCGCACAACAACTCGGCGCGAACACACCAGTGCTGAGACTGCTGAAACACAGCGCCGCCGCCGTGGTCGCCGAACTGGCCGGAGAACCGGAGGCCGCACTCGTCCACCTCGACCAGGCACCCACCCGCGAGGTCCCGAAAGCGCTGGCGGTGTCCACGACGAGGTTCCACGTCCACTGCCTCGCGATGTGCGGCAGAGGACAGGAAGCAGCCGAGCTGGCCGAACGAATGCTGGACGACGACCTGGCGATCCACCACGCCGCGACAGCGAGGTGGTTCGACGGAGAACCCGGTGAAATACCTCAAAAAACCGACAGCACGGCCCGCGACGAGTTCGTGGCACACGCCGTGCACACCGTCATCGCCGCGTCGTTCGGCGAGACCACGCCCGACCTGCCCGCCACCCCGGACAACCCGCGCGACGCGGTGCTGGCGTGCGCGGCACAGGCGGCGGCAGCGGTCGTGCGCGGTGAGGAAGACGCAGCCCGCAACGTCTACAAACGACACCTCGCCAGGTGGCCCGCGGACATCAAGCTGAACGAACGCCACCTGCGCCGGTTCCTGACGCTCGGCTACGTGCTCAGCGACGAGCTCGGAGAACGTTGGGACACAACAGATCTGGGCCCGTCCCACCGGAAGGCACGAGCAGCGGGACGAGCTCTGAACCTCGCCAGAAGAGGAGATCTGCGCACCGACCTCGAAGAAGCACACGCGCTGTGCTTCCTCCCGCTGCCCTGGTCCGCGGAACTCGCCGCCCGCCAGGCCGCGACGGGCAGGACGAGGCTGGGCACCTGGTTGGCGGACAGGATCGGAACCAACGCGCACCGCCAGTTCCGCGAACTCGCACGCGACCCGGACCTGGCCGCCGGTGCCGCCAAACTGCTCGCCACCGTGCCCACGCCACCGGACCACCCGATCGGCGTCGAGGTCATCGGGCCGATGCGGATCACCAGGAACGGCCTCACCGCACACGCACCGGAACTGCGCCGCGTCCGGGTGAGGCAACTGCTGGGGTTGCTGATACTGCGGCCGGCGATCAACCGCGAGCAGGCGATGGACCTGCTCTGGCCGGACCTCGACCCGGCGAGCGCCGCGCGGAACCTGCGGGTCACCATGACCCACCTGCGCAGACTGCTCGAACCCGAGCGCACGAGCGGTGAGGCCAGCTACTGCGTGCGTTGCGACGGCGACTCGATCCGCTTGGTGCGCGGCGGTTTGCTGAAAGCGGATCTGTGGTCGTTCCACGAGCTCAGCGACGCGGACAACCTGAGCGAGGCGACCGCGCTGTGGCGGGGCGAGCCGCTCGAAGACCTGGCGGACCTGTGCGTGTCCGAGATCGCCACGATCAAAGCCAGGCAGGTGCAGAACCTGTTGGTGCTGGGCGAACGACGGCTGGTCAGCTCGGACCCGCACCAGGCGTGGCGACTGGCCGACCGCGCGCTGGCGCTGGAACCGTTCGAGCCGCGCGGTCACCGGCTCGCACTGGCCGCGGCACTGCGCGCACGGAATCCACAAAGGACTGTGCAGACCCGTGCGCGCGTGCTGGACTCGTTGCGGCAGCTCGGGGTGCGACCCGATCCCGCCACCGCGATCCTGTTGCGGCAGACGGTCAGCAGCTGACCTGGACCTCGGTGGACGCGGTGCAGAAGTCGAAGCCGGCCTCGCCGTCGCCGCCGTCGCTGTTCAGGTCGCCGGACAGCAGGTCCATGCCGTCGCCGCCGCGCAACCTGTCGTTGCCGGGTTCGCCGTAGACGGTGTCGTCGGCGCGGTCGCCGTCGGCCTTGTCGTTGCCGGTGCCGGCGCAGATCAGGTCGTTGTCGTCGCCGCCGTGGATGACGTCGTCGCCGCCCATGCCGAGGATGATGTCGTTGCCGGCTCCGGCCCAGATCTCGTCCGCCCAGGGCGTGCCGAGGATGACGTCGTTCCCGCCACCGGTGACGGTGACCATGTTGGGCCCAGGGACGACGTACGTGGGCACGGCGTTGTAGCAGGCCGCGGGGCCTGGTCTGTTCTGGAACTCCGGCGGCACCTCGTCGGCTGAGGCGACACCGAACGTGCAGAGAGCGATCAAGAGCGCCGAGACGGCTGCTGTGGTGTGGGTTCTCATGGGGTCAGCGTCTCGTCGCGGCGTTGCCCGAACGCTAACGAGCACGAGCCAGGTCGCGTTCCACCACCGGCACGGGTGCCCCGATCTCCGCGCGGATCGCCGCCGCTTCCGCCCGCAGCGCACCGTTCCGCGTGACGGTCGCCAACGCCTCCAGCACGCTTGCCTGACGCCAGCGGTCGCCCAGTTCGCGGTGCAGGGTGAGGCTGCGCTCCAGCAACGAACGGGCCTTGGCCGCGTTGCCGGTGCCCTGCTCGACCACGCCGAGCAGGTTGAGCGCCCAGGCGATGCCCTCCTTGAACTCCAGCTCCCCGAACGTGTCCAGCGCCTCGTCGAGCAGCCGCCGTGCCTGAAGCTCGTCGCCCCGGTACCAGGCGACCGCGCCCAGGTAGGCGAGCGAGGAGGTCGCGCCGCGCCGATCACCCAGCTCCCGCAGTGACTTCAGTGATGCCTGAAGATCGGCCTCCGCGACGTCGAAGTCACCAGCGAGCCAGGAAGTCGCTCCGGCCAGCTGACGGGCGTAGGCGGCGTGCGCGGGACTCGAGGCGCGAGCGGCTTCCTGGTAGTGGTGCAGGGCTGTTTCGTAGTTGCCGCGTTCGCGCGCCACCGATCCCAGCAGGCGGTGCAGCCGTCCGGCTTGGGACGGGTCGGCTTCCAGCCCGTCGCTGGCGTAGCGGACTGCCTCGCGGTAGTCGCATTCGAGCAGCGCCAGGGCGGCGGCGGAGGCCAAAGCCTTGCCTCGCAACGGTCCTGAGCCGCGCAGGGCGATGGTGAGCCACTGGCGGCCCTCGCGGTAGTTGCCGGTGCGGTGCCAGTAGCGGTTCAGTGCGACGACCAGGCGCAGGATCTTCGCGGTGTCGCCGGTCGTGGTGAACCAGTCCATCGTGCGCCGCAGGTTGGCGTGCTCGACGCGCAGTTCGTCGAGCAGCGTGCCGGTCGGGTCGGCTTCGGCTCGTTCGGCGAGGTCCAGGAAGAAGCCGGCGGCGCGGGCGTGGGCTTCCGTGGCTTGCTCGCACGCGAAGGCGTGCACGGTTTCCAGCATGGAGAAACGGGTTTCGCCGGCGACGCGGGACACGCGCACGAGCGACTTCGAGACCAGGCCGGTCAGCGCGTCGAGGGTGCTGGCCAGGGCTTCGACGAGGTCTGCAGGGAAACCGCCCGCGCACACCGCGAGGTCGGCGAACAGCGTGCGTTCCGAGGTGGTCAGGAGGTCGTGGCTCCACGCGATGGCGGCGCGCAGCGGTCCGAGCAGGCCGAAGCGGTCGCGCAGCCGGCGCACGATCTGGGCCGGTGTCAGGACGGACGTGCGGGCGGCGGCGAGTTCCAGGGCCAGCGGCAGGCCGTCCAGCGCGGCGCAGAGCTGGGCGATCGCCGGGGCGTCCGAGTCGGTGTAGGTGTGGGCGGCGCGGTCCAGGAACAGCCTCACCGCGTCGTAGGCGGCGAGCTCGGTGAGGGAGCGCGGCACGTCCGGGTCGGGAACGGCGAGCGGCGGGATGGGATGGACGGTTTCGCCTGGCACGCCGAGAGGTTCGCGGCTGGTGGCGAGGACGCGCAGCCGTGGATGTGCCTCGACGAACGCCGCGCAGTTCGCTCTCAGCCGTTCGCAGTTGTCCAGCAGCACCGCGGTGTTGCCGAGCGAGCCGAGTTCGCGGGTGGAGATGCCGAACGCGGCCGCGACGGCGTCCTCGACGCAGGTCGCGGAGGTCAGATCGACCACTGTGGACAGTGGTGCGACGTGCTGGGCGAGCCGGGACTTGCCGCAGCCCGCCGGCCCGGTGAGCGTGACGAGCCGGGATTTCTCCAGCAGCCGCAGGACGTCCAGGGTTTCGCGCTGGCGTCCGATGAGACCGGTCCTGGCGTCGGGAGGTGGGCACGACAGCGCTTCGGCCTCGATCGCGCGCAGGCCGGGGCCGGGATCGACACCGAGCTCTTCGACGAGGACGTTGCGGGCTCGGCGGACCGTGCTCAACGCGTCCGCGCGTCGTCCGGCACGCAGTTGTGCGCCGGCCAGCAGCTCCCAGAAGCGTTCCCGAAGGGGGTGGCTGACGACCAGGCGTTCCAGCGAGGCGGCTGCCGTTCCGCAGGCGCCGCGGCTGATCTCCTGCTGTGCCAGTGCTTCCTCGGTGCAGAGCCGTGCTTCGTGCAAACGGGTGATCTCGGCGGACGCCCACTCGAAGACTTCGCAGTCGGTCAGGGGGTCGCCGCGCCAGAACGCCAGTGCCGCACGGGGTGAGGGCGCGCGCTCGAACCGTGTGACGTCAACTTGCGACGGTTCGATGCGAAGTGCGTATCCGACGGTGGTGGTGACGAGGACGTCCGTCAGGCCGATGGCGGCCAGTGCGCTGCGAACGCGCGCGATGTGGCTGTGGAGGGTGCGCAGGGCCGTGGGTGGAGGCTCGGTGCCCCACAACGCGTCGATCAGGTGCGTTGCGGGGAGCACCGAGGGTGCGCGCAACGCCAGCAGCGCCAGGAGGGAGCGCTGGCGCGTGCCGGCGAGGCGCAGCACGCCGCCTGGCCCGGTGACTTCGAGGGGCCCGAGCAGGCGGACATCTAATGGCTCCACGCATCAGCGGAGTTGCCACGCCGGGCCCTGATACATCGCACGGAATACATCACGGCATGCACACGTCGGCGGGACCCTCCGTGCACGTGTCGTTGCCGCCCAAGCCGTACATGAGGTTGGGCCAGGCGTTGCCGGACAACGTGTCGTCGCCCGCGGTGCCGCGGACGTCCTGCACGTTCTTGATCTCGTCGAGCTCGCCGGGCCGGGTGGCGGTCCCCGCGGCGAGGTCGATCGTCATGCCTTCGGCGTGGTCGCTGAAGTCCGCCCGGTCGCGCATGTTCGCCTTGGCGCCGTCGATCTTGTCGTTGCCGTAGCCGCCCTGCAGGAAGTTGCCGCCCGCGTCGGTGGACGGCTCGTCCAGCACGTCGTCGCCATCGCCGCCGTAGAGCATGTCCGGGCCCGTGCCACCGCTCATCGTGTCGTCGCCGTCGCCACCTTCGAGGACGTCCGCGCCGGAGCCGCCGTGCAGCGAGTCGTCGCCGTCGCCGCCGTGCTGCTCGGTGGGCACGGCGCTGTCGTAGAGAACCGTGTCGTCGCGGTTGCCCAGGTAGATGACGATCTTCGGGACCTGCGCGCACTGGACGCGCGAGGCCGACAGGCGCGTGCACCCCGTGCCCGCCCGCATCGTGCCGGCATCGCTGATGGTGGTGCCGGAGACGTGGATCTGGCTGGCGCGCGCGGGCGCCCCGGTGATGACGAGCCTGCCGGCCTCGACCCGCGCCGTGGTCGCGGGATCGGGTGCGGCGGCCGTTCCTGACGCGGCGAGTGCGGCCGCGACGACGAGCTGAAGCATGAGGTCCCCCTCTGCGGACGTTGTGCACGTGAGTACGCGGGTCCTGTTGTGAATCGGTTGTGGCGACCGCATCCGGGCCACAACCACGCCGGTTTCTCCTTCTCACCGTCAGTTCGTTGGAAGGGGAGAATCATGAGAGCCGGCATCGCAGCCCTGCTCGGCGCAGTGATGGCGCTGACGGCGGTACCGCTGACCGCCGTGGCCCAGGACGAGGAGCCCGAGCAGGAGATCATCGTCAAGTTCCGGGAAGGAGCATCGCGCGGCGACGCGCTGGAGAAGTCGCGGACGCGGGCCGTGGCGGACGCTGTCGACGGCGCCGAGGTGCTCGCGTCGCGGGACGCCGCGGAGTCGATCCGCGTGCTGATGGCACGGGGTGACGTCGAGTACGCCGAGCCGAACATGGTGCTCGAGTCGACGGCCGTGCCGAACGACCCGCTGTGGCCGCAGCAGTGGCACTACTGGGAGGCGGCCGGTGGCATCAACCTGTCGCAGGCGTGGGACCTCGGGCCGAACGGGTTCGGCCAGCGCGTCGCGGT
The DNA here is from genome assembly GCF_040681245.1 of Lentzea sp. NPDC051838. Classification (NCBI taxonomy): domain Bacteria; kingdom Bacillati; phylum Actinomycetota; class Actinomycetes; order Pseudonocardiales; family Pseudonocardiaceae; genus Lentzea; species Lentzea sp. NPDC051838. The sequence goes on from NZ_JBFAYI010000009.1 coordinate 78,473, forward strand.
GATCGACACCGGCCGCACGGTGCACCCCGACATGGGCGCCAACTACATCGGCGGCTACGACTTCATCAGCAACGCGGTGTTCGCCAAGGACGGCAACGCGCGGGACAACAACCCGATGGACCAGGGCGACTGGCGGCTGGCCAACCAGTGCGGTCCGGGAACGGCCGCGCGTCCGTCGAGCTGGCACGGGCTGCACGTCTCGGGCACCGTGGCGGAGCTGCGCAACAACCTGACCGGAGGCACGGGCGTCGCACCGTTGGCCAAGGTCGTTCCGGTGCGCGTGCTCGGCACGTGTGGCGGCACTCTGGCCGACATCGCGGCCGGCATCGTGTGGGCGGCCGGCGGACCGGTCGCGGGCGTTCCGGCGAACCCGAACCCGGCCAAGACGCTGAGCCTGTCGCTCGGCGGAGCGTCCGCGGTGTGCCCCGCGACGTTGCAGAGCGCGATCAACACGGCCCGCAACACCTACGGCGCGACCGTGGTGGTCGCGGCGGGCAACGACGCGGCCAACGCGTCCGGGACCACCCCGGCGAACTGCGTCGGTGTGATCACCGTGGGGGCCACCGACCGGCAGGCCAACCGCGCCTCGTACTCGAACTTCGGCGCCACGGTGGAGATCTGCGCGCCTGGTGGCGAGACGTCACCGGTCGTCGCGAACGGGGTGTTGTCGACGCTGAACAACGGTCCGACCGTGCCCGGCGCGTCGATCTACAAGCACTACCAGGGCACTTCGATGGCGACACCGCACGTCTCCGGTGTCGTGGCGCTGATGCAGCACGCACGGGTGCTGAACGGCAAGGCGCCGCTGACGCCCTCGCAGGTGTTGCTGCACCTGAAGGCAAAGGTGCTGCCCGCCGCCGCTCAGTGCGGCAAGGGTTTGCTCAACGCCCAGGCCAGCGTGACGGCCGCGATCGCCGCACCCTGACTGTGAGTGTGAACAAGGCCCCGGCGCGTCCGGGGCCTTTGTTCATACGTGAGTTGGTTCCGCGTCACGTGCTCGGACTAGAAACTCCTTCCATGTCGCTCTCTCGCCGTGGGTTCATGGCTGCCGTCGCTGCTGCTGGTGCGGGCACTCTGCTGCCACCGTCCGTGTACGCGGCATTGGCCCGTGAGCCTCGTGAGGGAGGGTTGCGCGCGATCAAGCACGTCGTGCTGTTGATGCAGGAGAACCGTTCGTTCGACCACTACTACGGAACTCTTCGCGGCGTGCGCGGCTTCTCGGACCGCAACGCTCTTCGTGGCGTGTTCTCGCAGTCGGGCGTGCTGCCGTTCCCCGTCCGTGAGGCGGCGTCCGGCCGTGACATCCAGTACATCGGCGACCTCGACCACAGCTGGAACGGCGGGCACAACGCGCTGCGCGGCGGGTGGAACGACAACTGGGTGCCGGCGAAGACCGCGGCGACGATGGCGTTCTACACGCGGCAGGACCTCCCGTTCCACTACGAGCTCGCCGACACCTTCACGTTGTGCGACGCGTACCACTGCTCGGTGCCGTCCTCGACGTCGCCGAACCGGAACTACTGGGTGTCCGGGTACACGGGTTTCGAGCCCACTGGTGCGCGTGCGACCGGCAACGCGGCCTACAACGAGGACAACCACGCCGGGTACACGTGGAAGACCTACCCGGAACGTCTTGAGGCGGCCGGGAAGTCGTGGCGCGTCTACCAGGAGTGGGACAACTTCCAGGACAACAATCTGGAGTTCTTCGTGCGGTTCAAGGAGATCGCGCGGAAGGTGCTGCCGGCCGGGTTCAAGTCCCTGGACAAGCTCTACGGGACCGGTGACCCCGCGCTGATCGGTTCCATCGATCTTTCGTCGCTCAGTGTTGCCGAGAAGTCCTTGTACACGTGCGGATTGCAGCGTGTTCGGCCTGGTGGGCTGGGGGAGGCGTTCCGCGCGGATGTTTCTTCTGGGCGCCTGCCCGCTGTCTCGTACCTGGTTCCGTCCTCTGTGGACTCCGAGCACCCCGGTGCCTCTTCGCCCGCTGCCTCGGCCTCGATCACGTACCAGGTTCTGGACGCGTTGGCTTCCAACCAGGATGTGTGGGAGTCCACGGTCCTGTTCATCACCTACGACGAGAACGACGGCTTCTACGACCACGTGCCGCCGCCGCGCCCGCCGTTGAGCGTGTCTGACGAGTACGTCGGTGACCGGCCGTTGGGACTCGGTACGCGCGTGCCGATGACGGTCGTCTCGCCGTGGTCCGTCGGCGGATACGTGTGCTCGCAGGTGTTCGACCACACGTCGATGACGCAGTTCCTGGAGAAGTGGACGGGCGTGCGGTCGGAGGAGATCTCCGCGTGGCGCCGAACCGTCGCCGGTGACCTGACCTCGACGTTCGACTTCGACCGCCGCCGCACCTGGCCCGAGGTCGGCGAGCCCGCCGCCGTTCCGCCCGCCACGCCGCGCTGGCGACCCGCGCCGCCGTCGTCGCAGAAGATGCCCGAGCAGGAGGCCGGACGACGACGTGCGCGCGCCCTGCCGTACCAGCCTGACGCGTCGTTGCGCGGCTCTTCTCTCGAGATGACCAACTCGGGTTCGGCCTCGGCTCACCTCGCCCTGTACCCGTACTCGGGCCAGTTTCCGGTGCCGCAGCACTTCGACGTGGCCTCCTCGGCCTCGGTCGATCTGCCCGGTGACCACGACCTGGTGCTGCTGGGCCCGAACGGCTTCCGCCGTGAGTTCCTCGGGTCGTCGTCTGACCGTGCGCGCGTGTCGTCGTCGGTGCGCGGCTACAGCCGTGTGCTGACGTTGACCTTCGAGAACACCGGTTCGTCGCGCCTGACCTTCGTGCTCGGCCGCCGCCGCTACGTCGTGCGTCCGGGCCACCGCCACGTGATCCCGTGGCTGACCGCGATGAACTCCGGCTGGTACGACCTCACCGTGACGGTGGAGGAAGAGCCGGCGTTCAGGCGCAGGTTGTGCGGCCACATCGAGAACGGCCACGAGTCGATCTCGGGCTAACTTGTCCTGGTGGAGATCACGGGGGACGAGATCCGGCGGCAGCTGCTCGACGCGGACGCGCTGGACCCATCAGGGCTGCGGCTGACCGGCGCGACGATCGCCGGTCAGCTCGACCTGTCGGACGTGGTGGCGAAACGTCCGCTGGTGCTGCGGGACTGTGTTGCCCTGCAGCCCGTGGTGCTGGACCGCGCCCAGTTCACGTTGCTCGACCTGAGCGGGCTGGTGGCGCCGTCGGTGAGCGCCGAGCGGGTGAACATCGAGCACGACCTCAGGATGAGCGGGGCTGTGCTGACCTCGGCGGACGAGGTCGCGCTCACCCTGCGCGGGTCGAAGTTCGGCGGCAGCGTGTACCTCGACGAGGGCTTCAGCGCGGTCGGCGCGGTGGTGCTGAACTCGGCGAAGATCGGCGGCGTCCTGTTCTGCCAGGGCGCGCGGCTGCGCCACTCCGGCTCCGCGCTGCAGGGCGTGGACCTGCACGTCGGTGACGCGATCTTCCTCTCCCACGGCTTCGACGCGGAGGGCGGCGAACGGCACGGCGCGGTGCGTCTGCGCGGCGCGCGGATCGACGGCCAGCTGATCCTGCGCGCCGGTCGGTTCAGCTCGCCCGAGGTCGCCCTCGACCTGCGGCACGTGAAGATCGGCAAGGACCTCCTGATGCCCTTATCCGGCATCGACGGCGCTGTTCAGCTCGAAGGCCTCGTGTACGAAGGTCTGCCCCGTGACGCCACTGTGGACGAATGGCTGTCGTTGCTGTCGACCCGCACGCCCTACTACTCGACACAACCGTGGGTCCAGCTGGCCGCCGCCCACTCCGCCGCCGGCCACGAACGCGACGTCCGGCGAATTCGCGTTGCCGCCCAACGTGATCTGCGTCGCCGCGGCCAGCTCTCCCGGTGGGGCCGTGCGTGGCACCTGATCCGCGGCGTGACCGTCGGCCACGGCTACCGCCCCGGCCTCGCCCTGGTGTGGCTGGCCGGGGTGTTGGCCGTGTCGATCGGCGTGGTGCTGGTGTCGGGCGCGGTCCGGTGTTCCGCGGTGGAGCAGGTCGGCTACGCGCTGAACGTGGCAACACCGCTGGTCAAGGTGGACGCGGCCCGCTGCACGGTCGCACCTTCCGCCGGTGGCCAGTTCGTGCTGGCCTCGACGTGGGTGCTGCAGATCCTGGCCTGGGCGTTCGCCACCCTGTTCGTGGCGGGCTTCACCGGTTTGGTGAGGCGCAACGCGTGACTGTCGGGGCTGTCTGATACACCAGGAGCATGAGCGCGAAGACCGGGGCAAGACGGGGCGAACGGGTCCCCGCGGCTGAGTTGCCGGTCGCCCGCATCGTCGTGGACGTCCCCCTGGCCCACCTGGACCGCCCCTTCGACTACGCGGTTCCGTCCGAACTGGACACGACAGCCGTCCCGGGCTGCCGAGTCCGAGTGCGCTTCGCCGGCCAACTCGTCGACGGCTACCTCCTGGAACGAGCCGAAACCTCCGACTACGACAAGAAGCTGGCCTTCATCGAAAAGGTCGTGTCACCAGAACCGGTGCTCGCGCCCGAAATCGCCTCGCTCGCCCGCGCCATCGCCGACAGGTACGCGGGCGGCATGATCGACGTCCTGCGCCTCGCGATCCCGCCCCGCCACGCCCGAGCGGAAGCAGCGCCTTCAGGCTCACCGGCCCCGCTACCCCAGGACCCGGCCTGGGTGACCGCACACCCGTCCACCGCCCCCACCGCTGACTCCGCGACCATTCCACCGGCGAGCAACGCGTCCCCTGCGGATCCCGCATCCCTGTTGTCGCCCGCCTCGCCTGCTGACCTGTCTCCCGCTTCGCCTGCCGACCCGTCCGCGCTTCCTGCCTCGCCGTCCGAGCCGCTGGCGTCGTCCGCCGCCTCGTCCGCGCCTTCCGCTTCGCCCTCAGACCCGTCCGCGCCGCTGATGCCAGTCGCTGACTCGTCCGCGCCACAAGCGTCGTCGCCCCTCGCTTCGTCCGTGCCCGCCAACCCTTCTGCGTCCGTCGCCTCGCCCGCGAACCCGGCTTCGTCCGCGAGCGGCCCGCGCTCCGAGCTGCCTCCGGTTCCCGCCGACGCCTGGTCCCGCTACCCCCGAGGCCCCAAGTACCTCGAAGCCCTGCGCACCGGCCGCCCCGCCCACGCCGTCTGGCAGGCGCTCCCTGCCGAGGACTGGCCCGCGCGCCTCGCCGAGGCGGCGGCCGCGGTCGCGTCCACCGGCAAGGGTGTCGTCATCGTCGTGCCGGACCATCGCGACCTCGCCCGCGTCGCCGAGGCGTGCGGCAGGCTCATCGAAGGCGTCGTCACCCTCTCCGCTGACCTGGGGCCGTCCGAGCGCTACAAGCGTTGGCTCGCGGTGCGCCGTGGCGTCGCGCGGGTTGTCGTCGGCACCCGCGCCACCGCCTTCGCGCCGGTTGCGGATCCAGGGCTGCTGGTCGTGTGGGACGACGGTGACGACCTCCACGTCGAGCAGCGTTCGCCGTATCCCAACGTGCGCGACGTGCTGGTGCAGCGGGCGCACATGTCCGGTGCGGCGTTGTTGATCGGCGGCTTCGCGCGTACTGCCGAGGCGCAGCTGCTCGTCGAGACTGGGTGGGCGCACGAGATCGTGGCGAACCGCGAGACCCTCCGTGCGGTGGCGCCTCGGGTGGTGTCGGTGGGGGACAACGAGTGGCAGGACGTCAAGGATCCCGCTGCTCGCACCGCGCGGTTGCCGTCCATCGCGTTCGACGCCGCTCGGTTCGCGTTGGCCGACTCGCCTGTGCTGATTCAGGTTCCGCGCCGCGGGTATGTGCCCGCGCTGGCGTGCGGGCAGTGTCGTGGGCCGGCGCGGTGTCGTCGGTGTGCGGGGCCGTTGGCGTTGCCCGGTGGTACCGAGGACGGGATGCCGAAGCCCGCGTACTGCCGGTGGTGCGCGGCGACCGAGGCCGCGTTCCGGTGTCCTACGTGCGGGTCGCGGCGGCTGCGTGGGCAGATCATCGGGGCTCGGCGCACGGCGGAGGAGCTCGGGCGGGCGTTTCCCGGGCATCCGGTGCGGACCAGTGGTGCCGACGAGGTGCTCACGAAGGTGCCGGGCAAGCCTGCTCTGGTGGTGGCGACGCCGGGTGCCGAGCCCGTGGCCGAGGGCGGGTACGGGGCGGTGCTGCTGCTCGACGGGTGGGCGTTGCTCGGGCGGGCCGATCTCCGGGCGTCCGAGGAGGCGCTGAGGCGGTGGATGACGGCTGCTGGGCTGGTGCGGCCGGGTAACGGGCGGGTGGTCGTGATCGCGGACTCCACGCTCACACCGGTGCAGGCTCTGGTGCGGTGGGATCCGGTGTGGCACGCCGCCACCGAGCTTGCGGCGCGCACCGAGCTCGGGTTTCCGCCCGCCGTGCGGATGGCGACCGTCGACGGGACTCCGGACGCGGTGAACGCCCTGCTCGACGAACTGCACCTGCCTTCGAGCGGCGAGGTTCTCGGGCCGGTGCCGCTCGGTGACGACGAGACCAAGGAACGGGCGCTCGTCCGGGTCTCGCGTGCCGAAGGCCGGCAGCTGGCCGCTGTGCTGGCCGAGGCGCAGGCCGTGCGGACCGCGCGGAAGGAACAGGAGTTGGTGCGCATCAAGCTCGACCCGCTCGAGGTCCTCTAGCGGGCTGGGCCAGACCAAGCGTTGTCCGGTTACTCGCCGTGTCCATACGGTCACGCTCATGCGTCGTCGCAGCTTCCTCACGCTCAGCGCGCTTGCACCGTTCCTGACGCTGGGCAAGGCGCCGGCGAACCAGGCGAGGTTCGGGTTCGCGCAGGACGGCAGCGCGTTCCTGCTCGACGGCAAGCCAAGGCGATGGGCATGAACACCATCGCGCTGTACGTCATGTGGAACTACTCGGAGGAGCGGGAGGGCGTCTTCGACTTCACGACCGACCGGCGTGACGTCGCGGCGTTCATCCGCCTCTGCCAGTCGGAAGGCATGTGGGTGCTGCTGCGTCCCGGCCCGTACGTGTGCGGCGAGTGGGACTTGGGCGGCCTGCCCGCCTATCTGTTGCGGCACAAGGACATCAAGCTGCGCACGAAGGACGACCAGCGCTACATGGCCGCCGTCGGCCGGTACTTCGCCGCGCTCGCGCGGATCGTGCGCCCGTTGATGATCGACAACGGCGGGCCGGTCCTCATGGTCCAGGTGGAGAACGAGTACGCCTCGTACGGTTCCGACCGCGGTTACCTGGAGCAACTGCGGCAGCTGTGGCTCGCCAACGGCATCACCGGCCCGTTCTACACCGAGGACGGCATCTGGCAGCTGCAGGCCAACCCCGCGATCGCACTGGACGGCTGCGCGATCGCGTTGAGCGCGGGGGAGTCCGGCTACCTCGACCAGGCCCGCGAGATGTACCCGAAGGTTCCGGTGATGGCGGGGGAGGTCTACCCCGGCTGGCTCACGCATTGGGGCGACAAGGACTTCTCCGGCAAGGACTTCGACATCTCACGGCAGTTGCGCGAGTTCATGGCGCGCGGTCAGTCGTTCAACATCTACATGCTGCACGGTGGCACGAACTTCGGCTTCTGGGCCGGCGCCAACGCCGACGACTGGTCCGGCGCCTACACGCCGGACATCACCACTTACGACTATTGCGCGCCCATCGGTGAACAAGGCAACGCGGCCCCGCGCTACCACGCCTACCGCGCGATCATCGGCGCCGCGCTGAGCACTCCGCTGCCCGCCGTCCCCGCCCCGGTTCCGACGATCACCGCGACACCGGTCACCCCGGCCGCTTTCGCGTCGCTGTGGGACAACCTGCCCGCGCCGATCCCGTCCGAGAACCCGCAGCCGATGGAGATGCACGGCCAGAACTCGGGCTACGTCGTGTACCGCAAGCGAATCCCCGGCTACACCGGCGGCTCGCTCGACATCCGCTGGGTGCACGACTACGCGACCGTCTTCGTCGACGGCGAGTTCCAGGGCGGCTTCTCCCGCACCTGGATCTCGCCCGCGGTGGCGTCCGAACTCAACGTCACCAACGACAACCTTCCGCTGGAACTACCGAGCGTCGCCGAAGCGCCCGCCGTGCTCGACATCGCCGTGGAAGGCCTGGGCCGCACCAACTTCGGCCAGGCGCTGGTCGACCGCAAGGGCATCCTGGAAACCGTCACGCTCGGTGAGCAGCTGACCGGCTGGGAGACCTTCCCGCTGCCGATGAACGACGACTGGGTTCGCGGTCTGCGCCGCCGCGTCACCGATCCCGCGCGACCAGGACTGTTCTTCCGCGCCGAGATCGACCTGAGCCGCGTCGGCGACACCTACGTCGACGTCTCGAACTGGACCAAGGGCGTGGTCTGGGTCAACGGCAACAACCTCGGCCGCTACTGGAAGATCGGCCCGCAGCACCGCCTGTACTGCCCGGCGCAGTGGCTGCGGCGAGGACGCAACGAGGTCGTCCTCTTCGACCTGCACCAGACCACGCCCGCGCCGATCAGCCTGGAAGCTCAGCTCTCGTAGTAGGAGCGCAGGTTCGCGATGTGCGAGCGGATGTCGTCGTCGGTGAGCTTCTCGTACTCCAGGTACTCGCTCATGTACGTCATCAGGTCGCCGCGCTCGGGATGGTCCTCGCTCGCGATCACGTGCGCCGTCGTGCCCGCGATGCCGGCCGGGAACAGCAGGTAGCCGTCGAGGCCCGCCATCGTGTCGAAGGAGGCGTTCTTGGCCTCCCACAACGTCCAGACGTCCTCCTCGCGGCCGCACTCGGCGAGCAGCAGCGCGGCGATGGCCATCGTCTCGCTCAGGCCCCAGCCCTCGCGGTGGGCGGCGGTCTCGGCGGCCAGGAGATGGCGCAACAGGTCCCCGTCGCCGTCGCGGCGGTCGCGCAGGAGCAGGCGCAGCGCGTCCTCGCGGTCGGCTTCGTCGAGCGGCATGGTGGCGAACTCGGCTCGCAACCGGTCAAGATCGATCACATCCGCACCTTATGCCTTCCTCAAGGAGTGTTGCATGCGGTGTTAAGGGAGTATGAAGTGTGCGCATGTTGCGAACGGTCGCCGCTTTGACGCTCTCCGTCGTACTGGTCGCCCCTGCTCCTCAGGCAGGCGCGGCAGAACCATCACCACGCGTGCCCGAGCAGGTCGGTTGGGGCGGTGCCGTCTCCAGCGTCGACCCCGACGCGTCCCAGATCGGCATCGACGTGCTCCGCAGAGGGGGCAACGCCGTCGACGCCGCCGTCGCCACCGCCGCCGCGCTCGGCGTGACCGACCCGTTCTCCGCGGGCATCGGCGGAGGCGGATTCTTCGTCTACTACGACGCCCGCACCGGTCGTGTGTCCACTCTGGATGGACGGGAGACCGCACCGCGTTCCGCCACCGACCAGCTGTTCATCGAGAACGGCACGCCGTTGCCGTTCGCCGAGGCCGTGACCAGCGGTCTGTCGGTCGGCGTTCCCGGCACGCCCAAGACGTGGCAGCAGGCGCTGCGCAAGTGGGGCAGCCTGAACCTGCGCGAGGCCATGGCACCCGCGGAAGCGTTGGCACGACGTGGTTTCGTCGTCGACCAGACGTTCAACACGCAGATCACCAACAACGCGGCCCGTTTCGCGGACTTCACCTCGACCCGTGACCTCTACCTGCCGGGCGGCCAGCCGCCCGCGGTCGGCACCACGTTCCGCAACCCGCAGCTCGCCGACACCTACCGCGAGCTCGCGCGCACCGAGCTCGCCTCTCTCTACGGCGGTCAGGTGGGCCGTGACCTGGTCAAGGCCGTCCAGCAGCCGCCGGTCGTGCCCGGCTCGACCCGCAACGTCCGCAAGGGCGCCCTGGAGATCTCCGACCTGGCCCGCTACCAGGTCGAACGCCGCGAGCCCACGCACACGCGCTACCGCGGCCTCGACGTCTACGGCATGGCCGCCCCGTCGTCCGGCGGCACGACCGTCGGCGAGGCCCTGAACATCCTGGAGTCGACCGACCTGGCCAAGGTCTCCGACGTCCAGTACCTGCACCGCTTCATCGAGTCGAGCAGGCTCGCGTTCGCCGACCGCCTGCGCTGGGTGGGCGACCCGGCCTTCAGCCGCGTCCCGACCGAAGGCCTGCTCTCGCAGAAGTTCGCCGACACCCGCGCGTGCCTGATCAAGTCCGACGCCGTCCTGCCCGCCCCGCAGCCGGCCGCCGACCCGAACAACCCCCAGGCGTGCCAGGCCACCGCCGGCCCCTCGCACCTGCGCGAAGACGCCGAACGCACCACGCACCTCACGGTCGCCGACCGCTGGGGCAACGTCGTCGCCTACACGCTGACCATCGAGTCGGAGGGCGGCAGCGGCATCGTCGTCCCCGGCCGCGGCTTCCTGCTCAACAACGAGCTCACCGACTTCGAGTTCGTCGTCCCGACGCCGGGCGTCCCGCACCCGAACCTCCCCGGCCCCGGCAAGCGCCCGCGCTCGTCCATGTCGCCGACCATCGTGGTGGACCACGGCAAGGTCCAGCTGGCCGTCGGCTCACCCGGTGGCTCCACGATCATCACCACCGTCCTGCAGATCCTGACCGGACGCCTGGACCGCGGCCTGTCCCTGCGTGACGCCGTCGCGGCCCCGCGCGCCTCTCAGCGCAACTCGGCCACGAACACCACCCCGGCCGAGGCGGAGTTCATCGCCGCCGCGACCACCGCGGGCCTGCAGGCCATCGGCCACAAGTTCAGCCAGAACGCGGAAATCGGCGCAGCCACCGCCGTCGAACGCGCGAAGGACGGCCGCTGGCGAGCAGTCGCCGAACCGACCCGTCGCGGCGGAGGTTCCGCCCGCGTCGTCTGGGTGGGCTGAGCCCGCCGTTGCCACTTCCGGTCCCCGTCGTCCCCACCCTCAGCGGTGACGGCGGGGACCGGCCATTTCTGTCAGACCCCAGCACTAGTCTTGAAATTGGGGGAACCCGGCCGCCGCCGTGTGTGTGGTGGGCGCTATTTGTTCGTACGGCCGTCGATCGCTTCGCGGAGGAGGTCGGCGTGACCGTTGTGCTGGGCGTACTCCTCGATCAGGTGGATGTACAGCCAGCGCACGGAGATCTCGCCCCAGCGCTCGTGCACGAAGGTCTCGTCGAGGTCGTGCGGCGCGGCGGCCGCGCGGGCCTTGGCCATCTCGGCGACGAGGTCGGCGTACTCGGAGTCGGCGCGGCTGGGGTCCAGGTGCTCGAAGGCGGCGTCCCAGTTCGGAGGGTCGGAGTAGCGGGCCTTGACGTCCTGGCCCGCCAGGCGGATGCGGAACCAGACGCGCTCCACGTCGGCGAGGTGGCGGATCAGGCCCTGCAGCGTGAGGGTGGACGGGGGCGTGGACGGCGTGGCCAGCTGCTCGCCGGTCAGGCCCGCGCAGTTCCGCAGGAACGTGGCCCGATGGCGGTCGAGCCACGCTTCCAGCATTGGGCGTTCCGGGCCGACGAACGGCTCGTCGGGCGGCGTCACTTCCGGTGCGGTCCAGGTCATGTGCTCCGACCCTAGGTAACCCCGCCCGAGAAGACGATCTGATTGTCGGCGTCGCGGGCTGTGACGCGCAGGCTGCCGAAGTCGATGGCAGAGCCGTCGCTGGGGAGCTTGACGATGAAGAAGCCATCGGTGACGTCGGCGGTCACGGCCGGGCCGCCGTCTTTGGACACCTCGACGGTCCTGGCGGCGGCGCTGGTCCTGGCGGCCATGATGAAGGTGCCCAGGCTGGTGTGGCCGCTGACCATCTTCACGCCCTGCGGGTCGGCGGGGACCGTGTAGATCTTCTCCAGTGAGGTGCCGCCGCTGGTGAACGACGAGAACAGGCAGGTGGCCCACTCGCGGTTGTCGCGCTGGGCGAGCAGGAGGCCATCACGGCCGTCGAGGCCGCTGGTGAGCAACGGTTGCCAGCCCTTCAGCTCCTCGAACCTGGAGCCCGCGGCGGCGGCGTTGTCCGCGCACCTGGAAAGGAGGTTGACCGGGGTCCAGGCGTTGCCGTCGCCGCTTTCGAAGCTGTCCGTGATCGCGGCCGGTTGGACCTCGTTGAGGGACGGCACGGTCACCGTGGTGCGGTCGTCGAACAGGACCTCCGTGATGGTGCGCGGGGCCGCCGAGTAGGAGACGAAGAAGTCGCGGGTCACGACGGCGTCGGTGGAGGGGCGGTCAGAGCCTTCGTTCCCGTCGTGGACGACGGCCGTGCGCGCGTCGAGCGGTGGGACACCCGCTATGACGTGATCCGAACGGAACGTGACCGAGCCCGCGCCCGGCGGTGACTGCCCGGTGTTCTGCAGGATGACGTGCGCACGGGACCTGGTCAGCTCGCAGAACCGGTTGTCCTTGCCCACCAGCACCTTGTGGCTGTCGAACACGACCATCTTGGAGGACGACCAGTTCTCGTCGTTCATCGCGGCACGGCAGCGGTTCACGTCCTGCCGCGACGGGGCGACCACGCGGGCGTTCCCGGAGTCGGTGCGGTCGAAGAACGTCTGCGTGACGGTGACGCCACCCGCGACGAGCAGCGCCACACCCGCGGCCACCGCGAGCGGGGTGTGGCCGCGGCGCGGGCGCGTCTCGGTGAAGGCCGGGCGCATCCGTTCCTTCACGTCCGCGGGCAGTGCGCGCCGGGGTGGCAGCTCGATGGTCATCACTCCACCTCCAGGGTGTCGTCGGCGAGCTCCTTGCGCAGGCGGGTGCGGGCGCGGGAGAGGCGCGAGCGGACGCTCACCTCGGCCACGCCCAGCACCTCGGCGGCCTCCGCGGTGGACAGCTCGCCGAGCAGTACGAGCTCGACGGCCTCGCGTTCGGCACGGGGGAGACGTTCGACTGCTCGCAGCACCTCGCTCAGGCGCGACTCGTGGTCGAGCGAGGAGACGACCTCGTCCGCGTGATCGCGCTGCACGTCGTTGCGGGGCACGCGCAGCAGCAGGCGGCTGAACCTCGCCTTGCGGCGGAACTCCGAGCGCGCCAGGTTGCCCGCCACCGTGAACAACCACGGCAGCGCGCTGGCCCGGACCAGCGTCATCTCGTTGCGGCGGCGCCAGGCCGTCAGGAACGTCGCCGACGTCAGGTCCTCGGCCGTCGACCACGACGCCGTCAGCCGGTAGGCGTGGTTCCACACCGCCTCGGCGTACCGGTCGTACAGCTCACCGAAAGCGTGCTCGTCACCCCGTGCCCACAGATCGGCGTCCGACGGGGCGTCGTCGGGCACGGCGGCCGCCCCCTCCCAGCTCGGTCGCATCAGCCTCATGACCTGGTGGTGTCCACCTTCCGGCCGAGTGTTGCACGTGATCTTCCTACCTGGGGCCGATGAAGGCTCGATACTCCGAGCTGATGTGGGCTGACCTGCGCGAACGGCACAGTTGTGACATGACGACGACGACTGTTGGTACCGCGGCAGGCACTCACTTCGACCTCCACGCGGTGTTCCGCCCCGTGTGGACGGCACTCCGGTTCACCGGCCACTTCCTCGCGGCGCTGGTGGGCGTGATCTTCCTCGGCAGCGCGTCCGAGCACTGACCGCGCTCCTCGTAGACTGGCCACCAGTCCACCCGAGGAGCACTGCGTGACCGTCCAACCCATCCGCCTGTTCGGCGACCCGGTGCTGCGCACCGCCGCTGTCGAGGTCACCGACTTCGACAAGGAACTGCGCACCCTGGTCAAGGACCTGTGGGACTCGATGCAGAACGCGGGCGGAGCGGGACTCGCCGCGCCTCAGCTCGGTGTTGGGCTGCGTGTGTTCACCTACCACTGCGACGGCTTCGCCGGACACCTCGTCAACCCCACGTGGGACGTGGTGGGCGAGGAGATGCAGGAAGGCCCCGAGGGCTGCCTGTCCATCCCCGGCATGTCGTGGGACTGCAAGCGCCACCTGCACGTCGTGGCCAAGGGCTGGAACATGCACGGTGAGCCCGTCGAGGTCGAAGGCACCGAGACCCTGGCCCGCTGCATCCAGCACGAGACCGACCACCTCGACGGCGTGATGTTCCTCGACCGCCTCGACGCCGAGACCCGCAAGCTCGCCATGAAGGAAATCCGGCAGGCCGAGTGGTTCGACGGTACGGTCCCCACCTTGAAGCAGAGCCCGCACCCACTCTTCGGCAGGTCCAGCTGACCATGCGACTCGTGTTCGCCGGTACGCCCGAGGTCGCACTGCCCTCGCTGCGCGCCTTCATCGACTCCTCCCGCCACGACGTCGTCGCCGTGGTCACCCGCCCCGACGCCCCCTCCGGCCGTGGCCGAAAGCTCGAGCGCTCGCCCGTCGCCGCGCTCGCCGACGAACACGGCATCGAGGTGCTCACGCCCGCCAAGGCCGGCGAGCCGGAGTTCCTGGACCGCCTGCGCGCCCTGGAACCCGACCTGTGCCCGGTCGTGGCCTACGGCAACCTGCTCCCGCAGCGGACGCTCGACGTCCCGCGGTTCGGCTGGGTCAACCTCCACTTCTCCGTGCTGCCCGCGTGGCGCGGCGCAGCGCCGGTGCAGGCCGCCGTGCGCAACGGCGACGACATCACGGGCGCCTCGACGTTCCGCATCGTCCGCGAGCTCGACGCGGGCCCGGTGTTCGGCGTGGTGACCGAGAAGGTGCGCGACCGCGACACCTCCGGCGACCTGCTGACCCGCCTGTCCGAGTCCGGCGCCCAGCTGCTGCTGTCCACTGTGGACGGCATCGAGGACGGCACCCTGCGCGCCGTCGACCAGCCCGACGACGGTGTCACCTACGCCGCCAAGATCGCAGTCGAGGACGCGCGCCTCGACTTCACCGCGCCCGCCGTGGCCGTGGACCGCCTCGCGCGCGCCGTCACACCTGAGCCCGGCGCGTGGGCAGAGTTCCGCGGCGAGCGGTTGAAGCTCGGCCCCGTGACGCCCGTCGCCGACGTGACGCTGCCCGCCGGCGAGGTGCTCGTCGAGCGCAAGCGGGTGCTCGTGGGCACGGCGACCACCGCCGTGGCCCTCGGTGACGTTCAGGCGCAGGGCAAGAAGCGCATGGCCGCCACCGACTGGGCGCGCGGCGTGCGCATCGAGGCGGGGGAGCGCATCTCATGAGGCGCTCGGCGTGGGTTGATGAGTTTTCGGTGTCCGGGGTTGTCGCGTCCTCCTGTGGTTGGGCGGGGTTCGGGATGCCGCTGAGGTCTGGTTTGGCGGGCGTTGGCCCTGGCGTCGAGGGGGAGTGCGTCGCATGACGTGTTCCGCGGCGACGGGGTGTGCGGCGGCGCCGTTCTCGGTGTGGGTTGATGGGTTTTCGGTGTCCGGGGTTGTCGCGTCCTCCTTGGGGCGGGCGGCGTTCGGGATGCCGGTGGGGACTGACTTGGCACGCGTTGGCCGTGCCGCTGCAGGAGAGTGCATCGCATGACCGGCTATTCGCGTGGAGCTTCCAAGCCTTCGAGGCCGCGCAGGCCGCATCCGCCGCGCCGGCGCACCGGACCCTCACGGCCGCCCGTGGAGGACCCGGCCCGCCTCGCCGCGCTGGAGACGTTGCGAGCGGTGCGCCAGCGCGACGCGTACGCGAACCTCGTGCTGCCGGCACTGCTGCGCGAGCGCCGCATCACCGGCCGTGATGCCGCGCTGGCCACCGAGCTCACCTACGGCGCGGCGCGAGCCCAGGGGCTGCTCGACGCCGTCATCGAGGCGTGCTCCGACCGCCCGTTGTCCGAAGTGGACGGTTCGGCGCTCGACGCGCTGCGGCTGGGCACGTATCAGCTGCTGCGCACCCGGATTCCGTCGCACGCCGCGGTCGCCTCGACCGTCGACCTCGTGCGGGCCGAGCTCGGGTCGGGCATCGCCGGCTTCGTCAACGCCGTCCTGCGCCGGGTCGCCGAGCAGGACGAGGCCGCCTGGGTCGACGAGCTCGCGCCCGACCCGGACACCGACCCGGTCGGCAACCTCGCCTTCACCCACGCCCACCCGCGCTGGATCGCGCAGGCGTTCGCGGAGGCGCTCGGCAGCCGCGAGGAACCGCTGAAGCTGGCGCTGGAGGCCGACGACGCCCGCCCGGCCGTGCACCTGGTCGCACGCCCCGGCGAGGTGAGCGCCGACGAGCTCGCCGCGATCGTCGGCGGGGACGTGGCGCCCTACTCGCCTTATGGCGTGCACCTGGAGGCCGGCGTAGGCGACCCGGGCGATCTCGAGCCCGTCCGGGAGCGCCTGGCCAACGTCCAGGACGAAGGCAGCCAGCTGTGTGCACTAGCCCTCACACGCGCGACCCTAGAAGGCAGTGACAACGGCGGTACCGACGATCGCTGGCTGGACCTCTGCGCGGGCCCTGGCGGCAAGGCCGCGCTGCTCGCCGCACTGGTCGGCCTCGAAGGCGGCGAGCTGATCGCCGTCGAGAAGGCACCCCACCGCGCCGAGCTCGTGCGCAAGATCACCTCAGGCCTGCCGGTGACCGTGCACGTGGCCGACGGCCGCGAGACCGACTTCGTCGAAGGGGCGTTCGACCGAGTGCTCGTCGACGCGCCCTGCACCGGTCTCGGTGCCCTGCGCAGGCGCCCGGAGGCGCGGTGGAGGCGCCAGCCCGCCGACGTCGGCACGCTCACGAAGCTGCAGCGGGAGCTGCTCACCGAGGCGTTGCGACTGGTGCGACCAGGCGGCGTCGTGGCTTATGTCGTGTGCTCACCTCATCTCTCTGAAACCGTCGGGGTGGTGACGGACGTCGCGCGGCGAACCGGGGCGGAAGTGCTGGACACGCGGGAACTCTTCCCGGGAGTTCCGGACCTCGGGGAAGGGCCGCACGTCCAGCTCTGGCCCCATCTGCACGGCACCGACGCGATGTTCTGCTCGGTGCTGCGACGCCCTGTTTGAGCGCTCGGGAACGACGCTAGGGGTGGGGTCTGACAGGTTTCGGGCCTCGCCCCCGTTTTCAGGCCCGCGACGCATCGGGATTCACTGATTCGGGTGATGGCGGGCCTCGAAGGACGGCGCCGCAGGACTGTCCGCGGGTCGGCTTAACATCATCGTCGTGACGCGTGGACTGCTGGGACTGGTGGCCTCCGGGTGCGGAGGCGTGGAGACGTGGTTCCGCACGGACCTCGCTGAACCCGCCGCGCGACGCGGCTGGCGGCTGGCCATCACCCTCACCCCGGCGGTCGTGCCGTGGTTCGAAGAGGCCCAGGAGCTCGACAAGCTGCAGGCACTCACGGATCTGGAGATCCGCTGGAACCCGCGGATGCCGAGCCAGCCCAAGCCCTACCCGACGCCCGACGCGTTCATCTTCGCCCCCGCCAGCGCGAACTCCGTGGCCAAGCTGGCGTTGGGCATCGGCGACAACCAGGCGCTGACCGCGTTGAACGAGGCCATCGGCGTCGAGGGCTGCAAGGTCGTCGTGATGCCCCAGGCCAATGCGGACAAGCGTCGCCACCCGATGTGGGACACGCACGTCGAGACGCTCACCAAGGCGGGTGTCGTCGTGGTCGACGACGAGCCTCCCGGCAGGCTGCTCGACCTGCTGGAGGAACCCGCCGCTTCCCGCGGCCGGGACGCCCTCGACGGACCGGTGCGCAAGCAGGTGTGACGGCGGGAGACGCGCGTCACCGACGAGCCTCCCGGCAGGCTTCCTCGCCTGGTGGACACCTAGACTTCACCCTTGTGGTCCACACGCCGATGATCGCCCCCAGCATCCTGTCCGCCGACTTCGCGCGCCTCGCCGACGAGCTCGCCGCGGTGCCCACGTCGGACTGGATCCACGTCGACGTCATGGACAACCACTTCGTGCCGAACCTGACGCTCGGCCTGCCCGTGGTGAAGTCGCTGCTCAAGGTCACCGACATCCCGATCGACTGCCACCTCATGATCGAGGACCCGGACCGCTGGGCCATCGGGTACGCCGAGGCCGGCGCCTACAACGTCACGGTGCACGTCGAGGCCGCGAACGACCCGGTCAAGCTCGCCAAGGACCTCAAAGCCGCCGGTAGCAAGGCCGGGCTCAGCATCAAGCCCGGGACGCCGCTGGAGCCGTACGTCGACGTGCTCAAGCACTACGACACGCTGCTGGTGATGTCGGTGGAGCCGGGCTTCGGCGGGCAGAGCTTCATGGCCGACGTGCTGGAGAAGGTGCGTCGAGCCAGGCACCTCGTCGACACCGGGCACCTCAAGCTGCTCGTCGAGATCGACGGCGGCATCAACGCCGACACGATCGAACAGGCCGCGCAGGCCGGTGTGGACTGCTTCGTCGCCGGGTCCGCCGTGTACGACGCCGCCGACCCCGGCAAGGCCGTCGAGGCCCTGCGCGCGCAGGCGGCCGGCGCCTGGGGAACCAGGACAGCGTGACGCCCGAGGACGCGATGGTGCTCGCCATCGCGGAGAGCGAACGGGTGCGGGGCACCACGAGTCCCAACCCGCCGGTCGGCTGTGTCATCCTGGACGAACACGGCAAGGCGGTCGGGTTCGGCGGCACCCAGCCACCTGGTGGCTCGCATGCCGAGGTCATGGCGCTCAAAGAGGCCGGCACGAAGGCCCGGGGCGGTACCGCGGTCGTCACGCTGGAGCCGTGCTCGCACTTCGGCCGGACTCCGCCGTGCACCGAGGCGCTGGTGGAAGCCGGGATCAAGCACGTCATCCACGCGGTGAGCGACCCGAATCCCAGGGCGGCGGGCGGTGCGCGTCGTCTCGAGGAAGCCGGCGTCACGGTCGAGAGTGGTCTACTCGCTGATGAGGTCAGCAGCGGACCACTGCGCGCGTGGCTGCACTACGCGCGCACGGGCCGTCCGCACGTCACGTGGAAGTACGCGGCGTCGTTGGACGGCCGGATCGCGGCGCGCGACGGCACCAGCCGGTGGATCAGCTCGGAGACCTCCCGCAAGGAGGTGCACGACATGCGCACGAAGCTCGACGCCATCGTCGTCGGCACGAACACGGTCAAGAAGGACGACCCGGCGCTGACGGCGAGGGACGACGACGGAATGCCGTTGCCCCGCCAGCCGTTGCCGGTGGTCGTGGGCATGAGCGACCTGCCGGACGGGGCGAAGCTCCAGCACACCGCGCTGCACCTGCGCACGCACGACCCGGACGAGGTCTTGAGCGCGCTGGCCGAGCGCGGTGTCGTCGACGTGCTGCTCGAAGGCGGTGCAACTGTGGCCGGAGCGTTCTTCGCGGCGGGCAGGATCGACCGCGTGCTCGCCTACCTCGCGCCCGTGGTGCTCGGCGACGGCCCCGCCGCCGTGCTGGGCGCGGGCGTGTCAACCATCACGGACGCTGTCCGGCTGACCGTGGAAGACGTCACCATGAGCGGACCGGACTTGCGGATCAGCGCGGTTCCGCAAATTTAGGAGGAGCGGTGTTCACCGGGATCGTCGAGGAACTCGGCCACGTGGTCGCGGTTCAGGACCTGCCCGACGCGGCGCGGATCCGCGTGTCCGGGCCGACCGTCACGAGCGACGCGAAGCACGGCGACTCCATCGCGGTGAACGGCGTCTGCCTCACCGTCGTGGAGGTCGAGAACGACACCTTCACCGCCGACGTGATGCGCGAGACCCTCACGCGCAGCAGCCTCGCGAAGATCGCGGAGGGCGACAAGGTCAACCTGGAGCGCGCGGCCGCGGTCGGCCAGCGCCTCGGTGGCCACATCGTGCAGGGCCACGTCGACGGCACGGGCACCATCCTCGCGCGGGAGAAGGCCGAGCACTGGGAGATGGTCCACATCGGACTGCCGCCCCAGCTCGCCCGCTACGTCGTGGAGAAGGGGTCGATCACGGTCGACGGCGTCTCGCTGACCGTCGTCACTGTGAGTGAAGACCAGTTCACGGTGAGTCTCATCCCGACCACGCTCGACCTCACCACGCTCGGGCACCGGCTGCCGGGCAGCCTGGTGAACCTGGAGGTCGACGTGCTGGCGAAGTACGTTGAACGACTGGCTGTCCCGCACCTGCGGGCCATCGCGGGCGAGGAGACCCAGTGAGCACCGACTTCGCCGACATCGAGCGGGCGATCAAGGACATCCAGGCCGGGCGGCCCGTCGTCGTGGTGGACGACGAGGACCGCGAGAACGAGGGCGACCTGATCTTCGCCGCCGAGAAGGCGACGCCGGAGCTGCTCGCGTTCATGGTCCGCTACACGTCCGGGTACGTCTGCGTGGCGCTGACGGACTCCGACTGCGACCGCCTCGACCTGCCGCCGATGTACCACACGAACCAGGACCAGCGCGGCACCGCGTACACGGTCACGGTCGACGCGCGCGAGGGCATCGGCACCGGCATCTCGGCCGCCGACCGCGCCCGCACCATCCGGCTGCTCGCCGACCCGACGGCGAAGGCCAGCGACTTCACCCGGCCCGGTCACGTCGTGCCGTTGCGCGCCAGGGACGGCGGAGTGCTGCGCCGCCCCGGCCACACCGAGGCCTCCGTCGACCTCGCGCGGCTCGCGGGACTGTCTCCCGCCGGCGTGCTCTGCGAGATCGTGTCGCAGAAGCTCGAGGAGGAGATGGCCCAGCGCGACGAGCTCGAGGTGTTCGCCGCGGACCACGACCTCGCGCTGATCACGATCGCCGACCTCATCGCGTACCGCCGCCGCGTCGAGACCCAGGTCGAACGGGTCGCGGAGGCGCGGATCCCGACCGCGCACGGCGTGTTCACCGCGGTCGGCTTCGACAGCACGCTCGACGGCATCGAGCACGTCGCGCTGGTGTACGGCGAGATCGGCGACGGCGAGGACGTGCTGGTGCGCGTGCACTCCGAGTGCCTCACCGGCGACGTCTTCGGCTCGCTGCGCTGCGACTGCGGACCGCAGCTCGACGCGGCGCTGGAAGCCGTTGCGGCACAAGGCCGTGGCGTTGTGCTGTACATGCGCGGCCACGAGGGGCGCGGCATCGGCCTGATGCACAAGCTGCAGGCCTACCAGCTGCAGGACCAGGGCGCGGACACGGTCGACGCGAACCTCGCGCTCGGCGTTCCGGCGGACGCGCGCGACTACGGCACGGGCGCGCAGATCCTCGTCGACCTCGGCATCAAGTCCATGCGGCTGCTCACGAACAACCCCGCGAAGCGCGTCGGTCTCGAGGCTGGATACGGTCTTCGCGTGCTCGACAGGGTGCCGCTGCCGATCTCCCCGAACCCGGAGAACCTGCGGTACCTGCGCACCAAGCGCGACCGGATGGGCCACGAACTGACTCAGCTGGAGCAGTACGAGGCCGTTGTTTCCGCTACGGAGGACCAGGAATGAGTGGCGAGGGCCGTCCAGAGCAGACCCCGCTCGACGGCAGTGGCCTGAGCGTCGGGATCGCCGCGACGCGCTGGAACAGCAAGATCACCGACCAGCTCCTCGACCGCGCGCTGAAGGCCGCCGCGGACGCCGGCTGCGTCGACACGACGGTGGTGCGGGTCGCGGGTGCGATCGAGCTTCCCGTTGTGGTGCAGGAACTCGCGCGCCACCACGACGCGGTCGTCGCGCTGGGCGTGGTGATCCGCGGTGGTACCCCGCACTTCGAGTACGTGTGCGACTCGGTGACAGACGGGCTGACCCGCGTCGCGCTCGACGAGTCGACGCCCGTGGGCAACGGCGTGCTGACGTGCAACACCGAGGAGCAGGCCGTGGCCCGCGCGGGCTGGCCGGACTCGGTGGAGGACAAGGGGTACGAGGCCACCGTCGCCGCGATCGACACCGCTCTGGTGCTGCGCGGCCTGCGTCAGCCGTGGACCGAGCGGGGTTTCGAATGAGCGTGGTGTTCCGTCCCAAGAAGATCCGCCGCGTCGCGTGGGCGTGCGCGGTCGGCCTGGTCGCCGTGTTCACCGTCGTGGGGCTGCTGCTCGGCAACACCCCGACCGGCGTGATCTTCCGGACCTCCGACCAGGTCGCGATGATCGTCCTGGGCTTCCTGCTCGCGGGCGGGGTGCTGCTGCTGACCCGGCCGCGCGTCACGGCCGACGCCTCGGGTGTCGACGTGCGCAACGTCGTGACGTCGCACCACTTCGACTGGAAGGACGTGCAGTCGGTGAGCTTCCCGGACGGTGCTGCGTGGGCCCGTCTGGAGCTGCCGGACGACGAGTACATCTCGATCATGGCGGTGCAGGCGACCGATCGCGAGTACGCGGTGAAGTCGGTGCGTGCGCTGCGTGAGCTGCACAAGGCAGGCCAGAAGTAGCGATGAGTTCCGTCGGCTGAGGGAGTCTGCACCACATGACTCAATTGTTGCGAGTGCAGAACTTCGGTGTCTCGGCCGACGGCATCGGTGCCGGGGAGAACCAGCGCCTCGACCAGCCGTTCGGTGACGGCGTCGATCCCTGGCGGCTGTTCAGCTGGGCCGGTGCCACCGCGAGCTGGCCCAACCGCACCGACCCCGGTGGCAGCCGCGGTCTCGACGACTACTTCACGCGGGACTTCACGCACAACATCGGTGCCGAGATCATGGGCCGCAACAAGTTCGGGCCCCAGCGCGGACCGTGGACCGACCACGAGTGGCAGGGCTGGTGGGGTGACGAGCCGCCGTTCCACACGCCGGTGTTCGTGCTGACCCACCACGAACGGCCCTCGATCACGCTGGGTGAGACCACGTTCCACTTCGTCGGCGGAGACCCGGCCGCGGTGCTGGAGCGGGCGAAGGAAGCCGCGCAGGGCAAGGACGTCCGGCTCGGCGGCGGGGTCACGACGATCCGGCAGTTCCTCGACGCGGACCTCGTCGACACCCTGCACGTGGCGGTCTCGCCGTTCGAGCTGGGAACCGGGCTGCCGCTCTGGAAGTCACCGGAGGACCTGCTCGACCGGTTCCACCTCGACGTCGTGCCCAGTCCGAGTGGTGTGACTCATCACCTGTTCTGGCGGCGCTAACGCCACTGCCCCAGGATCGCGCCCGCCAGCGCGAGTCCGACGATGTGATAGCCCGCTCCGATGGCCGCGAACGTCTTCGGGGCGGGCTTCGTCATGTCGTAGGTGCCTGACACGAACATGACCGGCAACGCGACGCCGACGCCGACGACGAGCCCGAGCAGGATGCCTTCCATGATGTTGTCGGTGTTCGACGCGGCGGCGATCATCGCCGTCGCGAGCGTGGTGACGAAACAGGTGGCCAGCGGGACCGTGTAGATGCCCACCCCGGCGTTCTCAGGTGGGTTCAGGTCCCAGCCGGCCGCCCGCTGCCAGGCTCGTCCGAACGCGAACTCCGCGTACCACAAGGCACCTAACGCGAAATACGCGATGGTGGCCACGATGACGGCGAACCAGTTCAGGTCGCCGAGCACGGTCAAACTCATGACGTCTCCCGCGGTGATCAGGGTGACTTGGCATCGCGGGGTGCAGGTGTGCTGTTACGAGTGGTTCGGGTCCGGACATAACGGTGGTTGATGGATCGCCCTACTGCCACAGCGCGAGGATCACGCTCGCGAGCAGCAGGCCGACGAAGTGATAGCCGGCGCTGATGGCGACCGACGTCATCGCGGCGGGTTTCGTCGAGTCGAACATGCCGGTGACGGCCAGGACCGCCGCCGACAGGCCGATGCCGACGACGATCGCGAGCACGACGGCTTCGCCGAGGGTGTCGGTGCCGGTGGCCGACGCGACCATCGCCGTCGCGAGGGTGGCGACGAAGCACGTGACGAGCGGGACGAGGTAGATGCCCGGGCCCGCGCTCTCGGGGGAGTTTCCGTCCCACCCCATGGCTTTCTGCCAGGCCTTGCCGAAGAGGAACTCGGCGTACCAGAGGGCGCCGAGTCCGAAGTAGACGATGGTGGCGACGATGACGGCGAGCCAGTTGAGGTCGCCGAGGACGCTGAAGCTCATGGTTCCTCCAGCCTTGATCAGGTGCGAGGAATCGTAGATCCGGCGAGGAGGGGCCGCCCGCCGGAACGGACGGCCCGTCCTGCTAGCTCACGGCCTTGAGCGCGTCGATCTCACCCGCGCCGTAGAAGCTGTTGTGCGCCGTTCCGCCCTGGCACGTCTGCGGTTTCCCGCTGTTCTGCGGGAAGGCCGCGTAGATCGACGTGTCGGGGCACGCGAGCGGGTTGGTCGCCTGCTGGAGCTTGGCGGCCGCGCCCGCGCCGCCCTGCCGGCTCAGCAGCAGCGCGGCGACACCGGCCACGTGCGGACCGGCCATCGAGGTTCCCTGCAGGTAGCAGTACTTCGCGCCGTTCTCGACGACCTCACGTGCACACGGCACGTAGCTCGGGTACGTCGACAGCACCCGGCCGTTCGGGGCGGCCGCGGTCAGTTGCAGGCGTGCGTCGCCGCCCGGTGCGGCCACATCGGCCGTGGAGACGCCGTAGCTCGAGTAGTACGACTTGAGCCGGAGGTTGCCCGTCGCCGTCACGCCGATGACACCGGGTACCTCGACCGGGACGACCGCGCAGGCGTTGGTGATCTCCCGTTCCTGCTCGCTGCCGGGCGGGAAGTCGGGGCTGATCACGTCGACCTCGGGGTGCGACAGGTCGGTGCTGTCGTTGCCCTGGGAGGCCACGACCACCACGCCCTTGGACTGCGCGTACCGGATCGCCCTGCGCTCGGCCTTCCAGATCGCGCGCTGTTCGGCGTCGTTGCGGCAGTTGAAGAGCCACGGGTCGGCGAAGTAGCTGTTGTTGGTGACGTTGATGCCCTTCGCGGCAGACCACATGTACGAGCAGATGACCATCTCCGGGAAGAAGTAGCCGTCGTCGTTGCTCGTCTTCACACCGGCGATGCGCACGTTCGGCGCCACGCCGACGATGCCCGTGCCGTTCGCGGCCGCGGCGATGGTGCCGGCCGTGTGCGTGCCGTGGCCGACCTGGTCGTTGCCGGGCAGCAACGGTGTCGGCGCACCGCTGGAGCAGTCCGCGCTGCGCGTGTCGTCGTAGTTCGGGGCGAGGTCGGGGTGGGTGAAGTCGAGGCCGGTGTCGAGCGTGGCCACGACGATCTGCCTGCTGCCGGGCGTGACCTGGTGCGCCTGCGGCACGTTGATCTGCTGCATGTCCCACTGCAGACCGGACAGCGAGTCGCCCCACGTGGCGGCGGCCGTGACGGCTTCGGTGCCGTCGGACTGGTCCGGTGCGGCCTGGACACCGAGTCCTGTCGTCGCGGCGACGCCCTCGACCTGACCGTTCTGCTTCAGCGCGGCGGCGAAACCGCTGCTCGACGAGCGGGCGATCACGACGCCGATCTGGCTGTAGTTGGCGACAACGGTGCCGCCGGCGCTCGCGATGGTGCTCGCGGCGTTCGGCGACGAGGCGCCCTCGCGGTAGAGGACGACGTAGGTGGACTCCGTCGCGGCACCGGCCTGGATCGCCGGGGCGACACAAAGAGCCGCCCCGAGACCGGCGGCGGCCAGCAATGCTCGTGGACGATTCAACAAATGTCTCACCGCTTCCCGTAGTAAGGGTGTTCACGGGGAAATCGAATCGGCGAGAAATTTGTTACTTCACATGCAACCCGCATTTGATCGACTACCGAAAGATTAATTCTGTTAATGTGAGCACCCGCTTGATGGCGGTATGAGCGAGCCGCGCGCGAGAGGAAGATTCGTTCTTCGTCGAACAACGAAGGAGTGGATCATGTCGCGAAGAACGAGACTGCTCGCCGTGCTTGTCCTCGCCGCCGGCAGCGTGCTGGTAGGTGCGCCCGCGCAGGCCGACGTGTACGCGGTCGTGTGCACGGGAGGCGGGCTGAACCTGCACGTGGTGAACGGCAACGCCACCGTGTCGGGCGAGGTCACGGACTGCGTGTCCCCGTTGGACGGCGACATCGAGTCCGCGACCATCAGCGGCTCGGGCCACGTCGCGGTCGGTCTGGGCGGCGTGCTGGTGGTGGAGACCACCGACAGGATCGACTGGAACACCGGGGACTGCACGACCGTGGACGAGACGCGGACCGTCGTCCGGCTCGGTTCGACCCTCACCTTGGCGGGAACGGGTGTGACCCTCTCCGGTCTGTTCTACCCCTCGACCGAGGCCGAGGTCGGCACCGGCGGCGGTGGTGATCTCAACGGGAACACGAACGGGAACGGGAATTGGGGTTCGTTCAACGGCAACGACAACGGGAACTACAGCAGCAATTACAACGGCAACGTCAACGGGAACGGCTACTGCTGAGATCGACACGACGAAGGCCCGCCCGGAACTCGTCCGGACGGGCCTTCGCGTTGGTGGTGACTAGCTGCGGACCATCTTGCGCAGCACGTACTGCATGATGCCGCCGTTGCGGTAGTAGTCGGCCTCACCGGGGGTGTCGATGCGGACGACTGCGTCGAACTCGACCTTCGCACCGTCGGTCTTCGTGGCGGTCACGTGCACCGTCGACGGCGTGGTGCCGTTGTTGAGCTCCGTGAGGCCGGTGAAGTCGAACGTCTCGGTGCCGTCGAGGCCCAGGGACGCGGCGTTCTGGCCGGCGGGGAACTGCAGCGGGACGACGCCCATGCCGATCAGGTTCGAGCGGTGGATGCGCTCGTAGGACTCGGCGATGACGGCGCGGACGCCGAGCAGCGAGGTGCCCTTGGCGGCCCAGTCGCGGGACGAGCCCGAGCCGTACTCCTTGCCCGCGAGGACGACCAGCGGGACGCCGGCGGCCGCGTAGCTGACCGAGGCGTCGTAGATGGTGGTCTGCGGGGCGCCGTCGGCCAGGAAGTCGCGGGTGAAACCGCCCTGGACGTCGTCGAGGAGCAGGTTGCGCAGGCGGATGTTCGCGAACGTGCCGCGGATCATGACCTCGTGGTTGCCGCGGCGGGAGCCGTAGGAGTTGAAGTCCTTGCGCTCGACGCCGTGCTCGGTGAGGTACTTGCCGGCGGGTGAGTCGGCCTTGATCGAGCCGGCGGGGGAGATGTGGTCGGTGGTGACCGAGTCGCCCAAAAGCGCCAGCACGCGGGCGCCCGCGATGTCGGTTACCGGGGCCGGCTCCATCTCCATGCCCTCGAAGTACGGGGGCTTGCGGACGTAGGTGGACTCGGTGTCCCACTCGAACGTGTTGCCGGTCGGCGTGGGCAGCGACTGCCAGCGCTCGTCACCGGAGAACACGTTGGTGTAGCCCTTGGTGAAGCCCTCCGCGGAGATCGAGGTCGAGATGACCTCGGCGATCTCCGCCGGCGACGGCCAGATCTCGGAGAGGTACACCGGCTTGCCGTCACCATCAAAACCGAGCGGCTCGGTGGTGATGTCCTTGTCCATCGAACCGGCCAGCGCGTACGCCACGACGAGCGGCGGCGACGCGAGGTAGTTCATCTTGATGTCCGGGTTGATCCGGCCCTCGAAGTTGCGGTTGCCGGACAGCACCGAGACGACCGCGAGGTCGCCCTGCTGGACACCGGCCGAGATCTCCTCCTGCAGCGGGCCCGAGTTGCCGATGCAGGTGGTGCAGCCGTAGCCGACCAGGTGGAAGCCGAGCTTCTCCAGGTACGGCATGAGGCCCGCGCGCTCGTAGTAGTCCATGACGACCTTCGAGCCCGGCGCCAGGGTCGTCTTGACCCACGGCTTGCGCTCGAGGCCGCGCTCGACGGCCTTCTTCGCGAGAAGGGCGGCGCCGAGCATCACGGACGGGTTCGAGGTGTTGGTGCACGAGGTGATCGCGGCGATCGCCACGGCGCCGTGGTCCAGCTCGAACTCGTTGCCGTCGACCGTGACCTTGATCGGGTTCGACGTGCGGCCGTGCGAGCCCTCGGCGGCCGACTGGAGCGCGGTGCCGTTGGTCATGCCCTCGTGCAGCGCGGCCGGGTCGGACGCCGGGAACGTCTCGTCGATCGCCTCGTCCACCTCGGACTTGGGCTCGTCGGTGACGTAGGCGCTGAGCGCGGCGCGGAAGGACTCCTTGGCGCTGGTCAGCTCGATGCGGTCCTGCGGGCGCTTCGGGCCGGCGATGGACGGGACGACCGTCGCCAGGTCCAGCTCCAGCGTCTCGGAGTACACGGCCTCGCGGGACGGGTCGTGCCAGAGGCCCTGCTCCTTGGCGTAGGCCTCGACGAGCGCGATCTGCTCCTCGGAACGGCCGGTCAGGCGCAGGTAGTCGATGGTCTCGCCGTCGATCGGGAAGATGCCGACCGTGGAGCCGAACTCCGGCGACATGTTGCCGATGGTGGCGCGGTTCGCGAGCGGCACGGCGCCGACGCCCTCGCCGTAGAACTCGACGAACTTGCCGACGACGCCCTGCTTGCGCAGCATCTCGGTGATCGTGAGCACGAGGTCGGTGGCGGTGGCGCCCGCGGGCAGCTCACCGGAGAGCTTGAAGCCCACGACGCGCGGGATCAGCATGGAGACCGGCTGGCCGAGCATCGCGGCCTCGGCCTCGATGCCGCCGACGCCCCAGCCCAGCACGCCGATGCCGTTGACCATCGTGGTGTGCGAGTCGGTGCCGACCAGGGTGTCCGGGTACGCCTGGCCGTTGCGGACCATCACGACGCGCGCGAGGTGCTCGATGTTGACCTGGTGCACGATGCCGGTGCCGGGCGGGACGACCTTGAACTCGTCGAACGCGGTCTGGCCCCAGCGCAGGAACTGGTAGCGCTCCTTGTTGCGCTGGTACTCCAGGTCGACGTTCAGCTCGAACGCGTCCGGGCGGCCGAAGATGTCGGCGATGACCGAGTGGTCGATCACGAGCTCGGCGGGGGCGAGCGGGTTCACCTTCTCGGCGTCGCCGCCCAGCTGGGTGACGGCTTCACGCATGGTGGCGAGGTCGACGACACACGGCACACCGGTGAAGTCCTGCATCACGACGCGGGCCGGCGTGAACTGGATCTCGGTGTTCGGCTCGGCGGTGGGGTCCCAGTTGGCGAGCGCGCGCACGTGGTCGGCGGTGATGTTCGCGCCGTCCTCGGTCCGCAGCAGGTTCTCCAGCAGGATCTTCAGGCTGAACGGAAGACGCTCTGCGCCCTCCACGGCGCTCAGCCGGAACACCTCGTAGGAGGAGTCGCCGACGTTGAGCGTGCCGCGGGCGCCGAAGCTGTCCTTACTAGTCACGTGCAACTCCATCTGGTGACAGCGCGGTGGTCAGTTCGGGGTACGGGGCAAGTCTTCCTCACCGGGTCGACCAGTGCCCCTCGACCCCAAACAGTACGCGTGTCCTGTTAGCCGCTTCAAGCCAGGTTGCCCTAAGTCACTGCGTCAGCGTTGCAACCCGATCCACCTGCGCCGCGTGAACTCGTCAAGATCGATGTCGTCGGCGTCGGTCGGACGTGGCCCAGCGTCGTTCACGTGGACGTTCTTGCTGTGCAGCTGCTGCGCGAACGCGAGACCGCGCACGAGGTCGCCGGTGTGCACCGCGTTCACGAGCGCCTGGCAGGAGTTGGTCAGCTCCAACGCCTCAGCCTCGTCGTCTGCCGCCGTCACAGGTGCGACGGGACCGAAGACCTCCTCGATGAACAACGGCATCTCCGGAGTCACGCCCACGACGACTGTCGGTTCGTAGAAGAGGTCCTCGAACTTGCCGCCGATGACCACCTGGGCTCCCATGTCGACAGAGCGTGACAACAGCGAGTGCACACGGTCACGTTGCTCGGCGCTGATCAACGGGCCGAGATCGACACCGGGGTGAGCGGGGTTGCCGACGACGAGTTGGCCTGCGCGGCGCACGAGAAGGTCCACGTAGGAGTCGTGCAGTGTGCGGTCGACGATGTGCCGTGACGACGAGATGCACGTCTGGCCTTGGAAATCGAACGATGACCACGCGCCGCACGTGGCCGCCTTCTCCACGTCGGCGTCGTCGAGCACGACGAAAGCGTTGGAGCCGCCCAGTTCCAACGAGGTGCGGCGCAGTCCCGCGATCGAGGTCAGGAGCCGCCCGATCTCGTTCGACCCGGTGAAGTGGATCAGCGCGACGTCCGGGTGCTCGGCGAGCGGCTGCCCGGCATCCGGTCCGAGGCCGGTGACGACGTTGAAGACGCCGGGAGGAACGCCTGCCTCGGCGGCGACTTCGGCGAGCAACTGCCCACCCGCGATCGGCGTCAGTTCGGCCGGTTTCAGCACGACCGCGTTGCCGGCGGCGAGAGCGGGGGCGACGGCGCGCATCGCCAGAACGAGAGGGAAGTTCCACGGCGTGATCACGCCGACGACGCCGAGCGGAACGCGTTCGAGCAACGTGAGCTTGCCGGGCTTCGGCGAGGGCTGAACGTCCCCTCGCGACAGTGCTCCCAACGACGCGCAGATCTGCAGGCGGTTGATCGCCGCGGTCACCTCGCCGCGAGCTTTCGCCACCACTCCACCGGTTTCCTGAATGAGCATCGAGACGAAATCGTCCACACGGGACTCCAGCAGTGCGGCCATCCGGCGCAGCACCGCCGCTCGTTCGGCGGGCAAGCGAGCCGCCCAGGAGGGCTGTGCGGAGAGCGCGCTCGCCACGGCCAGCCGAACATCATCTACACCGCCGAGCGCATATGTGCCGATCTTTGTGCCGGTCGCTTTCTCGAACACGTCGGCGGTTATCTCGCGGGCGGATACCACGAAATCTCCACCGATGTAATGCCGTCCATTGGACATGCGCATTGCGACTTCCGATCTTGACAGCCTGTCAAGGCAGGAGTAGGACCTGTTCGACCCAAACGGTAAGCGCTTACCTGTGGAATGGAACTTCTGCATGAGCGGAATGCGAGCAGTCCTCCTAATCGCCCTCCTATTCGTTTCCGCCTGCAGTGGGAGCACGTCGTCCAGTGATAGGACGACTTTGACGTGGTGGGACTACTTCGGATACTCGCCCGCATCGGATCAAGCGGTCAAGACGCTGATCGAGAGGTATGAGAAGGCGCATCCGGACATTCAGATCAAACGGACGTCCATCGGGTTCGCGGACTTCCACGCGAAGATCGTGCAAGCGGCGGCGTCCGGCACGTTCCCGGACATCGCGGCCGTCGACTCCCCGGACGTTCCCCTGCTCGCGAGTCAGCGGGCGATCGCCGACGTCAGCGCGAAGTTCGACGCCTGGAGCCTGGGCGGCCAGTTCCTCGAACGCGTCCGCGAGGGCGTGAAGCACGACGGCAAGTACTTCGGGGTTCCGCTGCGCAGCAACACCACCGCGTTGCTCTACAACAAGAAGCTCTTCTCCGGCACACCTCCGACGACGTGGGCGGAGCTGAGGGCCGCGGCGAAGGCGAGCACCACCGACAAAACCGCTGGTCTGTGCTTCGCCGCCGCCGCGAACGAGCAGCTCACGTTCAACTTCCTGCCGTTCGTCTGGCAGGCGGGTGGCGATCTCAAGACCATCGGCGACACCGCCACCACCGACGCGCTCGGGTTCGTGAACTCGCTGGTCAACGACGATAAGAGCGTGCCGAAGCAGGTGCTGCAGTGGGGTCACTCGGATGCGCAGAAGGCGTTCGAGGAGGGCAGGTGCGCCCTGATGATCAACGGTCCCTGGGTGATCCCCGGGCTCAAGAAGGCCGGGCTCGACTGGGGCGCCGCCGCGCTGCCGAAGGGGAGCGCCGGCGCGGCCTCCCCGCTCGGCGGCGAGGTGTGGGTCGTCGGTGCCAAGACGAAGAACCTCGACGCCGCCTGGAACGTGCTGACCTGGCTCGCCGAGAACAAGGAGAACGCCGCGGAGATCGGCGGCGGACTCGGTTCCGTGCCCAACCGCACGGACACTCTCACCGACCAGGCCTGGCAATGGGATCCGGCCGTCGCCGCGTTCGCCGGGCAAATGTCGACCGCGAGACCTCGCAGTGTGTACGGACCGCAGTACCCGCAGCTCTCCGAAGCTGTGTGGACCATGACCCAACAGGTGCTCACGGGCGCCAAGAACCCGCAAGACGCCGCTGCCGACGCCAAGAACCGAATCCAACCATTGCTGGGGAAGTAGTGCGAAAATCCAAAAAGCACTTCCGGTTCGTCTTGACAGCACTTGCCATGACGCTCATGGCGTCCTGCGCCAGTGGCACGGCGGAAAGTGAGAGCCCCTCCGAAAGAACGATCACGTGGTGGGACTACTTCGGCTACTCGCCGGTGTCCAACCAGGCCGTCGACACCCTGATCGCGCGCTACCAGCAGGAGCACCCGAACGTCCACGTCAAGCGGACGGCCATCAAGTTCGGCGAGTTCCACCAGAAGATCGTCGAGGCCGAGGGCTCCGGCACGTTCCCGGACATCGCCGTCGTGGACACGTCCGACGTGCCGTGGCTCGCGAGCCAGAACGCGATCGCGAACCTCACGCCGCAGTTCAAGCGCTGGGACAAGGGCAACCAGTTCCTGGAGCCCGTGCTCGACAGCGTGACGCACCAGGACAACCTCTTCGGCGTCCCGCTGCGCAGCAACACCACCGCGCTGATCTACAACAAGGATCTGTTCGCCCAGGCGAACCTGCAGAACCCACCCACGACCTGGGACCAGATGCGGGCGAACGCGAAGACGCTCACCAGGGACGGCAGGCACGGGCTGTGCTTCGGCGCGGCGGCCGACGAGACGCTGACGTTCAACTTCCTGCCGCTGCTGTGGCAGGCGGGCGGCGACGTCTCGACGATCGCGGAGAAGCCCGGTGTGGACGCGCTCGCGCTGCTCGACACGTTCTTCAACAAGGACCAGAGCGTGCCGAAGGAAGCTCTCAAGTGGAGCCACTCCGACGCGCAGAAAGCCTTTGAGCAGGGCAAGTGCGCCATGATGATCAACGGGCCGTGGGTGCTGCCGTCGGTCGCCAAGCAGCCGTTCCAGTGGGGCACCGCGCCGCTGCCGTCCGGCGAGAAGGGCGTGTTCTCGCCGCTGGGCGGGGAAGCCTGGGTGATCGGCAGCCGCAGCCCCAACGCCGACGTGGCGTGGGACGTCCTGCAGTGGCTCGCCGAGTCCCGCAACAGCGCCAAGGAGCTCGGCGGCGGCCTCGGCGCGATCCCGAACCGCAACGACACCCTCAACGACCCCGTGTGGAAGTGGGGACCGGGCGTCGGCGCGTACATCAGCGAGATGCTGTCCACGCGCTCGCGCAGCAACTACGGGCCCCAGTACTCCAAGGTGTCCGAGGCCGTGTGGACGATGACGCACCAGGTCGTGAAGGGCGAGAAGAAACCTCAGTCCGCGGCCAGCGAGGCGGCGGCCAAGATCAGGCCGTTGCTGCCCACCAGTTGATGAGAGCCGGATACCTGTTCGTCGCACCAGCAGTGCTGTTCCTCGCGGCACTGCTGGTGTATCCCGTTGTGCTCAACGTCGTGATGTCGTTCCAGGACGTCACGGCGGCCACGATGCTGACAGGCTCGGACTGGGTGGGCGTCGAGAACTACCGCGCGGCGTTCGCGGACGAGCTGTTCGTGACGGCGGCGTGGCACTCGGCGGTGTTCGCGGGTGCGTCGGTGACGGTGCAGCTTCTCCTCGGGCTGGCGCTGGCGTTGTTCTACGCGCAGGTTTTCCCTGGTGCGCGGGTGTTCCGGTCGTTGTTCATGGTGGCGTACGCGATTCCGGTGGTGGTGTCGGCGGAGCTGTTCCGGTGGCTGTTCTCGGGGCCGGGCTGGCTCGTGGACACCTCATTGGTGTTGCCCGCGCTGGTTGGCATCCAGTGCTGGCTCGGCGTGCCGTTCGTGATGGTGTCGCTGCTGGCCGGGCTGACCGCCGTGCCGAGGGTGCTGCACGAGGCCGCGATGATCGACGGAGCCGGTGCGTGGCAACGGTTCCGGGCGGTCACGTGGCCGTTGCTGCGGCCGACCCTGCTGGCGACGGCGGTGTTGTCGGCGATCTTCACGCTCAAGTCGTTCGACCTGGTGTGGATCGCGACGCAGGGTGGCCCGGCGAACGCGTCGGAGATCCTGCCGACGCTGGCGTACCGGCTGGTGTTCGGGAGTTTCCTGTTCGGGAAGGGCGCGGCGGTGCTCAACGTCGTGTTCGCGGCTCTGTTCGTGTTGTCGCTGCTGTATCTCCGCGCGCAACGGCGGGAGGCGCGGTGAGGACCGTCGTCGGGTTCGTGCTGGTCGCGGTGTACCTGCTGCCGGTCGGCGTGATGGTCGCGTATCCCGACAACGACGCGTGGACGGAACGGATCCTCGGCGACGAACGGGTCTTCCGGTACGTGCTCAACAGCGTCGTGGTCGCGTCCGGGACGTGCGCACTGACGTTGCTGCTGGCTGTTCCCGCCGCGTATGCGTTGGCGCGCTTGCCGTTGCGGGGCAAGCCGGTGCTCATGCTGCTGATGCTGTCGTCGCTGATGTTCCCGGCGATCATGCTGGCGACGCCGTTGTTCGTGGTGTTCTCGCGGCTGGGGCTGACCGACACGTACCTGGGCCTGATCCTCGCTGACACGACGCTGGCGCTGCCTTACGCGATCGTGTTGCTGCGACCGGCTTTCGCTGCGGTGCCGCGTGAGTTCGGCGAGGCGGCGGTGATCGACGGGTGTTCGCAGTTCGGCGTGTTCTGGCGGGTGATCCTGCCGTTGGTGCTGCCGGGCGTGGCAACCGTTGCGGTGCTTGCGTTCCTGTGGGGCTGGGGCGATCTGGTGTTCGCGTTGACGCTGGCCACCGACGATGAGATGCGACCCGTGACGACAGGGCTGTGGGGGTTCTTCGGCGCCACGACGTCGGACTGGGGCGGGGCGATGGCGTTCGCGACCGTGGCGATGATTCCGCCGCTGGGTGTCTTCCTGGTGTCGCAACGGCTTGTGGTCGCGGGCGTGGCGTCGGGCGGCACTAAGGGTTAGCGCGGTACTCGCCCGGCGATCTGCCCGTGAACCGCTTGAACGCCGCGCTGAACGCGCTTTCGGTGCGATAGCCGACGGTAGAGGCGATCACCGCGACCGTGTCCTTGGTGTCCCTGAGCGCTTTGGCGGCCGTGTGCATCCTGAGCTGCAGGAGGTAGTCGAGCGGGGTCAGGCCGACGGTCTCCTTGAAGTGCACGAAGAACGTCGACCGGGACATGGCGGCTTTGGCCGCGAGCTCGTTGACCGTCCACGGGTGCGCGATGTCCTCGTGGAGTGCCTTGAGCGCCGGTCCCAGCTGCGGGTGCAGCTCGGCGCTGTGGCTCCGGTCGCGCAGGACCTGGAGCAGCAGCACCTGGAAGAGCCGGTCGAGGATCATCCTGCTGCCGTCGATCTCGGCCCTGATCAGCGCGATGGTGGCCTGCGCGGTGCTGGTGCCCGCCTGGACGTGGAGAAACGGCGGCAGGATCCGGAGCAGCCCGCCGGCATCGGGTTCGCACACGAAACCGGCGCCGAGCAACGTGGTGTCGTGGCCCTGGCCGATGCGTCCGACGTCGCGGGGCGTGCCGTCGGCGTGGTCGTAGACCGGGGCCGCGAACACCGACGGCGTGTCCGGGTCGCTCGCGATGCGGTACGGGCGCTTGCCGGCGATCACGTAGCAGTCGCCCTGCTCGGCCCAGAAGCTCTCGTCGCCCACCGTGATGTGCACGCGGCCCTGGACGACGACCTCGACGCGCAGGTCCAGCCGTCCGACGAAGTGCAGCGCCCAATGCCCGCCCGCGTGCAGGGGCGTCGCGACCACCCAGTTCACGCCCAACGTCGACAGGACGTGCTCGAGCGGGTTCACGAGGCTCGGACTCTCCCGACAGGACGGCGGACTCTCGACGGTGTCGCTGCTGATCTTGTCTGGTTAGCGTACGGCCAAACGGCTGACGAGGGAGATTCGATGGACCGCGGGAACGTTCTGCTCGTGCACGGCGCCTGGCACGGGTCGTGGTGCTGGGAGCTGCTGGTTCCCGAACTGGAGGCGCGCGGGTGGACGCCGTCGGTGATCGACCTGCCGAGCACGTCCGGGTCTCCGTCGGCGGGAGTCGCCGAGGACGCCGAGGCCGTGCGGGAGGCGCTGGCCGGTCTGGACGGGCCGGTGATGGTGCTGGCTCATTCGTACGCCGGAATCCCGGTCGGGGAGGCCGCGGGTTCGGCCGACCGGCTCGTCTACCTCGCCGCGCACATGCTGGAGCCGGGTGAGTGCGTCGCGGACGTGCTGGGCGGGACGTGGTTCGAGCCGGGCACGAAGCTGCTGGACGTGCCGGAGGGCTCGCGGGACCTGCTGTTCGCGGACGTGCCGGACGAGTTGGCGGCGTGGGCGGTCTCGCGGTTGAAGCCGCAGAGCGCGCGGGTGTTCGACGACGTGGTGACGGCGGCGGCGTGGAAGACCGTGCCGACGTTGTCGATCGTGTGCTCCGAGGACGTCATCTTCCCGCCGGTGTTCGCGGATCGGCTGCGGGCGGGCAACGTGGTCACGTTGCCGGGGTCGCACTCGCCGTTCCTGGCGCGGCCTGCAGAACTGGCGGAGCTGATCACCCTGGGGTAGCCCGGCCGGGGCCGGAGGAAGTGCGCCGGGCTACCCGCGGCAGGGCGGCGTGGCTACGCGCCGCCGTGGTCCTTGACGACCCTGCGGGTCGCGGCGAAGAGCATGCCGATGTTGACCGACTTCGGGCACACGACGACGGCGACGACGTCCTCGTGGCGGTTGCTGCGGACGAACAGGTGGGTGAGGTTGCTGCTGTTGACGAGGATCTCCTGGAAGTAGTGCTCGGTGCTCGAGATGCCGCGCCGTTCCTTGAAAACGTCCTCGATCATCGTCACCGTGCGGCCCTGGAACAGGTCCAGCGTCGCGCCGGCCAGCAGGTCGAGCACCTCTGACGGGTGACTCTCGGTCGTTTCGAACGACAACAGCATTCCGGTGGCCATGTCGACGACGCCGGCGGCCACACAGCCGGGCACCTCCTGCCTGAGGTGTCTGATCATTGATGTCATCTGGTCGGACAAGGAACTGTTGGTCATCGTCGGCCTCGTCATTTCGGGTTCTTCTCAGGCGGCTTGAACAGTTTCGGCAACAACTGGCGGCGCAACGACCGGGGCAGCGGTTCGTCGTCGACTTCTTCCGGTGGATTGGAGGTGACCGTCAAAAGACCTTCGCCGATCATTCGGCAGATCTCGATCGTCACGGTGTAGACGCTGCGACCGCAGATGAACGCGATGTCGCGCGCGCAGTGCCGGCCGGTCGCGTGGGTGAGGATCTCGGCGCGGACCTGGCTGTGCTCGTGCAGCTCGGCCTCGAGTGTGGGCGCGATGTTCTCGCGGTGCGGTGAGAGCGGGTACGGCAGCGTGTACAGCGAGGTCAACCGGCGTGAGGTCTCCTGCAGCAGGCGGACGGGCTCGATGCCGGAGTTCATCGGGACCACGACGTCGAACAGGTCGCCGGTGAGCGCGCAGTCCTCGATCACGCCGGCGACAGCGGAGAACGTGGCGTCGTGCGTCGCCATCATCGCGATGACGTGCAACGAGGTCGTGCCGACGT
Organism: Lentzea sp. NPDC051838; assembly: GCF_040681245.1. Taxonomy (NCBI): domain Bacteria; kingdom Bacillati; phylum Actinomycetota; class Actinomycetes; order Pseudonocardiales; family Pseudonocardiaceae; genus Lentzea; species Lentzea sp. NPDC051838. The sequence goes on from NZ_JBFAYI010000009.1 coordinate 115,385, forward strand.
TGTCGCGGGGCTGTGCCGATTCGCTGATTCGCCCGGAACGCAACAACAACGTTTCCGGTCCTGGCGCTCCGGAGCTTTCGACGGAGACGACCCAGCCGTTTCTCAGGTGAATTCGTCCGCCGGGATCTCCGGTGATGTGCAGCGTTCCGGTGGCGCGCGAGGCCTCACGTGCGGTCAATGCGCCTGCGAGCAGGTCGAAGGAGAACTGCGTACCGCTTCTCAGCGTTGTCACCCGCATTTCGTAGAACTGGCCTTCGCGCTTCCAGGTTGTTCATCTTTGTTGCCGAGGTGACGGTTTGTCGCCACACTTCACTCGATCGAGTGAAAAGTAAATCGGCTATATCTATTGTGGATACATTTGGCTCTACGGAGAGTTTTGTGCGGTTAACCGGCGTGGCGCGATGACCTGATCTCCCGGCGTGCGGGTCCCGTGAACGGTTATCTTGGCGAGGTGCTCCTCGATCAGGTCTCCAAGCGGTACGGGCGCGGGCCCTGGGTGCTGCGCGACCTCACCCTGGAAGTCTCCGGCCTGACGGTGCTGACCGGCGCGAACGGCACCGGCAAGTCGACGTTGCTCAAGATCGCGGCAGGGGTGCTCAAGCCGTCGTCCGGACGCGTGGTCCGGCCCGCGTCGGTCGGCTACGTGCCGGAGCGTTTTCCTTCTGACGTCAAGATGTCCGCTTCGTCGTACCTGGCGCACATGGGGCGCGTGCGCGGGGCAGCGGCCAACGACGTGTTGGAACGACTGGGGTTCGTCGGGTCGCTGACGGCGCCGATGGCGGAACTGTCGAAGGGCAACACGCAGAAGGTCGCGCTGGCGCAGGCGTTCCTGGCGTCGGACGTGCTCGTGCTCGACGAGCCGTGGACCGGTCTCGACCCGTCGGCCGCCGCGGAACTGGTCTCCATGCTGGAGGGGCGGACGGCGCTGGTGTCCGACCACGAGGGGCACCTGGCGTCGGCGACGCGGGTGGACCTCGCGGGCGGGCACGTGACGATCGAGCTCAGCCGCGTGGTGGGGCTCGATGCGTTGGAGGCGTTGGACGGCGTGCGGTCGGTGCTGTCGCGGGGGTCGTCGGCGCGGGTGGTGGTCGCGCCCGATCGCAGTGACCACGTGCTGGCCGAGGCGTTGCGGCTCGGATGTTCGGTGCGGAGCGTGCGGTGATCTCCCTGGTGCGGTACCTCGCGGCGGATGTGCTGCGGGGGCAACGGTTTCTCGCGCCGATGCTGGTGTTCTTCGGCGTGCTGGGCATGTTGTTCGCGTACGACCCCGGTCCGCAGGTGTCGGCCTACTCGGGCTCGTCGGCGTTGATCTACCCGATCTGCGCGTGGCTGGCCGTGGTGGTGGCGACGTCCGAGGACGTGGTGCGGCGCGAGATCACCGTCGTGTCCGGTGGTGGGTGGCCTCGGGTGTTGACGGCGGTGGCCGCGACCACGGTGCTCTTCGGGCTGACGTTCGCTTTGGTGGCGACGGTGTGGGCGGTGGTCGCCAGTCCGCGTCCATACACGTTCGGGGAGTTCGCTGCCGGGCTTGGCGCGCACGGGGTGTGCGCGTTGCTCGGGGTCGGGGTCGGGTTGTTGTTCGCGCGGCCGGTGTTCGACGCGATCGGGCGGACTGTGTTGTTCGTGTTCGCCGTTGTGGTGTTCACGTATCCGTTGGGGCGCTGGACGCCATTGGGGTGGGTGCTGGACGCGTTGGGGGACAACCAGGTCACGCTGTCCGTGCTGTGGGCCGGGGTGGTCGGGGCTCTTCTGGTGGCGGGTGCCGTTGCCGTCGGTGTGCGGCGGGCTTGATGCGGGTCAACGTTCTCGGGCCGCTGCAGGTCCTCGTCGATGGCGCTCCGGTCGAGGTGCGGGGTCGTCGGCTGCGCTGGTTGCTGCTGCGGTTGGCCATGGAACCCGGGCGGGTTGTTTCCGCGGATCGGCTGATCGCGGATCTGTGGGCTGATGAGTCGCCGGGCGACGGGCCGGCGGCGTTGCAGTCGTTGGTGTCGCGGTTGCGGCGGGCTGTGGGTGCTTCGGCGGTGTCGTCGCACGCGTCGGGGTATCGGCTGGAGGCGTCGACCGACGTCGAGGAGTTCCTGCGGACCCGGTCGGCGGCGTTGTGGCGCGGGGCGGCTTTCGAGGACGCGCCGTTCGCGGTGGACTCGGCGGTCGAGCTGTCGTTGTTGCGGGAGGATTTGCCTGGGCTGGAGGCTCTTGCGGTTGAGCATCCGTTGCGGGAGGACGTGCAGGCGCGGTTGATGCTGGCGCTGCACGCGGCTGGGCGGCGGTCGGACGCGTTGGAGGTGTTCGCTCGGGTTCGTGCCGCGTTGGCGGAGGAGCTCGGGGTGTCGCCGTCCGAGGTGCTGGCTTCCGCGCATGTGACGGTGTTGCAGGAGCGGTCTGTTCGGGGCAACCTGCCTGCTGCCGTTGGGTCGTTCGTGGGACGGGACTCCGATCTGGCTTCGTTGGCGACGTTGTTGCGGGACAACCGGTTGGTGACTTTGACCGGGTTCGGTGGGGTGGGGAAGACGCGGCTGGCGTTGACTCATGCGGCCTCGGTGTCCACGGCCTGGTTCGTCGAGCTGGATTCCTCGGCGGAACCGCTGGCCGCTCTGGATGCTGCGCTGGGGCCGAATCCGTTGGCGACGCCGGTGTTCTCGCGGCTCGGTTCTTCGTTGGTGGTGCTGGACAACTGCGAGCACGTCGTGGACGCGGCGGCTGCGTTGTGCGGTGAGCTTTTGGCTTCTTGCCCTGACGTTCGGGTGCTGGCGACGTCGCGGGAGCCGTTGGGGGTTCCCGGGGAGGTCGTGCATCTGGTGTCGCCGTTGGATCTCGACCATGCGGTTCGGTTGTTCACCGCGCGGGTCGGGGTCGCGCTGGATCTGGACGTGCGGCGGCTTTGTGCTGCGTTGGACGGGATTCCGCTGGCGTTGGAGCTGGCGGCGGCGCGGGCTCGGTCGTTGTCGTCCGCGCAGCTCGAGGCGCGGGTGGACAGCCGGTTGCGGTTGCTGGATCGGGGGCCGCGGACCGGGCCGTTGCGGCATCGGACGTTGCGGGCGGTGATCGACTGGAGCTGGGAGCTGCTGTCGGACGCCGAGCGGTTGTTGCTGGCGCGGCTCGGGGTTTTCGTGGGTGGGGCGACGGCAGCGGCGGTGCACGCGGTGTGCGGGGCAGGCTTGCGCAGGGGTACCCCCTCGCTGGGATCCCCTACATCTCAACGTACTCAGGACCCCCGACAAGATCTTTGGGAAACCGAGGACCTGCTGGCGGCGTTGGTCGAGAAGTCGCTGGTGGTCAGGTCGGGGGAGCGGTACCGGCTGCTGGAGACCGTGCGCGAGTACGCGTTGGAGCAGGGCGAGGCGGATCCGGCTCAGCACGCCGCCTATTACGTGGCGCTGGCCGAGCAGAACGAGCCGTTGCTGCGCGGGCCGCGTCAGCTCGAAGCGCTCAAGATCTTCGACGTCGAACGCGCGAACCTCGACGCCGCGCAGACGTGGGCGGTGCAGCACGACGCGGTGATCGCGCGTCGGATGATGGCCGCGCGGACGTGGCACCTGCTGGTGATGACCAAGCGGTTCGAGGAGATTCGGCGGTGGGCGCCGCTCACACCGGACGATCCGCTGTCGGACGTGCTCATCTCGCTCGGCACGCCGCAGGCCGTCGCGGCGGCGGAGCGGTTGTGGGACGCGGACATGCCCACGGCGTTGTGCGCGTTGATGTTGACCAGCGGGCAGATGTGGGGTGAGGCGGAGCTCGGCACCCGGCTGACGGCGCTGGCGGATCGGCTGGAGCGGTCGGACGACGAGTGGATGCGGGCGTTCTCGGCGCTCCTCCGCGGGATCGTGGCCGGCGAGTTCAGCGACGGGTCGGCGCCGGAGGCCGAGGCCGGGTACCGGAAGGCGCTGGAGAGGTTCCGGGCGGTGGGGGATCGGTGGGCCGTCGTGTTCGGGCTGTCGTGCCTGGTCATGGTGCTGATCAACCGCGGTGCGTACGCCGAGGGGTTCCAGGCCGTGTCCGAGGCGCGCAGGGTGGCAGAGGAGCTCGGGGAGCCGGAGTCCGTGCTGGTGCCGATGTCGGTGCTGGTGCAGACGGCTCGGCTCAAGATCCGGATGGGCGACCTCGACGGGGCGCGGGAGGAACTGGGCCGGGTGCGGGCCTCGTCCCTCGACCTCGACCGGGGGCGGGTGCTGCAAGTCAACGGTGAGCTGGCGTACTTCGACGGCGACTTCCGGCAGGCCGTGACGCTCTTCCGTCAGGCGCTGGACACCACGGTCGGTTCGAGGGCCGGGCAGTTCCGGGCGACCGTCCACGCCGGACTCGGGCTGGCGCTCACGCGGCTCGGGCACCTCGAGGAGGCCGGCCAGGAGCACCGGGAGGCGCTCGAGGCGGTCAAGGAGAGTGCGGACGGGCCTGCCCACGCGATGATCCTGGAGTGGTACGCGGACTGGCTGCTCGCCCAGGGCGACCCCCGGAGTGCGGGGGAGGCCCTGGACAAGGCGGAGAAGCTACGCGGCGGCCCCAGCAGCGACCCGGCGGTGGTGCAGCTGCGTGACCGGGTTCGCGCCGAAGTAGGCGTCGATCGCTGACCGGCCGATGGCGGCGACGTAGCCGTCTGGGCGGACGAGCACCGGGCCGTCGGCGAGCTCCAGCGTCACGAAGTCCGGGCCGCGCAGCAGATCGAAGATCCGGCCCTGAGCGATTTCACCGTCAGGCATGCGGTCGCCCGGCTGCAGTCCGGGGCCGTCCGAGGTCCGGTACGACAACGAGAGCTGCAACGTCTGGTCGTCGCGCTTCGAGAACGGGTCACCGGACGTCATGATCGCGGTCGTCATGCCCAGCAGCCACTCGGCGACGGGCTTGCGTTCGGACTCGTAGGTGTCGAGCAGGGTCTCCATCCCGAGCTTCCAGCCCAGGTTGTACGCGTCCTGGATGCCGGTGTTCATGCCCTGCGCCCCGGCGGGGGAATGCACGTGCGCGGCGTCGCCCGCGAGGAACACCCGGCCGACGCGGAAGCGGTCCACCATCCGGATGTTGGTGCGGTACAACGACACCCACGTCGCGTCGTGCACCACGACGTCGTCCAGGCCGGTGCGTTCGCGGACGATCTCGCGGTACAGCTCCAGTGACGGCTCGCCTGTCCCGGTGGCCTGGAACTGGAAGAGATCGGTGCCGGGCAACGGGCACAGGGCGAGCCACTTGTCCACGCCCCCGCCCCACGAGTGCCAGTAGTCGCGGTCGAGCCCGGAGACGCGGATGTCGCCGACGAGCATCTTGAGGTCGTCCCGGGTCTCACCGACGAACTCCACGCCGAGACGCTTGCGCACGAACGACTTCCCGCCGTCGCAGCCGACGAGGTACTTGGCGCGCACGGTTTCCGAGCCGACAACCGCCGTGATCCCGTCGTCGTCCTGGAAGAACGAGGTCAGTGGCGAGTCGTACTCGACGGGCTGCGGCAACGCCTCGCGCAGGATCTGCTCGACGCGGAACTGCGGGATGAGCATCGTCCTCGCGTACGGGCGCTCAGCCGTGGGATACCTGCCCTCGTGCACGTCCCACTCACGCAGCACCTCGCGGCCGTCGTACGTGCGCATCTTCATGTCGAACCGGCCGGACGCGAGGATCGGCTCGATGACGCCCAGGTCGTGGAAGACCTCCATCGACCGCGGCTGCAGCCCCTTGCCGCGCGAGCCGGCGAACGGCGCGGGCGAGGCGTCGACGATGCGGAACGGGACGCCGCGGCGGGAGAGGTCGAGAGCGAGGGTGAGGCCGGTCGGGCCGGCGCCGATGATCAGAACCTGAGTGTCCATGGCGCCAACATTCGACCCACGAACTGCCACGGCCCTGTCACCGCGCTGTTGCGCCGTGACAGGGCCGTCGGACCTGCGAGAACTTACTTCTTGAGCAGCTCGATCAGCGCGTCGACGTCCTTGGGCTCGAAGCCGCGGAACACCGTCAGCGCCAGCTCGTAGTACGAGCGGATCGGGCTCACGTACCACTTGCCGTCGACCTGCGTCGCGACCACGCCGACACCGGTCTTCATGACCGACGCGGCGACACGGCCGATGACCTCGACCGCCGCGGACGGGATCTTGCCGCCGCCCTGCTGGTTCATCAGCTGCGTGATCTCGTCGGCACACAGCTTCTGCGAGCCCTGGCCGGGCACGGTGGCCGCATAGCAGTCGCCGTCACGCGCGATCGACACGGTCTCGCCCTCGACCGTCACCGACAGCTTCTTGATGGTGACCTGCTTGCCGCCCGTCACGTCCTTGACGTCGGTCTCCAGCTCGTTGAGCTTGGCGCCGGTCGGGCCCATCTTGCCCGCCTGCTCCAGCAGCAACGGGCCGAGGTCCTGCAGCACACCGGCCTCGTCCGGCGGCAGCAGCGAGATGACCTGCTTCAGGTCGCCGTCCATCGCGGCGGTGACGAGCTGCTTGGCCGCGTCCTGCGCCGAACCCGCACCCTGCGGCGCGAAGCCCTGGGCCGGCCACTTGAGCTTCTCCTCCTCCAGCGCCACGTTGGCGATGGTGTAGAAGGCGCTCGGGTACCACTCGTCGCCGACCTTGATCGTCGCGATGCCGATCGGCGTGCCGCGCTTCTGGACCTCGGCGGTGATGTCCCAGGTCTTCGTCTCGCTCTTCAGGTCGGCCTCGTCGCCGATCGCCTTCATGAGCTTGTCGGTCAGCGGGATCTTGGTGACGTCCGAGGTCACCGTGATCTTGCCCTCGACCAGCTTGTTGATGGTGAGGTGGTCGTTGATCTTCTCGGCCTTGGCCTCGTCGAACTTGATGCCCTCGCTCTTGAACTCGACGCCCGACATCTTGTTCGGGTCGGCGTCGGGCTTCAGGATCTCGAGACGCTTCATCTCCTTCGTCATCGAGTCCAGGTAGTCCTTCGACAACGCGGCCTCGGCCGGTGCCAGCGACGCCGTGATGCCGACGACGTCACCGCTGCCGAGCTGCTCGATGAGGTTCTTCGCCGCGACGGCCGGGGTGTCCTGGCCCGCGTTCGCCGCCGGGTCGGACTTCTTCAGCGCGAAGAACGTGACCGCGCCGCCCACGAGCAGCAGCACGGCGACGACGGCCGTGATGACGAGACCCGTGCGCTTCTTCTTCGGCGGCTCGCCACCCATCGGGGCGTAGCCGTACGGCTGCTGTTCGAAGCCCTGCTGCGGAAAGCCCTGCGGTCCGGTCTGGGGGTAGCCCTGCTGCGGGTAGCCCTGCTGCGGGAAACCCTGGGGGCCGGTCTGGGGCGGACCCTGCTGGTAGCCGCCCTGCTGCGGGTACCCACCCGGCTGCTGGGGCTGCTGCGGGTAACCACCCTGCTGGGGGTAGCCGCCCTGCTGTGGATAGCCGCCCTGCTGCGGGTTGTTCTGCGGCTGCCACTGGCCGCCGCCACCACCTGGGTAGCTCACGGATTCCCTCCCGAAGTAATCACTGCGCTGCGCCTGTTGGAGGTGAGCACCGTGATCGCCCCCACGATCGTCAGTACGGCACCGGCAAGAGTGACGGCTGGTCCGGCGATGCTGATTCCGACCAATGCACCCTTGCTATCCCCTTGGACCGCGGCTAGTAGGGCCACGGTTCCACTGATCGTGCCAAAGACGAGTCCGATGCACGCGGCAATTCGACGAAATCGGACCACGTACAGGACGGCCGCGATCATGGCGAGAGGCGTGAGACCGATCCAGACGGACGTGACGACAGTGCCCGCCACCCCGTCCAACCCGGCCAGATCACGCAGCGAAAGCACTTCGTAACTGTCCCTCGTGGTCATTCCGGACTTCAGCCACGGCAAGAAGGTTCCGGTGATGGAAGTGACCAGGCCCACTGTCATGACCCCTGCCGCGATGGCGGCTCCCACTGCGCTGCGCACCCGACTAGTGTGACCCGATGGCCTCCGACGCGTGCACAGCGGCACGGGAGCTGGTCGCGTCCGCGCACCGGATCACCGTGCTGACAGGCGCCGGGGTCTCCACCGATTCGGGCATCCCGGACTTCCGCGGGCCGGACGGGTTGTGGACGCGCGACGCCGACGCGGGACGCGCATCCTCGTTGGAGACCTATCTTTCCGACCCCGAGGTGCGCAGGCTCGCCTGGCGGCTGCGACTCGACAGTCCCGTGTGGACGGCCAAGCCCAACGCGGCGCACAAGGCGTTGGTGGAGCTCGAACGGTCGGGGCGGCTGCGCACCGTCATCACGCAGAACATCGACGGCCTGCACCAGAAAGCGGGCTCCGACCCGCATCGCGTGCTGGAGCTGCACGGCACGTTGCACGCCACCGTGTGCCTCGGATGTGGTGCCACAGGGCCGATGCGCGACGCGTTGAAGCGCGTCGCCGAGGGAGAAGAAGAGCCGGACTGCCTGCGGTGCGGAGGAATCCTCAAGTCCGCCACCATCTCGTTCGGGCAGGAGCTCGACGGCGAGGTGCTGCGCCGCGCCCGGCTCGCCGTGCTGGACTGCGATGTACTGCTGGTGGCCGGAACGTCGCTGTCGGTGCAACCCGCGGCCGGGCTCGTGCCGCTGGCCGTCCGCGCCGGCGCCCAGGTGATCATCTGCAACGCCGAACCGACGCCGTACGACGCTCTCGCGGCCGTTGTCCTGCACGAACCGGTCGGCGAGGTGCTGCCCGATCTCAGTTCGGTTCCTCCATCCGGGGGAGCGCGATTCTCGTCCTGGGGAGATCCGAGCACCTGGCCGTAGGGTCGATCCATGCGCGTACCGCTGATCACCACGGACTTCCTGGACCGGGCGTCGTTCGCGTTCGGAGCGACGACCGCGACCATCGACGAACCCGACCAGCCCGCCAAGCCGGTCGAGACGACGACGTACGCGGAGATGGCTGTTCGCGTACGTGCTTGGCAGGCCGGGTTCGACGCACTGGGCATCGGCGAGGGCGAGCGGATCGCCGTCGTCAGCCACAACTCGGCGCGGCTGCTGGAACTGCTGCACGCGGTACCCGGCAGCGGGCGGATCTGCGTGCCGGTGAACTTCCGCCTGCGACCCGATGAGGTGAAGTACATCGTCGAGCACAGCGGTGCCTCGGCGTTGTTCGTCGACCCCGAGCTGCAGCTGGACGACGTGGTGGCGCGGCACCGGTTCACGTTCGGCGAGGAGTCGGAGTCGCTGCTGCGGTTCGACGCGGAGCCACGGACGTGGAACGAGCCCTCGGAGGACGCGACCGCCACGATCAACTACACGTCCGGCACGACCGCGCGGCCCAAGGGCGTGCAGCTCACGCACCGCAACATCTGGCTGAACGCCGTCACGTTCGCGATGCACACGCGGGCGTGGGAGGGCGACGTGTACATGCACGTGCTGCCGATGTTCCACTGCAACGGCTGGGGAATGCCGTTCGGGCTCGCGGGTCTCGGCGTGCCGCAGGTGGTGCTGCGCAAGGTCGACGGCGCCGAGATCCTGCGTCGTGTGCGCGACCACGGAGTGACGTTGATGTGCGGCGCACCGGCTGTGTGGAACGCCGTGCTGGACGCGGCTGGGTCCTGGGACGGTGAGATTCCCGGCCGTGACCGCGTACGGATCGTGTGCGCCGGTGCACCGCCGCCTTCGCGCACGATCCAGCGCGTGACGGAGGAGCTCGGCTGGGAGTTCCTGCAGATCTACGGCCTGACCGAGACGGCGCCGCTGCTCACCTTCAACCGCGCCCAGCCGGGTCCAATCGGCGAGGAGAAGGCGAAGAAGCAGTCGCGCGCGGGCGCTCCGGCGTTGGGCGCCCAGCTGCGGATCTCCCCGGACGGCGAGGTGCTCGCGCGGTCGAACGTGGTCATGGAGGGCTACTGGGAGAACCCGTCGGCCACTTCGGACGCCATCGAGGACGGGTGGTTCCGCACCGGTGACGGCGGCTACTTCGACGACGAGGGCTACCTGACGATCTCGGACCGCAAGAAGGACGTGATCATCACCGGCGGCGAGAACGTGTCGTCGATCGAGGTCGAGGACTGCCTGTTCTCGCACCCGGCCGTCGCCGAGGTCGCGGTGATCGGCGTGCCTCACGAGAAGTGGGGTGAAACGATCAAGGCGTTGGTCGTGCTGTCCGGGGAGGCCACCGAGGCCGACCTGATCGCGCACTGCAAGGAGCGGCTCGCCGGGTACAAGGCGCCGACGTCGGTGGAGTTCCGCGACTCGATCCCGCGCACGGCGACCGGCAAGATCCAGAAGTTCAAGCTCCGCGAGCCGTACTGGGCCGGGCGAGACCGCGGCGTGAACTAGTGCGCCACCCGGACCTGGCCAGGTTTCTGAGCTGTCACGAGCCGGCCGCCTCCGGTGAGCTGTGCTGGATGGACGGCGCGATGCCGATGCGGGTCGGTGCCTACCCGGTCCCGGCCGACCTGCCCCACGAGCTCGTCACCTCGGTGCGGTGCGTGGTGCAGGTCGGCGACCGGGTCGTCTTCTGCGAGAACGCCGATGGCGCGCATCCGCTGCCCGGCGGCAGGAGAGAGCCGGGCGAGTCCTTCGTGGACACCGCCGTACGGGAGGTGCACGAGGAGACCGGGTGGTTGCTCGACCGCACCACCGTCCGGTGGCTGGGCTGGCTGCACCTGGAACATCTCGCCCCGCGACGTCCGGACGACCCCGGCCCCTATCCTGACCTGCTGCAGGTCGTCTTCCACGGCACCGCGACCGAGCGCGACGGTGGACCGGACGCCCCGTGGACGGACACCGACGGCTACGAGCAGCGCTCCAGCCTGGTCAGCGTCGTGGAGGCGCGGGCCAGGACGTCGACCGATCTGCTGGCGCCGGTCTTCCTCGACCTGATTCGCTAGTGCCGTGGCCGTCAACCTTTGCCCCGTGTTCGCCGTTCAGACGGGTGCATCGCGGTGCCGGCCCCGCGTCCTCATCCTGGTTGGCTGTGGGCGCGGGGCCGGTGCCGTGAGGCGCCCTGCTGAACGGCGAAGACGCGGCGAAGGTTGACGGTCGCGGCACTGGGCCACTCCGGCGACACGCCGGACTCCGATCGTCCCAAAAGGACCACCGCCCGTGTTCCACTGTGACACGTGTGGTTGACGGTGCGTTAGTTCCAGGTGCGCCGAATGAGTCTGATTGGTCTAATGCGGTCGGAGGTGATGTCCGGTGTTGACACGACTCTCCGCCGTGTTGGTGTTGATGTTGGCCGGCTTGACCGGGACGGCTCACGCTGTGCCGCCGCCTCCGCCGAATCCGAGCGACTCGGAGATCTCGGCGTCGAGGGCGGAGGCCGACGCGAAGGCCGCCCGCGTGGGCGAGCTGACCGGTCGGCTCACGCAGGCCGAGTCGCGGCTGCAGGAGCTGTTCGACGACGTCTCCTTCAAACGCGAGCAGGCGAACAAGGCCCGCGTCGACCTGGAGACCGCGATCTCCGAGGCCGAGGCCGCGCGTCGAGAGGCTTCCGCCGCGCGCGTGCAGGCTGACGCGGCTTCCGCTGCCGTTGAGCAGAGTCGTCGTGAGCTGGACGAGTTCGCTGCCGCCTCGTACGCCCAGGGCACCACCGTCGGCTCGTTCTCCGCCTACATCGGCGCCAAGTCTCCTGAGGACCTGTTGGCGCGCGCCCAGATGCTGGAGGCCGTGTCGGCGTCGAGCCTGAACCGGCTGGACCAGGTCACCCGCGACCAGGGCACCGCCGCGAACCTCGACGCCGCCGCCCGTGCCGCGCTGCAGAAGGCCGAGTCGAAGCAGGCCGCCGCCGACGAGGCGAAGAAGGCCGCGGAACAGGCGCAGCAGGTCGCTGTCGACGCCCACAACGCCCAGGCCGCCGCGACGTCGGAGCTGCAGTCCAACAAGGACGCCGTCGAACGTGAGCTGGCCGCGGCGCGCGGTGAGGTCAACGGCCTTGAGGCACAACGACAGCAGTACGACCAGTGGGTCGAGGCGAAGAAGCGCGAGGACGAGGAGAACGCCCGGCGCGCCGCCGCGGCCGCGGCCGCAGCGGCAGCCCCTGCACCTGCTCCTCAACGTCCGATAGTCGCCGCACCGTCAGGTGGCGGCGTGCAGACGGTCATCAACCGCGCGTTGGCGCAACGCGGTGTCATCTACGCGTGGGGCGGCGGCAACTACAACGGCCCCACTTATGGCGTGCGCGATGGCGGCGTCGCGGACTCGTACGGCGACTACCGCAAGATCGGCTTCGACTGCTCGGGCCTCATGATGTACGCGTTCGCGGGCGTCGGCGTCTACCTGCCGCACTACAGCGGTTACCAGTACAACTCGGGCCGCAAGGTGCCGCTCTCGCAGATGGCGCCCGGCGACATGATCTTCTGGGGTCCGGGCGGCGGCACGCACGTGGCGTTGTACCTGGGCGGCGGGATGATGGTCGAGGCGCCGCATTCCGGTGCGGTGGTGCGGATCTCGCCCGTGCGGTACGGCGGGATCATGCCGTACGTGACGCGCATGCTCTAGCGACTCCAGTAGCCATCGCGGCCAGCACGTCGTCACGGCCGGCCATCTGCGCCGCAAGCCTTTCGACGACGTCCGGGGCGATCCGGACCAGTGCCTCCGCAAGGTTCCCCCACGCCGTGCTGAGGGGCGGGGAAGGCGTGCGGACAGCGCGGAGTTCCTGCAGCGCCCTGCTGAGCACGGGTTTGGCGTCAGCGGCATCCCAAGCCGACATGATGGTGGCGATCCGGATCAGGACGTCGACGATGACGGAGCGCTCGAAGTCGGTGTCCTGCCTGACCTCGATGCGATCCAGCGTCCGCAACGCGCTCGGTGGATCGAACTCGGCGAACGCCTTGGCGATGAGCAGGAAGAGTCGCTGGGCGGTCAGGTGATCGTGATCCATCGCGCACGCCTGCTCGACGAGGCGCTCCGCCTGTGCCGGGTCGGTTGCCGCCAGATCCTCGGCGAAGGCGTAGAGATCGTGGGCCGAGCGCGCAGCGGTGATCAGCAAGGTGAGCTGCCGGCTGAGCGCCGGATCGAGGTTCACCGCTGCGGCGGCGACCAGCCCCAGCAGCTTGGTGCGGTCGGCATGTGCGGTGAGCGCGATCTCCTTCGCGTCCCTGAGCCACAGGATGGCCTGGTCGCGATCCGCGGTGGCGATCTCCCCGATCATTCCGGTGATCGCCTCGACCCGGTGACCGGTGGTGTGGATCGTGCCCGTGACGGCCGTCGCGCGATACGGATCGACACCGACGACGCTGATCGCGAGATACCTGCGCCGGAGGTCCAGGGTGTCGTCGCCGTCTCGGAGCGCGCGAAAGTAATGATCGAACAACGCGAGCGCGTAGTCGCGATCCGCGGCAGCGGCCTGCTTGAAGTTGTAGTGCCAGACGTGGTCCGCCGCCCATCTGCCGGGAGAGATCCTCCGAAGGAGATCCACGGCTCTGCCGGGGTCTGCCGCGGCCACCGCGATCGAGACTCGGCGCAGGGCGGTGTCTCGGTCGTTCTGGTCGATGATGCCCAGAGCGATGCGTTCGGCCTCGCGCACGAACTGCGCGGTGCGATCGGGATCGGTGCTGGTCTTCAAACAGACGATCGTCGCCGTCAGCCGGAGGTCCACGTCGGTGTGCTCGTCCAGGAAGGGCTCGACCAGCCGGGTGGCGCGCTCCGGGTGCCGCGGCTCGATCCTGAGGGCGAACCGGGCACGAGCGGCGGGGTCCTGGATCTGAGCGACGACCTGGTCGCCGAGTTCGGGATCGGTCTCGAGGAGAGCCGCCGCGACGTCGGGCAGAACTCTCGCCTTCCGCTGGGGGTCGGTGATCGAGTTCGCGATCCGCAGCGCCAGGGCGGCGGACGGTCCGGCGGGCGTCGGGTGGATGTGCACATCGCCGTGCACCGTGCCGATCTGGTTCACCGGGCCGTGCACGGTTCCGGGAACGGTGTTGTGCGCGCGGTCGTCCGGCATGGTGCACAGCATGACATCGCGCTGAAACCCGGTGACCCGCCCGACGGACGGGCCACCGGGGAGACTCGTCAGGCAGCCTGCAGCCTGAGCGGGAACGCCTTCGAGTACCTCCAGCGCACCCAGTTGTGGTGCGGGTGCACGGTCACGCCGTCAGGGCCGCGCACGATGACCGCTTCGACGCAGATGTGGTCGCCGTGGTAGTCGACCGAGAGGTCGACGGACTTGATCGGGCCGAGGTACGGCATGGTGACGCTGGCCGAGTAGCTGTGCCTCAAGTCGGATTCGTGGGCATCCTCGTCGAGGAGCAGCCAGGGGCTGGAGATGGTGCCGTTCAGGCGCGCCTCGATTCGGTCATCGGTGCCCGAGTCCTCGACGTCGCAGGTGAGCAGTTGGACGTGGTACGACCCCGGCACGGCCTGGGCGGGCGTCGTCGCCACGGTGGTGGCGAGTGCCGCGGCCAAGATGCCGACGATCGCACGAGCTACGAGCTTCATGCTTGGTCACCCTCCGGATTGGGGGCCGGTGGCCCGTCGGAAGGACGGGCCACCGGGGGACTCGCTCAGGCCCTGTTGAGGCGGAGCGGGGCGTTCTTCGAGTACACGCGGGTCAGCCAGTTGTGGAACGGGTGGATCGAGGTCACGCCGTTCGGGGTGCGAACGGTGAACTCCTCGAGGCACCAGTGCGGGCTGTCGTCGTTGTTCGCGAAGTAGATGTCCACCGAGGTGACGAAGCCGACGTCGGGCAGCGTCTTGGCGTAGACATCCGTGTGGCCGCGCTCGCGGTCGTCGCCGGGGTTGTCGAGCACGATCCAGCCCGTCGACGTGGTGGTGCCGTTCAGACGCACCTCGACGCGGGAGTCCGTGCCGGCGTCCTCGACGTCGCAGGTCCGGCTGGAGATCTCGTAGTTGCCGGCTGCGGCCGAGGCGCTGCCCATGCCCAACATGGCTGCGAGCCCGGCGGCGGTGAGGCCGACGATCGCACGAGCGGTGTGCTTCATGCCTTGTTCCCCTCTGAGTTGAATCGGTGTTGCTGGGGGGAACGTTGTCAACGCGCTGTTGCGCGACTATGTGGAATCGATGTGATCCGCAGGTCAGAGCAGGTTTCGGGTCCAGAGCTGGCCGACGACGTCGTGACCGAAGCTGTGCTGCGGGGTCTTCTCCACGAGTTCGAACCCGTGTGCCTCGTAGATCTTCCGCGCCGACGTCAGCCCGTCGACCGTCCACAGCACCATGCGCTCGTATCCGGCGTTTTTGGCGAACTCAATGCACGCGTCGACGAGCTTGCTGCCCGCGCCGTGCCCGCGCGCGTTGGGGTGTACGAGCAGCACGCGCAACTTCGCGGTCGTGTCGTCCTCTCGCACGCAGAACACGCAGCCGACGCGCTCGCCGTCCAGTTCGGCGATCCAGGCGGCTTCCCTGGTCTCGTCGTGGTCCGTCGCGTAGTCGCCGACGATCTTGGCGACCATGGCCTCGAACGACGCGTCCCAGTCGAACTCGGACGCGTACAGCTCGCCGTGCGCCTGGACCACCCAGCCCAGGTCACCGGGCTTGCCGAGCGGGCGGATCTGCATGGGTTCCCTCCACTGACACGACTGTTTCAGTAATGCGAGAATAGTACCCATGCCCTCCGCGCGGGAGACCGAACTGCTCGAAGCCGCCTACCGGTACGTGCTCACCCACGGCCTGGCGGACGTGTCGCTGCGGCCGTTGGCCGCGGCCATCGGGTCGAGCACGCGGGTGCTGCTCTACCTGTTCGGCAGCAAGGAAGGCCTGGTCAGGGCGTTGCTGGCGCGTGCTCGCGCGGACGAGCTGGCGCTGCTCGCGGACATCGGGTCCGGGCCTGACGTCGTCGCACGGCTGTGGGAGTGGCTGTCCGCGCCCGCGCACCGGCCGTTGCTGACGTTGTGGCTGGAGGCGTACGCGCGTTCTCTCGTGGAGCCCGACGGGCCGTGGGCGGGCTTCGCGCGCGCGACCGTGGACGACTGGCTGGAAGTGTTGTCGGCTGCTCAGCCCGTGGACGTGCGTGACACACCTGCCGGGCTGGCCGAGCGCACGCGGCAGCTGGCGTTGCTGCGGGGTGCGTTGCTGGATCTGCTGGCGACCGGGGATCTTGAGCGGGTCAGCGCGGCACTAGCGTGAAGCCGAGGGTGGCGAGGAGCCGTTCCGACGGTGTGTTGCCGTCGGTGACCGCGGCGAGTACCGGGGCGTCGAGGGCTTGGAGTGACGCGGCCACGACCGCCGTGCCGAGGCCGCGGCCCTTCCAGTCCGGGTGCGTGATCACGTAGCCGAGCCAGAAGTCGTTGCCGTGCCGGGAGATCAGCGACGCGGCGACGAGGCCGTCCTGGTGGATCACGAAGCTCGCGTCCGGCACGGCGTGCGGTCGCCAGTTCGCGATTTCTATTGCGCCGTCGCTGTTTCCGCCGAGCTGTTCGTCGATGGTGCCGGCATAGGCGCGTTCCATGAGCGCTGCGAGAGCGGCGTCGTCCTCGTCGTGGACGGGTCTCGTGGTCTGGTGCGCCAGTTCGGGTAACGGGCCGGGTTCGCGGCGGTACAAGGTCCTGTTCATGCGCCCAGTGTGGGGTGGGACTAGCGTTGTGTCGTGAAGATCGTGGTGTTCGGTCCGACCGGCATGGTGGGCCAGGGAGCGTTGCGGGAGGCGCTGCTCGATCCGGCGGTCGATTCCGTGGTGACGGTGGCACGGTCGGCCATGCCGGTCACCTCTCCGAAGCAGCGGCACGTCGTCCACGCCGACTTCGGTGACCTGTCGCCGATCGCCGCCGAGGTGGCCGATGCCGACGCCTGCTTCTTCTGCATGGGCGTGACGTCGGCGGGTCTGACCGAGGCCGAGTACATGCCGGTGACGCACGACTACGCGGTGGAGGCCGCGCGTGTCGTCGGTGGCACGTTCGTGTACGTGTCGGGCGAGGGTGCGGACGCGTCGAGCAACACCATGTGGGCGCGCGTGAAGGGCCGGACGGAGAACGAGCTGCTGGCGCTCGACCGGCCGGCGTTCGTGGTGCGGCCGGGGTTCATCCAGCCGCGGCACGGGATCACGTCGCGGACCCGGATCTACCGCTACCTCTACTCGTGGACCGGATGGCTGATCCCCGTGCTGAGGCGGCTGGCGCCGAAGTTCGTGACCAGCACCGACGAGCTCGGACGCGCGATGGTCGCGTTGGCCAAGGGTGCTCAGCCGACGGTGCGGGTGCTGCGCAGCGACGAGATCAACCGGCTGGCGCGATGACGCTGGACGAGGCCATCCGCGAGTACCAGGAGGACGGCTACGCGGTCACGCACGTCGTCGAGTCCGTGTGCGGTGGTTGTGGCGGCAGGACGTTCGGGGTGCAGGTCACCGAGGACCAGGCGATGCGCCGGACGTGCCTCGGTTGTGGACTCGCGGAGTTCATCGCCGACTCCGACGAGCACTGGGACGACGATGACGCCGAGGAGTGCGCGTGCACGTGCGGCGGCGAGGAGTTCGCCGCCGCACTCGGACTGTCCTGCCGCGAGGACGGCGAGGTGCGCTGGGTGACGGTCGGGCTGCGGTGCCTCGCGTGCGGCCTGAGCGGCGTGTACGAGGACTGGAAGATCGACTACAGCCCGAGCCGGCACCTGCTCACGCGGGCTTGAACGCGTCCTCGGTCTTGACCACGCCCGCCGAACGGCCCGGCGCCGTGTGGTTCTCCCAGTAGAGGTTGGTGTGCACGATGACCTTGTCCGGGGTGGGCGCGCCCCACTCGGACTGGTCCTCCGTGGTGTGCGCGTCGCTGACCAGCAGGGCGTCGTAGCCGCGGGCGATGGCGCCGTGCAGGGTCGAGCGGATGCACTCGTCGGTCTGCGCGCCGGACACCACGAGGCTGCCGATTCCCTTGCCCGCCAGCACTTCCTCGAGGTCGGTGGCCTCGAAGGAGTCGGCGTAGGTCTTGTGCACCACCGGTTCGCCGTCCGCGACCTTCAGCTCGGAGACGAACTGCCAGCCGTCGGACTCCTTCGGCATGTACTTGGCGTTGCTGTGCTGAACCCACACGACGTCGACGCCTGCCGCGCGGGCCTTGTCGACGAGCGCGGCGACGTTGGCCACGACCTCGTCGCGGTTGTGGGCGTGGTTCACCACGCCGTTCTGCACGTCGATCACGAGCAAAGCGGTGTTGGGGCGGTTCGCCAGAGTCGTCACGCGGGCCACACTATGCCTCGGGTCTGACAATTTCAGCGAGAACGCAGACGGCGCAGCATGCGGGCGTCCTCGAAGCCGACGTTGCGGGCCGCGGTCTCGACCGTGGCGCCCTGGCCGATGAGGTGTTCGGCCCGTTCGACTCTCAGCGCCTGCTGGTACCTCAACGGCGTCATGCCCGTCGCTTTGCCGAACAGCCGCGTCACGGTGCGTTCGCTGCACCCGGCGGCGATCGCCAGTTCCGCCAACGACAGCCGGTCGGCGAGCCGTGACTCGATGACGTCCTGAATGCGGTGCACGGTCTCGTTGACGTGCGACCGGTGTCGCAGCAGCACGCTCGCTTGCAGGTCGTCACCGTTCCTGCGCGCGTAGACGACCATCGTGCGTGCGATGGCCGCGGCGACAGCCGGTCCGTGCCTGACCGCGACGAGGTTCAGCGCGAGGTCGATGCCGCTCGCGATGCCTGCGGACGTCACGACCCGATCGTCCTCAACGAACAGAACGTCCCGCACGACGCGTGCGCGCGGGTAGCGGCGTTCGAGCTCGTCCTGCAGTTCGTGGTGTGTGGTGCAACGGCGGCCGTCGAGCAGACCGGCACGTCCGAGCACATCGGCTCCGGCACACACACTTGCGACCGTGCCGCCGCTCTCGTGATGCTGTCGCAGCCACGCCAGCGCGCGCGTGCTCAACGGTCCGGTGCCGGCGATCTTCGGCGACCGCCACCCCGGCACGAACACGAGATCGTGCACGTCGAGAGAGGGCAACTCGGTCTGTGCTCCCAACGGCACGCCCTGATGGCTGAGCACGGACTCCGAGTCGCCGACGTACGTGAGCTCGTAGCGGCCCACGAGGTCGGCCGCGCTGGAGAACACCTGCGCCGGCCCCGCGAGGTCGAGCAGGTGTACTCCCGGCACGAGCAGAAAGACGACTCTGGTCACGATCCGGTCAGCGTAGCGACATCCGAGATCCGCGCGAACCGACCGGCCAGCACGTACTCGGTCCGCTCGATGATCTCCTCGACCCCGAGCACCTTCCCGGTCCGCCAGTGCGGCAGCGGTGTGGTGGCGGTCGCGTCCGTCACGAACGTCATGTCGAACCCGAGATCGGACCCGACCCGCGTGGTCGTCTCGCAGCACTGCTCGGTCCGGATGCCGCTGATCAGCAGCTCCCGCACACCGTGCAGGGTGAGCTGCTGCTGCAGGTTCGTCGTGGTGAACGCGTTGTGCGACGTCTTGGTCAGGACCGGCTCGTCGTCGAGCGGCTTGAGCCCGTCGATCAACCGGACGTGCCCGAGCGCGGGGTCGAACACGTCGCCGGAGCCGGGTTCGGAGTGCAGCACCCACACGACGAGGTCGCCGGCGTCGCGGGACAGGTCCACCAGCTGGTTCACCTTGCCGACGATGTCCGGGTTGGAGGTCTCGGCCCAGTTGGCGCGCTGGCGGAACGACTCCTGGACGTCGATGACGATCAATGCTCGCTTCATGAGCACAAGCCTCGTGCTCGCGAACGAGGGAGGACAGGCACGACCAGGCCGCACACCGGACGGATCCGGTCACCGTGCGAAGATCGAGACGTGGACTTACGCGTGCTGGCAGGCGATCCCGTGGACCCCGCCCTGGGTGCTCAGCTGACGGTGACGGTGGGCAGCGAGAACCTCGGCGGGGAGGCCGTGCCGTTCGTGCGCGTCACGAAGGGCGAGGTGCGCACGATCCTGGTGGGACAGGCGCGCACGGACGGCGACCGGATCGACGTGGCGATCCGCGCGATGTGGAGCGAGAACGGCGGCTGGCACCGCGAGCACTGGCGCGGCGGCGACGTGTCCGAGCTGCTGAAGCACCCCGCCCACCTGATTCCGGACGGTCAGCAGAAAGGCGTCATCTCGAAGGCCATCGCCGAAGGCTCCCGGAACACGGTCTCCGAGCTGCGGGGGCTGCGCTACGAGATGGAGCGGCAGGTCGCGGATCTGTTGGCACAGCGGAGGAACACGGCGCTGCGCCTGGTGATGGCCCAGCTGATCGAACTGTCGATCGCGCTCAGCCGCGCCCGCGACCAGGCGCGCGACACGCTCCGCGAGGTCAGGACGCCGGGAGTGGTGCGGCACTGCGAGGCGATGGACGTCGAGCTGGGGGAGGAGATCACCCGGCTGCAGTCGTTGCTGAGCAGCGTGTCGACGTTCGCCGTCGCCCAGGAAGGCGAGACGCAGCAACGGTTCAACACGCTCGCCGCCGCTGCCGCCGCCGGTCTCGGTCTGCCCGCGCTGATCCTGTCGCTCTACGGCGCCGACGACTACCTGCCGTTCACCTGGGACACCGCGTGGCGTGCACTCGCACCGATCGCCGGTGTTCTGGTGCTGGCGGCGGGGGTCATCCTGCCGCGCCTGCCGGGACGTGCGACAGCGATGAACTTCCTCAAGGCGTTCGGACTCATCGCGGGGCTGATCGGCGTTCTGCTGATCGCCGGGTTGCTCGCGCCTTAGAGCGGGCGGCGGCCCGCGAACCCCAGATCGGTGCGGTGGTACCAGCTCAACGACCGATCACCCTCCAGCCAGCACAGCAGCACCGGCACACCGTCCATCTCGGACGGGAAGTCGACCAGCAGCGGCGCGAAGCCCTTCAGCTCGGCCCCGGTCTTCTGGACGGACTCCAGCAACTCGTCCAGACGGGCCTGCGCGGCCTTGAACTCCGGCAGGCCGCCGAGCGACGACGAGCCCGCGGCCAGCTCGGCGGCGTCGGCGCGCAGGCGGACGATCTCGTCCAAGATCGGCAGCAGTTGCCCGAGTTCGGCCTGGGCTTCGGCGAGCGTGAACAGTCCCACGACACCAAGGCTGGCACAGTGTGCGGAATGACGTGGCGACTGGGTGACTTCACCGTGGGGCGGATCGGGTTCGGCGCGATGCGACTGCCGCAGGTGGGGGCCGCGCTCGACCCGAAAGCCACGCCGCGCCAACGCGAGCAGGCGATGGAGGTCCTGAGGACCGCGGTCGAGCTGGGCGTCAACCACGTCGACACGGCCGCCTTCTACTTCTCCGCCACGAGGTCGGCCAACGAGCTGATCAACAGCGCGCTCTCGCCGTACCCGGAGGACCTGGTGATCGTCACCAAGGTCGGGCCGAGCCGGACGCCGCAGGGGGAGTGGCTGCCGCTCGCCACCCCGCGGCAGCTGCGGGGCCAGGTCGAGGAGAACCTGCGGCAGCTCGGCAAGGACCGCCTCGACGTGGTGAACCTGCGCACCAGCGGGCTCGACGACATCAGCGCGCACTTCGAGGAGCTCGCGAAGCTCCAGCAGGAGGGCATGATCCGGCACCTCGGGCTGTCGAACGTCAAGCCGCACCACCTCGACCAGGCGCAGCGGATCGCCGCGGTCGTGTGCGTGCAGAACTCGTTCGGTCTCGGCCACCACCCCGAGCAGGACGACTTCCTCGGCCTCTGCGGTGAGCGCGGTGTCGCGTACGTGCCGTTCTTCGCGCTCGCGGGGGCGAACAAGGAGGCCGGCACGTCCGCCGAGGACGACGAGGTCACGGAGATCGCCCACCACCACAACGCTTCACCGGCGCAGGTCAGGCTGGCGTGGACACTCGCGCGAGGACCGCACGTGCTGGTCATCCCCGGCACCGGCGACCCGGCCCACCTGCGGCAGAACATCGAGGCGGGCGACCTCGAACTGACCCCCGAGGAGCTCACCCGCCTCGACGCCCTGCACCTCAACGGCGGCTGATCCGCCCGACCACGTCAGAGCGAGCCAGCCCGACGTCACGGGCGCACCGGTGAGGAGAGCACGCACGGTCTCGATGACCGGTGTGATCGGCTGGTGCTCGCTGACCACGCGCAGCCAGGACGGCATCGTCGACACCGGCACGAGCACCGCCGATCGCGTCCCACATCGTCGTGCGGCTGACCGGGAGAAACGGCGCCCGCGATCTGCGCGCTGCCCCCGTCGGGCCTGGTCAGCGTGCTCAGAATGCGGATCGTGGTCGTCTTACTGGTCCCCCTTTATGCGTACCACATACGCAAAACTCGAATGAGCGTATGACGTACGCATCTGTTTGACTGGAGGCGTGAAGAGGGGGCGCAAGCCGGCGATCGACGCCGCCGACATCACGCGGGCCGCCATCGCGGTCGCGGATGCCGAAGGGCTCGCGGCCGTCTCGATGGCACGCGTCGCGCAAGAGCTCGGCAACGCCACGATGGCGCTCTACCGGCACGTGAAGAGCAAGGACGAGCTGCTCGCCCTGATGAGCGACTCGGCGATGGAGGACCCGCCCGACCTGCCGGAGGGCGACTGGCGCGAACGCCTGCGGTTCTGGGCGAAAGCCGTGCTCGCGGGCATCGGCAGGCACCCGTGGTTCCCGCAGGTCCCGATCAGCCCGCCCGTCGGCCCGCACAGCCTCGCCTGGTTCGACAAGGGACTCGGCGCGCTCGACGGCACGCCGCTGGAGCCGGACGAGAAGGCGGGCGTGGTGCTGACCCTGATGACGTACGTGCACGGCGAGGCCCGATCGCTGACCCCGGGCTACGAGGACGGTCTGGCGGCGCGGTTCGACTTCGGCCTGCACCTGTTCCTCGAAGGCGTCGCGGCCCACATCGGAGGCAGAACATGACGTATGCGGCGATCATCCTCACCGGCGGCAAGGGTGTGCGGCTCGGCGGCGTCGACAAGGCCGCACTGTCCTATCGGGACGCCACGCTGCTCGACCACGTGCTGTCCGTTGTGGACGATGCGAGCGAGATCGTCGTCGTGGGGCCGGAGAAGGATCTTCCGAACGTCCTTTGGGCACGCGAGGATCCACCGGGTGGCGGACCGCTCGCCGGACTGGCGGCGGGGCTGGAGAAGATCACGCAGGACTGGGTCGCGGTTCTCGCCGTCGACCAGCCGGGCATCACCAGGGACACGATCGCCAGGCTCAGGAACGCGAAGACCAACGCCGTGCTCAAGGACGACCGCACGCAGTGGCTGATCGGTTTCTGGAACGCCGCCGAGCTGCGGGGAGCCCTCCCCGAAGATCCGCGGAACCAGCCGCTGCGCAAGACTCTGCTGCGGCTCGACCCCGTGGAAGTGTCCGCTTTGCCCGGTGAGGCGCGAGACGTCGACACACCGGATGACCTGGACACCCTTCACAGCGGTTGAACAGGCGAGGAGTAAGACTGTTGAACGATCGGTTAACCCTGTTCTGCATGGAGGCCCGCACGTGACCGAGCCCGCCGCCGAGGCAACGCCGAACGCATCGGCGCCCGTCACCCCGGCTCGTGACGCCCAGCTGCTCGAACGCACCGTGTTCGAGGTGAAGCGGGTCATCGTCGGCCAGGACCGGCTCGTCGAGCGGATGCTCGTGGGTCTGCTGGCCAAGGGCCATCTGCTGCTCGAAGGTGTGCCGGGTGTCGCGAAGACGCTCGCCGTCGAGACGTTCGCCCGCGTGGTCGGCGGCTCGTTCAGCCGCGTGCAGTTCACGCCCGACCTGGTGCCCGCCGACATCCTCGGCACCCGCATCTACCGCCAGTCCAGCGAGGCGTTCGACGTCGAGCTCGGGCCGGTCGTCGCGAACTTCGTGCTCGCCGACGAGATCAACCGCGCGCCCGCCAAGGTGCAGTCGGCGATGCTCGAGGTGATGGCCGAGCGCCACGTCTCGATCGGTGGCCGGACGTTCCCGATGCCGAACCCGTTCCTGGTGCTGGCGACCCAGAACCCGATCGAGAACGAGGGCGTGTACCCGCTGCCGGAGGCGCAGCGCGACAGGTTCCTGTTCAAGATCCAGGTCGAGTACCCGACCGCCGAGGAAGAGCGCGAGATCGTCTACCGCATGGGCGTCGAGGCGCCGGTGCCGAACCAGGTCCTCTCGCCCGAGGAGCTGGTGCGCCTGCAGGGCGTGGCGTCGCGCGTCTTCGTGCACCACGCGCTCGTCGACTACGTGGTGCGCCTGGTGATCGCGACCCGCGCGCCCGGTGAGCACGGCCTCACCGACGTCGCCGGCTGGGTCGCCTACGGTGCGTCGCCGCGTGCGTCGCTCGGCATCATCGCCGCCGCGCGTGGCCTCGCCCTCGTGCGCGGTCGTGACTACGTGCTGCCGCAGGACGTCGTGGACGTCGTTCCGGACGTGCTGCGCCACCGTCTCGTGCTGTCGTACGACGCGTTGGCCGACGGCGTGCCGATCGACCACATCATCACGCGCGTGCTGCAGATCGTGCCGTTGCCGCAGGTGTCGGCCCGTCCGCAGCAGCCGGTTCCGGCTGGTAGGCAGTGACCCGCGACAAGGCCGAGAAGGAGCGTCCCTCCTGGGCGCCCCCGGTGTTGCGAGGCGTCCGCATGGAGGCCGCGCTGCGCATGCTGGAGCTCGACGTCCGGCGCCGCCTCGACGGCCTGCTGCAGGGCAACCACCTCGGCCTCGTGCCGGGGCCGGGTACCGAACCGGGTGAGGCCCGCACCTACCAGCCCGGCGACGACGTGCGCCGGATGGACTGGGCGGTCACCGCGCGCACGACGGTCCCGCACATCCGCGAGACGGTCGCGGACCGCGAGCTGGAGACGTGGGTGGCGGTGGACCTGTCGCCGTCGCTCGACTTCGGCACGGCGGTCTGCGAGAAGCGCGACCTGGCCATCGCCGCGATGGCAGCGGTCGCGCACCTGACGCGCGGCGGCGGCAACCGGATCGGCGCGGCGGTCTCGACGGGCGCGGACAACCTCCGCGTCCCGGCTCGCGGCGGTCTGGCCCACGCACGAGGCATGATCCGCAAGATCGCCGAGCTGCCGCGCGCCGAAGAGGGCACGCGCGGCGACCTGGCGGCGTTGCTGGAGCAGCTGCGTCGCCCGCCACGGCGGCGCGGACTGATCGTGGTGATCTCGGACTTCCTCGGTGGCACGGAATGGCAACGTCCGCTGCGCGCGTTGTCCGCGCGGCACGACATCGTCGCCATCGAGATCGTCGACCCGCGTGACGTCGACCTGCCCGAGGTCGGCACGGTCGTGCTGTCCGACCCGGAGAGCGGGCGGCAGCGCGAGGTCACGGCGTCGGCGTTGCTGCGCAAGGAGTTCAACGCGGCGGCCGCCGAGCACCGCGCCGAGGTGGCGGCGGGGTTGCGGCGGGCAGGCGCGGGGCATCTGGTGCTGCGAACCGACTCCGACTGGATCGCGGACACGGTTCGTTTCGTGGTGGCGCGCAAGCGCCGCTGGTCTGGGGGTGTCGCGTGAGCTTTTCCAACTTCGTCGCCCCGTGGTGGTTCCTGCTGCTGATCGGCGTCGCGCTGCTGACCGCCGGATACGTGGTGGCGCAACGGATCCGCCGCAAGAGGGTGCTGCGGTTCACGAACCTGGAGCTGCTGGAGAAGGTCGCGCCCAAGCGGGAACGCTGGTCGCGGCACGTCCCGGCGGCGTTCCTGCTGGCCGCGCTCGCGTTGCTGACGGTGGCGCTGGCCGGGCCGACGGCCGAGCAGCGGGTGCCGCGCAACCGCGCGACCGTGATGCTCGTGGTCGACGTGTCGCTGTCGATGAAGGCCACGGACATCAAGCCGTCACGGCTGGAGGCCGCGCAGGTGGCCGCCAAGTCGTTCACCGAAGGCCTCACACCCGGCATCAACCTGGGCCTGATCTCGTTCGCCGGCTCCGCGACGGTGCTGGTGGCGCCGACGACGGACCGCGCGGCCGTCTCGCAGTCGATCGACGGGCTCAAGCTCGCCCAGTCGACCGCGACCGGTGACGCGCTGGTGGCCGCGATGGCGTCGATCGACTCGTTCGGCAAGGTCGTCGGTGGCGCCGAGGGTCCGCCGCCCGC
Organism: Lentzea sp. NPDC051838; assembly: GCF_040681245.1. Taxonomy (NCBI): domain Bacteria; kingdom Bacillati; phylum Actinomycetota; class Actinomycetes; order Pseudonocardiales; family Pseudonocardiaceae; genus Lentzea; species Lentzea sp. NPDC051838. The sequence continues at coordinate 141,126 of NZ_JBFAYI010000009.1, forward strand.
CCGCATCGTGCTGATGACGGACGGCAAGGAGACAGTGGGCACCCGCAAGGCTTTCGACGCGGCCGAGGACGCGAAGAAGGCCGGGATCCCGATCTCCACGATCTCGTTCGGCACCGAGGACGGCGTGGTCGACATCGAGGGCCGGCAGCAGTCCGTGCCGGTCGACGACGACTCGATGAAGGAGATCGCGAAGCTCTCCGGCGGCGAGTTCTTCAAGGCGGCGTCGGCCGAGGAACTGCGCCGGGTGTACGACACGCTCGGCGAGCAGATCGGCTACGAGAAGAAGCAGGCGGACGCGTCGAAGCCGTGGCTGTTGCTCGGCACGATGACGGCGATGTTCGCGGCTGCGGCTGCTTTGGTGCTGGGGCAAAGACTTCCGTGACTCATCCGTGGAGCCTGCGGTACTCCGCCGCGGCTCCCGGATGCAGCGGAACCTTGCCGGTGTCGATGAGACTGCGCACGTCGAGGTACTGGGTGCCGAGAGCCTGCTCCGGCACCAGCTCGGCCGCCTTCTCGACCAGCAGTCGCACGACAGCGCTCGCGTACTCGTCGCTCAGGTCCGGTCGGCACACCAGCAGGTTCGGGGTGCCGATCGTGGGGATGTCCGTCGGCGAGCCGTACACGCCCATGCGGACGTCGACGCGTTCGTAGACCTTGCCGTAGTCCTGCCGCAGCCTGGGCAGGAAGGTGTCGAGCGGGAGCAGCCTGATGCCGCTCGCCTTGTTGAGCTCCGGGGTCGGGACGCCGCCGGACCACAGCAACGCCGCTATCTCACCTGCCTTGAGCGCGTCGATGGCGTTGCGCAACGGGTAGTGCTGCTCCCTGACTCCCAACGCCAGCCGCTCGCCTTGCAGGGCGGCGCCGGATCCGGTGGCGCCCAGGGACACCGGCTTGCCCACGAGGTCGGCCGGCGTTCGGTAGGGCGAGTTCTCCAGCACCACGAGCTGTAAATAGTTCTCGTAGACGCGGCCGAGGGCGACCAGGCCTTGTTCCATGTGGGCGCTGTCGCTGAGCGTCAGGCCGAGATCCGCGGTGCCTTCGCGGAGGTGTTTGAGGTTGTCCGCGCTGCCGCCGGTCTGGAGTGGCGTGATGGTCAGCGGGCTGGGGGAGAGGCGGGAGAGCAGGGCGGCGAAGTCGTTGTAGAAGCCGCCGGGCTCGCCGCCCGCGATCCGGATGGTGCCGCTCGGCTCGCTGGTGCCGCAGGCCGCGAGCGCGAGGGTGCCGAGGAGGAAGGTGCGGCGCTTCAGGACGCGGGGAAGGCCGGGGGTGCGGGGGAGGAGCCCGGCGAGGCCTGGCTGGGCGAGGTTGGCGGGCGGTGGAGCTGGATTCTTCACAGCAGCGGCTCCTTCGGCAGTTCCACCGTGACCACCAGGCCGCCGTCCGTGTGCAGCTTCAGGGTTCCGTCGTGAGCCGTCACGATCTTCTCCGCGATGGCCAGGCCCAAGCCGGTTCCTCGCTGTGAGTCGTCGCCGCGCCAGAACCGTTCGGTCGCGTGCTTGATGTCCTTTTTGGACAAGCCGGGCCCGTTGTCCCGCACGGTCAGCGTGGCACGATCGCAGATCACCGTGATGTCGGAGCCGCCGTACTTGATCGCGTTGTCCAGCAACACGTCCAGCACCTGCGCCAGGTCCGACACCGCGCACCGCACCAGTCCTGGCGCGCGATCCTCGACGGTGATCGTCGCGCCTTCTGCCTGAGCCGCGGCTCGCCAGGCGTCGACCCGGTCGTGCGCCACCACCTGCAGGTCGGCGAGCTCGGGTTCGACGCCGCCTGCCGCGCGTTCGGTGGCGGTGCTCTCGGCCGAGGCCAGCGCGAGCAGTCCGTCCAGCAACGACTCCAGCCGCTCGACCTCGGTCAGCAGCGAACCGTTGGACGGCAACATGTCGACGCGCAAACGCAACGCAGCCATCGGGTTGCGCAGCTGGTGCGAGGCGTCGGCGATGAGGCGTCGTTGCTGGTCGGCGGCCTCGGCGACGGCGTCGGACATGCGGTTGAACGACTCGGACAACGCCCGCAGCTCGGCCGGTCCTGCGGTGTCGGCGACGTGCGTGCGCCGTTGCCCCTCCGCGACTGCACGGACGCCCCGATCGAGTTCCTTCAAAGGTCGCAGCAGCCAGCGGGCGACCACCAACGCCAGCAGGACGCACGCGCAGGCCGCCAGCAACGCTCCCGCGAGCACGATCGCCCACCGCCGGGCGACGTCCAAAGCGGCCACAGAGGTCGAGGCCCGCAGGACCACAGCTCCCGCGACCTTCGTGCCGGTGCCGACGGGACGGGCGAACAGGACGTCGCCGCCGCTCCAGGGCATGACCGTGCGCACGGGCGCGGCGGGCTGGTTGCGCAGGGCGGCGTCGATCTGGGCGGAGACGTCGTCGACCGACATGCCCGCCTCGACGACGGGTTCACCGGCCGCGTTGACGACCACTACCTCCTCGCCGTAGATCTCGTTGTACCGCAACGCTTCGGACACCACGACGTCGGCGGGCAGGGTGGCGAAGCGGTCGAGGTCGGCGGTGCGGCTGATCACGAACTGCTGGGTGCGTTCGGAAGCCGTGCTCATCAGCAGCGGGACGGCGAACGCGGTGACGGCCGAGAGCGAGAACAGCAGCAGCACCAACAGAAGCCGTTGCCGCATCTATTCACCGAGCCGGTAGCCGAAACCGCGGATCGTGTGCAGCAGGCCCGGCCGGTCGAGCTTGGCTCGCAGCTGCGTCAGGTGCACGTCGAGGGTCCGCGACACCGCCACGAAGGCGTTGCCCCACACCTCGTCCATGAGCTGCTGGCGGCTGACCGCGGTGCCCGGCCGGCGCGCCAGCACCGCCAGCACGTCGAACTCCTTGGTGGTCAACGAGATCTCGCGCCCGCCGACCACGACCTGACGGCTCTGCAGGTCGATCTCCACATCGGACACCCGCACGACGTCGTCCGGCTCCTGCGACCGGGCGGCGCTGCGCCGGGCCACCGCGTCGATGCGCGCCAGCAGCTCGGCCAGCCGCACCGGCTTGACCAGGTAGTCGTCCGCGCCGAGCCGCAGCCCGCGCACGACCGTCCGCTCGTCGCCGCGCGCGGTCAGCACGAGCACCGGCACCGGGTCGATCTTGCGGAGCTTGCGCAGCACCTCGAGGCCGTCCTGGTCGGGCAGGCCGAGGTCGAGCAGCACCACGTCGGCGTCGCGGTGGGCGATCAACGCGTCGGCACCTCTGCGCACGCGGGCAGGCCGGTGGCCGTTCGCCCGCAGCGCCTCCACGAGGGCGTCGGCGACACCGTCGTCGTCTTCGACCAACAGCACCCGCATTTGAGAAGTATCGCCCCATAAGGTCGTTTCCGGTGTGTGTCGACGCGCCTAAGCGAGTGTAAAGAAGAGTCTGCCCAGGTTGTGAGGGGTGTCCGCGCGTCGGGATGGTGTCCGGCATGACAGTCGTTCAGGAGAAGAGCAGCGAACGCCGAGTGGTGGCGAACGTGCTGCGCGGGTCAGTCGGAAACTTGATCGAGTGGTACGACTGGTACGCCTACACCGCGTTCAGCATCTACTTCGCGGCCGCGTTCTTCCCCAAGGGCGACCAGACCGCGCAGCTGCTCAACACCGCGGCCGTGTTCGCGGTCGGCTTCCTCATGCGGCCGCTGGGCGGCTGGCTGCTCGGCCGCTACGCCGACCGGCACGGACGTCGTGCCGCGTTGACGTTGTCCGTCACGCTGATGGCCTTCGGCTCGCTGATCATCGCGCTGACGCCGTCGTACGCCACGATCGGTGTCGCGGCGCCGATCCTGCTCGTGCTCGCGCGGTTGTTGCAGGGGTTGTCGGTCGGCGGTGAGTACGCGACCTCGGCGACCTATCTGTCCGAAGTGGCCTCTCCGGCGAAGCGCGGTTTCTACTCCAGCTTCCAGTACGTGACGCTGACGGCCGGGCAGCTGGTGGCGCTGGGCGTGCAGATCGTGTTGCAGCAGTTCCTGTCCAAGCCCGAGATGTCGGAGTGGGGCTGGCGGATCGCGTTCGTGATCGGGGCGACCGGCGCGATCATCGTGATGTGGCTGCGGCGCGGCATGGACGAGTCGGAGAACTTCGAGAAGCAGAAGGAAAACCCCGAGAAGGGCACCTTCAAGGCGCTCTTGAAGCACCCCAAGGAATGCCTGCTCGTCGTGGGCCTGACGCTGGGCGGCACGGTCGCGTTCTACACCTACACGACCTACCTGCAGAAGTTCATGGTGAACACCAGCAAGATCGACGCGGCCACGGTCAGCTGGATCAACTTCGCGGCACTGCTGGTGTTCGTGGTGCTGCAGCCGATCGCGGGCGCGCTGTCCGACCGGATCGGCCGTCGTCCGCTGCTGCTCGGGTTCGGTGTGCTGGGCACGCTGGCGACCGTTCCGCTGCTGACCGCGCTGGCCAAGACCTCTGAGGCGTTCCCGGCGTTCCTGCTGATGCTCGGCGGCCTGGTGATCGTCACCGGGTACACGTCGATCAACGCGATCGTGAAGGCCGAGCTGTTCCCGACGAACATCCGCGCGCTCGGCGTGGGTCTGCCGTACGCGCTGACCGTCGCGATCTTCGGCGGCACGGCGGAGTACGTGGCGCTGTGGTTCAAGCAGGCCGGGATGGAGTCGGTGTTCTTCTACTACGTCGCCGGGTGCGTGCTGATCTCGTTGCTGGTGTACGGGTTCATGCGCGAGACGTCGAAAGACTCGGTGCTGGACCGGACATGAAGACCCGCGGAGGGCGGCCATGCGGCGGCCGCCCTCCGCTCCCGTCTAACAGCGTTCTTCGGTCCAGTTGCCGACGGTGATCGTGGTGTCGTTCCAGATCGCGCCGCCTGCCTGGGTGCACTCGCTCAGCGTGTCCGCTCCCGAGGACCAGAGTTCTTTCCTGTTCTCGGCCTTCACGTAGTCGACCGAGCTCTCGCTGATGCGCGTCCTGATGCCCGCGCTCAGCCAGTACGACACCTTGTGGTTCGCGCGCCACGAGTCCCACACGTAGATGTACGCCCAGTTCTTGTTGCAGCCCTTGAACTGCTTCACCGAAGCGACGTTCTCGCCGCGCCACTGGAGAACCGTCGTCGCCCCGATCTGGGTGACGCCGCTCGCGCACTTCGGGTTGTACTCCGCCTGCGCCGTGCCCGTGAAGGACATGGCCAGGGCGGCTGCCGCCAGCACGGCCGCGCTCACCTTCAGCATCGCACGTCCGTGCTGCCGTGGAAGTCCGGTCCGGACTGCCAGAGGACGTCGCCCGCGGCGTAGGTGCAGTCGCTCAGGGTCTTGGCGCCGTTCGACCACACTTCCTGCTGGCCGCGGTCGCCGCCGTTGTAGTCGATGGCCTCGGGGCCGGTGGTGGTCCAGATGGCCGCGCGCAGGTAGAAGTCCTTGTGCTTGGCGCGCCACGAGTCCCAGACGTAGACGTACGCCCAGTTCCTGTTGCAGCCCTTGAACTGCTTGAGCGACGCCACGGTCTCGGAGCCGTTCTTCAGGTACTTCGTCGAGCCGATCTGCGTGACCCCGCTGGGACACTTGGGGTTCGTCTCGGCGTGCGCGGACCCGGTGAAGGTCATGGCGATGGCGGTGGCCGCGAGAACGGCGGCGCTCAGCTTTTTCATCAGCAGACCTCGTTCGTGAAGCCCTGGAGCCGGTCGACGATGCCGTGCGCCATGGTGCAGAACTGCAGCGTGTTCGCGCCGTCCGACCACACCTCCTGCTGACCGCGCCGGCCGTTGTTGATGTCGATGTCGCCGTCACCCCTGGTGATGGCGGCGGACGCCTCGAAGTTGGGGTGGCCGGACTTCCACGAGTCCCAGACGTAGACGTAGGCCCAGTTCTTGCCGCACCCCTTGAACTGCTTGATCGAGGCGACGGTCGCGCTGCCGCTCTTGAGGTACTTGGTGGAGCCGATCTGCGTGACCCCGGTGGGGCACTTGGGGTTCGTCTCGGCGTGGGCCGCACCGGTGAAGGTCATCCCGATGGTGGCGGCCGCGAGAACAACCGCGCTCAGCTTGCGCATCATCAGCAGCGCTCCTCGGTCTCGACGCCGTCGCTGTAGGAGGACGACACGATGGAGCCGTAGCCCTTCGTGCACTTGTCCAGGGTGTCCGTGCCGTACGACCACAGTTCCTGCTTGTTCTCGACGCTGTTGTAGCCGCTCGGGAACTCGGCGCCGCGGACCTGGACGCCGGCGTAGAGCCGGTAGGTGCGGTGGTTGGCGCGCCACGAGTCCCACACGTAGACGTAGCCCCAGTTCTTGTTGCAGCCCTTGAACTGCTTGACCGAGGCCATGGTCGTGCTGCCGTGCTTGAGGTACTTGGTGGCGCCGATCTGCGTGACCCCGCTGGGGCACGACGGGTTCGTCTCGGCCTGCGCCTGCCCCGTGAAGGTCAGCGCTAGCGCCGCGGCCGCCAGCAGGACGGCACCGACTTTCTTCTGCATGCCTGCGAGACTGAACGGGACCGGTTAGTCAGCGGTTAATCACACCGATCAGGGTCGCGAGCGCGGTGGCCAGGTGGACCGGGCGGCGGTCCGTGGTGTGGCGGATCTGCGTGCGGCAGCTGAAGCCGTCCGCGATGACCAGCGCGTTCTCGTTCGCTCGCAGCGCGGGCAGCAGGTCCTGCTCGGCGCACGCGATCGACACCTCGTAGTGGCCCTGCTCGAAGCCGAAGTTGCCGGCCAGGCCGCAGCAGCCCTCGACGACCTTCGGCGCGATGCCCGCCTTGGTCATGGCCTCGCGGTCGGCGTCGAAGCCCAGTTCCGCGTACTGGTGGCAGTGGGTCTGCACGACGGCTTCCCGCGTGCCTTCCAGCGCGGGCAGCTTCGGCGCCACGTACGAGGCGAACGTCCGAGTGGCCTCGGCCAGCGCCTCGACGGCCGGGTCCGCCGACAGCTTCGGCGCCTCGGTCTTGAGGAACGCCGTGCAGCTCGGTTCCAGCCCGATCACCGGCACGCCCTTGCTGGTCCACGGCAGCAGCGCGCGTGCGGTGCGTTCGACGACGCGGCGGGCCTTGGGAATCTGGCCGGTCGAGTGCCACGTCAGTCCACAGCAGACGTTCGCCGACGGGATCTCGACGCGGTGTCCCAGGTGTGCCAGCACGTTCGCCGCGTCGATGCCGATGCCGGGCTCGAAGAAGTTCGTGAACGTGTCCGGGAACAGCAGCACCGGATCACCCTTGCCGAGCGGGTGCAGCTGCCGCACCAGGGGAGTGGTCGGGATGGGCAGCGAACGTTCCGGCGTGATGCCCGCGAACCGGCCGAACTTCGCGGTGAACCTGTTCACCAGCCCGTACTTCAGCCACGTCGGCAGCCAGCCCATGGCGTAGTGCGAACGCGGCCGCGGCCGTCCCTTGTAGTGCTCGTGCAGGAACTCCGCCTTGTAGCTCGCCATGTCGACGTCGACCGGGCAGTCGCGCTTGCACCCCTTGCAGCCCAGGCACAGGTCCAAGGCTTCGGCGACCTCCCGCGACCGCCAGCCGTCCTTGATCACGTCGCCGTTGAGCATCTCGAACAGCAGGTGCGCCCGGCCGCGCGTCGAGTGCTTCTCCTCGCGCGTGACCCGGTAGCTCGGGCACATCACGCCGCCCTTGGTGTTCAGGCACTTGCCGACGCCGACGCACCGGCGGGTGTCGCTCGCGAACTCCGCCCGCGTCGGAATCCGTGGTGGCGCAACGAGAATCCGCAGATCTTCGTCGAGCTTGCGAGGTTCCACGATCCGGCCGGGGTTCAGCAGGTTGTGCGGGTCGAACGCGTGCTTGAACTGCCGGAACGCCTCCAGCGCCTCAGGTGGGTACATCCGGCTGAGCAGCTCGGACCGCGCCTGGCCGTCACCGTGCTCGCCGGAGAGCGAACCGCCGTGGCTCACGACCAGGTCAGCGGCTTCTTCCAGGAACTCCCGGTAGCCGTGCGCGAAGTCGAAGTCGATGCGGACGTGGATGCAGCCCTCTCCGTAGTGGCCGTAGCTGATGCCTCGCCTGCCGTACCTGGTGAGCAACTGGTCGAACTCGCGCAGGTAGGTCCCGAGACGCTCGGGCGGGACAGCTGAGTCCTCCCAGCCGGACCACGCCTCGCTGCCGTCGGCCATGCGGGTGGCGAGACCCGCGCCGTCCTCGCGGATGCGCCACAACGCCCGCTGGTGCGCGGGGTCGTGGATGATCATCGAGTTCTTGGTGATCTTCGCGACGCGTTCGGGGTGGTCCTCGACCTCGACGAACAGCCAGCTGCGGCCGTCCGGCAGGTCGGGACGGGTGCGCACGCTGTGCACGAGCGCTTCGTTCAGTCCTTCGATCGCCAGCGCGTCCTCGATCTGGGTGACCTGGTCGGCGGCGTCGTAGGTGTCCGCGAAGCCGAGCACGACCAGGATGCGTCGTTCGGGGCGACGCACGAGCTTCAGTTCGGCGCCCAAAAGCACGACACACGTGCCCTCGGTGCCGACGAGCTGCTGGGTCAACGTGGGCGCGTCCAGGGCGTATCCGCTGACCCGGCGGCTGAGCTGCGGAAACCATGCCGGGTCGTAGTCCGGCAGGGAGAGTTGCGGGGGAGCGGTCGTGTCGAACGTGCGGCCGTCGACCGTCAGCACGGACAGGTTCGAGACGTTCTCGCTGGTCTTGCCCCACTTCACCGAGTGGGCGCCGCACGCGTTGTTGCCGATCATCCCGCCGATGGTGCAGCGCGAGTGTGTGGACGGGTCCGGCCCGAAGATGTAGTCCCCGGCCAACGAGTTCACGCGGTCGAGCACCGCGCCGGGTTGCACGAACGCGCGGTCACCGGCGACCTCGATCGAGTTCAGGTACCGGCTGAAGTCGATCACCAGTCCGGTGCCGCACGCGTTGCCCGCGATGGACGTCCCGGCGCCCCGGCTGGTGATCGGCACGCGGTGCTCGGCGGCCAGCCCCACAGCGGCCACTACCGCGTCCGGGGTGCGCGGGCGGATGATCACTCGTGGCACGTGGCGGTAGTTCGACGCGTCCGCCGAGTACAGGGCCCGGCTCGCCGGGTCGTCGAGGACGTCGCCGTCCACGTGACGGCGGAGTTGATCGAGAAAGGCCCGCATCACCCGATCATGCCTGGCTGGATGTGACATGGCTCCGCCAATGCCGGTCTACCTGCGAGTAGCCGATAGCCTCACCCGGTCAACCAGCAGCGATTCTCGGGAGAGCAAGTGAGTCGGTCCGTTCTGGTCACCGGAGGCAACCGCGGTATCGGCCTCGCCATCGCGCAGGCGTTCGCGGCGCAGGGCGACAAGGTCGCGGTGACGCACCGCGGGTCCGGGGCTCCCGAAGGCCTGCTGGGCGTGAAGTGCGACGTCACGAACTCGGAGGAGATCGACGCCGCGTTCACCGAGGTCGAGGCCGCGCACGGTCCCGTCGAGGTGCTCGTCTGCAACGCGGGCATGACGCAGGACACGCTGCTGCTGCGCATGAGCGAGGAGCAGTTCACGCAGGTCGTCGACGCGAACCTGACCGGCGCGTTCCGGTTCGCCCAGCGCGCCTCCCGCGGCATGCTGCGCAAGAAGTTCGGCCGCATCGTCTTCATCTCGTCCGTCGTCGGCCTCACCGGCGGCGCCGGCCAGGTCAACTACGCGGCGTCCAAGGCGGGCATGGTCGGCATGGCGCGCTCGATCGCGCTGGAGCTGGGCTCGCGCAACATCACCGCGAACGTCATCACGCCCGGCTTCATCACCACGGACATGACGGCCGAGCTGCCCGAGGCCGTCCGCGAGGCCGCGCTGAAGCAGATCCCGGCCGGTCGTTACGGTGCGGCCGAGGAGATCGCGCGCGCCGTCACGTTCCTCGCCGCCAACGAGGCCGGCTACATCAACGGTGCCGTGCTGCCGGTCGACGGCGGCCTCGGCATGGGCCACTGAAGTTTCCAGTACTGCGAAAGGGTTGGATCAAGTGACCGGACTGCTCGAAGGCAAGCGACTGCTGATCACCGGTGTGATCACCGACGCGTCGATCGCCTTCCACGTCGCACGCGTCGCCCAGGAGCAGGGCGCCGAGGTCGTGCTGACCGGGTTCGGCCGGATGAGCCTCGTGCAGCGCATCGCCCAGCGCCTGCCCAAGCCCGCGCCCGTGGTCGAGCTCGACGTGCAGAACCAGGAGCACCTCGACACGCTGGCCGAGCGCGTCGGTGAGCACGTCGACGGCCTCGACGGCGTCGTACACGCCATCGGCTTCGCCCCGCAGAGCTGCCTCGGCGCGCCGTTCATGGACGCGCCGTGGGAGGACGTCTCCGTCGCGATGCACGTCTCGGCGTACTCGTACAAGGCCCTGGTGCAGGCCGTCCGCCCGATGCTCACGCACGGCTCGTCGGTCGTCGGCCTCGACTTCGACGCCCGTCAGGCGTGGCCCGCCTACAACTGGATGGGCGCGGCGAAGGCGGCGTTCGAGTCGATCAACCGCTACATGGCGCGCGAGCTCGGACCGGACGGCATCCGCGTCAACCTCATCTCGGCCGGCCCGGTCCGCACCATGGCCGCGAAGTCGATCCCGGGCTTCGCCGAGCTGGAGAAGATGTGGGGCGAGAAGGCTCCGCTGTCGTGGGACGTAGACGACCCGACGCCGGTCGCGAAGTCCGTCTGCGGCCTGCTGTCCGACTGGTTCCCGGCTACCACGGGCTCGATGGTGTTCGTTGACGGCGGTGTGCACTTCCTCGGTCTCTAGGGCGTGATTTGATGGGGCGGTGAGTTTCGACGCGCTGCTGTGGCTGTCTTTTGGCGGCCCAGAGGGTCCTGAGGACGTCCGCCCCTTCCTGGAGAACGTGGTTCGCGGACGTGGCGTGCCGCCGGAGCGGCTGGACGAGGTCGAGGCCCATTACCAGCACTTCGGCGGCGTGTCACCGATCAACCGCCTGAACACCGAAGCCATCGAGGCCGTGCAGGCTCGTGGTTTCGAGCTGCCGATCTACTTCGGCAACCGCAACTGGCACCCGATGGTCGAGGACGTCGTCGCCCAGATGAAGGCGGACGGGATTCGCCGGGCGCTGGTGTTCCCGACGAGCGCGTACGGCGGCTATTCCGCGTGCCGCCAGTACGACGAGGACATCGTGCGGGCGCTGCAGGCCGTGCCGGACGGCCCCGAACTGGTGAAGCTGCGCCAGTTCTTCGACCACCCGCTGTTCGTCGACGCGTTCGCCGACGGGGTGCGCGAGGCCGCGAAGACGCTGGACGGCCAGTACCGGCTCGTCTTCACCGCGCACTCGGTGCCGGTGTCCGCGGACAAGGCCGCCGGCCCGCCTGAAGAGGGCGGTTACCGGTACTCGCGGCAGATCGTCGAGGCGTCGCGGCTGGTCGCCGAGAAGCTGGGCATCGCCGAGTACGACGTGGTGTGGCAGTCGAGGTCCGGCCCGCCGCAGATCCCGTGGCTGGAGCCCGACATCGTCGACCACATCGACGCCCTGCACGCCAAGGGTGTCCCCGGTGTCGTGGTGTGCCCGATCGGGTTCGTGTCGGACCACCTCGAGGTGGTGTGGGACCTCGACACCGAGGCTCGCGACCGCTGCGCCGAGCTGGGCATGGAGTTCGCCCGTGCCGCCACCCCGAACTCCGACCCGCGCTTCGCCGAGCTCGTGGTGGAGCTGGTCGCGGAGCACACCGAGGGTGTCCCGGCGCGGAAGCTGTCGTCGTTCGTCGCCGCCGGCTGCACGGTGAACGGGGCTCCGTGCGCGCCGTTGTGCTGCGAACCCGTGAAGAGGCCCGCCCGCGCCTGAACGCGGACGGGCCGGTCGATCAGCGCAGGACCACGCCGTGCATCGCCCCGAGGTCGGACCACGGCTGCCAGTCCTGACCGAACACGTACGGCCGGAGCACCACGTGTCCGGTCGACCTGTCACGGGCGTAGACGTGCAGTGAGGCGTCGGCGTTCACGGTGACCGCGGGCGCACCCGTCACGTCGGCGCCCACGTCCGACCACCCGAGCCAGCCGCGGTTCGGGTCGTAGGCCTTCTGGAACACGTGTCCGTTCGGCTCACCGCGCGCGTAGATCTGCAACGACCCGGCGTAGGTGGTAACGACGGGGCTGTCGGACACGACGCCGCCGAGGTCCTCCCAGCCCGTCCAGCCCTTGCCTGGCACGTGGACCTTCTGGAACACGTGCCCCGAGGGATCGCCCTTGGCGTGCAGGTAGATCGCCCCGCCGTACTCGACGGCCGTGGGACTGCCCTGCACGACTCCGCCGAGGTCCTCCCACGGCAGCCAGCCCCGGCCGGGGTGGAACGCCTTCTGGAAGACGTGCCCGGACGGCTCGCCGCGGCCGTAGACGTACAGCGAGCCCTGGAACAGCAGCGCGGCCGGACTGCCGGAGATCCGCCCGTCCAGGTCGGTCCACCCCGACCAGGCCTGCTCGAACTTCTTCTGCGCCAGTCGTCCGTCGGCGGTGCGCACGAACACGTGCAGGCCGCTCTCGAACTCGATCGCCGCCGGACGGCCCGTCGCCGAACCGCCGAGGTCCTCCCACGCGGCCCAGGAGCCGTTCGTGAGGACCCGGTGCCACAGCTTCCCGTCCGTGCCGGGAGCGAACACGTGCAGCTCCTGCCCGCGTACGAAGGCCGTCACCGGTCCGGCGAGGTTGCCACCGAGCGGTGTCCAGCCCTGGCTCACCTTCTGGTGCAGCTGCCGGTCCACGCCCACGGCGAAGACGTGCACGTCCTGCCCGAAGCTGACCGGGGTGGGCTCCGCGGCGGCCGTGGTGGCGGCCGTGTCCCTGACCCAGGTCGCGATGTCGTCGGTGCGCACGTGCGTGCTGCCCTGCCGGGACTCCGCGACCGCGAGGCACCCGTGCTGCCACGAGGTGGTGTTCACCCCGGCGAGCTCGACGGTGCCGCCGCTGGTGCGCAACGCCGGCCCGCCCGCGTCGCCCTTGCAGGTGTCGACGCCGTCCGCCCCGGTGCTCGTGAACCGGAGCGGGTCGACCGACGTGACCGAGAACGCCGCGATCCTGGGCTTGTCGGGCACCCACTCGGTGGCCGTCCGCCCGAACCCGCCGACCTGCAACGCCTGTCCCGCGACCGGCGCCGCGGTGCCGAGCGGCACCGGTGTCACGTCCACGACCGGTGCCGCGAGCTTCGCCAGCACCACGTCGCGGTCCGCCCGGCGCACGAGCTCCACCACGTCGGCCGTCGCGCCCGCGGCCAGCGTCACCTTCACCGGCGCCGCGGGCACGCCGCCCTGTGGGTTGGCCGGGAAGCACGACGCCGCCGTGATCACCCAGAACCGGTCGACCAGCGCGCCGCTGCACGCCGCGCCCGAGTGCGCGACCCTGGCCAGGAACCCGTGCTCGCCGGACACGACAGTGCCGCCGGACAACCCGGCCGCCGCACCCGGCAGCCCCACCGCGGCGGCCAGCACCGCGACACTCGCGAGGCAGGCTCTCGCCCGCCGTCTGAAACGACTCATTTCCCCCAGCCCCAGATGTTCGTCCTCATCGGGGCGCGCCAGCAGCAGCGACGCCCCCACGTCAGTGCCGGGTGAATCATGTCATCAGGTTGTGTTGCGAACGGGTCAAGAGTCTGGACAGCCGTTATTCAACGAGCGAAGAATTGTCCGCATGACCAGTTCCGCGACGAATTCCGGGGCCGTCGAGGTCACCGGGCTCCGGGTGCATCGGGGCAAGCGTCTGGTCCTGCGGGATGTGAGCTGCTCGATCCCGCAGGGCAGTGTCACCGGGTTGCTGGGGCCGTCCGGCTGCGGCAAGACCACGCTGATGCGCTCGGTCGTGGGCGTGCAGATCGTGTCCGGTGGGTCGGTCACGGTGCTCGGCTCACCGGCCGGCAGCCCCGGTCTGCGCAACCGGATCGGGTACGCGACGCAGAGCCCGTCCGTGTACGCCGATCTCACCGTCGCCGAGAACCTCCGCTACTTCTGCGCCGTCCTGCGCGCGCCCCGGTCCGACGTCGAGCGCGTGATCGCCGAGGTCGGGCTGGGTGGGCACGAGTCGCAGCTCGTGTCGTCGTTGTCCGGCGGCGAGCTGTCCCGGACGTCGCTGGCCGTCGCGTTGCTGGGCAAGCCCGAACTGTTGGTGCTCGACGAGCCGACAGTGGGGTTGGATCCGTTGCTGCGTGACGAACTGTGGACGCTCTTCCGCACGTTGGCCTCGCGCGGCGTCACGTTGTTGGTGTCCAGCCACGTGATGGACGAAGCCGCACGCTGCGAACGTCTGCTGCTGATGCGTGACGGCTCATTGCTCGCAGACGACACACCCACGTCGTTGCTCTCCGCGACGGGCACGGGCGACCTGGAGCAGGCGTTCCTGCACCTGGTCCGGGAGAAGGAGGCGGCGTGAACACCTCGATCCTGCTCGCGACGACCGCGCGCATCCTCAACCAGTTCCGCCACGACCACCGCACCGTCGGCCTGATGGTGTTCATGCCGACGTTGCTGCTCACGTTGCTGCGCTTCGTCTTCAACTCCGAAGCCGCCTTCAGCCGCGCCGCACCGGCACTGCTCGCGGTCTTCCCGTTCGCGATCATGTTCATCGTCACGTCGATCACGACCCTGCGCGAACGCACCACGGCGACGCTCGAACGCCTGATGACCATGCCGATCGGCAAGCTCGACCTGCTCTTCGGCTACGGCCTGGCGTTCGGCGTGGTCGCCCTGGTCCAGGTCCTCGTCGCGGTCGGCGTTTCCTTGACCTGGCTGGGGTTGTCCATCGGCGGCTCGGTGTGGCTGCTCGTCGTCATCGCCGGCCTGGACGCGTTGCTGGGCACGGCTTTGGGCCTCTTCGCGAGCGCGTTCGCCCGCACCGAGTTCCAGGCGGTGCAGTTCATGCCGTTGTTCGTGATGCCGCAGGTGCTGCTGTGCGGTCTCTTCGCGCCACGCGAGTCGATGACGCCCGTGCTGGAGTGGCTGTCCAACGTCATGCCGTTGTCCTACGCGGTCGACGCACTCACCGCGGTGACGACGTCGAGCGACATCACCGGCGAGCTCGTGCGCAACCTCGCGATCGTGGCGGCGTGCGGACTCCTCGCGCTCGTGCTCGGCGCCGTGACGCTGAGGAGGCGCACTCCCTAGGTCACTCCACCACCTTGAGGCGCACCCGGCCGTCCTCGGCGGCCGTGAGCACAGCGACGCACGTGGCGACCTCGGTCGGTGTGCTCAGTCGTGCCCGGCAGTCGGCCGTGATGCCGGCGGACCCGTACTCGACGAAGAGGACGTCGACCGTCGCCGGACGTCCGGACATCGCCCGCACCTGACCTGCGTACTGCTCGTCGACGACCACCCTCACGTATCCGCAGCCGGCCAACCGGCTGAGCAGGTCGCGCGAGGGTTCGACGCCACGCAGATCGAGGTTCATCGCTGTGTTCGGCTCGTAGCTGTAGCGCCGCAGGAACCCGCACTCCCCGTCGGAGATCCCGTCGGCCGGGCTCACCGGCGGGGTTTCCACCGGTCGTGGCCCGAGGAACTGGTTGATCTTCGCGCCGGCGAACTCCGGCGCCAGCGCCCGCGGATCGGGGTCACGCAGCCCGATGACCGGCCGGGGGCCGTCCGCAACTCCGGCGAACACGGTCGATGTGGTGGCATCGAGACTGACGGCGGACCCGTCGCCCTGTATGCCGGTGGTCTGCGTCAAGAACTGCCACAGCAGGGCGGCATGTCGATCGGACGACTGGACTCCGGTGTCGCTGTAAGCGAAATCCACGACCAACGGCCGTTCGCCGATCTCCTGCGCACTCGCGACGCCGCGCAGGATCTCCTGCCACCGCACCGGATCGATGTTGCCGAAGTCTCCCGCGAGCGCGACCTGGTCGTAGTCCCGCCGGACGATCTCAGGCCGTACCTCCGCGATCTTCGCGAGCAATGCGCCGTCCGCCTTGCGCTTCTGCAGAACCTGCCACCCGTCGTGCGCCACGGTGGCGAAGCACCCGGTCGTGTCCTGGTAGGTCACCCGAGCCATTCGTCCGTCCACTTCGGACCATCCGGTTCTGGCGCAGTCCTCCGGTTCGGCGGACCACACCACCACGAGTGCGATCACCGCCGGCGCGACGCCGAGTCCCGCGACCAGCGGGCGGGAAAGCCGTGTGCGGGCCCGGTGCTCGGCTGTCATCACCAGACGTTCCTGCAGGCGCGCGTGCCAGAACTGGTAGCCACCGTCCGCGGCGCGCAGGAGGCCGTGCTCGCGCGCGTCCGCAAGGAAGCGCATCAGACTCCACGGCAGCCGACCGGCCAGCGCCAGCGCGGTCCGCGCCACCACGAACCGCGGCCAGGCGCGAGTCGTGAGCACCGCCGTCGCGAACAGCACCGCGATGAGCAGGCTGTTGACGAGGAAGGCGGGCACGACGTCCCAGCTGAACTGCAGCGGCACGTACGTCCGCAGTGGTGGCAGATCGAGGGTGACGATCCTCGCTCCGCTCTCACCGGGCAGCAGCCGTTGCCCGAGGTGCGCGCCGAACGCGCCTCCGAGAAGCGCGGCACCGGGTGTCAACGTCCCCACGGCGAGCCCGGTGATCGCGGCGGACGCGAGCGAGGACCGGCGGTCGTGGCGCAGGGACTCCTTCGGGCCCGAGCTGCCGGACCGGCTCGTCCTGGTCGAGAGCAGCTCGTGCAGACCGACACCGATCCCGGCGACGGCGGCCAGGGCGAGCAACGCACCGCCGTAAATCGGTACGGCTTCCTTCGGCCCTTTCATGGGATCGGGATCGAGCGCACTCGTCATGAGCAGGAGGAGGGGCACGCCGGGCGCGAGCACGAGCGCTGAACCGGTCAGCACGCCTCGGAGGAATCCGCGTCGTCTCGAACCGGCGGTAGGACCTGGGGCCCGGCCACTGCTCGCCATCCACAGCAGCGTCACCGCGACACCGAAGAGCGCCGCGAGCTGAGGAGGGGGAATCACGATGACTCGGGTTCCGCCCGGCGTCCAGTACAGCGCGACCGCGATCGTGAACACGACGGCGGCCACGAGCAGGCCGAGCACGGGCGCGGTCCACGGCGAAAGGGTGCGGCGGGCGAGCTCCCACCACCGGAGGTCGCGGTCGTCCTCGCGGTGCAGGACCTCGGCGAGGTAGGTGAGCCAGCGGCGGTGTTTCGGATCGGGGTAGACGGTGTCGACCAGGAGGTCGACGAGGTGGTCCTCGACCGCGTGCCGGCTCGCGAACCTCGCGGTGAGCAACTCGTCCGGTGACCGCTCCCGGTAGGCCGCGGTGAAGAGGGACAGCATCAGCGGTGTGCTGAGCGCTGTGGCGAGAGGGCCGTCCGGAGCACGCTCGACGTGGGTGGCGATGCCCGGCCAGTTCCTCAGGCGGGCGGTGACATCGGCGGTTCTCACGGGGTTGATGCGGACGACAGGTGCGCGCAGCAGCGACGGAGCCCCGGCGGCGATGAGGTCGTCGTACTCCGCGGCCCGGCAGGTGAGGACGAGCGGACGGTCTCCGTCCAGCGCGTCGTTGAGGCGGTTCACGGCGCGACGGCGGGCGTGCTCGGGCAGTTCGTCGAGACCGTCGAGGATCGGGAGCAGCAGACGGCGTGCGAGAAGCGTCTTTGCGACTTGATGGCGGCCGTTGTAGTAGGTGCCGGCCAGAGTCCGCACGAGCCACTCGTCCAGGCTGTCCTCGACGGGGTCCCAGGACGACAGCGACAGGAACACGGGGACCGGGGCGTTGGAGGCACGGCGGTGCAGCAGGCCGACGGTCAGCATGACGCCCAGGAACGTCTTGCCGGCGCCTGGTTTGCCGATCACCACGAGCCGCTTCGACGGAAGCTGGTCGAACCCGTCGGCGAGCCGGGCCGCCGCGGCGTCGGGGTTGCCCTCCATCCGTCCGTCGAGCCGGAGCCGGACCGCGCCGATGTCCGTGCCGGTCCAGCCCAGCGGGATGAGGCGCTGGTCGCCGAAGCGTTGCCTGCGGTGCCGGATCTCGGGTTCCCACTGAGCGAGCAGCTCGCTCGCCAGCGCGTCCGCCTCCTGCTCGGCGGGCTCGGGGCGTTGTTCCCGGGACAGGAACAGCACGATCCCGGCGTATGCCGTCCCGATCGCGACCAACGCGGCCGCGATGCTGCCGTAGGAGTCGTTGTCCTCGAGCGAGTTGCCGGTCAGGACGAGCAGAACGACGGCGACGAGCACGGCTCCGGCCGTGATCGCCCAAGTGCGTGATGCCACCGGAGCAGCCTGTCAGCCCATCCGGCGGATCCGCAGGCGTTTGAGCCCATTTGGCTGCGTCAGTGCCGGCCCGCGCCGCTGTCGGCGAGCACCCGCACCGCTTCGTCGACGGCGGCACACCGCGCCCGCCGCACCGCTTCCGACACCGGCTTGAGCGCGTCGGTCCGCGCGGACATCGCCGACGCCGACATCGCGCCACCCGGTGCGTCCGAGCGCGCCACGGACAGGATCGCGTCCACCTCGGCGGCACGTTGCAGCACGCGCAGAGAACGCGGCGGCATCGCGTCCGGCCACGGGAGCGCGGAGTTCGCGGCGGCCAGGTCGGCGATCTCCTTGCGCACGTTCGGGCGGTGCTTGGCCACGTCGAGGGACGCCAGGGCGGCGGTCGCCTCGCGCAGGGCGGCACCCAGGCCGTGCTCGGCCTCGCCGATCGGGATGTGCTCCAGGCCGTTGGACGACGGCAGGTCGAACACCGTCCAGCGCATCACGCCGTCCGCGACGATCTTCGGCACCAGCCCGACGTGCACGGACGGGATCACCAGCGCCTCGCCGGAGCGCAGCGCGCAGGTCGAGAGCGGGCCCTTGCCGCCCAGGCCGCGCACGTCGCCGGGTATCGGCAACGCCAGCCGCGCCGAGGTCGCGCCCGCGCGCCGCAGGGCGGCCAGCAGCAGGGCGGGGCCCACCGGGGCCTCGTCGGGACCGGGGAGGTCGAGCGCCGTGGCGGTGCCGTCGTCGTCGGCCACCACCTCGTGCTGCTCGGCCCACGTGTGCAGGGCGTCGAGGACGTCGTCGGAGGCGGCCAGACCGTGCAGCCATCCCGACGTCCACACGACCAGCGTGGCACTCGCACAGGACACGCGAAAAGATTACGTGGCCGTACCGGTGCAGCCCCACCCGGTGTGCCTGATCCGAGACACTCAGTTCGCCGGACCGATGTGCTGTTCGAGCAGGGTGCGGAAGGACGTGAGGTCCTCATCGGACGCGAAGGCCCGGTGCGGCACCGAGAGAGAGGCCGCGTCGAGCGTCTCCAGCACGAACCCCTGCCGGGTCTCGGTCCAGCCAGGCAGCTCCTCCCAGACGATCTCCTCGCGCACCGCGGTGCCGACGGCCATCCGGAACGACTGGTCGTCCGCGCTGCCCACCACGGTCCGGCTGATCATCTCGTCGGACGAGAAGCGCCACCACACGGCCACCGGTTCCATGAACCCGATGACCAGCGCGCACGCCAGGCCGAACACCGCGACGGGGAACATCTCGTCGTCGAAACCGAACAGCAGCACGAGCGAGAACGCACCCAGTGCAACTGCGAACCACGGCGCCCACTTGAACATCGGCACCATCGCCCGCAGGCTGGCCCGCCAGTCCGCCGGTGACGGCGCCCACTTGAAATCCACACTGTTGCTCATCGACACGCATTCTGCTGCACGATGACGCCATGCATCTGGGGGATCACGAAAACAGGACGATCGCGCGCAGAACCGTGCTGAAGGGCACGGCCGCGGCGCTCGCCGGAGCCGCTCTCGTGGCGGTGAACCAGGGGACCGCGCAGGCCGCCGCGGAAGATCCGGAACAGCGGCTGCTGCAGATCGTGCCTGGTGGCGACGGCGTCATCTACGCCTGGTACGCCGACGGCCGGTTGAAGTGGTTCAAGCACAACGGGCGCAACGACGGCAGCTACAACTGGGCGGACGGCACCGGCCGGGAGATCGGATCCGGCTGGCAGATTCACACGACCGTGCTCGCCGCGCAGGACGGCCAGCTCTTCGGTTTCTGCGGCGACGGCACGATCTGGTGGCACAAATGGGTTCTCACGAACGCCGCCACCGGTGAGGGTTATTGGCACCAGAACACGAATGCGATCATCCACCGGGGTTTCGGTCAGTACTCGTACGTGTTCGGCGGCTGGGATGGCGTCATCTACGCCGTTGACGCGCACGGTGACATGTACTGGTTCCGCTACCTCGCCGGTGACGGCACGAACGGCCCCGGTGCGTGGGCTCACGGCGGCGTGGGGCAGAAGATCGCGAGCGGGCAGCGCGACTACGACGGCTACTTCGCCGACCAGCACGGCGTCATCTACGGCCAGCGGCACGGCGCGGTGCTGCACTGGTTCCGCTACCTCGCGGGCGACGGCTCGAACGGCCCCGGCGCGTGGGCTCACGGCGGCGAGCCGATCCACATCGGCACCGGCTTCGACTGGGGCGGGTGCGTCGAGCGGTTCGCGGAGAACGGCGTCGTCTACGTCGTCTGGGTCAACCGCGACCACACGCAGCCGGACCACCAGCTCGCCTGGTACAAGCTCAACAACTACTTGGACATCGACCCTTCGAACGTCACGTGGGCGGAGGGCAACGGCAAGGTCGTCGGCACCGGCTTCACCGTCACCAGGGCCGCTCAGCTGCAGGGGTACACAGGCTGGTCGGTGGCGACAGGCTCGGACCTGGCGGTCAAGGTGTCGACGACGTTCGACAGCTACCGGGCGAGCGTGCTTCGGCTGACCGGGCCCGTTGAGCAGGGTGGCGCGCACGAGGTGTGGGCGCCGCAGACGTTCACCGGTCGTCGGCAGCTGCTGCGGTCCGGCTACCGCGAGAACGGTGTCGGTTGGCAGACGGACTTCACCGTGCCCGTGGGCGCTGACTGGCCGTCCGGCTTCCACGTCGTGAAGCTCGAAGGCGCGTACGGAATGCGCCAGTACATCCCGTTCGTCGTGAAGCCCCGTCAGCCCGTGCACAAGGTCGCGTTGTTGTTGCCGTATCTGACGCACAACGCCTACAACCACTGGGGCGGGCACTTCCAGTACAGCTGGGACGAACGGGCCGCGCGTCGTCGCATCACCACGCAGCGGCCGTTCGCGAACGCCTACATCGAGGCGCCTGGCTTCATCGACGTCCGGTTCCACGGCGACCTGCTGCTGATGAAGTGGTTCTCGGACAACAACGTCTCGTACGACTGCTACCAGGACCTCGATCTGCACAACCCGTCGTGGCTCGCGCAGTACAAGGTGCTCGTGCTGGCGACGCACCCCGAGTACTGGACGCCGGAGATGCGCAGCGCGTTGGAGGGGTATTTGGCCAATGGCGGCCGTGTGATCTACACGGGCGGCAACGGCATGTACGAGCGCGTGGACTTCAACGCGTCCGGTGGGTACGTGCTGCACCGCAACGTGGACGGCAACCGGTGGCTGTGGCGTGATCAGGGCCGCCCGGAGTCGCAGGTTCTCGGCGTGGCGTACGACAGTTACTCCTACATGGACATGCATCCGTACGTGGTGGACGCCGATCACCCGTTCCTGGAGGGCACCGGGTTGAAGGTCGGCGACCGGTTCGGCCTGGACGGCTACAACTTCGCGGCGAGCGGGTGGGAGGTCGACACGCGCACCGCGGCCGGTCCCGAGGCGCCGGGCGTCGTCCGCTTCGCTCATGGCGAACAGGACCACGGCGCGGAGATGTGCGTGACGCCCAAGCCGAACGGAGGGTGGGTGTTCGCCGCGAGTTCCTTGTGTTTCAACGGGGCTCTCGCTCATGACGCCCGGATGTCGCGGTTGTTGCTGAACGTCGTGAACGCGGCTGTGGCGTAGCGGCTGGAGTCGCTCCACGTCGACGGGTCAGGTTCGGGTGCGTAGCGTCGTCTGCGTGACCCAGAACCTGGCCCGCACGGCGGGCGAACTGCGCGCCGCCGGGCACCTGCCGCGCGGCGTCAAGACCGAGATCAGGGAGAACCTCCTCGCGGCTCTGCGCGAGGGGCGCAACCCGTGGCCCGGCATCGTCGGCTTCGACCGCACGGTGCTCCCGCAGCTGGAACGCGCGCTGCTGGCAGGCCACGACGTCGTCCTGCTCGGCGAGCGCGGTCAGGGCAAGACCCGGCTGTTGCGCACCATGGTGTCCCTGCTCGACGAGTGGACGCCTGTCATCGAGGGGTCTGAGCTGGGCGAACACCCGCTCGACCCGATCACCCCCGAATCTCGTCGTCGTGCTGAGGAACTCGGCGACGACCTGCCTGTCGTCTGGCGGCACCGCGACGAGCGTTATGCCGAGAAGCTCGCGACGCCCGACACGTCCGTCGGTGACCTGGTCGGCGACGTCGACCCGGTGAAGGTCGCCGAGGGGCGCTCGCTGGGCGACCCGGAGACGATCCACTACGGCCTGCTGCCGCGTGCCCACCGCGGCATCATCGCCATCAACGAGCTGCCTGACCTGGCCGAACGCATCCAGGTCTCGTTGCTGAACGTGATGGAGGAGCGCGACATCCAGGTCCGCGGCTACACGCTGCGGCTGCCGTTGGACGTGCTTCTCGTGGCCACCGCGAACCCCGAGGACTACACGAACCGCGGCCGCATCATCACGCCTCTGAAGGACCGCTTCGGCGCCGAGGTGCGGACGCACTACCCGTTGGAGATCGACGCCGAGGTGGACCTGGTCCGCCAGGAGGCTTCGCTGGTCGCCGAGGTCGGTGACCACCTGCTGGAGATCATCGCCCGGTTCGTCCGCCACCTGCGCGAGTCGTCGTCCATCGACCAGCGCTCGGGTGTCTCGGCCCGGTTCGCCGTCGCGGCGGCGGAAACCGTTGCGGCGTCGGCACTTCGTCGGTCCGCTCTGATCGGCGAGTCGCCCGCGATCGCGCGCCCGATCGACCTGGAGTCGGTGCCGGACGTGCTGCGCGGCAAGCTGGAGTTCGAGGCGGGGGAGGAGGGACGTGAGGAGGAGGTGCTCGTGCACCTGCTGCGCCGCTCGATCGCGGACACCGCACGTGCTCGTCTGGCCGGTTTGAACCTGCGGGCGCTGGCCGAGGTCGTGTCCGACGGCCACCCCGTCGCGACCGGTGACCGCGTGCACGCCGGTGATCTGCTGGCCGCGCTGCCGGAGCTGCCGATCCTGCACGAGGTGGCGGCACGGATGGGCGCGGGCCCGAAGGATCCGGTCGGCCGCATCGCCTCGGCCGTCGAGCTGGCCCTGGAATCGCTCTATTTGACGCGCCATCTGGCGAAGTCCTCTGACGACGACCGAGCGGTGTACGGATGAGGTACCGGTACGGACGCTGGAGCGGTGGCGCCGACCCGTTGGCGCCACCGGTCGACCTGCGTGCGGCCGTGGACGAGCTCGGCCGCGAGATCATGGAGGGCGCCTCGCCCAACTCGGCGCTGCGCGAGCTGCTGCGGCGCGGTGTCGACGGGACGCGCGGTCTGGACGATCTGACGTCGCGGTTGTGGCAGCGGCGTTCCTCGATCCAGCGGCGGCACCGGTTGGACGGCACGTTGTCCGAGGTCCGCCAGCTGCTGGACACCGCTTTGGAGGCGGAGCGGCGGGCGCTGTTCCCGGATCCGTCCGACGACGCGCGGTTCCGCGAGGCGCAGCTCGACGCGTTGCCCCAGGGCACGGCCGCGGCGGTGCAGGAGCTTTCTTCCTACGACTGGCGTTCCTCCGAGGCTCGTGAGGCGTTCGAGCAGATCCGCGACCTGCTCGGCCGCGAGCTGCTGGACCAGCGCTTCCAGGGCATGAAGGACGCTCTGTCCAACGTGGACTCGGACGACGTGAAGCGCATCCAGCGCATGCTCGCCGACCTGAACTCGTTGCTCGCGGCGCACGCCCAGGGCTCCCCGGACACGCCGCGCATGTTCGACGACTTCATGCGCAAGCACGGCGACTTCTTCCCGGAGAAGCCGCGCAACGTCGACGAGCTCATCGACGCCCTGGCCGCCCGCTCGGCCGCGGCGCAACGCATGATGAACTCGATGACCGACGCCCAGCGCGCGGAGCTGGCCGCGTTGTCCCAGCAGGCTTTCGGCGGCATCGGCTCGCAGCTGTCCACTCTGGACTCGCTGCTGCAACAGCTGCGTCCCGGTGAGGACTGGACGTCGTCCGCTCGCTTCCGCGGCCAGGACCCGCTGGGCCTGGGCGAGGGTGCGCAGGCGATGGCAGACCTCGCCGAACTGGACGCTCTGGCCGAGCAGCTCTCCCAGTCGTATCCGGGTGCGCGCCTGGAGGACATCGACCTGGAGGCGCTGGAACGCCAGCTGGGTTCGTCGGCCTCCGTCGACGCACGCCGCCTGGCCGAGCTGGAGAAGGCTCTCCGCCAGCAGAACATCCTGGAGCGCGCGCCGGACGGCTCGTTGCGCCTGACCCCGAAAGCGTTGCGGCGCCTCGGCGAAACCGCACTGCGCGGCGTCGTCGACAAGCTGCGTTCCTCGCAGGGCTCGCGCGACACGGTGTCCGCCGGTGCCGCGGGCGAGCTGATGGGCTCGACGCGGCCTTGGCAGTTCGGCGACACCGAGCCGTGGGACGTACCGCGTAGTTTGCGCAACGCCGTCCTGCGTTCGGGCTCGATGTCTTTGGACGTCGTCGATCTCGAGGTCTCCGAGACCGAACACCGCACGCGCGCGGCCGTCGCGCTGTGCGTGGACACCTCGTGGTCGATGGTGCAGGACGGCCGCTGGGTGCCCATGAAGCGCACAGCCCTCGCGCTGCATCACCTGGTGCGCACGCGTTTCCGCACCGACGCCCTGCAACTGGTGACGTTCGGCCGCTACGCGGAAGCCGTCGACATCGGCCAGCTGACTTCGTTGGAAGGCGTGTGGGAGCAGGGCACGAACCTGCACCACGCCCTGCTGCTCGCGGGCAGGCACGTCCGCCGCCACCCCGACGCCCAACCGGTCGTGCTGGTGGTGACCGACGGCGAGCCCACCGCGCACCTGGAACCCGAGGGCGACGCCGAGTTCAACTACCCGCCGCTACCCCGCACGCTGACCAAGACGCTGAACGAGGTCGACGCGCTGGCGAAGCTCGGGGCGACGATCTCGGTGTTCAAACTGGGCGACGACCCGCGCCTGGCCGCGTTCGTCGACATCGTGGCCCGGCGAGGTGGCGGGCGCGTGGTGTCGCCGGACGAGGACGGCTTGGGTGCGGCGGTGGTGAGCGACTACCTGAGGTCCCGGCGCCGCCGCTGACCTTCGCGGTGGGGTGCTGTCACGTCCGGCGGCGCCCCGCCACGAGCACACCGAACGCCACGTGGTCGAGCCACTGCGGCACCTTCGGCAACGCCCGGATCTGCTCGTTGCGGCGCCCGATCACTTCCAGGTCGAGCGCCGCGATCAGCAACCCGGCCACCACCCCGGCTACGACACCCCGCACGCGGAGCCGGCGCAGCACGAACATCCACCACGCCGACACGGCCAGGTGCACAGCCACGCCTGCTCCCGCACCTCCGCCCACCATCGATCCCGCGGCCTTGGTGGCGCGCAACGGGTCGTCGCCGATCGCCAGGGTGTGGGCAGTCGACGGGACACCGCTCAGGAGGGCGGCGAGCAGGAACCGGCGAAGGCACATGCGGCGATGGTCCTCACCGGCGCCGATCCCGGCAAGCGCATGCGACGGCAGGCTTGCGGGGCGGCTGGGTTGGGAGGTGTGGTTGGGGGTCGCCTGCTGCTGTCGTGGGTCCGGGCGACCGTCCTGCTGGCCGGCCGCATCGGCAGGTGCACTCGGCGAGCGCCGCCTAGGGGCCGGGCAAGCGCACTCGCCGACCCGTTCGGATGGGCGTCTGCCTTGCCGGGCGCACCTGCCGATCGGTCCTACCAGGCTTCCCCGAACGCGTCAGGCCTCGAACAGGGCGGCGAGCCTGGGGAGGCGGGAGCGGAGTTCGGCGCTGTCGTCGAAGTCGAAGTCCCACTCCGGGTCCAGCGCCGGGTAGCGGATGGTGAAGGCGTCCTCGGGGAGCTTCATCTCGGTGGCGGCGAGGTGGGCGTTCCAGGCGATGTTCAGGGTGAGCTCGCACTCGAACTCCATGCCGGACTCGGCCGCCTCGATCACGGCAGGCAGCGAAGCGAGGGAGTCGGGGTCGGCAAGGACCGACTCGTACACCGCCTGGCCCTGCATGAGGAGCCAGCCGCGGAAGTAGTCGAAGCCGTCGTCCGAGCAGCCGCCGTTGATCAGGTAGGCGGCCGCCCACAACGGGTTCTGGTAGGAGCGCGTCAGCAAGTCCCACAGGACCTGCTGGGCCGCGACGATGTCCGCCGGCGGGCGTGAGGCGAGCAGGGAGGACGCGGCGGCGGCCACCGCGTCGCTGTCGGACGGGTCGGTGACCTGGGCGCGGGCGTCGGCGATCAGGGTCCAGAAGGTGTTCGAGTCCACGTCAGGGAGCATGGCAGAGGGGTCTGACAATTTTCGGGGACTGACGAACAGCCGTGCAGCGCCTAGGTTGGAAACATGATCAGGTCTCTGTGGCGTTCCCTCGAAGCCGTGCACGCGATGATCTACTTCGCCCCCGAGGCGGACCGCCGGTACACGGAGGCGGGGCTCGACCGGCCCGGCGGGTACTTCGCGTCGCGGTCGGCGGCACTGGGCAGGGCCAGCGCCGAGATCGTGATCTCGACGTTCTACAACTTCAACCCCGCGCTCGTGAGGGCCCGCATTCCGCAGGCGTGGGACATCGTCGAGCCGCAGGACATGCTCAAGCTCAGGCTCGAAGCGGCGGACGAGGCCCTGCGCAAAGTCCTGCCCGACGACCTCAAGGAGATCACCGAGCTCGCGCGTAAAGCGGCCGAGCGGTCCACGGAGATGCTCAGCGGCAGGACGTTGTTCGCGGCGCACGCGAGCCTGCCCTGGCCGGACGAGACGCACTTGCAGCTGTGGCACGCGCAGACGCTCCTCCGTGAGTTCCGCGGCGACGGACACCTCGCCGCTCTCTTGAGGCACAACATCACGGGCATCGAGGCGTTGGTGTTGCACGCGGCCGAGGGCGACTACCCGGCGGAGACGCTCCGCAAGACGCGTGGGTGGCCCGAGGAGAAGTGGGCCGAGACGACGGAGAACCTGCAGAGCCGCGGCCTCGTCAACGAGGAGCAAGCCCTCACGGAGCAGGGGCGCGAGCTGCGCAAGAGCATCGAGGACGCGACCGACCACATGAACGCCCCTGCCTACGACGTGCTGTCGGACCAGGAGAAGCAGCGTTACGTGGAGCTGGCCGCGCCCCTCAGCAAGGCCGTCATCGAGTCCGGGCTGGTGCCGGCTCGTCGCTGACGGAGATGTCGTAGTCCGAAGGCGCGAACGAGCGGATCCGGCGCATCATCCGGACCGTCGACCACGGCCACATCGTCGAGTTCCGCCCGTTCGCGTCGAGGTAGTACGAGGTGCAGCCGCCGGCGTTGTAGACAGTGCGCTGCAACGCCACCTGCACCGACGAGTTGAACGCCGCCTGCACGGACGGCCGCACGTCCGCCACCGGCCAGTCCCGCGAACGCAACGCGGTCAACGCCGACGCGATGTAGCGCAGCTGCGTCTCGATGATCGTGAACGCCGACGAGTGCCCGGTGCCGAGATTGGGCCCCAGCAACAGGAACAGGTTCGGAAACCCGTGCACGGATGTCCCCAGGTACGCCTGCGGGCTCCCACGCCACCGCTCGGCCAGCGACACCCCGTCGACTCGCACCCGTGACGCGATCGGCGGGTCGCTGAAGTGGAACCCGGTGCCGAAGATGATCGTGTCGACCTTCCGCTCCACCCCGTCCGCGCCGATGATCCCGTCCGCCGTGAACCCCTGAACCGCATGCGGCACAACGGAAACATTCGGCTGAGCCAAGGCGGGGTAGTAGGTGTTCGACATCAGCAACCGCTTGCACCCCAACACGAAGTCGGGCGTCAGCGCGGCACGCAACGACGGATCCTTGATCGTCCGCAGATGCAGCAACCCCAGTCGCTGCACCACTTTCATCACCCACGGGTGCCGGAACCCGTAGCTGAACAGCTCCAGCAACCCGAACACCGCCGACCGCGGCAGCTTCACCGACGGCTTCGGCAACACCCAGGGAGCCGTGCGCTGGAACAGGTACAGCTGATCAACCGAAGGCTGGATCCGCGGCACGAACTGGATCGCGGACGCACCCGTGCCCACCACCGCGACCCGTCGCCCGGAGAAGTCCTGCCACCGCGCGGAATGGAAGATCTCACCCTGGAAAACCGAGGCGTCCAACGGAATCTTCGGCTCGTGCCAAGGCCCGGTCGCGGACACGAGAGCACGCGCCGTCAACGGGCCTGACGACGTCTGGACCTGCCACCGCGACCCGTCCCAGACCGCGTCCAGCATCTCGGTGTCGTACTGCGGCACAACGCCGAAAGAACGGGCTGTCTCCTGCAGGTACTCCAAGATCTCCGGCTGACCGGAGAACGCCGAACTCCACTTCCGCGGCGCGAACGAGTACGAGTACAACGCGGACGGGATGTCGCACGCACACCCCGGGTAGACGTTGTCCCGCCACGTCCCGCCCAAAGCGGAAGCCTTCTCGATGACGTGCGCGTCAAACCCGAGCTCGCGCAGCCTGATGGCCGCACCGATACCTGCCGGTCCTGCTCCGATCACCAGTACGTCCACAGATACCGACGGTATTTCGATCCCGCTGGCATGTCAACGTATGCTTCCGGACATGGCACGTTTGTCCCGCGCGGAGAGCCAGGCACGCACCAGAACGTTGCTGACGGAGACGGCACAACGGTTGTTCCTGCGCGACGGCTACCACGCCACCTCGCTCGAGAAGGTCGCCGACGCGGCTGGCTTCTCCAAGGGCGCGGTGTACTCGAACTTCGGCAGCAAGGACGAGCTCTGCCTGATCGTCCTCGACGCCCTCTACGGTGAGCGCATCACCGAGATCGTGAAGGTTTTCACGAGTGGCACCACCATCGAGGACCGCATCCAGGCGTTCGAGGCCTACGCCGAGACGATGATCGGCGACGCCCCGCGCACCCAGTTCGAGGTCGAGTTCGCTCTGCAGGCACGCAAGGACCCCGACCTGCGCGCCGAACTCGCACGGAGGGACGCGGCAGTCGCCGACGCTCTGAAAGGCCTCATCGACCAGCAGACCGAGGAACTGGGCCTCAAGCCCGTCCTGCCCACCGAGGACGTCGCCAGGGCCCTGCTGAGCCTGGGAATCGGCCTCGGCGTGCAGCGGTTCGTCGAGGGCGCGCCACCGATCCGCGTCCTCACCAACACCATGCGGGTGCTACTCGGGATCGCCGTCCCGCTCGGTTGACGCCAGCGCCTTCTCGGTCGTCGCGTCAGGCCCGGCGCGGTGCTTTCCGGGATGCGTCAACGAGAAGTGCGCCTCCTCGCGCATCCGCTCGACCATGTGCGGGTAGTGCAGCTCGAACGCCGGCCGCTCCGACCGGATCCGCGGCAGCTCCTTGAAGTTGTGCCGTGGCGGGGGAGAGGTCGTGGCCCACTCCAGCGAGTTGCCGTAGCCCCACGGGTCGTCCTGCGGGGCCGGGTCGCCGTAGCGGTACGAGCGGAACACGTTGAACACGAACGGCAACACGGACAGACCGAGCAGGAACGAGCCGATCGTGGAGATCATGTTCAGCGTCGTGAAGCCGTCGGAGGCGAGGTAGTCGGCGTAGCGGCGCGGCATGCCCTCGTTGCCCAGCCAGTGCTGCACCAGGAACGTGCCGTGGAAGCCGATGAACGTCGTCCAGAAGTGCAGCTTGCCCAGCGGCTCGTTGAGCATCCGCCCGGTCATCTTCGGGAACCAGAAGTAGATGCCGGCGTAGGTGGCGAACACGATCGTGCCGAACAGGACGTAGTGGAAGTGCGCCACCACGAAGTACGTGTCGGACACGTGGAAGTCGACCGCCGGCGCCGCGAGCAGGATGCCCGTCAGGCCACCGAAGAGGAACGTCACCAGGAAGCCGACCGCGAACAGCATCGGTGTCTCGAACGACAGCTGGCCGCGCCACATCGTGCCGATCCAGTTGAAGAACTTGATCCCGGTCGGCACCGCGATCAGGAACGTCATCAGCGAGAAGAACGGCAGCAGCACGGCACCCGTCGCGTACATGTGGTGCGCCCACACGGCCACGGACAGCATCGCGATCGCCAGCGTCGCGAACACGAGTCCCTTGTAGCCGAACAACGGTTTTCGGCTGAACACCGGGAAGATCTCGGTCACGATCCCGAAGAACGGCAAGGCGACGATGTACACCTCGGGATGGCCGAAGAACCAGAACAGGTGCTGCCACAGGATCACGCCGCCGTTGGCCGGGTCGAACACGTGCGCGCCGAGGTGCCGGTCGGCGGCGAGACCCATCAGAGCCGCGGTGAGGATCGGGAACGCCAGCAGGATCAGGATCGACGTCACCAGGATGTTCCAGGTGAAGATCGGCATCCGGAACATCGTCATGCCCGGCGCCCGCAGCGTCACGACCGTCGTGGTCATGTTGACCGCGCCGAGGATCGTGCCGAGACCACTCACGGCCAGACCCATGATCCACAGGTCCGCGCCGACACCCGGCGAGTGCACCGCGTTCGACAGCGGCGTGTACGCGAACCAGCCGAAGTCCGCCGCGCCGCCCGGTGTCACGAAGCCCGCGATCACGGTGATGCCGCCGAACAGGTACAGCCAGTACGAGAAGGCGTTCAACCTCGGAAACGCGACGTCCGGGGAGCCGATCTGCAGTGGCAGGATGTAGTTCGCGAACCCGAACAGGATCGGCGTCGCGTACAGCAGCAGCATGATCGTGCCGTGCATGGTGAACAGCTGGTTGAACTGCTCGTTCGACAGGTACTGCAGACCCGGCCGCGCCAGCTCGCCGCGCATCAGCAGCGCCATCACGCCGCCGATCATGAAGAACGCGAACGACGTGGTCAGGTACATGATCCCGATCTGTTTGGGATCTGTGGTCTTGAACAGCGAGAGGAAGTAGGAGCCCTTCGGCCGGGCGCGAGCAGCTCCCGGATGTGGCACGACCGGCGTCGGCTTGATCGTGGTCATCTCGCCTCCTCGCGACAGGGAAACATCGTCCTCCCGGTCAGACCTCGGGGCAATCCATGACGAGGACAGCCGACGTCACCGGGACGACCGGAGCACCCGTCGCGATACCGCTGACCTGCACGGAGTAAGCGCCGGGAGCCAATCCGTCGAATTTGATCGCCATCCTCTCGGAGATCGCCGGACTGCGCGATTCGACCAATTTGCCCTGCTCGTTGACCAACGCCACCTTCAACGCCCGCGGGGTGGTGTCCTTCAGCTCGACGGTGACCTCCAGGTCCTCGCCCACCAGCACCAGGTCGGGCACGATGACCTGCGGTTCCGTGTCCGTGACGTTGCGCGGGACGATCTCCTTCGCGGTCAGGAACGACTCGACCATGTCCAGGACCGTCGAGTTGTCCTGCAACGACGTGTGCTGCTCGACCACCCGGTGCAGCGTGTTCGACGACAGCACGAGCCCCTTGCGCGCCGCTCCGACCATCGGCACCGTCCCGTCGCCGTACAGCTCGTCGCCCTCGTAGTTGCGGTAGCAGGTGATCTTGCCGTCGGCCAGGCGAGCGGTCGTAGCGGTCGGCTGCTTGCCGCCGAGGATCGCGTACGTCTTGTCAGCGAACGAGTCGGTCAACGCGCCGTGGAACGCCATCGCGTCCGCGACCATCTTCGTGTCGAGCTCGGGCAACGTCGTCTCGGTCGTCTTGACCAGGCCGTTGGGCGACTCGATGCACGCGTACTCGGGCAGCAGCTGGTGCAGCGACGGCATGCTCCGCGCGAACTCCGTCAGGTCGATCGCGAGCGGTCCGAGACCCTTGCGCACGCCGTTGACCAGCTGTTCCAACGCCGAAGCTGCTCCTCGGTACGGCGTACCCATGGTGATCAGCTTGTTGGTGCGCTCGGCCATCCCGCACTGCTCGATGCACCACCGCGCGACCAGCCCGCCCATCGAGTGGCACACGAAACTGACCTTGGCGTCCGGCCCGAGCTTGTCCAGCGCCTCGTCGACCTTCCGCGCCAGCAACGCGCCGTTGTAGCGGTTCGACAGCCGCCAGTCGTAGGCGAACAGCAGCAGGTTGCCCTTCTCGACGGTGTACCCGAGCGAGTTCAGCCGCTTGGTGACCCGGTCGTAGCCCTTGAGCGGCGTCCAGATGCCGGGGATGACGTGCAGGTCGCTCATGAGCGCTACGGGCTCGATGCCGTCCTGCGGGTGCTCGTCGCCGATGCCCGCCGGGAGCTTGAGGCGCTTCAGGCTGCGGCCGAGCGTCAGGACGGCTTTCAGAGCGGCCTTGCCCGACACCTCCCAGACGATGCCGTCGCGATCCTTCAGCGTGCTGCCGAGAATGCCGGGCAGGACGACGACGAGGTGGTTCATCTAGGACTCCTCGGCGAGCTTGCGGATGAGGGTGAGCAGCTTGAGGTTCGCGGGCACCAGGAACGTCAGCTCGTGGATCCACCTGAGCCGCTGGTCCGGTGCCGGTAGTGCCAGGCGTGCGTCACCGGCTCGAGCGCGCGCGACCACCTTGTAGAGAGCGGCCAACGCGTAGGGCTCCAACGCCGTCACAGCCTGGGTCAACGCCTGCGGTGTCGCACCGGCTGCCAGCCCGCGCAGGATTTCCGTTGTGCGCTCTGGGCTTTCCAGCGCGTCCAGCACGAGGTCGAGCACGTCCGAGTCCTCGTCGGCGAGCAGCAGCAACGCGTGCACGGGCCGGTTGTCGCGGACGTTCTTCAGAACTTCCTTGTCCAGCAGCTCTTCCCGGCGGGTGGCGAGCAGCTCGCGGCGGCGGGCCGGGGTGGCGTCGACGAACTCGTCCGCGAGGCTCGCCAGCAACCACGGCCGGTACGCGTGCTGCACGCCCTGCTGCTGAGCGGTCGTCCGGCGCGACTGGATGACCTGGGCCTCGATCAGGCTCGTCCCGTACAGCGCTTCGGTGATGGCCACGTCCGCGTCCGTCGACAGCAGTTCCGGGTGTTCGAGCAGCACGGCGCGTTCGTCGGCGTACGAGCGCGCGAACACCCACTTGCGGGCTGTTTTGAGGAGTGTCCGGTCGACGGTCAGCCAGTCCGGCGAGGTGTCCCACGGCCACGGCCCGCTGTCGTAGTGGCGGCGGGCGATGTCGTGCACGTCGTGGATCGTCTGCCGCGACTGGCCGACGTGCGTGAGCGCCTGGCACAACCACTTCGCCGCCTGGGGATCACCGGCCTTCGTGGCTGCCGCGCGCAGCATCAGCAACGTCGCGAGGTGCGGTCCGGTGAAGCGGGTCGTCACGCGCTCCCACGTCTCGTCGACGATCTCGGGCTGCTTGAGGCCGGCGCAGACGATGTCGAGCGTGAACAGCGCGGCCGCGAGCGTGGACAGCCGATCAGAGTTCTCCAGGCACACCTCGACGGTCCGCAGCCCGGTCACCAGTGCCTCGCGGGGTTTCTCGGCGTCTCGTTGACGGCGCATCAGGTTGTGCAGGGCCTGGCCGTGGATGCGCAGGCCGTCCGCGAGGTCCGCCGCTTGGCGCGCGGCGTCGAGTGCCTCGGCTTTCTTGTTGATCAGGCTGTAGGCGACGCTCAGGCTCAGCGCGGCGTCGGCAAGCTGCGGCCGGAACGCGGCGTGGCGGCCGAGCGTGCCGCTGATCTCGGCGGCCTGCCCTGTGATGCGGCCGGCTTCGGACAGCCTGCCCAGTGCGAGGTAGTCGCGGGCCAGTTCGACGAGCGCGCTGACCAGGTCGGCGAGGAAGACCGGGTTGGTCTGGGCGAGCGAGTAGTAGAGCTCGACGGCTTGCTTGGAGCGTTGCATGGCTTCGTAGCGCTGGCCGGTTTCGCTGCACCTCGCGGCCAACGACGTCATCGCGCGCGCGAGTGGTGCATCAGTATCAACAGCTGCGACCGCGTCACGAGCCGTCGACAAGGCCTCATGCCTACGCCCCAGCATCGCGTAGACCTCGCTCAGGTCCACCAACGCGCCGCTGAGGTGTGCTGCGTAGGTCGGGTTGTCGCCGCCGTGCGTCGTCGTCTTCGCGATGCGTTGCGCAAGTCGTTTGTGCGTCAGGGTTTCCGCGGTCGTCGGCGTCGACGCGACCAGCTCCCGGTACCGCACGACGGACTCCTCGGCGGGTGCGACGGCCTGTTGCAGCCGGCCGGCCTCGCGGAACCTGTTGCCCAGCTTGTTCAGCACGAACGCCAAGTCCGCCAAGTACATCCGGATCGTCGGCACCAACGCCCGGAAGTGCTCGGCCGCCTCTTCGAGAGGCGCGATGGCCTCGTCGCCGCGACCCCAGTGCATCAGCTCGCCGGCCGCCGTGGTCGCCGCGAGTGCGATGTCCGGCAACAACATCCGGTTCAGCATCGCGAGCTCGCGCAGTCCGTCGAGAGCCTGCGCGCCCGCGTGCCCGCAGTGCCGCCACGCGTACTTCCACAGATAGCCGGGCGCGTCCGGCGGCACACCGGCTTCGAGGCGCTGCCGATAGAGCCTGATGAGCGCGCACGCCACCTTCTCCGCACCCGGCGCGAACACGGTGTCCTTGCTCGGTGCGAACTGCGGGCGCAGGTGGTCGGCGAACGTCTGGTGCGTCAGCTTGAAGACCGCCGTGCCTTCCTCACCGTCCTGGACGATGTGACGGCCCAGTTCGGTGAGCACGGCCGTGATGTCGTCGCGTCCGAACTCTTCACCGGACAACGCCTCGGCGACCGCGATCCATTCGGCTTCGGGGAAGCCCGCGCCGTAGCTCCACGTCAGCGCCGTCAGCAACGCACGCGCTGATGGCACCTTCGCGAGCTCACGGTCGAACGCGGCGTCGAGTGACAGCTTCAGGTCGGCGCCACCGTCGGCGAGCACCTGGTCGGTGATCATCCACGCGGTCAGGAACGGCAGCTTCGCCAGCTCGTCCACAGTGGACTGCGCGGCGTTCGGGCCGAGGCGTGCCAGCACGTACTCGCGGACATCGGTCTCGTTGTCGGCGTCGTCGAGGTTGAGCGTCTCGACCGCGGACAGCTCGGTCAGCAGCGGCGCGCCACCCGCGACCCGGTGGGCCTGCCGGGTCGAGACGATCACGACGGCGTAGTTCGCGAGCTTGGTCAGCAGCGAGGTGGCGATCGAGAACGACTCACCGCGGGCCTCGTCCAGGCCGTCGATCACGAGCACCGGCGGTTCCGGGAGGGTGCTGACGACGCCGACCAGCTCGGCCGCACCCCGTCGTGGCCCGTCGGGTTCGGGAACCAGGCCCCTGCCCACCAGCTGACGGCTGAGCAGGTCGGCCACGCGGTCGGCGTCCATCGCTCTGGCGTGCACGGCCGCGTCCACCGAGTCCGGGCCGGGGTCGGCGTGCCGGAACGACGGACCGGCGGTGAGCAGCAGGTCGCGTTCGGCCGCGTTGGACAGGCTCACCACCCGGCCGAGCACCGCGGACTTGCCCGTGCCCGGTGAGCCCGTGACCACGCGCAGGCCGGGGATTCCGCACTTCACCCAGCTCACGACCTTGTCGACCTGGGCTGTGCGGCCGGTGAACCACGACCGGTTGTCGGTCGAGTCGCCGCCTCTGGCCGCGAGCAGGAGGTGCTTCGCGACCGTGTTCGCGGCGTAGAGAGGGTTGGGCAGCATCGGCTGTGCGGAGCCGTACTGCATGAAGCGGGGGCGTTGGATGTCGCTGTCCCACGCGTTCAGCAGTGCCGTGCCGACCGCGCCGCCGTCCACGAGAGCCGTGCGGTCGCTCCAGCGCCGTGCGTCCTCGTCGGCGGTGGGCCCTGCCCTCAGGAGTTTTCTGAGCTGGCCGCCGAAGAGGCCGTCCCGGGCCGTTTCGACGCTGGAGCACGACACGAGCACGCCTGCCCAGTGCACCTGTCCCGCCAGGAGTTCGTCCTGGATGGCGGCGACCGTGCGGACGGCCTCGTCGAGCTGGGCGCCGGAGTAGCAGGCGTCGATGATGATGAGCACCTGGTGGGCGCCTGACGCGGCACACCAGAGAGCGAACTCGTGCAGCATGATGCCGTCGACCGCGCCGTCGTTGTCCCTGGCCAGCAGTCTCAGGTTGCCGGCGACCGGGATGGCGTGGCCGCTCCACAGGGCTACCAGGGCGCCGCCGTCCTGAGGGGTTCTGCGGAGGGCCTTCATGTGGTCGCGGATCTCGGACTCGGTCGGGTCCGCGAGAGGCTCGCCCTCGTAGCCCTTGAGCAGGGCGTGGAGTTCTCGCACGTCGCTCACGGCGTGCTGGAGTGGCTGCACCAGTTCGTAGGAGCCGACGCCGATGCCTACGAACCTGCCCCTGACCCTTTCCCGCATCTCTCACTACCCCCTGCCCGGACGTCGTTCTCGGACAGGAGGTGTTACGGCCCGTAACTCACACGGACGAATCGCGCTCCGTCTCGTGCTCGGCCGACTCGCGTGGTGCCGGAGGTGCCGGAGGCAGTTCTCCCGCGGGTTCGTCCGCCGGTGTGACCGCGGGTTTCTCGGCGGCCATGTCCGCGACCTTCTCGACGGCCTTGTCGGTGAGGGTGTTGCGTTCAAGGAAGCGGAGCAGCTCCACCGGGAACGGCAGCACGAGCGTCGAGTTCTTCTCCGCCGCCACCTCCACGATGGTCTGCAGGAGCCTCAGCTGGAGCGCCGCCGGTGTTTGTTCCATCGTTCCGGCCGCCTCGGAGAGCTTCTTCGAGGCTTGCAGCTCGCCGTCCGCCGTGATGATGCGCGCGCGGCGTTCGCGTTCGGCCTCCGCCTGGCGGGACATCGAGCGCTTCATGCTCTCCGGCAGGGCGACGTCCTTGATCTCGACGCGGTCGATGTCGATGCCCCACGCCAGCGCGGGGGTGTCGATCATCAGTTCCAGGCCCTGGTTGAGGTGCTCGCGGTTGGACAGCAGGTCGTCCAGCTCGCTCTTGCCGATGATGGAGCGCAGGGACGTCTGGGCGACCTGAAGCATGGCGAAGCGGTAGTCCTCGACGTTGATGACGGCCTTGGCCGGGTCGTGGACCTTGAAGTACACGACGGCGTCGACGCGCACGGTGACGTTGTCGCGCGTGATGCCGTCCTGCGCGGGCACGGGCAGGGTGACGATCTGCAGGTTGACCTTCCGGAGTTGGTCGACGCCGGGGATCAGCATCGTCAGCCCTGGCCCGCGCACGCCCTGTTGCAGCTTGCCGAACCGGAACACCAGTCCCTGTTCGAACTGTTTGATCACTCTGGCGCTCATGGCGAGGCCGAGGCCTCCGAGCGCGATCAGGCCCCCGAGGATTTCGACGATCATGAGACCCCGCCCTTCACCGGCGAATGCCCTTGATCTCCAACGGTACGCCTCGGGTCTGACAATTATCGGCAGCTCAGAACCGGGTTCGCCCAGTCGGCGTGATCCCAGGCGTTGCCGTCACCTCCGTCTGTGATCCGGAACGTCAGCACGGTTGCTCCACTCGTGTCGACGGTGATGGGGACGGCTGCGCTCTGTCCTGTCAGCACAGCGCTTCGGTAGACCTGCTGACCGTCCTTGAGCACCTCGAACCGGACGCTGCCGTTGCCGCCGGTCTCGTCGTCGACACCGATCGTGGCGGTCAACTGGGAGCACTTGCCGCCCGCGTAGATGTCGAACTCCGAGTCGGCGTGCGTGCCGAGGCCCAGGGCGAACTTGGCGCCCCTGATGCTGATCTGGCTGCCGTCACCGCCCTGGTTCTCGCCGTTGCTGCGGTCGCGTTCGACCGGGCCCCAGCCGTTGCGCTCGCTGAGGAACGGCAACGAGGACACCGCCGCTTCCCCGGTCGGCGCGGGTGGCGTGGCGGTGAAGTCCTTGGTGACGGTCGTGGTGGCCTTGCCGTTGCGGGCCTCGACCAGCAACGGGCGTGCGCCGGTCTCGCCGCCGTCGCGTTTGATCGTCACCTTCGCCGAGCCGCTGGTCAGGTCGACGGATGACGGCGAGACCGACCAGCTCTCGGGTGCCGAGAGCGTGGCCGTGGTCGTGCCGGGGCACGGCTCGGTCACCACCAGTTCGGCCTCGACCTGCTCGCCCGGTTCCAGTGCGGTGTCAGCGGCTTTGAGCTCCACGGACGGGGCACAGGCGACCTGCTGGCCGAGTTTGCCCGTGGCGGCTTCCTGGGCAGTGAGCGGGCGCAGCAGCACGGAGTACGCGTACTCGTTGCCCGCCTCTACCTGGAACTGCGGCAACGGCTCGTGGAACGTCTCGCTGACGCCCGTCACTCGGTGTGCCGCGTGGAGGGTGGTCCAGCCGTCGTTCTTCTTGAGCGCGAACGGGTACGGCGCCCGGTCGAGGTCGTCGTACTGCGAGACGCGCACGTCCAGGTCGCCCGCGACGAGCAGGCCCGCGCGGCCGTTGGACAGCGTCGCCCAGCGCGTGTCCGCGTGGTTGCCGAAGTCCTGCGGCTTGTAGTAGTCGTTGAACTCCTTGTCCACAGTGGACTGGTAGACGCCGACCGGGTTGCCGGACTTGCGGTCGTCGTAGTTCTCGCCGGGACCGCGGCCGTACCAGGAGAACTTTCGGTAGTCCTGCGGCACCTTGAGCGTGAAGCCGATGCCGGGCAGGTAGAACAGGTCGCGCATCTTGTCGCGGGCCGCGACCCGGTGGCCCACGTGGATCTCGCCGTCACCGGTGATCCGGTAGGTGAAGGTCTGGCCGAACGACGCCGTGGCCACGGCTTGAGCGGTCGATCGAGCCGTGATGACCGTGTCCGGGCCTTCCGAGGTGACGGTGACGCTCGACGGCGTGGTCTGGAGCCGGTCGAGGCCGTTGCGGTACCAGGAGCTGTCCTCGCTCATGAACTCGTTGGACAGCGGGGCACGCCAGGCGTCCAGCTCGGGACCGGTCTTCAGCAGTTCGGCACCACGCACTCGCATCGACGTCAACGTGCCCGACTTCTTGCTGACGACGTACCGGAAGTCCTGGCCGGACACCACGATCTCGTTGTCGTTCTGGGTGGTGCTCAGCCTGCCCGGTGCTCCGGCGGCGTGCAGGCCGGCGATCTGCGTGCCACCGACGGCGAACTGGGCGATGCCGACGTCGTTGCCGCGACGGTCGGTGGCACGGACGGTCAGCCAGCGTTCGGTCTTCGCCTTGAAGTCGGGGAGCACCACGGTTCCCGACTGGAGTTTGCCTCGGTGCTGGGCGATCGTGCGGCCGTTGTCCTGGACCTGCCAGCGCAGTTCGAGGTCGTCGGTACCGGTGAACTGGCGTTCGCTGACGATCGTGAGCTTGTTGTCCTGGTAGGAGAAGCGGATGGGGGAGTGGACCGCGGCGAGTTCGGCGGTCTCCGGTTGCGGCCGGCGATCCGCCCACACCACGCCGTCGACGCCACCCGTGCCCGCGCCGTAGGACTCCTTGCGGCCCTTGTCCTCCAGCTTCTCGAAGTCCAACGCCAGCACGGCGTCCTTCTTCGGGTCCTGGGCGAGCTCCGCGTCGGTCAGCGCGCGGTGGTAGACGCGGACCTGGTCGACCGCGCCGTGGGCCATGCGGGACTGGACGTTCTCCTGCATCGTCTCGGCGTTGCGGCCGATGTTGACCGGCCAGTGCGACCAGTCGATCTTGCCGGTGTAGTTCAACGCCGAGACCTCGCGACCGTCGATCAACAATCGGAGCTTCGTGCCGTCGAAGGTGCCCGTGACGCGGTGCCAGTTGTCGTAGAAGTCCGCCGGCACCTGGGCTTCGACCGTGCGCCACGTGCCGCTGTAGATGAAGAACTGCAGCGTCGTGCGGTTGGCCATCTTGAGCGCGTACTGGTGGTCGCCCTTCGAGATGACCGTGAAGTCGCCGGTCCACGCGGCGGGCTTGACCTGGGCGTCCAGCGTCAGGCCGGTGCCGACCTCGTCGAGCTTGCGGTCGCGGTAGACCTCCACGAAGTCGTCGAGTCCGCTGAGCTGCAACGCTTTGCCGTGCGGTCCGTCCACCTGGGACGGTTTGCCGCTCAACCACGTCATGATCCCGTTGGCGTCATCGGGTGTGGTGTACAACGGCAGCGCGATGTTCTGCTCGGCCCAGTCCCAGATGAAGCCGCCCTGCACCTGCGGATGGGCGCGCACGACGTCCCAGAACTCCTTGAAGTTGCCGAGACTGTTGCCCATCGCGTGCGCGTACTCGCCCATGATGATCGGCTTGGTGGTGGTCTTCGCCTTGGCTTCGAGGCCCGCCGGTGAGGGGTAGCGCGGGCCCCAGACGTCCGCGAACGGCGCGTCGCCGTCGGGGGAGTTCGGCTGGTGGTAGAGCGGGCGCGTGTCGTTCTTCCGCGCGTAGTCGGCCATCGCGTAGTGCGCCTTGCCGAGCCCCGCCTCGTTGCCGGTGTCCCACATGATCACGCTGGGGTGGTTCTTGTCGCGCTGCATCATCGCGACGAACCGGTCGTGGAACGCGTCCTGCCACTCCGGGCGCTCGGCCAGGCAGTTGTTCGGGCAGCCGTCGTGGTGGTGGGTCTCGATGTCGACCTCGTCGGCGATCATCAGGCCGTTGCGGTCAGCGAGCTCGTAGAAGTACGGGTCGCTCGGATAGTGCGAGGTGCGGACGGCGTTGATGTTGAACCGCTTCATCAGCTCGACGTCTTTTTCCTGGTCAGTGCGGGTGACGTAGCGGCTGCCGTGGGTGGACGTCTCGGCTCTGTTGGTGCCGCGGAACAGCACGCGCTTGCCGTTGATCTTGAGCTGCTTGTCGATGATCTCGATCTTGCGGAACCCGACGGGCTGCTTGCCGGTCTGGATTACGCGGCCGTCCTTGAGCAGCTCGATCCGCAACTCGTAGACGTTCGGCGTCTCGTCGGTCCACTTCAGCGGGTCGCTGACCTTGCCGTCTTTGACTGCGACCTCGCGGCCTTGCGGGTCGAACAGCCTGGTCCGGACGGTGTGGCCCTCCTGAGGGCCGCCGATCTTGACGTCGGTGGTCAGCGTGGCGTCGCGGTACTGGGCGTCCAGATCGGTCTTGATGGTGACGTCCGCGAGATAGGTCTTCGGCGTCGTGTACATCCAGACCTCGCGGAAGATGCCGGAGAACCGCCACTGGTCGTAGTCCTCCAGATGGGAGCCGGAGCCCCAGCGGTGGACCTGGACCTTCAGCGTGTTGCGGCCGGCTTTGAGCTTGCTGGTGACGTCGAACTCTGCCGGGGTGTAGCCACCCTGGTCGTAGCCGACGTACGTGCCGTTGACCCAGACCAGATAACCGCTGGTCACGCCCTCGAACCTGAGCAGCGTGCGGTCCCAGTTCGCGGGCAGGTCGAACTGCTTCTCGTAGACGCCGGTGGGGTTGACGTCGCGCGGGATCGCCGGCGGGTTGTCCGGGTACATCTCGGTCGGGATGTTGCGGAACATCGGGTGGTCGAGGAAGTCCGTCTGCCACGTGTGCGGCACCTGGACCGTGCGCCAGCCCTCAGTCGTCTCTCTGACGTCCTCGGGCTTGTCGAACATCCGGATGCGCCAGTCGCCGTTCAGGCTGAGGCGGCGTTCCGGCTGGAGATCGGGGTGCGGGGGTTCCTGGTTCTCGCCCGTCATGCGCGGGTTCTCCAGGTACTGCAGGGCGTTCGGCGGGTCGGCTGAGGCTGTTGCGGGGGACAGGGACAGGGCTATCAACGTGGCCACAACGACACGAAGCATGTCTTTGGACGCTAGGGACGCGATGACAACGTCGTCAACGAATGTCCGATCTTTCTGTCCGGGTGGGTTCGGCGTGGTCGTCCCAACAGCCGGAAACCGCACTGCACCCGGCGGCAAGCGTTAGTGTCGGATGTATGCAGACCTGGTCATCCATTCCTGTGCCGCGGGTTCCGGGGGACCCCCGCCCGCTGCGGCTGTTCGACACGGCTACGGGCGAAGTGCGCCCCACGGCTCCAGGAGACACCGCCAGGTTGTACGTCTGCGGCATCACGCCGTACGACGCGACGCACCTCGGCCACGCCGCCACCTACCTGGCCTTCGACCTCGTGCACCGCGTCTGGCTCGACAACGGCCACAACGTGCACTACGTCCAGAACGTCACCGACGTCGACGACCCGCTGCTGGAGCGGGCCATCCGCGACAAGGACGACTGGGTCGTGCTCGCCATGCGCGAGACCGCCCTGTTCCGCGAGGACATGGAGGCCCTGCGCGTCCTGCCGCCGCAGGACTACGTGGGCATCGTCGAGGCCATCCCGGAGATCGTCGAGGTCGTCGCCAAGCTGGTGGCCGACGGGCACGCCTACCGCGTGGACGACGCGGAGTACCCGGACATCTACTTCGAGCACAACGCCACCGGGCGGTTCGGCTACGAGTCGAACTACTCGGAGGAGACGATGCTCCGGTTGTTCGCCGAACGCGGCGGCGACCCCGCACGTCCGGGCAAGCGCCACCCGTTGGACGCGCTGCTGTGGCGGATGAAGCGTCCCGGCGAGCCCTCCTGGCCGTCCGAGCTGGGCGAAGGCCGCCCCGGCTGGCACATCGAGTGC
The DNA here is from genome assembly GCF_040681245.1 of Lentzea sp. NPDC051838. Taxonomy (NCBI): domain Bacteria; kingdom Bacillati; phylum Actinomycetota; class Actinomycetes; order Pseudonocardiales; family Pseudonocardiaceae; genus Lentzea; species Lentzea sp. NPDC051838. The sequence goes on from NZ_JBFAYI010000009.1 coordinate 183,291, forward strand.
AGCGCCATCGCCCACAACCGGCTCGGCATCGGCTTCGACGTCCAGGGCGGCGGCTCCGACCTGATCTACCCGCACCACGAGTACTCGGCCGCGCACGCCGAGGCCCAGACCGGCCAGCACCCGTTCGCCCGCCACTACGTGCACGCGGGCATGATCGGCCTCGACGGCGAGAAGATGTCGAAGTCGCGCGGCAACCTGGTCTTCGTCTCCAAGCTGCGCGCGGAGAAGGTCGACGCCAACGCCATCCGCCTGGCGCTGCTGGCGGGCCACTACCGCGCGGACCGCCCGTGGACCCAGGCCCTGCTCGACGAGGCGCTGGCCCGCCTGGACAAGTGGCGCCGTGCGGCTGCCCTGGACTCGGGTCCGGCCGCCGCGGACACCGTGACGCGGCTGCGCGACCACCTGGGCAACGACCTCGACACGCCGAAGGCTTTGGCGGCCATCGACGCGTGGGCGGACGAGGCGCTGTCGCACGGCGGTTCGGACAAGCACGGACCGTCGCAGATCCGCACGGCCGTGGACGCACTTCTGGGCGTGGACCTCTAGTCAGTCTGGTCGGTGGCCGCTTCTTCGGCGGCCACCGGCTCACTGAGCGTGTCCGGGGCGACTGCCATCACCAGGACCTGCTGGAAGTGGCTCGCCCAATGGATCGCGTTCCGGGTGAACGGCACCAGCTCGTAGAAGACGCGGAGCTGCCCCAGCACCGCGATCCAGTCGTCGACCTCGGCGTGCGTCAGCACGATGGGCCTGGCACCGGTCCAGCGGGCTCGCACTCTGTTGACGAGCTCGCGGTCTGCCAGCGCGTTCCGGTGCCGTCGCCGGAACGCCCTGGACTCCTGCCGTGAGACCGCCACGTCGCCGTACATGTGGCGCAGCAGGGAAGGCTGTGTCAGCACCCACCGAGGACTGCGCAGCGCGTAGAACGGATTGCCGCGCCGGTAGCTCTTCGACAGCAGGCGGAGGCCCCGTCCCCAGCCCCAGGCGATCGCCTTGCTCATGTCGACTCGCACGCCGCCGTCGACCGGATGGGCGCTGAAGTCCGGTGGCGTCATCCGGCTCTCCTGATGCCCGCCGACAGCCCGTGCCGCAGCAGTTCGACGGTGATGGCCTCGGCGGTCTCGCGGTCGTGCACGCCGACGGCGGCCCCACTTGTGTGATGGACCGTCATGGTCAGGTCGCGCGCGGTTTCCCAGTCGTGGCCGCAGATTTTCCGCAGCAGGTAATGCACCACCGGAATCAGGTTGACGTCGTCGTTGTGCAGAACGACCCGCCATCTCTCGCCAGAGCTCACCGGCGCAGTATGCGGTACGGCCACAATGGACCGGTGATGGAGGAGTCCAGACGCGAGCTGGCGCGCATGCGGGAGTCGAAAGCGGCGTGGCAGGAGCTCGAGCACCACTGCGCCAAGGGTTCTGACGACCTCGACTACGACGTCAACGAGGTGCACCGCGCGAAGGTGCTGTGGGCGTTGCAGTACGACCGGCGCCCAGAAGACCTGCCGCTGCTGCGGTTTCTGGCCGAGCAGGAGGCGTTGTGCCGCCGCCACGCGCCGTTCCAGGGCCTCGGCGACCAGGCGGAGCTGGCCGGGTTCCTGCTCGCGCTGCACCGGCAGGTCGAGGACGTGTGGCGGCAGTTCGCGATCAAACGCGCCAACTTCGACACCTTTTGCGGCTATGACAGCGAATACGTGTTCGCCGCCGGGGTGCACGCCACTCTCGAGCTCGTGCGCGGCGGCGATCACCCCTTGCGCGGGGAGCTGCTGGAGTACTTCGGCGAGACGGATCTCGACGATGACGACGTCGAGGAGTGGGCGCGGCGAAAGCAGGAGTGGTTCCCCGCGGACGAAGCCGACGAGGACGCGCTGACGTGGGTCGAGCGCGCCAAGCTCGCGGGAGAGCACGAACTGGCGCGCCGAGAGCTGGACCGGTGGGCCGAGGACCGGCCGCGGGACGCCGGCACGCTGAGCCAGCTGCGCTACGAGCTCGCTGATCTGGGCGCGTTCGCCGAGGCCGCCCGAGCGCAGCGGGACGCGCTGGAGTTCGCGGAGACCGACTGGGCCCGCGCCTCCGGGTGGCAGAGCCTGGCCGAGCTCGAACGCAAGGCCGGCGAGCACGGCAAGGCGTGGCAGGCGTTGCGGGAGTGCCGGAAAGCCCTCGAGAACGAGGACGGCTGGCAGGAACTGGGGATGGGACGCGACCTCGTCCACGAGTTGTACTTGCTGGCGGGACAGGCGGAACCCGCCCTCGCCCGCGACGTGCTCGACGAGGCGGAACGGCAGGCGCGCGAGGTGCCGGGACTGCCGCCGGTGGTCGAGCGGGCGGCCTCAGCAGCCAGGGAGAGGTTGCGGTGAAAGGAAACCGCCCCCGAGGCGGAAGCGTCGGGGGCGGTCTCGGTTACCGAATGGCTCAGACGTCGAGCGTCCAGCTGTTCAGCGTGCCGGAGTCCAGGAACGCCGCGTCACGCACGCGCAGCGTCCAGGTTCCATTGGCGGCCTCACCAGAGAGGTTCTTGGTGTAGGTCTCCTTGATGTTGTCGGCCGAGCCGCCCGAACGGTTGTGGAGGTTCACGACCGTGCCGTCCGGGGCGACCAGGTCGACCACGAGGTCGCCCTTGTAGGTGTGGTTGATGTCGACCTTGATCGTCGCCGTGGCCGACGCGTTGCCCGCGCAGCCGGAGATGACGATCGTGCTGGTCACGGTCTGCAGGTCGCCGATCGTGACCGGGGTGGAGTTGGTCTTGGCGTCACAGCCGCCGCCGACCGCGCTCACGACCCAGGAGAAGGTCGCGGAACCGGTCTTGCCGGCTGAGTCGGTCACCGTGGCGGTCACCGAGGAGGTGCCCGCCGTGGTCGGGGTGCCGGAGATCGCGCCGGAGGCGGACGCCGACAGACCGGCCGGGAGACCGGAGACGGACCAGGTGTACGGCGCGGTGCCGCCGGAGGCCGCCAGCTGCAGCGACGCCGGCGTGCCGACCGTGGAGTTCTGCGTACCGGGGTTCGTCACCGACGGGTTGCCGGGCTGCCCGCCACCGAAGAGCGTGTAGAGCAGCTTGTTCGGCGTGTTGGCCCCGACGTTGGTGATCTTGTTGGGCGTGTTCGCCGCGTCCAGGCCCGCCCACACGGCGGCCGGGCTGTCGTTCGGGTGCGTGGCGAGCCACAGGGCTGCTGCGCCCGCGACGTGCGGGGTGGCCATCGACGTACCGGAGATGTTGTTCGTCGCGGTGTCGTTGGTGTTCCACGACGACACGATGTTCTGACCCGGTGCGTAGATGTCCGTGCAGGAGCCGTAGTTGGAGAACGAGGCGCGCGCGTCGGTGTTGGTCGACGCGTTGACGGTGATCGCCTCGGTCACGCGGGCCGGGGACGTCGAACACGCGTCGGTGTTCGAGTTGCCGGACGCGATCGCGTAGGTGATGCCGGCCGCGATGGAACGGCGCACGGCCGCGTCCAGCGTGGCGTCCGCGCCGCCGCCGAGGGACATGTTGGCGACAGCGGGCTTCACCGCGTTCGCCGTCACCCAGTCGATACCGCCGACGACGCCGGCGGTGGTGCCGGAGCCCTGGCAGTTCAGCACCTTGACGGCGACGACCTTGGCGGCCTTCGCGAGGCCGTACTGCGAGCCCGCGATCGTGCCGCCGACGTGCGTGCCGTGGCCGTTGCAGTCGCTGTTGTTGCCGTCACCGGAGGTGTTGGTGCCCCAGGTGGCGCGGCCACCGAACGTGGAGTGCGTGGTGCGCACACCCGTGTCGATGACGTACGCCGTGACGTTGGACGCCGTGGTGTCGTACTGGTAGCTGTTGCTCAGCGGCAGATCCCGCTGGTCAACGCGGTCCAGACCCCACGACGGCGGGTTCTGCTGGACGTCGAGCAGGTGGACCTCGGCGTCCTGCTGGACGAACGCGACCTTCGGGTCCGCGGCGAGCTTGGCGGCCTGCTTGGCCGTCATCTTCACCGAGAAGCCGTTGAGCGCGTGCTGCCAGACCTGACCGACCTGGCCGCCGTACTTGCTCGCCAAGCCCGGCGCGGCGGCCCTCGACGCCGTGTCGGCCTTCAGCGAGACGATGTAGCTGTCCTTCACGACATCGGCACGTTCGGTGCCGAGAATCGTCCCCACGTTTTCCTGAGCTGAAGCAGCGGGCATCACGGCAGCGGCCAGACAGAGCGCGGCGGCGGCGGTGAGTCCCGTACTCAAGACTCTTCGCATGGCAGGGTTCTCCCTCGTGCAGGGAACAGGGTGACCTGGACGCTAGACCTAAACCGCAGGTCAGAGGGATAGGCCGTCGAGTGCGAACTGTTGACAGATTTGACATTTCGTGTCAAGACGGACAGTTGCCGAGAGTGACGGAAATAGGCTGAGAGAACGCATTTGAATTCCCTATACCAACCCGAACGCCGAGAGGTCCACCCCTCGATCGGCCCTACCGTCCAGTAGGCAGCACAACATAGCGTCACCCAGACGGAGGAACGAACTGATCGGGCAGTTCGACCGCCTGGGGACGCCATTGCCAAGGTGTCGTGCGAGCTGTGTTGCAGCACAGCTGATCTCCTCATCGCGGTTGCCCGGTCCGGCGTTACACCGGCCCTGCACAACCGAAAACTGAGGAGAAACGCCTATGAAGCGCATGGCTGTCGCGGCAGTCGCCGTGCTGGCGGGTGCACTCGCGACGACGGTCACCCCTGCCGCCGTCGCCGCGCCTGAACCGTCAGCTGACCTGCTCGCCGCGATGCAGCGCGACCTCGGACTGAACGCCCAGCAGGCGGCGGATCGGCTGCGTCAGGAAAGCGCGGCCGCGGTCCTGCAGCGCGTCGCGGAAGGGTTCGCCGGCGAGAGCTTCGGCGGCGCGTGGTTCGACGCGTCCACCGGCAAGCTCGTCGTGGGCGTGACCGACGCGGCCAAGACCGACCGGCTGCGCAGGCTCGGCGCCGAGCCCCGCACCGTTGCCCACAAGGCCAGCGACCTCGACTCGGCCAAGTCTCGGCTCGACGCCGAGAAGGCTCCCGCCGAGGTCACCGGCTGGTTCGTGGACACCAAGGCCAACGCGGTCACGATCACGGTGAAGCGTGGTCAGGCCGCCGCGGCGAAGGTGCTCGCGGACAAGGTGGGCACGCTCGCCAAGGTCGTCGAGACGGACGAGGCACCTCGTCTGCTGAAGGACATCCGCGGCGGCGACGCGTACTACATCAACAACGCCGGGCGTTGCTCGGTCGGCTTCGCTGTGCAGGGCGGGTTCGTCTCCGCCGGGCACTGCGGGTCGCCCGGCGACTCGGTGAACGGTGTGGACCGCACGGCGCTCGGCACGTTCGAGAAGTCGTCCTTCCCCGGCAACGACTACAGCTGGGTCAAGGCGAACTCGAACTGGACGGCCACGGCCAAGGTGAACCACTACGGCGGCGCTGACGTCATCGTCTCCGGTCACACCGAGTCCGCGGTCGGCGCCTCGATCTGCCGTTCCGGCTCGACCACGGGCTGGCACTGCGGCGAGGTCCAGGCCAAGAGCCAGACGGTGAACTACCAGGAGGGCTCGGTCAGCGGTCTGACGCGCACGAACGTGTGCGCGGAGCCCGGTGACTCGGGTGGCTCGTGGGTCAGCGGCACGCAGGCGCAGGGCGTCACCTCGGGTGGCTCCGGCGACTGCACCAGCGGCGGCACGACCTACTTCCAGCCGGTCAACGAGATCCTGGAGACCTACGGCCTGACCCTGATCACGGGCTGACGGACCTCGTCCGGTAGGCGGTGACCAGCACCGATACGGTGACCTGAGTGCTCGGCGCGTGCGCTTCACGGCGCACGTGCCGGGCACTCGGCGTCATGCCCACCAGATCTTCCGCGTCCTGCCCGCTCAAGCACATCGGGTACGTCACGTGCTCGGTGACCACGGGCTCGAAGTAGCGGCCCAGCGCCACGCCGAGGCGCGCTTCCTTGATCGGGTCGACCTTGAGCGCCATGCGCAGCTCGGCCAGGTGCCGCCGGGTGGGGCGCACCACGATCACCCTGCCGTCCGCGCGGAGCACTCGGCGGAACTCAGCGGGGTTGCGCGGCGCGAACACGTCCAGCACCACGTCCGCCACCGCGTCTGCCAGCGGGAACGGCCGGAACAGGTCCCAGCTCGCGGCGGCTGCCCGTGCGTGCGCCCGTGCCGCTGAGTGCAACGCGCGCACCGACGTGTCGAGGCCCAGTCCGCGGGCTCCCGGCAGGCGGTCCAGCACCCCTGCCAGGTAGTAGCCGGTGCCGCAGCCCACGTCCAGGACCGTGCCGCCCTCGGGGACCGCGTCGGCCGCGAGGCGCGCGACCGTCCGGAGAATCGGGGAGTAGCGACCGGACGTGAGGAACCGGTCGCGCGCTCGCACCATCTCCGCCGAGTCCTGGCTGGTGGGGCGGTGACCGGACAGCAGGCTCACGTAGCCGGTGCGGCCGATGTCGAACGTGTGGCCCGCCGGGCACCGGAGTGGGCCGCGGACGGGGAACAGGCCGGCGCCGCACGCCGGGCATCGCAGCAGGTCGACGACCTGGTCAAGGGCATGGGTGAGCAACACGAGCACTCCTGGTGACACCGATGGGAAGGGACGACGAAGAGGGCGACGCCGGTGGCATCGCCCTCGGTCCTTCCGATCAGAGGAAGAAGTAGTGCGGGGTGCTCGCGAACTTCACGCGATGATCGTAGGGATCAGGCCTCGCGCTGTTCGAGCCATTTCTCGCGGTGCGTGCGCCAGCGGTCGAGCATCGAGCCGAGCTCGCTGTGGCAGAACCGGAAGAACTCGCGCGTCTCGTCCAGCCGCGTGCCCGCCTCGGTGTCCGCGCCGAGCGTCGCGACGCCCTCGCCGAGCACCTCGTCGATCATCCCCAGCATCTGGTCCTTGCGGAACGTCGCCTCGTACCAGACGTTGTCGCGCATCCGGTAGACGTCGCGGCGCGATCCCGGCTCGCGCTCGCGGCTGACGATCTGGACCGTGGTCAGGTAGCGCACCGCGCCCGACACCGCCGCGGGGGAGATCTGCAGCAGGTCGGCGATCTCGGCCGCGGTGAGCCGTCCTGAGTCGGTCGTCATCAGCGCCGCGAGAATGCGAGCCGGCATGCGGGGCACGCCGGTGTCCGCCAGAATCCCGCCGAAGCGTTCGACGAACTGGCTCACCGCCTGCGTGTCACGCTGTGTAGCCCTAGTCACGGCGGCATCATCCCCTTTCGTCAGCCGATCGGGCAAAATTTACGTACTTCACGAAGTTGTGAAAGAAGTGTAGCTTACCGGGCATGACATCTGCGATATCCGTGTCGGGCCTGGTCAAGACCTTCGGCCCGACGCGTGCACTGGACGACCTGAACCTGGACGTCCAGACCGGTGAGGTGCACGGCTTCCTCGGCCCGAACGGTGCCGGCAAGTCGACGACGATCCGGATCCTCCTCGGCCTGCTGCGTGCCGACTCCGGCACCGCGCGGCTGCTCGGCGGCGACCCGTGGAAGGACACCGCAGCCCTTCACCGCCGCCTCGCCTACGTCCCCGGCGACGTCAACCTCTGGCCCAACCTGACCGGTGGCGAGGTCATCGACCTGCTCGGACGGCTCCGCGGCGGCCTCAACAAGGCTCGCCGCGAGGAGCTCCTGGAGCGCTTCGAACTGGACCCGCGCAAGAAGGGCCGCACCTACTCCAAGGGCAACCGGCAGAAGGTCGCCCTCGTCGCCGCGCTGTCGAGCGACGTCGAACTGCTGATTTTGGACGAGCCGACCTCGGGCCTCGACCCGCTGATGGAGGCCGTCTTCCAGGACTGCATCAACGACGAACGGGAGCGCGGCCGCACCGTGCTGCTCTCCAGCCACATCCTGGCCGAGGTCGAGGCGCTCTGCGACCGTGTCTCGATCATCCGCAACGGCCACATCGTCGAGACCGGCACGCTCGCCGACCTGCGGCACCTGACCCGCACGTCGATCTCCGCGGAGCTCGCAGGACCGCCGAACGGGCTCACGACCATGGCCGGCGTGCACGACCTGGTCGCCGAGGGCAACCGGGTGAAGTTCGAGGTCGACTCGGACAAGCTCGACCCGGTGCTCCAGCAGCTCGTGTCGTCGGGCGTGCGCACGCTGACCTCGCAGCCTCCGACGCTGGAAGAGCTCTTCCTGCGCCACTACGAGGACGCGAAATGATCGGCACCTGGCACCTCGTCCGGCTGGCACTGCGCAGGGACCGGATCCTGCTGCCCGTCTGGACCCTCTTCCTCGTCTTCACGACGCTGTCGACCACGACCGCGCTCGAAGAGCTGTACGACACCCAGCAGTCGCGCGACCTGCTGGGCGCCACCGCGAACGCCAACCCCGCGTTCCTCGCGATGCTCGGCCCGTTGCACGACTGGTCGTCGCTCGGCGGCCTGGTGGTCTGGCGCTGGGGAGTCTTCGCGGGCCTGTTCATCGCGATCATGGCCATGCTGGTCGTCACCCGGCACACACGCGCAGAAGAAGAAGCGGGCCGCACGGAGCTGATCGCCGCGACGGTCGTCGGTCGGCACGCACCGCTCGCCGCCGCGGTGATCGTCGCGGGTGGCACGAGCCTGCTGATCGGCGTGCTGCAAGCCGTGGTGCTGATCGGCAAGGGCCTGGACCCGACGGGTGCGTTCGCGTTCGGCCTGTCCACGGCGTCGGTCGGCCTGGTGTTCACCGGCGTCGGCGCGTTCACCGCGCAGCTGAGCGAGAACTCGCGTGTGTCCAACGCGATCGCGGGCGGGTTCCTCGGCGTCATCTACCTGTTCCGCGCGGCCGGTGACGCGGCGGGCTCGTCCGGTCCGGAGTGGCTGACCTGGCTGTCTCCGATCGGCTGGACCGAGCACGTGCGGTCGTTCGGCGACAACAGGTTCTGGGTGCTCGGCATCTCGCTGGCCTTCACCGTCGCACTGGTCGGGGTCTCCGCCTACGTAGTGACCCGGCGCGACGTGGGGCTCGGCCTGCTGGCGGCACGGCTCGGCCCGGCGCACAGCACGATCGGCACCCCGTTCGGGCTCGCCTGGCGGCTGCAGAAGGGCTCGCTGATCGGCTGGTCCATCGCGCTGTTCGGGGTGGGCGTGATCTACGGCAGCGTCGCGCAGGCCGTCGGGCAGATGGTGCAGGACAACCCGACGCTCGGGCAGCTCGTCAGCAAGATCGGCGGCGCCGACGCGATGGTGGACGCGTTCTTCGCGACTGTCACCCAGCTGATGGGCCTGATCGCGTCGATCTACCTGGTCCAGGCGGTACTGCGGCTGCGCTCGGAGGAGACCTCGTTCCGCGCGGAGCCGATCCTCGCCACGCCGGTGTCGCGGTGGGGCTGGGTCGCGTCGCACGCGGTGTTCGCCCTGGTCGGCGGCGCGGTCGTGCTGGCAGCGTCCGGTCTGGGCCTCGGCCTGGTCTACGGACTGCAGATCGACGACCTCGGCGGCGTCGTGCCTCGGATGCTCGGCGCGGCACTGGCCCAGCTCCCGGCCGCGTGGGTGATCGCGGGCGCGGCGCTGCTGCTGTTCGGGTTGTTCCCGCAGCTCACCGGCGTGAGCTGGGCGGTGGTGTCGGCGTCCCTGGTGCTCACGCTGCTCGGCCCCGCGCTGCAGCTCGACCAGTGGGTCATCGACGTCTCGCCGTTCAGCCACGTCCCGAAGTACCCGGACATCACCTTCGGGCCGCTCGCGTGGCTCACCCTGGTGGCAGCGGTGCTCCTGGCTGCGGGGTTCGCCGGGTTCCGGCGCCGCGACCTGACCACGTGATGATCGCCGGAATCGTGACGAGCAGGCCTGCCGGCACGAGGAACCCGAGCAGCGGGTGGGCCTGGTAGAGCGGGACGAACGCCAGCGGGGCCGCGGCGGCGCCCATGAAGCGCAGTGACTGCACGACACTGACGCTGCCGCCCCTGTTGGCGTTCTCGCTCTGCAGCACGATCGCGTTGATGCTCACCAGCACACCCTGCGCGGCCGCACCGGTGAGCGCCCACGCGATGACCGCGATGGCCGCGAACGGGGTCGTGCCCACGGCGGCGACGAGTCCGCCGCCGAGCGTCGCGCCGATGACAACAGTGGTCGTGGCGCCGAACTTGTCGATCGCCTTGCCGACGTACCGCGCGGTCAGGAACCCGACGATGCCGAACCCGGTGAGCAGCACCCCGCGCTGACCCGCGCCGAGCCCGAACACGTCGTCCAGCCGGAACGCCACGAGGAACGACAACCCGCCCAGGCAGCCCCAGCCGATGAACCCGACGAACGCGGGCCTGAGCGTGCTGGGGACGAACGCGCTTCTCAGGCTCGCGTTGCGCTCCGGTTCGGCGTCGGTTTGTGGCACACCGAGAATCGCGAGTGCGATGGCGACCACGCTGATCACCACGAACGCGAGCCGCCAGTCGATCTCGGCGGTCAGCCCGCCGACCAGAGGGGCGCTCGTCTGGCCCGCCGCCTGCATCGACCCGAACAGGCCCAGCGCGCGGCCGAGCTTTTCCTTCGGCGTCGAGGCGGCGATCACGGCGAGCAGCACCGGCGTGGTGAACGAGTTGGCGGCACCCTGAAGTGCTCGTGAGGCCAGCAGCACCTCGAAGGTCGAGGAGCTTGCGGCGAGAGCTGAGGTGACGGCGTAGGCGATGTACGCGATCCGGACCGTCCGTTGTGGACCCCAGCGTTGCGCGAGCGTGCCGGACGCGAGCATCAGCACCGCGAACGGCACGAGGTAGAACGTCAGCGTCGACGCCGCGTCGCCTGGTGTGCGGCCGAAGCTCTCGCCGATCTCGGGCAGGATCGACGTCGTGATGGCGCCGCCGAACGGCCCGATCAATGCGCCCGCGTACAACCCGGCGCGTGCCAACCGTCCCACAGACACCTCCCCCAATCATCGGCGCCGCTCACCCTAGTGGGGGAGCGGCAGAGATGGTTAGTGGAGCTAACTTAATTCAGGTCACCGGGGTCGTGGCTGGTGCTGCCATCAGCCGTGTGCACCACGACCTTCATGCTCCCGTCGGCCAGCCCGCCCTCGGGACCGGGCCACCACGCGGTCCACCACCCGGACCCGGTGCCCGCGGTGATCACCTGACCGTTGCGGAGGTGGAGCTCCACGCGCGTGACGCCCGGACCCATGCGCCCGACCATGCGCGAGTACACCTCGTCACCGTCGCCGCTGGAGCTCCACGTCTCGGTCTTGACCTGGGTGTCGGGGAGCGGTGGCACCGGGCCGTCCGTGAGGGCCTGGTAGTTGAACACCTTGTCGCCGACGACCATGCACTCGGCGAGCCCGTTCCCTTTTTTGAGCACCAGGATCGACGCCACCCCGCGGGTCTCGGCCAGCACGATGTCCGACGGCGACGGCGCGGGAGCCTGCCAGGCCGAGGTGCACGCGTTGGCCTGGGGGAGTGCCTGCTCGTTCGACGGCTGGCCAGGGGTGGGCGTCCACCGGGCGAACGCCTCGTCGGTCGCGCCCGGCACCAGGCTGATCCCGGCGATCATCGTGGCCGCGAGCGCGGCACCGGCCAGACCGAGCGTCAACGGACGGCGCCAGACCGGGCGGACAACATCGTGCGTGCCGGCGATGACGCGCTCGACGTGCGCCGTCGACCTGACCCAGTCGACGTGGCTGGGCTCGCGGTCGCGGGCGGGGTCCAGGTCGCGCAGGTTCTTCATGGTGTTCACGTCCGTACTCCTGTCGGCGCGGTGGTCAGAGAGGGGCCGAGGGCTGCGTCGAGTCGTTGCCGGGCCCGTTTGAGCCGCATCGCGAAGGTCGTGCGCCGGCACCGGAGCACCGTGGCGGCCTGGTCCGAGGTCAGGCCGTCGAACGCGACCAGCGCGAGCACCTCGCGGTCGGCGGCGCTCAACGTCTTCCAGGCGCGCACGAGGTCGATCCGTGCCGCGACCTCGGCCGACCCGTCCGGCACGAGGTGTTCCAGCGCGGAGGCCACTCGCACGTCGAGTGCCTGCCTGCGCAGCACGCCTCGGGTCTGGTTCGCCATCGTCTTGCGCGCCACGCCGAACAGCCACGGCCTCGCGTCGTCCGGCACCTCGCGCAGCCGTCGCCACGCGGTCAGGTAGACGACCGACACGACGTCCTCGGCCTCCGCGGGCGGTACTCGTCGCTCGACGAACCGCAGCAGGTCCGGGTACGTGCGCCGGTGCAGGTCCCGGAACCTCTCCTCCAGGGCGTTACCGCTCATGTCGTCCTCTCGTCCGTGTACCTCCTACCTGTCCGGCTGGGACGGACCTGTCACACCCGGAACGCAAAAAATCCCCGCAGGCGGTGCCCGCGGGGATTTCGGTCATGTCCTACTGGCGAGGACCGGTCGACGGCCAGCCCGGTCCGCGGCCGCGGCGGCGCAGGTAGCGCTCGAACTCCGCCGCGATGTCGTCACCCGAGGCCTCGGTGATCTGGATGGCCGCGTCACCGCGCTCCTCCAGCGCGCGCACGTAGTTGCGCACGTCCTCGTCCTCGTCTGCCATCTCGGAGACCGTGCGCTCCCACTCCTCGGCCTGCTCCGGCAGCGCGCCGAGCGGGACCTCGATGTCGAGGACCTCCTCCACCCGGTGCAGCAGCGCCAGAGTCGCCTTGGGGGACGGCGGCTGCGAGACGTAGTGCGGCACCGCGGCCCAGAACGAGATCGCCGGGATGCCCGCCTGCACGCACGCGTCCTGGAACACGCCGACGATGCCGGTCGGGCCCTCGTACTTCGAGTGCTCCAGGCCGAACTTCGCGGCGGCGTCCGGGTCGTAGGCGGTACCGGTGACCGGCACGGGACGGGTGTGCGGCGTGTCCATGAGCAGCGCGCCCAGCGTCACCACGGTCGTCACCCCGAGCGCCTCGATGTGGCCCAGCAGCTCGGCGGCGAACTTGCGCCAGCGCATGTTCGGCTCGATGCCGTGCACGAGGATCACGTCCACGTCGGAACCGGGAGGCCTGCACACCGAGAGCCGCGTCGTCGGCCAGTCGACCCTTCGGGTGACGCCGTCCACCATGCGGACGGTCGGTCGCGTCACCTGGAAGTCGTAGTAGTCGTCCGGGTCGATCTCGGCGAGCGGGGTGGCGTCCCAGGTGAGTTGCAGGTGCTCGATCGCCGTGCTGGCGGCGTCGCCGGCGTCGTTCCAGCCTTCGAAAGCGCAGACCATGATCGGACTGGTGGGCGGAACGCGCGGGTTCGACGGGGTCGGGGATTCCTGGGACGGATCGTTCACGGCGCCAGACTACGGCCTCACCTATCTAACTCATCGTAGGCTTGGCCCATGCGTGATCGCGGAGAGTCGCCGTTCCTGGAAGCGCTGGTGAACCGGGTCGTAGTCGCTGACGGCGCCATGGGCACCATGCTCCAGGCCGCTGACCTCTCTCTTGACGACTTCAACGGTCTAGAGGGCTGCAACGAGATCCTCAACGTCACCCGCCCGGACGTCGTGAAGGCCGTGCACCGCGGCTATCTCGAGGTCGGCGTGGACGCGGTCGAGACGAACACGTTCGGCGCGAACCTCGCGAACCTGGCCGAGTACGACATTCCGGACCAGATCTTCCACCTGTCCGAGCGCGGCGCCGCGCTGGCCCGTGAGGTCGCGGACGAGTTCAGCACGCCTGACCAGCCGCGTTTCGTGCTCGGCAGCGTCGGTCCCGGCACCAAGCTGCCCACGCTGGGGCACGCGCCGTTCGCCACGTTGCGCGATGCCTACCAGGAGCAGTGCAAGGGCCTGCTGGTCGGCGGGGTGGACGCGATCATCGTCGAGACCTCGCAGGACCTGCTGCAGACCAAGGCGTCGATCATCGGTGCGAAGCGGGCGATGACCGCTGAGGGGCGCTCGGTTCCGATCATCGCCCAGGTCACCGTCGAGACGACCGGCACGATGCTGCTGGGCTCGGAGATCGGTGCCGCGCTGACCGCGTTGGAGCCGCTGGGCATCGACCTCATCGGACTCAACTGCGCCACCGGCCCGGCCGAGATGAGCGAGCACCTGCGGACGTTGTCCAAGCACGCCCGCATCCCGTTGTCGGTGATGCCGAACGCCGGCCTGCCCGAGCTCGGTCCCAACGGCGCGGTGTACCCGTTGTCACCGGAGGACCTGGCCGCAGCGCTGGCGGGGTTCGTCACCGAGTTCGGCACGCGGCTCGTGGGCGGTTGTTGCGGCACGACGGCCGAGCACCTGCGTCAGGTCGCCGAGGCTGTTCGCGGGCTCGGGCCTTCTGCGCGTCGGGCGCGTCCGGAGCCCGGTGTGTCCTCTTTGTACCAGGCTGTCCCGTTCAAACAGGACGCCTCGGTGCTGATGATCGGCGAGCGCACGAACGCCAACGGCTCCAAGGCGTTCCGCGAGGCGATGCTCGCCGAGAAGTGGGAGGACTGCATCGAGATCGCGCGCGACCAGACGCGCGAAGGTGCTCACCTGATCGACCTCTGCATCGACTACGTGGGCCGCGACGGCGAGGGGGACATGCGTGCCCTGGCCTCCCGTCTGGCCACGGCGTCGACGTTGCCGATCATGCTGGACTCGACAGAGCCGAACGTGTTGCAGGCGGGCCTGGAGTGCCTTGGTGGCCGCAGCGCCGTCAACTCGGTGAACTACGAGGACGGCGACGGCCCCGACTCCCGCTTCCAGAAGATCATGCGGCTCGTCTCGGAGCACGGCGCTGCGGTCGTGGCGCTGTGCATCGACGAGGAGGGGCAGGCTCGCACCGCCGAGTGGAAGGTCCGCGTCGCCGTCCGGCTGATCGAGGACCTGACCACCAACTGGGGCATGCAGCGCTCGGACATCATCGTCGACTGCCTGACGTTCCCGATCTCCACCGGCCAGGAGGAGGTGCGCCGCGACGCCATCGAGACGATCGAGGCGATTCGCGAGCTCAAGCGCCGTTTCCCGGACGTGCAGACGACTCTGGGCCTCTCCAACGTCTCTTTTGGACTGAACCCGGCCGCGCGGCAGGTGCTGAACTCGGTGTTCCTGCACGAGTGCGTGCAGGCCGGTCTGGACACCGCGATCGTGCACGCCTCGAAGATCGTGCCGATGGCCCGGATTCCCGACGAGCAGCGCGCGGTGGCGCTGGACCTGGTCTACGACCGCCGACGCGAGGGTTACGACCCGCTGCAGAAGCTCATGGAACTGTTCGAGGGCGTCACCACGAAGTCGAACTCCGCTTCTCGCGCCGAAGAACTGGCCGCTCTGCCGTTGTTCGAACGGCTGGAGCGCCGGATCGTCGACGGCGAGCGCAACGGGCTCGAGTCCGATTTGGACGCCGCTCTGGAGCAGCGCCCGGCGTTGCAGATCATCAACGACACGCTGCTCGCGGGCATGAAGACCGTCGGCGAGCTGTTCGGCTCCGGCCAGATGCAGCTGCCGTTCGTGCTGCAGTCCGCCGAGGTCATGAAGTCGGCCGTCGCGCACCTCGAACCGCACATGGAACGCTCCGACGACGGCGGCAAGGGCCGGATCGTGCTCGCCACCGTGAAGGGCGACGTCCACGACATCGGCAAGAACCTCGTCGACATCATCCTGTCCAACAACGGCTACGAGGTCGTGAACATCGGCATCAAGCAGCCGATCAACGCGATCCTCGAAGCCGCCGAGAACCACCGCGCGGACGCGATCGGCATGTCCGGCCTGCTGGTCAAGTCGACCGTGATCATGAAGGAGAACCTCGAGGAGATGAACTCCCGAGGCGTCGCGGCGCGGTGGCCGGTGTTGCTGGGCGGCGCGGCGTTGACGCGTGCCTATGTCGAGAACGACTTGACCGAGATGTACTTCGGGGACGTTCGCTATGCCCGCGATGCCTTCGAGGGCCTGCGGTTGATGGACGCGATCATGGCGGCCAAGCGCGGCGAGGCTCCGCTCGTCGATCCGGAGGCGGAGGCGAAAGCCGCTGAGCGCAAGGCCCGCCGCGAACGGTCGTTGCGCATCGCCGCCGCCCGCAAGGCCGCCGTGGTCGAGGAACCGTTCTCCGGCCGCTCCGACGTCGCCTCGGACAACCCGATCCCGACGCCGCCGTTCTGGGGCAGCCGCGTGGTGAAGGGCATCCCCGTCGCGGACTACAGCGCGCTCTTGGACGAGCGTGCGACGTTCATGGGCCAGTGGGGGTTGAAGGGCTCGCGCGGCGCCGGCCCGACCTACGAGGAACTGGTCGAGACCGAAGGACGTCCGCGGCTGCGTTACTGGATGGAACGCCTTGCCACGGAAGGTGTTCTTGCCCACGCCGCCGTGGTCTACGGCTACTTCCCGTGCGTGTCCGATGGCGACGATCTGATCATTTTGGAAGAGCCTTCGGTCGGGTCGCCTGAACGCTTCCGGTTCACTTTTCCGCGCCAGAAAAGGGATCGGCGCCTCTGCCTGTCGGACTTCTGGCGGTCTCGGGAGTCGGGAGAGGTCGACGTCATCGCCTTCCACCTGGTGACGATGGGTCAGCCGATCGCCGACTACGCGAACGAGCTGTTCGGCAAGAACGCGTATCGTGAGTACCTGGAAGTCCACGGACTGGGGGTCCAGCTCACCGAAGCGCTGGCCGAGTACTGGCACAAGCGGGTGCGCGAGGAGCTCGTGTGGCCTTCGGGCGGCACGGTCGCCGCGGAAGACCCCGCCGACGTCGAGGCGTTCTTCAAGCTCGGCTACCGCGGCGCGCGTTACTCGTTCGGCTACGGCGCCTGCCCGGAGATGGAAGACCGCAAGCGCATCGTCGACCTGCTGGAGCCGTCCCGCATCGGTGTCTCCCTGTCCGAGGAGCTTCAGCTGCACCCCGAACAGTCCACCGACGCCTTCGTGGCGCACCACCCGGAGGCGAAGTACTTCAATGTCTGACCTCTCTGCCGTTCTGTGGGACATGGACGGCACGCTGCTCGACTCCGAGAAGCTGTGGGACATCCCGCTCTACGAGTACGCGGAGAAGCTCGGCGGGACGCTCTCGCTGGAGACCCGTGAGCGCATGGTCGGCACCAACGTGCCCACGACAATGCGCCTGCTCTTCGCCGACGTGGGCATCGAGCCCACCGCCGAGGACCTGGTGGACGGTGCCGCGTGGATCTCGCGCCGCACCGAGGAGGTCTTCCGCGCGGGCCTGCCGTGGCGTCCGGGAGCGTCCGACGCTCTGCGGGCGGTGCGTGCGTCCGGCGTGCCGATGGCGTTGGTGACGTCGACCGAGCGCGCGCTGACCGAGGTCGCGCTGGACACGATCGGCCGTGACCTCTTCGACGTGACGGTGTGCGGTGACGAGGTCGACGGCCTCAACAAGCCGCTGCCCGAGCCGTACCTGAAGGCCGCGCGGTTGCTGGGCGTCGACGCCGCGCAGTGTGTGGCGATCGAGGACTCGCCGACTGGTGTGGCTGCTGCGGTGGCTGCCGGGTGCAGGGTGCTCGTGGTGCCGTGCGACGTCGAGGTCGAGCAGGGGGAGCGGCGGATCTTCCGGGAGTCGCTGGTCGGCGTCGACCTCGAAGTGCTCAAGGCTCTCTAGCTCAAGCTCGCGCAGGGCCCCTCCCAGGGGTCCCCTGATTCAATTGTCCCAGGCGGCACTGACAATTTTCGGCCCTCGACCCAACCGAACGGCCTTCCCCTGGCGTAGATCAGGTATGAACACCGTGTCCGGCCGCGAGGAGTTCGCCGACTGGGTCTCGCCGCATCTCACGGCGATGGCCCGGCTGGCCGCGCGGCTGGCGCCCGACGCCGATCGCGACGACGTCGTCCAGGACGCGCTGGTCCGGGCGTGGCTCAAGCGCCACCAGTTCGACGAGCGGCGCGGCACGCCGTCCGCCTGGCTGCTGGCGATCACGGCCGACCAGGCGGGCAAGGCCCGGACGCGCACGGGCAGGCGGCTGACCGCGGTGCCGGACGTGCCGGCGTCGAAAGACCACGAGGACGGGCTGGACCTCCGACGAGCGCTCGAGCGGCTGACCGCGCGGCAGCGTCTCGCCGTGGACTGCGTCTACTTCGTCGGTCTGACGGTGGTGGAGACCGCCGCCGTCATGCGGTGTGCCGAGGGCACGGTGAAGTCCACGTTGGCTGACGCTCGCGCGAAGCTGCGTGTCCTGCTGGAGGTGGCCGGATGAACGATCCCGTCGACGAACTGCTGCACGAGGCCGGCGCGCGCTGGCGTGAGGAACAGCCGGTGGCGCCGCGTCCGGACGTGACGCGCTGGCGTAGCCGCCGCTGGTTGCCCCTGGTCGCGGCGGCGGGCGTGGTGCTCATCGCGGCGGGCGGTGTGTATGCGCTGACGAGGCCGCCGGAGCCCCTGCCGTTCGGCGTCACGAAGGAGAAGTCGCTGGTCGTGCGCGAGGGCACCGAGGTCGAGGCGACCGGTTGGGTCACCGGCAACCCGATGCGGTTCTGCGCTCCTGCGGTCACCACGGCGATCAACGCGGGCACCTGCACGCACAGCGTGCCGATCACCGGGCTCGACGTGGCTCCGGAGGGCGAGGTGCGGCTGCGCGGCGTCTGGAAGGCAGGGGTGCTGGAGGTGAAGGAACGCCTCGACCCGCTGCCGCGGCCCGATCCCTCGCACGACTGGATCACGCCGTGTGCGCCACCGGCCGGTGGCTGGCGTTCCGGTCAGACGGACGGCAAGGAACTGGACCGCTACGTCATCCAGGAGCACCCCGACCTGTTCCGCCGGCCGTGGGTGTCGTCCCCGGACGGCAAGGCAGGAGGCGACATCCTCGTCGTGGAGGTCGTCGCGGGTGACGTGGAGGCGGAGGGCCGTGCGCTGAGGTCGCTCTACAGCGGCAACCTCTGCGTCGTGGACGCGGCGGGCAAACCGAGCCTGAAAGACCAGCAGGGCATCCACGGCGCGGTGTCCGAGCCGTTGCTGGCGATCATGATGGACCCGGCGAACGGCGTCTACGCGAGCGGCGGCTCGGACACCGTGCAGGTCGACATGGTGATGCTCACCCCCGCGCTGGCCGAGAAGTTCGCGCGGATCAGCCCGGCGCTGGAACTCCGTCCGTGGTTGCGTCCGGTGGGGTGACGGTCCAGCACTCCCGGGGCACGAGCGTCGGCGACGTCGGCGCCCATTCCGGGACGGCGGGCAGGGCGCGGCCCTCCGGCGTGTCGACCGGCTTGGTCGTCGGCAGGTCGAGCCACGTCCTGCGCTCGGCCCCGAGATCGCTCGACAGCGGGAACCTCATCCCGACCGCCTGCCGCAGCCGGATCTCCTCCGCCAGCTCTGCCGCGCGCGGCGTGGCGACCACCCACTCGCGCATCGGCCCCCACAGCCACAACGCGGGTCCGTCCGACAGGTCCATCCTGATCTCGGTCCGCCCGTCGGCGGCGCACCACCGCAGCGGCGCCAGGCCACCGCGCACCGTCCCCGCCCGCACCACGTGCCACGCCGCCAGCGGAACGTGCAGCGACGACACCGGCAGCGTTTCGGCGACCAGGCCGGGCTGCACCGGCTCGAAGCCCAGGAACGTCCTGCGCACCGACACCGACAGCCGCACCCCGTTGCCCAGCGTCTCGGTGATCACCGGCAGCGACTCCGGGTACGGCAGCTGAGCAGGCACCACGGGCGCGGAGGGCGGCGTGCCGGGCGACGGTTCGCCGACCGGGCCGGAGTCGAGGGCTTCCCACTTGGCGTCGTCCGGACGGGCGGGCGCGAAGTGGGCGCCACCGGGCTCGAAGCCGTGCGGTCCCGCGACGCGGAGGTTCGGGTTGATCTTCCAGACCTCGGCGGCGACCACCCCGCCGTGGCGCGCCACCCGGCGGCGGCGTCGTTCGATCTCGGCCGCGAGCCCGCGCGGGTCGGGAGTGGGCACGAGCACGTCGACGGCGGCCCTGATCCACACCGCGGGTCCCGGTGGCAGCACGATCTTGGTCTGCAGGCCGGTCACCCGGTTCGGCTTCACCTTGAGCTTCTTGAGCAGCGTGCCCGGCTGTACGAGCAGGACGGCCGCGAGCGGCACGCCGACCACCGGCGAGTCGACCAGGGCGCCGTTCACCACTGGGTTGAAGTACACCCGGTCCTGCGTGATCACGACGGCCACCTCGGCGGACAACGGCACGACGATCGGGGCGTCGGTCATCGGCGCAACTCCGGTGGCAGCAACGGGATCAGGGCGTTGAGGTAGACGGCGGAGTTCGGCGCGTGACCCAGACCCTCGGGCCGCACGCTGATCTTCCCGCCGCGCAGTTCGAGCACCGCGGTGAACGTGGACGGCGCGGCCGTCAGCGCGGGGGTCACGCGCCGGACGAACGCGATGTCCTGGCAGTGCACCAGAAACCGGTCGTCGAACGACGGCACCCCGGTCGCCACCGCGCCGTCGTTGCGGTCGTCGAGCTTGTTCTCGCCGCGTGCCGTGACCCGCAGCGGCGGGCACGGCCCGATGTCCGCGCTCAGCCGTTCGAACGTGTACGTGTAGGAGTTGTCGCCGTCGGACACGCCTTCGTAGGAGTACGTCTCCTTCTCGACGCGGACGGTGAACGCGCGCCCGCCGAACGTCTCGGTGCGTTCGGCGGGCTTCGAGCCCCACATCAGATGTCGAGCTCCTGGTCGGTCTTCGACGCTTCCTGATCGGCGCCGTGCTGGTCGTACGTCACGGTCTTGTAGATGCCGTCCGCGTACCCGGCGACCTTGTTCGCGATCTTGATCGGGTCGGTGTACTCCGAGCCCTTCGGACCGCTCTGGTCGAGTCCGAGCGCCTTCTCCCCGGCCTTGAACCCGGCCTCCGACAACGCCTTGCCGAACGAGTCCGGCTTCTTCGCCGCACCCTCGACGAACGCCTTGCCGATCTTGGAACGCCCGATCACGTCCCGGATCTTCTTCAGGACGTCCATGATCTTCTGGATGATCTGACGGACCTTGTTGACCTCGCCGGTCGCTTTCGTCGTCGAGATGCCCGCCTCGACCGGGGTGGCCGCTGCCGCCGCCGCTTCCGAGGCACCGCACGTCGGCACGGCCGCGAGCTGCGCGGCGATCCAGGTGACGACCAGCCACTCGATCAGGTCGCTCAGGATGCCCTTGATGATGTCCTCGGCCACCTGCATGAACATCGAGCTGGCCTGCAGCACCGACGCGACGTGACCCGCCGTGGCCGCGGTGCCCTCGATGCCGTGGCGGAACCCGCTGAGCTTCTCCGCCGCCTTGTCCCCGGCGCCGGACTTCCAGCTCTGCAGGCCCTCGTCGAGGTGGCCGTCGAAGGTCTTCGCCAGTTCCTCGGTCTTCTTCGCGATGTCGTTGAACGCGCCCGCGGCCTTGCTGGTCGCGGCCGGGTCGCCGGTGACCAGGTCGACGGCCTGCTTGAGCGGCGCGACGACGTCCAGCAGCCAGCCGAGTCCCTTGGAGATCAGGAAGTTCAGCGGGTCGCTGATGGCTCCGGCGAGCTTCATGCCTTCCTGCATGAACCCGTTCATGTCGGACAGGACGGTGACCACGTCCTTGGCGATCGCCACGCCGTCGCCGGACTTGATGTCGTCCGCGAGCTTCGCGCTGTCCTTCATGAGCGAGTAGCTGCTGCCGCCGAACGGAACGGACTTCGCCGCCTGCTTGCCGACGTTGCTCCCGGAGAACTGGTCGGTGTAGCTGCCGACCACCGCGCCGGCGTTCGACGTCGCCTTGCCACCGCTCACCATCGGGGGCGCGCTCGCGGTGTCCATCTTGGACTGGAGCGTTCTGCCGAACGCGTCGGTGGTCACCTTTTCGTTGTCGGCGTAGGTCTGCGCGGTCGCGGTGAGGGTGGCGTCGATCTTGCCGAAGCCCTCGGTCATCTTGCCGAAATGGCCGTGCAGGTCGCCGAGCAGCGCGTCGTACTGCTGGTACATGCCGAGCAGCTGCCCGAGATAGCCCCAGCTGATCTCCGGGACGGACGCGGTGGTGGCCGCGTCGTTGAGCTTCGTGGAGCTCTCCCTGAGCGCGCCGACGTTCCTGGCGCACGCCGCGAGCTCGTCCGGGTGCACGATGAAGTCGGTCACCAGCGGTCGTCCTTGCGGAAGATCGTGCCGGTGTCCTCGTCGTCGTCCACCGGCGGCCGCGGGCGAGCGGGACGCTCGGCGGGCCGGCCGAAGATCTCCTGCTGCGTCTTCATGACGCGCTCGGCGATCGGGATCTCGGTGCCGACGTGGCTCTGCACGATCTCGGCCTGCTGCCGCGCGGCGGCCGCGACGGCCTGCTGCAGCGTGGCCATGACGGCTTGGGAGAGCTGGGCGCCGCTGAGCTTCCTGGCGTCGTCGGTGAACCGGATTTCCTTGATGGAACCGGACAAACCCGCCACGACCGTCACGGAACGGTCGGGGGACTGGACGCTCGCCTCGACACCTCTGAGCTCGGTGCCCATCGACTCGTAACCGGCGGCTCTGGCATCGGCCGCGCGGTTGGCCTGCTCGAAGAACTCGAGCTTCTGACGCATCTGTTCCAGCAACTCAGCGCTGTCAGGCATGCACCGAACGTACCAACGTCGGCTGGGCGGGGTGGCCGAGGGTGCGGCCACCCCACTCCATCAGGCGATAGCGGTCTTCTCGGAGACCTTGGTCTTGCGCGCGGCCGGGTCGATCAGCAGGCCGAACACGACGCCGAGTCCGACGTAGAGCGTAGCGAGCTGGGCGAGCGAGCTGAGGCGGAACTGCCACAGCACCGTCACCGGCATGTCCGCGGGAATCGTGTCCGGCGGCGCGGGGAACGCCACCAGCACCACCGCGACGGCCGCGACCACCGCGAGCAGCACCGCGGTGACCCTGATCGGCTGCGACTGGGCCTTGAGCTGCTCGGCCAGCCAGCTCGCACCCCACACGACCACCAGCCCGGCCACGACCACGCCGAGGTAGAGCGCGGTCCGGTAGTTCACCGTCTCCGGGTCGCCGACGGCGGGCGGGTTGGCCGGGTACTTGATCCACGGCAGCAGCGCCACGGCACCGAACACCGCGGCACCGAACGTGAAGCTGCGGCTGAACGGCGTGCGGTCGACGAACCACCGCTTGGACAGCGCGTAGGCCGTGGCGAACACGAGCCCGACCGCGATGCCGACGATGATCACGCCGAGCATGCCGCCGACCACCTGCGCGCCGCGGCTGACCAGCTCTTCCTCGCCGCCGTGCGAGTGGCCTTCACCGGCCGGCTCCCGAGCCTCCTCGACCGCGAGCGCGGCCCGGATCGGGATCTCGGTCACCAGCAGCTGCACCAGCGCGGACGCGACGCCGGCGATGGCACCGGCTCCGATTCCGCGCAGCGCAAGAGACTTGTACGTCGTCGTCATGACTTTCCCTGCCTGGGATCGGGGGATGGATCTAGTGGCAGGGGACGCCGAGCGCGTGCCGGCCGTCGTGGAAGAACTCGTGCAGCATCTCGGAACCCGCGCCGAGCGCGAGACCGTTCTCCTGCAGGACCAGGTACGTGACGATCAGGCCGAGCAGAGCAACGGCGAAGGCCCATTTGGGCACGCGGACGGCGGACAGATGTGCTGCGGGGCTCGTCATGACGGGCTCCTCCATACCTCGTGGAAGGTCAACTCTCCTTGCGGCGCCGCAGCCGGTCTCCTGACTCCCGGATCAACGCTGTCCCCGCGTCTTCCCAGCCCTTGTGAGAGGACCAGTGACGTTCTCGGCGGGGATAACTTCCCGGTCACAGTGGCGAGGACCGCGCCGGATTCTCACCGGCTTCCCGTCACTGCGGCGCGTGCACCGTAAGTTGAGTTGCCGGTTAAGCACAACCGGCCATAAGAGTTGTTGCGTTCCTCACTTCACGAGTGGACAGTCGCCGCACTTCCCACCAGCGGCTACCCGGTAGTAAAGACAACAGCTGCGCCGCAGGAACCCGAGCTCGCCG
Source organism: Lentzea sp. NPDC051838 (assembly GCF_040681245.1). Classification (NCBI taxonomy): domain Bacteria; kingdom Bacillati; phylum Actinomycetota; class Actinomycetes; order Pseudonocardiales; family Pseudonocardiaceae; genus Lentzea; species Lentzea sp. NPDC051838. Next base: position 206,957 of record NZ_JBFAYI010000009.1, read on the forward strand.
GGGATGCTCAGAAATTCCCCCGCCTGTTCGAACGGCGGCGCGCTCATCAGCCGGGCGCCGCGCAGTTCCGCTTCCTCGGCCGTGAGCATGCGTGCGCGGACAACCATTTTGAGCGCGCCCGCGATGTTCGACATCGCGTTGCCCCACAACAATCCGCTCGCCACCGGCGTGACGCGCTGGATCGCCTCCACCACGGGTTCGAGGGCCTCCGCGGCGCTCGGCCCTCGTTGCGGCTGGTCGATGCGCACGCTCAGGCCGTTCGTCGGATGGTGTTGCCACCAAAGGTTTTCCGGCCGGATGTCGATCGGGATGTCCGCCGCCGTGAGCGGGCTCAGCAGCCGTGCGGTGTAGCTGAGGAAGAACAGGCTCGCCGCGACGCGTGGTTCTTCCGCTTTGTACCGGGTCGCGATGGCGTCGATCGTGTTTTCGAGCGCGGGGCCTTCGAGAAGTGCCGTTCCGGGCAGCCAGGTTTCGTCCGGACGGCCCACGTCGAGCGCGAAGAACGGGTTGATGCCGCGCACCCGGCGCAACGCTTCGAGAACCTCCGCGAACTCAGACACAAGAATTCACCGTACCGGGTGTCCATGCAGGACAGATCACGTCCGAGTCGTGGGACAGATGTGACCGCGGTGTGGACCGGGGTGCGCGGGATGGGAGGATGTGGAGCCGTGAAGACCTTCGACTCCCTGTTCGCCGAACTGACCGAACGAGCCGCCACCAAGCCGGAGGGATCCGGCACCGTCGCAGCGCTCGAGGCCGGCGTCCATGCGCAGGGCAAGAAGGTCCTGGAGGAGGCGGGCGAGGTCTGGATCGCCGCCGAGTACGAGTCCGACGAGAAGCTCGCCGAAGAGATCTCGCAGCTGCTGTACCGCCTCCAGGTGATCATGCTGGGCCGCGGCCTCACCCTCGAAGACGTTTACAAGTACCTCTGACGGAGACTTCCACATGCTGCGCGTAGCAGTCCCGAACAAGGGCGCGCTCGCCGAACGCGCCTCCGCCATGCTGACCGAAGCGGGCTACCGGCAGCGGCACGAGCCGCGCGACCTCACCGTGCTCGACCCGAACAACGACGTCGAGTTCTTCTTCCTGCGTCCCAAGGACATCGCGATCTACGTGGCGTCCGGTGACCTCGACCTCGGCATCACCGGCCGCGACCTAGCCGCCGACTCGGGCGCCGACGACAACGGCTCGTCCGTCGAGGAGCTGCTCGCCCTGGGCTTCGGCTCGTCGACGTTCCGCTACGCCGGTCCTCGCGGTACCGACTGGCAGGTCTCGGACCTCGAGGGCAAGCGCCTCGCCACGGCGTACCCGCGCCTGGTCGGCCGCGACCTCAAGGCCCGCGGCATCACCGCCCAGGTGATCCGGCTCGACGGCGCCGTGGAGATCTCGATCCAGCTCGGCGTGGCCGACCTGATCGCCGACGTCGTGGGCTCGGGCCGGACGCTGCGGCAGCACGACCTGGTGCCGTTCGGCGAGCCGATCTGCGAGTCCGAGGCCGTCCTGGTGCACCGCGCCGGTTCGGTCCTCTCCGCCGCCAAGAAGCAGCTCACGGCCCGTCTGCAGGGTGTCGTGTTCGCGCAGCAGTACCTGATGCTCGACTACGACTGCCCGCGCTCGATCCTGGACAAGGCCATCGGCCTGACGCCGGGCCTCGAGTCGCCGACCGTGGCGCCGCTGGCCGACGACAACTGGGTGGCCGTGCGCGCGATGGTGTCGCGCAAGGAGGCGAACCAGGTGATGGACGAGCTGGCCGCGATCGGTGCCAAGGCCGTGCTGGCCTCGGACATCAGGTTCTGCCGCCTGTGATCCTGGAGCACGCCGTCCTGGACGTGGTGGCGGGCCAGGAGACCGACTTCGAGTGGGCGTTCGGCGAGGCGCGATCGTTGATCAGCGCCTCGCCGGGCTTCCTCGGCCTGGAGCTGCTGCGCTCGTTCGAGACTCCCGGCCGCTACCTGCTGCTCGTGCGCTGGGAGTCGGTCGAGGCGCACGTCGTGGGCTTCCGCCAGGGGCCTTCGTACGCGCAGTGGTCGGCGTTGCTGCACAGGTTCTACTCGCCGTTCCCGGTGGTGGAGCACTACTCGAGCGCCTTGAGCACCTCGTCGTCCGTGGTCTGATCGAACCTGTCGTACCAGCGGCTGACCGCGCCGAAGTGCTTCGGGATGAGGATCGCGACCACCCGCGTCCGGAACGTGCCGATCGAGTCCTTCGCCGCGACCGGCACGGCCAGCGTGAGGCTTCGTGGCTCGTGTTTCGCGACCCAGTGCAGGGCTGCCCTGGCCGTCACGCCGGTGGCCAGCCCGTCGTCGACGAGGATGACGTCGCGGTCCTTGAGGTTGAACGGCCTGTCGCCGCGGTAGAGAGCGGTCCTGCGTGCCGCTTCCTCGCGCTCCCGGTCGCAGGTGTGGCTGAGCTGCTCCTCGGTGAGGTTCAGGGCTTTGAGCACGCGCGGGTCGTAGATGGGTTCGCTGTCCGCGGTGACGGCGCCGACGCCGTACTCGGGATGGCCCGGCGCCCCGATCTTGCGCGCCACGACGACGTCGAGCTCGGCGTCGAGCGTTGTCGCCACTTCCTTGGCCACCGGGACGCCGCCGCGGGGGAGACCGAGGACGATCGGTTCGTGCCAGGCGTGATCCGCGAGTCGCGCGGCGAGTGCGCGGCCCGCCTCCTGCCGGTTCGCGAACCTCTTCACAGTCCGCTTGACGTTACGCCTTCTCAGAAGCGGTAGCGCAACACGACCGTGCCGCGCCGCGAGAGATATGTGCTCTTCGCGATGAGTCGGTTGGCCAGTCTGGTCGCGGCCGGCAGCTGAGCCACTTCGGGTGTACGGGTCAGGAAGATCTCTTGGTCGAGGTGGAGCTTCGAGGCCCATCGCTCGGGCTCGTGCGGATCGTCGAAGCCGGGGTGCTTCACGACGTCGGCGATCGAGTCGGTGATCGAGGCCGGCGCCCAGCTCCAGCACGACGGCGTCCTCGTGTCGCGCGGTGAAGTTGCCGACCACCTCGTCGAGCCGCTTCGCCCGGACCGCGATGTCGTTCAGGAACCTGGTGGTCCGGCTGTCCTGCTCTTCTCGTCCGCGGGCGCGAGCCAGAAGAAGACCGGCGCCAGCACGACTTCCAGCACGGTGAGCGCTACTTGGAACCAGTGCGGCGGACCGTGCACCGCCATCGACAGCAACCGTCCCACGGCCGCGAGCGCGAACACACCCGCCAGCCACCGGATGGCATTGGCCGGAACCGGTGACTGGCGGACCGCCCAGATCCACGCCAGGCCGTAGCCCAGGAAGATCGCGTTGTAGAAGCGCTCGCGGCTGTCGACCGTCGTACCGGCTGTTTCCTCGCCCGGCACCGAACTGATGCCCAGCAAGACGTGGTACGCCCCGATCAACACACACGACACGCCCATCGCCCACGCGAGCCACCTCAGCGTCGTGGCCATGGATCCCACCCCCTCGGTAGACACGTGTCTACTCCGCTAGTAGACACGTGTCAACTAAGGTGGTGGCTGTGAGACTCAGACCCGAGGACCGTCACGCGCAGCTGGTCGACGTGGGCGCCGCGCTGTTCGCCGTCGAGCCCTACGACGACGTGTTGATGGAGCACGTCGCCGAGCGCGCCGGGATTTCGCGGGCGTTGCTGTATCGGCACTTCTCCAGCAAGCGCGACCTGTTCACCGCCGTGCACCAACGTGCCGTGGCGCAGTTGCTGGCCGACACCGCGGCCATCACGTCCGGGACGTTGGAGGAGCAGCTCGCGGCCGGGATCGACGTGCACATCGACTACTTCGTCGCCAACCGGAACCTGGTGCTCGCGGCGAACCGGGTGCTGGCGGGCGATCCCGGGGTGCAGGCCGTCGTGCACGGCGAACTGGCGGTGCAGCGGGACCGGTTGCTGGCGGCCGCCGGGTTGTCGGGGCCGTTGGCGGCTGCCGCTGTGGTGGCGTGGCAGGGGTTTGTGCGGTCGATGTGCGTGGAGTGGTTGGCGCATCAGGCTTTTGGCCGGGTCGAGCTGCGGGACCTGTGCGTGCGGGCGTTGGTCGGGGCGCTGGAGCTCAGTCGAACAAACCCTTGACGTCGGTGAGCATCGAGATGAAGCCCGCGGAGGTGGCGACGATGGTGAGCCAGAACAGGATCGTGTCGCGACGAGGCTCGGCGACGTCGACGGTTCGCGGCTGCGCTCTCGACGTTGTCGCGGCGCTGCGAACGCGTTCGTGCTGTCCGAAATGCGCCCGGAACTTGATCCACGTGTGGCCGGACTGACTGCAGCCGAACAGGACGCCGTTCGCCGGGTTGCGGCAGGGCAGGCCCTGCCGGGTGGTGACCGCGCACTTGACCGGAAATCGCGCGGCGACGATCCACAAAGTCGCTGCGACCGCGAATGTCACCGCGCGCCAGTAGCTCTCGCGGTGGATCGCGACGATGCAGAGAACCACGAGCACCCCGACGAACACGAAGTAGAAGGTGGCTCTCTTCCGCCTGTTCTTTCTCGCCATCACGTCCCCCTCTGCTCTGCCCGCCCGGCCGACAGTCGCTGGTTCGCGCGAACCGGTTCTGCGCCGTGATCGGGTGATCCCGCACCCCTTCGTTCCACCCTGGCTGCCCGCACGCGTGCGGCGGTAGAGCCCGAGAGAGCGAAACGGATCGCGGGGCGTGGCGATCAGTGAGGTTGGTGGGGAAGCTGCGACTCCCGTCGTGTCCTGTGGGGTAGATCAGCGTTCGCGGACGAACAGCGCCTGCGCTGTCGTGCCGACTGGGCCTTCGACGTCGTGCACCACGCTGGTCGCCAGCCCGACGCCGTCCGGGCCGATGGTGGTGGTGGCGTCCATTCCCACCCATTCGCCGACGGGTTGGCGGTGCAGGTGGACGGTCAGGTCGGTGTTGATGGCGTACCACTTGCGAATGTCCACACGGGACGAGACGCCGCTCGCCGAGTCGACGACGGAGAACAGGCGCTCCAGCGGTGTGGGCTCGAAGCCTTCCACCACGGCGACACGCGGGCGGGCCCAGACCTGAGCGTCGCCCGGCGTGAAGATTCCGCCTGACACCGAAAGCCACTCGACGGCCGCGAGGTAGCCGCCGGACCAGAAGTCCGGGATCTCCATCGGGACCGCGGAGGCGGGTGGTGCCATCGCCGCGGCCGCGCCGCCTGCCACCGCGGTCGTGTCCGAGCCGACGATGTGCCAGGCGCGCGCGGTCAGCACCACGCGGCCCTCGAACAAAAGAGAAGCAGCTAGCAGTTCCACCGAGCGGCCTGGGCGTTCGACCGAAGTGGACACGGAGAGGTCCGCCACCGGCACCGGGCCGAGCACTTCGAACGTGACGCGGGACAGCGTCGGGCGCAACGCGAGCAGCGAGCGCACCAGCAGAGCGGAGGGCGGGCCCAGGTGCTGGCTGTCCGGGCCCCACGGGCCGACGGTGTGTGGTGTGGACCGGTAGACCCCGTCGGACACGGGGAGGTAGAAGGCGTCCATCAGTCGCGGTCCTGGAGAGGTTCGGTGTCGTCCGGCTCCGGCCAGCCGGGGTACGGGGGCGGGGTGCCGTCGAACGCCGGGCAGAACGCCTTGTGGTCGCAGTAGTCGCACAGGCGGCTCGGGGACGGGCGGAAGTCGCCCGTCGGGGCCGCGCGCATGATGGCCTGCCAGATGGCTTCGAGGGTGCGTTCGAAGCGGGAGAGCTCGGACTCGTCCGGCGTGTAGGCGAGGGCCTGGCGGTCGGCCAGGTACATCAGGCGCAGCTGGCGCGGGACCACGCCGCGCAGCTTCCACAGGACCAGCGCGTAGAACTTCATCTGGAACAGGGCTTTCGCCTCGCCGACCTCGCGCGGGGCGGCGCCCGTCTTGTAGTCGACGACGCGGATCTCACCCGTCGGGGCTACGTCCACGCGGTCGATGTAGCCGCGCAGCAGGACGCCGGACGGGAGCTCCGACTCGACCAGCAGCTCGCGCGACTCCGGCTCCAGGCGGCGCGGGTCCTCCAGGCCGAAGTAGCCGTCCAGCAGCTTGGTGGCGGACTCGAGCCACTGCGCCTCTTCGTCGCTGCCCTCGGAGTCGAACAGCGTCGAGAACTCCGGGCGCTCTGCCTTCACGCGCTCCCAGGCGGGCACGATCATCGAGCGGGCGCGGTCCGGCACGCGCTCCGCAGCGGGCAGGGCGAAGAGATCTTCGAGCACGGCGTGCACCACCGTGCCGCGCACCTGGGCCTTCGTCGGCTTCTCCGGCAGCCGGTCGACCGCGCGGAACCGGTAGAGCAGCGGGCACTGCTTGAAGTCCCCGGCTCGCGACGGGGACAGGGCCGGCCTGCGCAACGTGGTGCTCATGCTTCGAACCTTAGGACAGGGGTCTGACAATTCCGTTCGAGCCCGTGTCAAGCCAGCGTGGCGACCCACGCGCGGATCGCGGAAGCGGTCGTGTCCGCCTGAGTGGTGAGCACGGTGTCGTGGTCGCCGGGCACGTCGACGGCCTGGTGCGGCAGCGGCCAGCGCGCCGACCAGTCGCGGTCCGGGTCGATCCGGCGCATCCGGGGGGTCGGGCCCGCGCGCAGCAGCAAGGTCGGCACCGGCGACGGATCGAGGAGACGGCCTCCGAACATGCGCTGGTAGCCACCGCCCGCGAGGATCCGGCCGTCCATGGCGGCCCCGTCGTACAGCTCACCCGGCAGGTCCTGCTCGTCCGCCAGCAGTGACAGCGCCCGATCGTCGCGGTCGCCGAGACCGGCATCGGTCTCGATGAGAACCACTCCGGCCGGAGCGCGGCCTTGGGCAGCGAGGTGCGCGCCCAACGCGTGGGCGACCACTCCGCCGAGACAGTGCCCGAGCAGCACGGTCGGCCGGTCCGCCGTGACCGCGTCCGCCAGGGTGCGCAGCAGTACGTCCACGTCCTCGGGGAGGGCCCGCGAGTCGCCGAAACCGGGGTAGCGCAGCCCGAAGAGGTCGTGGATGCCGTCGAACTGCCTGGCCAGCGCCGCGGGCACCGGGTCTCCCGCGGTCAGGTAGCTCGGCAGGTAGAACAGCACCGGCCCGCTGCCCCGAGCCAGCTGCGTCGGCACGATCGGGTGACCGCTGCGGAAGGTCGGCAGCGCGTGGGAGCCGAGGAGCCGCAGTTTCATGGCCTCGAACGGGCCCTGGTCGCGCAGCAGCTTGTGGTACAGCGCCGCGAACCCCAGCGGCTCCGGTTCGGTGGCCGCCCCTTCGGTGAGCTGTTCGTGGACGTGGGCGGTGAGCTGGGGCAACGACGGGTGGTCGAACACGACCGCCGGGCTCAGCCGCAGGCCCGTGAAGGCACGGATGCGGTTGCGCAGCTGCAACGCGCTGAGCGAGTCGAAGCCGAGCTCGAGGAAACTCTTGTCGGGCAACGAGTTCGCGTCGGTGAAACCCAGGGCCAGCGCGAGCTCGCCGCGGATCAGCTCGCCGAGCGCCGCTTCCCGTTCGGCCGCGGGAACGGCCGCGAGCGCGTCCGTCCAGGTGGCCGGCTGGGTTCGCGGGGCCTCGGTGGTCTCGGTGACCTCGAGCAGAATCGGCACCAGGACCGGCTCCGAGGTGCGACGAGCGCGATCGAACGCCGCCATGCCCACGTCGGCGGAGAGCGGGAGCGCGCCACCGGAGATCCCCGCGGCCATTCCGTTCTCCCACGGGCCCCACGCGAGTGACTGCGCGGGAAGTCCCTGAGCCGTGCGGTGCCGAGCCAGCGCGTCCAGGAAGCTGTTGGCGGCCGCGTAGTTCGACTGCCCCGGCCTGCCCAGCGCACCCGCGGCGGACGAGAACAGCACGAACGCCGACAGGTCCAGGTGCCGGGTGGCTTCGTGCAGGTACCAGGCCGCGTCGGCCTTGGGCGCGAGAACGGCGTCGACGCGCTGGGGCGTCATGGAGGACAGCACGCCGTCGTCGAGCACACCTGCAAGGTGGTAGATGCCGGTAGGGGAGCAGTCCGCCACCAAGCGCTGCACCGCGGCTTGATCGCCGACGTCGCACGCGACCGTTGTGATCTCCGCGGGCAGATCGTGCGCCCAGCCGGGCAGTTCGCCGCTCCTGCTCGCCAGAACGATGTGCTTGGCGCCGTGTGTGGCCACGAGGTGCCGGGCGAGCACGGCAGCAAGAGCACCGGTACCGCCGGTGATCAACAGCGTGCCCGCAACGTCGATGGCGGCGTCCTGGGGAGCGGGGGCGGCGCTCAGCTGGGGAGCGAAGAGACGCCCGCCCCGGATAGCGATTCGAGGGTGGTCGACGACCGCTGGTTCGGAGTGCTCGTCGAGGTCGACCAGCGCGACGCTGCCGGGATGCTCGGCCTGCACGCTGCTCACCAACCCCCACACCGCCGCGGCGGCGGGATCCGGATCGTCGCCGGTGGCGTTGTGCGTCACCACGACCAGCAGCTCGTCACGCTGTTCCGTGAACCACTTCTGCAGGTGGGTGAGCGTCGCGCCGATCAACGCGCGGGCACGCTCCGGCGGTGTCCCAGCGGGGGGTCCGGTGTCGAAGATCCGGTGCTCCGGCGCAGCACCAGGCTCGACCTGCCTCCACTCGACGCGGTGAAGTGCTTGTGCCGCAGCGGCTTCGGCGGTGGACTGCCCGGAGAGCCGCCGCATCACCAAGGACTCGATCGTGGCGACCGGACGTCCGTCGGGGTCGCTCAGGGCGACCTGGACGGAGTCCTCGCCGGTGCGCGTGATCCGGACCCGCGCCGCGGTCGCTTCTGGTTGGTGCAGCGTGAATCCGGTGAACGAGTAGGGCACCCGCACGGTGTCCTCGTCCGCGGGGTCCGCGAACAGCGAGGCGTGCAGAGCGGCATCGAGCAGGCAGGGACGCAACGACCGCGCGGCGCGGGGCAGCTCGACGTCGGCGAACAGGTCGTCGCCGCGCCGCCACAGCGTCGCCACGCCGCGAAACGCCGGGCCGTAGCGGTAGCCGCGCACCGCGAGCCTGCCGTAGCTGACCGGAACCCGTTGCGCGCCAACAGGTGGCCACGAGGTCGGCGCGACGGGCACGGCAGGCGCGGCAGCCGAGATCACGACGGTGGCGTGCTGCGTCCACGTCCCCGAGCCCGAACGCGACCAGATGGTGACCTCGCGGTCGTCCGTCACCACGACCTGGACCTGAGCCTCGGTCGTGAGGACCAACGGCGCGTGCACGGTCAGCTCGTCGAGCCGAACTGGTCCCGGCGGCGTGGTCTGGAAGGCCAGCTCCGCGAACACGGTCGCGGGCACCACGACGTCGTCGCCGATCCGGTGATCCGCGAGCCACGGCTGGCCTTCCACGGACAACACGCTGGTGTAGCGGACTTCCGGACGATCGGCCGCCGGTTGTGGTTCCCCGAGCAGTGCGGCTGACCTCGAAGCGGGCTCCAGCCAGAAGCGTTCCCGCTGGAACGGGTACGTCGGCAGGTCGCGGCGTCGAGCACCGCTGCCCGCGTACACCGCCGCCCAGTCGACTTCCACGCCGTGCACGTGCAGTTCGGCCAACGCGTCCAGCAACCGCTCCGCGACAGGGACAGCGTCCGGAACCAGAGCGCTCAACGTCGCCGCTGGACCGACCTCGGCGAAAACGACCTCACCCGCAGCCTCGACGGCGTCGCTGAAGAGCACGGTCTCGCGCGCTTGCCGAACCCAGTAGTCAGCTGTCGTGAACGCGTCCGTCTCGTGCCTGCCCGTCAACGTCGACACGATCGGCACGACCGGACGCTGGTAGGTGACCGACTCCGCGACCTCGCGGAACTGTGCGAGACACGGCTCGACCATCGCCGAGTGGAACGCGTAGTCGCCGCGCAGCCGGGTGTGCCCGGCCCCGATGCGCTCGACCTCGGCCATGACCGCCTTCTCCGCGCCCGACAGGACGATCGACTGGCGGCCGTTGATCGCGGCGATCGACACCTCGTCCGTTGCCGTGACCGCGTGGGCGGGCGCGCGCACGGCGACCATCACACCCGGCGGCATCGAAGCCATCGCCTGCCCTCGTGCCGCGACCAGCCGGACGGCGTCGGCGCGGGAGAACACCCCGGCGACGTGTGCGGCGGCCAGTTCGCCGATCGAGTGGCCCACCACGAGACCGGGGCGCACGCCGAACGAGTCGAGCAACGCGCACATCGCCACCTCGTAGGCGAAGAGCGCGGCCTGCGCGTGGTCCGTGCGGTCGAGCAGCTCACCCGACTCGATCACCGAAAGCAGTCCGTCGAACTCCGCGCACAGCCCGAGGAACGTCTCCCCGAACACCGGGAACGCCTGGGAGAGCTCAAGACCCATGCGAGCCCGTTGCGCGCCCTGTCCGGTGAACAGGAACGCCGGACGCACACCTCGTCGCGTGCTCGCCTTGACCACAGCGGGGTTTTCGACGCCGTCGGCGAGATCGCGCAGGCCCTCCAGCATCCGGTCCGAGCTGAGCACGGCGGCGCGATGGCCGTGCGTCGCCCTGCTCGTGGCGAGCGAGAACGCGATGTCCACAGTGGACTCATCGGTCAAGGTCGCGTGGAGGGCTTCCGCGTGAGCGCGCAGACCCGCTTCACCGTCGCCGGAAACCAGCCACGGCGCCGATGTCAGCGCGGGCTCGGCGTCAGGAACGGAGAACGGCGGCGGCTCCTCGATGATCACGTGGGCGTTGGTCCCGCTGATGCCGAACGACGAAACGCCAGCGCGCCTAGGACGTTCACCGCGTGGCCACGGCGTGTGCCGGTCGACGAGCCGGATCGCCGTCCAGTCCACTTGGGACGTCGGCTGGTCCGCGTGCAGCGACCGGGGGATGACGTCGTCGCGCATCGCCCACATCACCTTGATCAGCCCGGCGATGCCCGCGGCCGCCTGCGTGTGCCCGATGTTCGACTTCACCGACCCGAGCAGCAACGGACGGTCGCGCCGCTGACCGTAGGCCGCCTGCAGCGCGCCGACCTCGATCGGATCGCCCAGTTTCGTCGCGGTGCCATGACCTTCGACCACGTCCACGTCGGACGCGGCCAGCCCCGCGCCGGCCAGCGCGCGCCGGATCACCTCCTGCTGAGCCGAACCGTTGGGCGCGGTCAGCCCGTTCGACGCCCCGTCGGAGTTGACCGCCGAGCCGCGCAGCACCGCGAGCACGGGGTGACCGAGGCGCCGGGCGTCGGCCAGCCGTTCGACCAGGAGCAGACCCACGCCCTCCGACCAGCCGGTGCCGTCCGCGCCCTCGGCGTAGGACCGGCACCGGCCGTCCGGTGACAGGGCCTGCTGCTGGCTGAAGGCGACGAACGACAGCGGCGTCGTCATCACCGTCACGCCACCAGCCAGCGCCAGCGAGCACTCACCCGCGCGCAGTGCCTGAGCGGCGAGATGCAGCGCCACCAACGACGACGAGCACGCCGTGTCGATCGTCAGCGATGGTCCGTTCAGCCCGAGGGTGTAGGAGAGGCGGCCGGACGTGACGCTGCTCGCCGAGCCGAGCACGAGCTGGGCGCTCAGGTCGGGATGGTCGGCCTTGTGCACGTCCGCGTAGTCGGAGTGCATGTGGCCGACGAACACGCCGGTGTCGCTGCCGCGCAACGACGACGGCGCGATGCCCGCCCGTTCGACGGTCTCCCACGCGACCTCCAGCAGCAGACGTTGCTGCGGGTCCATCGTGACCGCCTCGCGGGGCGAGATGCCGAAGACACCGGGGTCGAAGTCCGCCGCGTCGTACAGGAACCCGCCCCGCCGGACGTAGGTCGTGCCCACCCGAGCCGGATCGGGGTCGTACAACGCGTCGACGTCCCACCCGCGATCGACCGGGAACTCGCCGGTCGCGTCCACTCCGTCGAGCACCAGCCGCCACAGGTCCTCCGGCGACCGGACCCCACCGGGGAACCTGCACCCGACCGCGACGATCGCCACGTCGTCGTTGTGCTCCCCGGAAGGCATGGCCTGCACCGCGCGCGTTTCCCCGCGCAGCAACGAATCCAGGTGGTGCGCGATCGCCGCGGGGGTCGGGTGGTCCCAGACCAGGGTGGGGGACAGCGGCAGCCCGGTCAGGGACCGCAGCCGTTGCCACAGGGTGGTGGCCTGCAGGGAGTTCAGCCCGGATCCGGCGAACGGGAGACGCGGATCGGTCACCTCGCCGCGGATCGCCCCGACCTCGTCGAGCACCAGCTTTGTCAGCGCGTCGAGCGAGAAGTCGGTGACACCCCTGACGGGCGAGGCCAGTTGTTCACGCAGCACGTTGCGTCGTGGTTTGCCGGACGGGGTGCGCGGGATCGACGGCACGAACACGATCTCTTCCGGCACCTTGTACGCCGACAGGTCGGCCGCGCAAGCCGTGAGCAGCGCGGTGGCGTCGATCGTCTCGGACACGACGAACGCCACCGGTGTCTCGCCCAGCAACGGATGCTCGCGCGCGACGACCACCGCGTCCACGACACCGGGCTGCCTGGTCAGCACGGACTCGACCTCGGCGGGGTCGATGTTGTGCCCGCCCCGGATGATCAGGTCGTCGACGCGGCCCGCGACGACGACGTTCCCGTGCTCGTCCAGGCGGCCGAGGTCGCCGGTGCGGTACCAGCCGGACACCAGAGCCCGGTTCGTCGCTGCGGGCTTGCCGTAGTAGCCCGTCATCAGTCCTGGGCTGCGCACCCAGATCTCACCTGGGTCGACCACGCGGACGCTTACCCCGGTGACAGGAGGCCCGTTCGTCCCGCGCACCGCAGTGCCGGCGCGTTCGACGGCGATCATGCCGCAGGTCTCGGTGCTGCCGTAGCAGTCGAGCAGCGCGACACCGAGCGCATCTTCCACATCGGACCGCAGCTTCTCGTCGCACGGCGCGCCCGCGGTGAGGCACGTGCGCAGCGACGGCAGTCGGGTGAGCCCGGCCGCCAGCAGCTGGCGGTAGGTGGTCGGTACGCCCGCGACGAAGGTCGGCGCGTACTCCTCTGCCTGCCGCGTCACCGCGACCGGGTCCCTGGTCACGCAGATGCGCGCACTGGCGCCGGCGACGAGCACTCCCAGCACGCACAACGAATGCGCGAAGCTGTGCGACATCGGCAACGGCCACAGCAGCCGGTCGTCCGCGGTGAGCCCGAGCAACGGTCCGTAGACCTCGGTCGGCGACCACAGTGCCGCGCGCTGCGAGGAGACCACCGCCTTGGGCGATCCGGTGGTGCCGGACGTGTAGATCATCCACGCGGGCTCGTCCGGACCCAGATCGTCCCGTGGCCGCCCGTGTCCCCGAGTCAGCTCTTCGAAGTCCTCGCCGACGACGAGCACCCGAGGTGCGCTCGTCTTCGTCACCTGGGGCAGGTGCCGGCGGTCGGTGATCAGCAGAGCGGGCTCGCTGTCGGCCAGCAGGTGCGCGAGCTCGGCGTCCGTGCACTGTGGACTGAACAGGACGCCGACCGCCGCGGCCCTGGCGACCGCGAGAACGCTCTCCACGAGCTCCACGCTGTCGTCCAGCAGGAACGCCACCCGTGCGCCGCGCTCGACCCCGAGTCCTGCCGCCAGCGCGGCCGTCCGATCGGTGAGAGCGCTCCACGTGACCGTTCGGACATCGTCGGAGAACGCCTCCTTCGAGCCGTGCAGCCTCGCGTTCTCCCCCAGCAGGTGCGCGATGTTCACCAAACCATCCCTACCCGGATTCGGTCCGTGTTGCCAGCGACCGGGCCAGGTACCGGAACGCGTGGCTAGATTGGTGATCAGACGGCGCGAAGGGGAGCGAATGGCCGGGGACTCGTACGACGTTGTGGTGGTGGGTGGCGGGCCTGCGGGCTCGACGGTGGCCACGTTGGTCGCGATGCGCGGCCATCGCGTGCTGCTGCTGGAGCAGTCGGCGTTCCCGCGGTACCAGATCGGCGAGTCGCTGCTGCCGTCCACCATCCACGGCATCTGCCGCCTGCTCGGTGTCGCGGACGAGGTCGAGGCCGCGGGCTTCACCCTGAAGCGGGGTGGGACGTTTCGGTGGGGCCGCAACCCTGCGCCGTGGCAGTTCAGCTTCGCGATGTCGCCTCGCCTGCCGGAGCCGATGTCGACCGCGTTCCAGGTGGAACGGCAGCGGTTCGACGAGATCCTGCTGCGCAACGCCACCCGCAACGGCGTTGAGGTGCGGGAAGGCTGCCAGGTGCGCGAGGTCGTCGAGAGCGGCGGACGGGTGCGTGGCGTGCGCTACCGGGACGGCGCAGGGGACCAGACCGTGTTCGCGGAGTACGTGGTGGACGCGTCCGGCAACACCAGCCGCATCCACCGCAGCACCGGCGAACGCGTGCACTCCGACTTCTTCCGCAACCTCGCCGTCTTCGGGTACTTCGCCGGTGGCGCGCGGCTGCCGGAACCGAACGCGGGCAACATCTTCTGCGCGGCGTTCGACGCGGGCTGGCTCTGGTACATCCCGTTGCGCGACGACCTGACCAGCGTCGGCGCGGTCGTCTCGCCGGAGCACAAGGCGCTGATCCAGGGCGACCCGAAGACGGCCTGGCTCGACCTGGTCGCGGCCTGTCCCGAGGTCGCGGAGAAGCTCGACGGCGTGCCGCTCGCGACGGAGCCGCCGTACGACCAGGTCCGGGTGCGCAAGGACTACTCGTACTGGAAGAAGGCGTTCCACCGGCCCGGGATGGTGCTCGTCGGGGACGCCGCGTGCTTCGTCGACCCGGTGCTCTCGTCGGGCGTGCACCTGGCGACTTACGGCGCGCTGCTCGCCGCACGGTCGATCAACGCCTGTCTCGGCGGCGAGGTGGACGAACAGCGCAGCTTCCGCGAGTTCGAGAACCGCTACCGCAGTGAGTACGCCCTCTTCTACCGCTTCCTGATCTCCTTCTACGAGATGCACAGCGACGAGAGCTCGTACTTCTGGACCGCGAAGAAGCTCACGAACGTGGACGAGAGCGAGACGGCCGCGTTCGCCGAACTGGTCGGCGGGCTGGCGTCACGCGACTACGGGGTGGTGAGCGCCGCCGTGGACCTCGATCGAGCCGTCGGCGCGCTCGCCACCGCCGACGACCGGCACAACCCGCTGTTCGACGCGCAGGTCGTCGGCGACACGTTCCGCGAGGGCAAGAACCTCCAGGAAGAGGCGTTGTTCGGCAACGTGCGCGATGCGGGAGAAGGCGAGCTCCCGGTGGCCAAGGACGGGCTGGGATGGACGGCCGGCTGACCTGCGTCCCCGGTGGCCCCGTCGAGCATCCACTCGGGACTGTCCGGTTCGGAGATCACGGGTTCACCGAGGTGTGGACGACCGGCCGCCCGGTCGTCGTGGACCAGGCGGAAGGAGTCGTGTGCGGACACGACGGCGAGTACGCCTTCGCAGCCGTGCGGGTCCCTCTGACCGAGAGATGCGCTCCTGGCGTGCGGGACGCGTACCTGCGCGTGTTCAAGCTGCTGACCGACCTAGGGTATCCGTCGATCTTCCGGATGTGGAACCTCATCGGCCGCATCAACGAGCCCAACGCCGACGGGCTCGAGACCTATCAGGACTTCTGCGCGGGCCGGGCTCAGGCGTTCGACCTGTTCCCCGGCGACCTGCCCGCGGGTACAGGCGTCGGCGCGCCCGGCGACGACGTCACGGTCTACCTGCTGGCTCGGCGCGGCGCGCGGCACGTCCCGGTGGAGAACCATCTGCAGGTCCCGGCGTACCGGTATCCGCGGCGGTACGGTCCGCGTTCGCCGTCCTTCGCCCGCGCGGCCTGGCTGCCGGACAGCGGTCAGTTGTTCGTCTCGGGCACGGCGGCGATTCTCGGGCACCGGACCGTGCATCCCGGCGACGTCGAGGCGCAGTGCCGCACGACGCTGTCGAACCTGGACGTGCTCACCAGCCGGGAGAACCTGGCGCGCAACGGCGTCGAGTCGAGCGTCGTGGTACGGACCGCCAAGGTGTACGTGCGCCGGGAAGCCGACCTCGACGTCGTGCGCGGGATGTGCTCGGAGGCGTTCCACGGCGCGGACCTCGCGTTCCTGAACGTCGACCTGTGCCGCGCCGATCTGCTGGTCGAGATCGAGGCCGTCTGCGACGCCGGGTGAGCGTGGTACACCGCGAGATCACACCCGCCGCTCTACAGTGCACCCGTGGCCGCGCGGATCAGTGAGCGAGAGGGCGGCCTGCTGCTGTTCCGGGTGGCGGGCATCCCCGTGCTGCTCGCGCCGTCGTGGTGGATCGGGTCGGCGATCGTGGTCGCGTTCTACGCACCTCTGGTCGACGACCTCGCGCCAGGCACCCCGCCCGGCATCGGCCTCCTGCTCGCCGCGCTCTTCGCGGTCTTCCTGGGTCTCTCGGTGCTCGCCCACGAACTGGGCCACTGCGTCGCGGCGTTGAGACTCGGGCTGCCGGTCAGACGACTGCGGCTGTACCTGCTGGGCGGCTTGTCCGAGATCATGCGCACCCCCGGCAAACCCAGCCACGAAGGCCTGGTCGCGGGCGCCGGACCGATCGTGTCCGTGGCACTGGCGGTCATCTTCGGCATCGGCGCGTTCGTGATGGAACCCGGCGACGTCGTGTGGGTGCTGGTCTTCCAGGTCGCCGCGGCCAACGTCGCCGTCGCCGTCTTCAACCTCCTGCCCGGCCTGCCGCTCGACGGCGGCAGGATCGTGCGGGCAGGGGTGTGGGCCGCGACCGGCCAACGAGCGATGGGCACGCGTGTCGCCGTGGTCGGCGGTTTCGCCGTGGCCATCGCACTGGTCGCGTGGGCGCTGTACGGCGTCGCGGAAGGCGCGGATGACCGTTGGCTGCGCTTCGGCGTGTGCGTGCTCACGGCGTGGGTTGTCATCGCCGGTGCTCGAAGCGAACTGGCCAGCGAACGCCGCCGCACCTGGCCCGCCGGTGTCACTCTCAACGACCTGATCCTGCCGGTGCTCCAGCTACCGGCGGAAAGCCCCGTGGCGGACGCCCTGAGCACCTCGGCGGGGCGTGGCGTGGTCCTGGTGCGCGCGGACGGTGTCGCGGCCGGACTGCTCGACACGGAAGCGGCGCGCAAGCTCGCCGCAGCAAGCCCCTTCGCCCCCGCAGAACAGGCCGCGGAGCCGATCCTGCCCGAGACCGTGCTCCTCGCCGACGAGCCCGGCGAGGAGATCGTCGAACGGGTCCAGGGCACCGCCGCGTGGCAGTTCCTCGTCGTGGATCTGGAAGGCCGTCCGGCGGGTGTGCTGCGCAGGGAGGACCTGCGTGCGGCCATTGAGAAGGGTGTTTGACACCATTGCGCGGTGATTAGCGCAAGTGGACCGTTCCAGCCGGGTGACCGGGTTCAGCTGACCGACCCCAAGGGCCGGCACTACACGGTCGTTCTCGAGTCCGGCAAGGAGTACCACACCCACCGCGGCGCCATCCCGCACGACCTGCTCATCGGGCAGCCGGAAGGCTCCGTCGTGCAGTCCGTCGGCGGCACGAACTTCCTGGCACTGCGCCCGCTGCTGCCGGACTACGTGCTCTCGATGCCGCGTGGCGCGCAGGTGATCTACCCGAAGGACGCCGCGCAGATCGTCATGTACGGCGACATCTTCCCGGGCGCGCGCGTTCTGGAAGCCGGCGCGGGCTCTGGCGCGTTGTCCTGCTCACTGCTGCGCGCGGTGGGGGAGAAGGGCAGCGTCCAGTCCTACGAGGTGCGCGACGACCACGCGGTCCACGCGATCCGCAACGTCGAGCAGTTCTTCGGCGAGCGCCCCGGCAACTGGTCGATCACGGTCGACGACGTGAAGAACCACGAGGGCGAGGTCGACCGCGTCATCCTCGACATGCTCTCGCCGTGGGACGTGCTGCCCACGATCGCGAAGAACCTCATCCCCGGCGGCGTGCTCGTCGTGTACGTCGCCACCACCACGCAGCTGTCCACGGTCACCGAGGCGCTGCGGGAGATGACGTGCTGGACCGAGCCGCACGCGTGGGAGACGCTCGTCCGCCCGTGGCACGTCGTGGGTCTCGCGGTGCGGCCGGAGCACCGGATGATCGCGCACACGGCGTTCCTGCTGACCACGCGCAAGCTCGCGGACGGCGTGACGGCACCGAAGCCGCAGCGCCGCCCCAGCAAGGGCTGACCTCTGTCCGGTTTCGGACAAAGATCATCGTTCGGCCCCGCACCGTCCGCCGGACCCGCTTCCATTCAGGAGCAATCGAATGGAAGACCTGGGGGTTTTGTCTTGCGGAAGTTGATGATCGCGGTCGTGGCGGCAGGCGCGACGCTCCTGCCGGTGCCGGCGGCGCACGCCGGTCCTGGCTGCTCGGCCGCGTACGAAGCGTACGACTCCAGCACGCAGCGCGGCTTGGGCAGTTCGACGTGCCCCAGTTACGTGCAGCGGGTGAAGGTGACCTGTTACGACATGATGGTCGGTGCCGTGTACACGGTTTACGGCCCGCTGGTCGGACCTGGCCAGGTGTCCACGCAGCCCTGTGACACGTTCGGCCAGGCGATCGGTGCGACGTTCTCCTACACCTGAGACACGTGAGAAGGGCCCTGCACCTCACCGAGGTGCAGGGCCCTTTCGCGTTCAGGTCACTTGGTCGGCGTGCCCACGCTCTCGACGCCGCACACCTTCCAGTCGCCGCCCTCCTGGGTCAGCTTGTAGATGATGTGCGACGACACCGTGCCGGTGCCGTTCGGGTCCGGGTTCGGGATGCCGCTGTAGAGCGCCTTGAACGTGCCGGTCGACCCGGACGTCTTGATCTCCGAGATCTTGATGGTCGCCTCGGGGTACGCCTTGACGGGTGTCTTCGGCGCCTTCTCCGCGTCCGCGTACATCTTCGCGCAGACGTACTTCTTCAACGCCGGAAGCTCGGTCTTGCCCGCCCGCGCCTGCTTCTGGCTCTCCGCGGCGAAGTCGTCGAGCATGTCCTTCGCGTCGGAGTCGCCGCCCGAGCTCTTGGGCGTCGTCGTCGGCTTGTCGGTGCCGTTCGTCGGCGCGTTCGTGTCCGTGTTCGACGACGCGGTGTTGCTGGGCTTGTCGTCGCCCGACAGCAGCACCGCGGCCGTCACACCGCCACCGACGAGCACCAGCACACCGACGATGACGCCGATGATCAGGCCGGTGTTGCTCTTCTTGGGAGGCGGGCCGCCGAACCCACCAGGACCGCCGTAGCCGGGCTGCTGGCCGTACTGGGGCTGGCCGTAGCCCTGCTGCGGGAAACCGCCGCTCTGCGGGCCCTGCTGCCCGAACGGGTCCTGCTGCGGCTGGCCGTAGCCGGGCTGGGGCTGCTGGCCGTATCCCGGCGGCGGCTGCTGACCGTAACCGGGCTGCGGCTGGCCGTACGGCGGCTGCTGCGGCTGCTGCCCGTACGGGTTCGGCTGCTGGCCGTAGGGGCCGGGTTGCTGCGGTGGGTAGGTCATCGAAATTCCCCCGATGTGGATGTGGTGATCCTCGCGGCCGTTCCCGGTCGGATCACTTCGTCGGAACCTGGAAGTCCGGCAGCTTCAGATCCGCAGCCAGGGTGCAGAACTTCCAGTCGCCCGATTCCTTCTTGAACTTCACCGTCGTGTCGAACGTCTTGGACTCGCTGCCCAGCGTCACGGTGGTGGAGACGGCGACGTCGGCCTTGTCGCCGGTCGCGGTCGCGCTCTTCACGGTCACCTTGGGCAACGGCATGTTCTTGAACTGCTCAGCGAGCTTGCGCTGCTCGGGCGTGAGCTTCTTCTCCGCCTCCTCGGCCTCCTTGAGGGCCTCGGAGCAGATCATCGACTTGGCCTTGCTCTCGTTCTTGGCGGAGACGGCGGCGTAGTAGGCCTCCGCGGCGTTCTTCACCTCGGACGACTCGTCACCACCGCTGCCGCTGTTGGAGTCCGACGACGAGCTGGTCGAGGAGTTGCCGCTGAGCAGGACGGCCGCCGTGATCCCGCCGCCGACGAGCACCAGGACACCGATGACGACGCCGATGATCAGGCCGGTGTTGCTCTTCTTGGGAGGCGGGCCGCCGAAGCCACCAGGGCCGCCGTAGCCGGGCTGCTGGCCGAACGGAGGCTGCTGACCGTACTGCGGCTGGCCGTACTGGCCGGGCTGCTGGGGGTAACCGGGCGGCGGCTGCTGGCCGTAGCCGGGAGGGGGCTGCTGGCCGTAACCCGGCTGCTGCGGCGGCTGCTGCCCGTAGGAACCACCGGGCTGCGGCTGCTGGCCGTAGGGGCCGGGCTGCTGCGGCGGGTAGGTCATCGAAACTCCCCGATCCGGATGAGGTGATCTTTTCGGTGGACATTCTGGTCCCTCGCGGACCAGCTCGCGGCCGAATGAGACCTAACGACACGCAAGAGTGGTTGTGCACACGTTGTGCTGTTGCCAAACCCCCGCGCGAAGGCCGCGTCTGATAACGATTGCGGCAACTCCACCGGGAATCGACCGCGATGCACTGCGCTGTCGGGGTGGTGCGCCGTATGCGAAGGCAGAACCACCCGGTTGGCCGCACACCCTCCAGTCGTCCTGGAGGCGCGGCAGAGCCGGACCTCCGACGAGACCGAACGGGGTGGGTAGCGGTGCGTGACCACCGATCGGACCAGCCAGTGGTCCACCTGGTGGGACGACGGCGTGTTGCCGCCCGTCGCCGGGTCGCGAGCCGTACCAGGCGTGTTCGCGGTCGTCCGAGGGTGGTCGCACAGCGTGGGGACCGGGCGCCCGCCCAGGTGCTCCCATGACCCTCTCCTCGGACTTCTCGCAGGTCGATCGGCGTGTCGCTGGGCGAAACGCCGGTCGCGGTTTCTGGGACGCACCGTAGCGGTCCGGTGGCAACCCCGAACACCGAGATGGAGCAGTTGACCTCTGTTGGAGGCCGGACCGTTGCGTCACACGAGCGAAGATGATGTTGTGAGTACCCCATTTTGTCGGTGATCGCCGGTACCGTAATCGGTACGAACACGGGAGGAGGGTGCCGACATGCAGCACGGTCATCCCGGCAGCCAACCCGATGAGGGTGGCGAGCTGAACCAGGGCAACAATTCTGCTGAGCTGACAGCGCAGATCAGGTTCCTCGAGGACGAGATCGCGTCGTTGCGTCGCAAGCTGACCGAGTCACCGCGCCACGTGCGGTTGCTCGAGCAGCGCTTGGCTGAGGCGACTGAGCGCGTCAGCCAGCTGACCGAGCGAAACACGAAGCTCATAGACACCCTCCGCGAAGCACGAAGCCAACTGCTCGCGCTGCGTGAGGAGGTCGACCGGCTGGCCCAACCGCCCAGCGGGTACGGCGTCTTCATGGCGCGTTTCGACGACGGGACGGTCGACGTCTTCACGTCCGGCCGCCGGATGCGGGTCGCCGTGTCCCCGGCGGTCGAGCCGGAGAAGCTGTCGTTCGGCCAGTCGGTGCGCCTGAACGAAGCACTGACCGTCGTCGAGGCCGGCGGCTTCGAGCGGTCGGGTGAGGTCTGCGCACTGCGGGAGGTGCTCTCCGAAGAGGGAGAGGACCAGATCGCCCGCGCGCTGGTCGTCGGCCACGCGGACGAGGAGAGGGTGGTCTGGCTCGCCCAGCCGCTGCTCGAGTCGCCGCTCAAGCCCGGCGACTCGCTGCTGGTCGACTCGAAGGCGGGCTTCGCCTACGAGCGGGTCCCCAAGGCCGAGGTCGAGGACCTCGTGCTCGAAGAGGTCCCGGACATCGACTACAGCGACATCGGCGGCCTGTCCCGGCAGATCGAGCAGATCCGCGACGCCGTGGAGCTGCCCTTCCTGCACGCGGACCTCTTCCGCGAGTACGAGCTGCGCCCGCCCAAGGGCGTCCTGCTCTACGGCCCTCCCGGCTGCGGCAAGACGCTCATCGCCAAGGCGGTGGCGAACTCGCTGGCCAAGAAGGTCAGGGAGATCCGCGGGGAGACCGACAAGCAGGCGAAGTCGTACTTCCTCAACATCAAGGGCCCCGAGCTCCTCAACAAGTTCGTCGGTGAGACCGAGCGGCACATCCGCCTGATCTTCCAGCGGGCTCGTGAGAAAGCGTCCGAGGGCACCCCGGTGATCGTGTTCTTCGACGAGATGGACTCGATCTTCCGCACCCGCGGCTCCGGTGTGTCGTCCGACGTCGAGACGACGATCGTGCCCCAGCTCCTCAGCGAGATCGACGGCGTCGAGGGCCTGGAGAACGTCATCGTCATCGGCGCCTCCAACCGCGAGGACATGATCGACCCGGCGATCCTCCGCCCCGGCCGCCTCGACGTGAAGATCAAGATCGAGCGACCGGACGCCGAGGGCGCGAAGGACATCTTCAACAAGTACCTGACGCCCAACCTCCCGCTGCACGCCGACGACCTCGCCGAGTTCGGTGGCGACCCGAAGGCCTGCATCGAGGGCATGGTGCAGCACACCGTGGAGCGCATGTACGAGGAGTCAGAGGACAACCGGTTCCTGGAGGTCACCTACGCCAACGGTGACAAGGAAGTCCTGTACTTCCGGGACTTCAACTCCGGCGCGATGATCCAGAACATCGTCGACAGGGCCAAGAAGGCAGCGATCAAGTCGCTGCTCGACACCAAGCAGCCCGGCCTCTCGGTCCGGCACCTGCAGGCGGCCATCATCGACGAGTTCGCCGAGAACGAGGACCTGCCGAACACGACGAACCCCGACGACTGGGCACGCATCTCGGGCAAGAAGGGCGAGCGGATCGTCTACATCCGCACGCTCGTCACCGGGAAGAACCAGGAGGCGGGCCGCGCGATCGACACGGCCACGAACACCGGCACGTACCTGTAAGAACCTGCTCGAACGGAACCGCCCCGGCCGCTTCGGCCGGGGCGGTTTCGCGTCTGTGCCCGGCGTCATCGGCCTAGGATCCCGTTCGGGGGAGGGGACATGAGGCGCATCTGGTACGTGCTGGGAGCACTGGGCGTCGTCACCGTGCTGGCCTACGCCCGTGACACGGCGGGTCCGGTCGCCATCGCCGGAACGCCGGCACCTCTGTCCGCCGAGTCGATGCGCCTCATCGCGGACGACAAGTGCGAGCGGCCGTCCGGATACCGCGCGAACACCGTGCAGATGGTCCGGGGAAGCGTCGTCGAGGTGGGCGTGACTCCCTCCGATCTCCTCGTCTGCGTCGTCGGCGATTCAGGACACTCCCTGACGAAGGGCAAGGCCGTGCCCAGTGCCGAATACGTCGCCGGACGCACGGGCCTGGTCTGGGACGACGAGATCGTCGAGGTCGGGCGGATCGCCCCCGAGGTCGCCGTGCTCGAGTTCGTGCTGCCCAGCGGACGTGTCGTCCGAGCCGAGCTGTACGGCGAGGTGTTCCTCTGCCGTGTTCCGGAGAAGATCACCACGGTGCGGATCCGGGCCTACGACGCGGGAGGCCGTCTCCTGCGCGACGCCGTCATCTAGCTGTACTGCCTTGAGAGGTTGCGAACGGTCCGACACGTGATCGGATGATCTTGGAACGAGGGAGGGTTTGCCAGGTGGCCCTCGACTGCTCACGCTGACGCACCGCTGTCCGAGCTGGGCGGGCTACGTCTGGCCCGGTGTGTTGTCGAGGACGTCTGGCTTGTCCGGCTGTCTGCTGAGCGGTTCCAGGTGTCGGTCGGCACGGCGCAGCGGTGGGCTGGTCGCCACCGCGAACTCGGTGCCGCGGGCATGGCCGACCGGTCCTCGTGCCCTCGACCGTGCACCGGGTGCTGACCCGCTACAGCCTGGCCCGACCCGGCCACGCACGAACAACCGCGCGAACCTCGGCTACAGCTACCCGCACAACGCCGTGGACGACCATTCCCGCCTGGCCTACACCGGAAATCCTCGCCGACGAGACCAAGGAAACCGCCGCGCTTTCTGGCGGCGAGCACAGACCTTCTTCCGCAGCAACGGAGTCACCGTTGAGCGGGTACTCACCGACAACGGCTCCTGCTACCGGTCACGGCTCTGGCGCGACACCCTCACCGAAGCCGGCATCACGCACAAACGCGCCCGCCCCTACCGGCCACAGACCAATGGCAAGGTCGAACGCTTCAACCGCACCCTGCTCGACGAATGGGTCTACGTCCGCCCCTACCGCACCGAGACCGAACGCCGAGAGGCGTTCCCGCGGTGGCTGCACACCTACAACCACCACCGCACTCAAAGGCCAGCCACCCGCCAGCCGCGTTCCTAACCTCTCAGGTCAGTACGTCCAGCGAGGCCTGACTCGTAGGCCGCGATCACGAGCTGCGCCCGGTCGCGGGCGTGCAGCTTCGCCAGCAGGTTCCCGATGTGCGTCTTCACCGTGCCCGTGCTGACGTGCAGCTGAGCCATGATCTCCGCGTTGGACAGCCCACGCGCGATCAACGTCAGCACCTCCTTCTCCCTCTCGGTCAGCACTTCCAGCCCCTTGAGCACCGGCGACGACGGCTGCCGCACGAACTCGGAGATCAGCCGACGCGTCACGGACGGCGACAGCAACGACTCACCCGCGGCCACCACGCGGATCGCGGCCAGCAGCTCGGCCGGGGGCGTGTCCTTGAGCAGGAAACCCGAGGCGCCGGCGCGCAGGGCGCCGAACACGTACTCGTCGAGGTCGAACGTCGTCAGCACCAGTACGCGCGGCCCGTCGAGCAGCCGCGTGGCCTCGATGCCGTCCATCTCCGGCATGCGGATGTCCATCAGCACGACGTCTGGTGCCGAAGAAGAAGCGAGCTCGACGGCTTCGGCGCCGGTGCCGGCCTCGCCCACCACGGTCAGGTCGGGTTCGTTGTCGACCAGCAGCCGGAAGCTCGCGCGCAGCAACGCCTGGTCGTCGACGATCAGCACTCGCGTCATCGGATCGGCACTTCCGCGACGACCCGGAAACCGCCGGAAGGACCGGGGCCGGCGCTGAACGTGCCGCCGTACATCGCGACCCGTTCGCGCATCCCGATCAACCCGTGCCCCACACCCAGCTCCCGAACCCCCGGTCCGTCGTCGGTCACCTCGACGCGCACCGATTCCGAACTCACTTCGACCACCGCGGTGCACGACGCGGGCGCCGCGTGCTTCACCACGTTCGTCAGAGCTTCCTGCACGATCCGGTACACCGACAGCCCGACCCCCTCCGGCACAGCGGGATCGCCCCGCACGTCCAACGACACCCGCACGCCCGCCAGCGACGCGCGGTCAGCCAGCGAAGCCAACCCGGAAAGGCCGGGGGAGGGCGCCAGGTCGGCGTCGGACCGCAGCACGCCCAGGAGCCCCCGCATCTCGGTCAGCGCCGCGCGGCTCGTGGAGGAGATGACCTCCAGCGCCTCGTAGGCGTGGTCGGGTGAGCGCACGTGTGCGGCGTTGGCGGCCTGCACGGCGATCAGGGAAAGGTTGTGCGCCACCACGTCGTGCAGTTCGCGGGCGATGCGGAGGCGTTCGTCCGACAGCGCCCGCTCTGCTTGTTGTGCCGCCTCTCGCGCGAGGAACGACCGCCGCTGCCGGGTCGTGTAGCCGATCACCCACACCGCGACGAGCGCGGCGGTGACGACCAGGACGTTCTCCGGTTCGCCGCCGGAGACACCGGAGATCGCGACCACGCTCACCAACAGCGCGGGCACCGACCAGGAGGGTGAGCGGTCGGCCGCCGCGCTGTAGAGCATGAAGCACACCGCGGCGACGGGAGCACCGAGCGCGACGGTCGGCAGCACTCGCAGCATCACGGCCGCCACCGTGGCCGCCAGGGTGATGGTCAGCGCGTTCAGCGGCCAGAACCGGCGCACCGCGATCGGCACCGCCACCGACGCGGCGCAGACCACGACCACCCACCAGGGCCAGTCCCGGCGTTCGAGGACGCCGTAGCCGACGAGGAAGCCGATCACCAGCGCGGCTGCCGCGTCGACCAGGTAGAGGTGCAGTCTCGCCATCACGGCACCGACGTTATCCACCTCGGCGAACCGACGCCTCGGACCACGGTCCGATTCGGAAGTTCGGACCGAGGGCCGATCCGAACGGCCGTCGCACCGCAGATCCTCGTCGGCATGATCGAGGTGCGGAAGCTGACGAAGAGATACGGCGACACGGCAGCGGTCGACGACCTGTCGTTCACCGTCCAACCTGGACTGGTGACGGGCTTCCTCGGCCCGAACGGCGCCGGCAAGTCCACGACGATGCGGATGATCCTCGGCCTCGACCAGCCCACGAAAGGCGTGGCATTGGTCGACGGCAAGCGTTACGCGGACCTGGCCAGGCCGCTCACCCACGTCGGCGTGCTGCTCGACCCGGCCGCGGTGCACCACGGCCGCAAGGCGATCGACCACCTGCGCTGGCTCGCGGCGAGCAACGGGATCGATCAGAAACGCGCCCACGAGCTGCTGGAGCAGGTCGGCCTCGGAGGCGTGCGGCACAAGCGAATCCGGACGCTGTCGCTCGGCATGAAGCAGCGCCTCGGCGTCGCGGCGGCGCTCCTCGGCGACCCGAAGATCCTGATGTTCGACGAACCGGTCAACGGACTGGATCCCGAAGGCGTGCGCTGGATCCGCGACCTCATGAAGAGCCTGGCGGAGGAAGGCAGAACGGTCTTCGTCTCCAGCCACCTGATGAGCGAGATGGCCCTCACCGCCGACCACGTCGTGATCGTCGCGAAAGGACAGCTGGTGACCGAGACGTCCATCGACACCCTGACCCGCAACGGTTCCCTGGAAGACGCCTACCTCGACCTCACCAGCGGGAGGGGACTGTGAAGAACGCGCTGCACGCCGAGTGGCTGAAGCTCAAGACCGTCAGGGCACCGTACGGGTTGGTCGCGGCGATCGGCCTGACCATCGCGTTCGCCGCGCTGATCTCGTGGTTGATGGTCAACGACTACGACACGACAGCCCCTCAAGAACAAGCCAGGTTCGCCTCGGCGGACGGCAGCGTTGTCGTCGTCCCGGTGGTGCAGTTCCTCATCGCGGCACTCGGCGCTCTCATCGCCACCTCCGACCCCGCCCTCACCGCGCTGACCGCCGTCCCGAACCGAAAACGCTTGCTGGCGGCCAAAAGCGCGCTCGTCGCCACCACAGCCGTGGTGATCGGCACCGCGACTCTCGCCCTGAGCACGGGGGCGAGCCGGCTGATCATGGGGGACCGGCCGCCACCCATCGCGCCCTGGGACAGCGTCACCGACGTCCTCCCGTGGGCGGGAGCGTCGATCCTGTCGATCTTGGTAACAGGCCTGGTCGGCCTCGGTCTCGGCCTCGCGGTCAGGTCGACCGCGATCACCGTCGTCATCGTCGGCGTCCTGCTGTGGGGCCTGCCCGCGATCACCCCGATGCTGCCGGAGCCCTGGAACATGGACGCGTCAGCCGTGCTCGTTCCGTACCTGGTCCACGAGGTCGCGGGCACCGTGAGCAACGCCCCGCTGACTCCATTGGCCGCCGCTGCAGTTTTGATCGTTTACGTACTGGTGACTCTGGGTACCGGAACGGTAACTCTTCTGCGACGTGACTCTTGACTGCCCCTTTGGACAACCCTAAGGTCATCTATACCTTTAATCGGTAAGGAAACTTACCTAACTAATCCGCCGCCAGCAGTCCGAGAGGAGACGCTGAATGGCTTGGCAGAAGTCTGTGGTGGCGCTCGCCGCGGCAGTCGTGCTCCCGCTGACCGGTGTGATGGCAGGAAGTTCGGTAGCTGCCGCGCCCGTGGGTGACGTCTCCGCCAACGCGCTGCCGGCGGGCTCGCCCGCGGCGGTCAACGGCCAGCTGAAGGTCTGCGGTGTGAAGCTGTGCAACTCGGCTGGCCAGCAGGTCCAGCTGCGCGGCATGAGCACCCACGGCATCCAGTGGTACTCCCAGTGCGTCAAGACCGCGTCCCTGGACGCGCTCCGCAACGACTGGAAGGCCGACGTTCTCCGCATCTCGATGTACATCCAGGAGGGTGGCTACGAGAGCAACCCCCGCAAGTTCACCGACATGGTGCACGGCTACATCGAAGAGGCCACCAAGCGCGGCATGTACGCGCTGGTCGACTGGCACCAGCTCTCGCCTGGCGACCCGAACCACAACACCGCGCGCGCCAAGACCTTCTTCAAGGAGATCGCGCAGCGGCACAAGGACAAGACGAACATCATCTACGACATCGCCAACGAGCCCAACGGCGTCTCGTGGGCGAGGGTGAAGTCCTACGCGGAGGCCGTCATCCCGACGATCCGCGCGGAGGACCCGGACAGCCTCGTGCTCGTGGGCACGCACGGCTGGTCGACGTTCGGCCTGTCCGACGGCAAGAACATCAACGAGGTCAGCCAGAACAAGGTCAACGCCTCGAACCTGATGTACACGTTCCACTTCTACGCCAAGGACCACAGGGACAGCTACCTCAACGCCCTGAAGACGGTCTCGAGCCAGGTGCCGGTCTTCGTCACCGAGTTCGGTTCGCAGGAAGCGTCCGGTGACGGTCCCAACGACTTCACCATGGCGAACAAGTTCATCACCTTCATGAACTCCGCCAAGATCTCCTGGACGAACTGGAACTTCTCCGACGACCAGCGTTCTGGCGCGGTGTTCAAGGGCGGTACCTGCTCCGGCAGCAACTTCGCCGGCGAGGGTCCCCTGAAGGAAGCGGGCAAGTGGGTCCGCAACCACATCAGGGCCGGCCGCTAGAAACCGACCCCGGCGGGTCACGAGAACGGCGGTCCCTTCGGGGGCCGCCGTTCTCCGTTGCGCCACTTGCCTTTAAGTGCAGTGGTCGCGAGATTCGTTGCCCCTCTTCGTGATCGTCCATACCTTTCACCTCATCGCCGCCGCAGTGTGAGAGAGGGGAAGCTGCATGGCTTGGCTGAGGTCTGTGGCGGTGGCGTCCGCCGCGGTGGTCGCTCTCCCGCTGGCATCGGTGACGACCGCCGGTGCCGCGTTGCCGGCGGGTTCGCCCGCGGCGGTCAACGGGCAGTTGAAGGTCTGCGGAGTCCAGCTGTGCAACAAGGACGGCAAGGCCATCCAGTTGCGCGGCATGAGCACACACGGCATCCAGTGGTACAACGGCTGCAACAAGTCCCAGTGGTGGGACGCGCTGCAGAACGACTGGAAGGCCGACATCGTGCGCGTCGCGATGTACGTGGCTGCCAAAGAAGGCGGGTACGAGACGAACCCGCGCAAGTTCACGGACCTGATGCACAGCTACATCGAGGAGGCCACGAAACGCGGCCTCTACGTGCTGGTCGACTGGCACCAGCTCGATCCCGGCGACCCGAACGTCTACACCTCGAAGGCGAAGACGTTCTTCAAGGAGATCGCCCAGCGGCACAAGGACAAGACGAACATCATCTACGACATCGCCAACGAGCCGAACAACGTGTCGTGGGCGAAGGTCAAGTCCTATGCCGAGCAGCTCGTCCCGGTGATCCGCGCGGAGGATCCGGACAGTCTGATCATCTCCGGTACGAACGGCTGGTCGACGTTCGGGCACTCCGACGAGGAGGACCCGTCGGTGGTGCTGAACAACAAGGTCAACGCGACGAACTTCATGTACTCGTTCCACTTCTACGCCAAGGAACACCGCGACGACTACGTCTCGGTGCTCGACCGCGTGTCCAGCAAGGTCCCGGTGTTCGTCACGGAGTTCGGCACGCAGATGGCCACTGGTGACGGGGCGAACGACTTCGCCATGTCGCAGAAGTTCATCGACCTGATGAAGCGCAAGAAGATCTCGTGGACGAACTGGAACTTCTCCGACGACGAGCGGTCCGGCGCGGTGTTCAAGGAGGGCACCTGCTCGGGCACGTCGTTCAGCGGCACGAGCAAGCTCAAGCCCGCCGGGGTGTGGGTGCGCGACATCGTGAGGTCCGCCGATCAGTGGTGAACTACTTTTGACGGCATGGCTCAACTCGCGCTCGGTCTCGCCTCGCTCGGTCGTCCCGCCTACATCAACCTGGGACGTGAGGGCGCGCTGCCTGCCGTGCGCGACGTCGAGTCCATGCGCGCGCAGTGCCATCGAGTGCTCGACACGGCCTACGAGCTGGGCATTCGGTGGGTGGACGCGGCCCGGTCGTACGGGCTGTCGGAGGACTTCCTGTCGTCGTGGCTGCCGGGCCACGACGACGTGACGGTGTCCAGCAAGTGGGGTTACGCCTACACGGCGGACTGGCGGCCCGACGCCGAGGTGCACGAGGTCAAGGAACATTCGCTGGCCCGTTTCACGCAGCAGTGGCAGGAGACCTCGGCGCTCCTGCCCTCCGTGGCGCTCTACCAGGTGCACTCGCTGACGGCCGACAGCCCGCTGTTCACCGACCGCGCTCTGCAGAACGCGATGGTGGAGATCGGCGTGCCGCTGGGCTTCTCCACGTCCGGTCCTCGTCAGGCCGACGCGATCCGCAAGGCGCTCGACCTCGGCATCTTCCGGTCCGTCCAGTCCACTTGGAACGTTCTGGAGACGTCGGCGGGCGAGGCGTTGCGGGAGGCGCACGACGCCGGGCTGCGGGTGATCGTCAAGGAGGGCGTGGCGAACGGCCGGTTGGTCGTCGAGCCGCCGCAAGCGGTTGCGGCACAGGCGAAAGCGCTTGCCGTCGGTCCGGACGCGGTCGCTTTGGCGGTGATCGCGCGGCAGCCGTGGGTGGACGTCGTGCTGTCGGGAGCGGCGAGTCCGGAGCAGCTGCGGTCCAATGTGGACGCGCTGACCGTGGACGTGGATCTACCCGACCTCGCCGAACCCGCCGACGAGTACTGGAAGACGCGGGCCGGGCTCAGCTGGAACTGAATTGCCCGGTTTCTGACAGATGTCACGACCAGGACGTGCGGATCGTCGCTACCAGCGCAAACGCTGACTGGCCAGCATTGTCGGCATGACAACGCAAACAGACGCCCAGGAGAAGCTGGACATCGCGAAGAAACTGCTCGGCGGCTACGCGGCCGTGAGCGTGCTGACGCTGCTGGCGATCGTGGTGTTCAGCGGCAACCCCGACGTCGTCACGGACGCGGTGTGGATCCGCGGTTCGATCCTCGCGGTCGCGTCGCTGGTGACGTTCGCGCTCGGTGTCTCCATGGCTCAGGGTTCGCCGGGCAACTACCGGAGGGTGAAGATCATCGCGTTGGCCCAGGTGGTGGCGATCGTGGTGATCGAGTCGATCCCGGGCTCGTTCCCGGTGTGGTTCAAGATCGCGAACGGCGTGTGCGGAGCGTTGCTGATCATCGTCGTGCTGCTCACGTTCGCCCGCAGCGTGCGCGCCACCTTCGCGTCCTCGTAAGGTTCAGGCGTGGACGAAAGGCGCCGGCTGCTGCTCTCGCTGGGCATGCTCTGCTACCCGTTCCTGGCGGCCGCGGGCGTGAACCAGTACGCGCACGGCACCGGCCGGATCGTCGGTTACCTGCTGCTCGTGGCGATCTCCGCCTGCTACCTGGGCGTCGTGGTCGCCTCGATGCGAGCGTGGCCGGCCTACTGGTGGCTGGTGGCGCTGATGACGGTGCTGGCAGTCCTGCTCGCGCCGCTGGCTCACGAGATGGTGCTGATCCTCGTCGCGGTGATCGTGCCGTCGGTCGCGGCACGGGTCGGCGCGTGGACGTCGGCGGTTCTCGTGGTGGTGGGAGCGGCGACGTGCGTGGTCGTGCCGTTGGCGCTCGGCTGGAACACCGGCGGGAGCTGGTACTTCGCGGTGGCCGTGGTGTTCACGACGTTGCTGGTGCACGCCTTCAGCCGCACCGCCACGGCCAACCGGGAGCTGCGCGAGGCCAGGGCGGAGGTGGCGAGGCTCGCGTCCGAGGCAGAGCGCAACCGGATCGCCCGCGACCTGCACGACCTGCTCGGCCACTCGCTCACCGCGATCACCGTGAAGAGCGCGCTGGCCAGAAGGCTGGAACCGGACGCGGCACGGGCCGAGATGGAGTCGGTGGAGCAGCTCGCCCGGCAGGCGCTCTCCGACGTGCGAGCGGCGGTGTCCGGCTACCAGGACGTCACGCTCGCCGGTGAGCTGGCCAGAAGTCGGGAGTTGCTGCGGGCGGCTGGGGTCGCCGCCGACCTGCCCACGGCCGTGGACGCCGTCCCCGCGGAGCACCGCGAACTGTTCGGCTGGGTCGTCCGGGAAGGGGTGACGAACGTGGTGCGGCACGCGCGGGCCGGCCGGTGCACGGTGGAGCTCACCGCGTCCACTGTGGAGGTGCGGGACGACGGCGTCGGCGGCCCGGCTGGCACGGGCTCCGGTTTGGACGGTCTGCGGGCCAGGGTTAGCGCGGTCGGTGGCGTGTTGACCGCGGGACCGGTGGAACCACGCGGCTGGTGTCTGCGGGTGACGGCATGATCCGGTTGCTGCTCGCCGACGACCAGGAGCTGATCCGGCACGCGCTCGGCGTCCTGCTCGACCTCGAACCGGACTTCGAGGTGGTGGCCTCGGTCGGTCGCGGCGACGAGGTCGCGGCGGCGGCGTTGGAGCATCGTCCGGACGTCGCGTTGCTGGACATCGACATGCCGGGGCTGGACGGGCTCGCGGCCGCCGCCGTGCTGACCGCGCAGGTGCCGGACTGCCGGGTGGTCGTGCTGACCACGTTCGGCCGCACCGGATACCTGCGCCGCGCGATGGAGGCGGGTGCGGTCGGGTTCGTCGTGAAGGACGCCCCGGCCGACGCGCTCGCGGACGCCATCCGGCGGGTGATGGCGGGCGAACGCGTGGTGGACCCGGCGTTGGCCGCCGCCACGTTGGCGGCGGGCGAGTCACCGCTCACCGCTCGCGAACGGGACGTGCTCATCGCGGCTCGCTCCGGCGGGACCGTCGCCGAGATCGCGGCCAGGCTGTACCTGGCGGAGGGCACGGTTCGGAACTACCTGTCCGGGGCGACCACCAAGACCGGCACGCGCAACAGGATGGAAGCGTTGCGGGTGGCGGACGAACGCGGCTGGCTCTAGCCGTTGCGGCTCAACCACTCCTGGCTGATCTCCCGCCCGTCCGGAACCAGCGCCCACTCCGGGTCGTCGATCTTCTTCTCGAGCTCGTCCAGGTGCATCCACCCACCCCAGGCGACCTCCTCCGGCTGGTGCGTGAACGGTCCGTCGGTACGCGTCTCGTAGACCCACGCGTGGTAGCGGGTGAACTCGCTGACATAGGTGGTCTGGAAGAGGAACGTCAACGGCGACTCCACGCCGAGCTCCTCGCGGAGTTCGCGTCGAGCCGCCACGTCCGGCGTCTCGCCCGCGTCGATCACGCCGCCCGCGGTGCAGTCGTAGAGGCCGGGGAAGGCGTCCTTGGTGTCGGTGCGGCGGTGCACGTAGACGCGGGAACCGTCCAGGGACAGCACGACGATCGTGGCGCACCCGTGCCAGAGGTTCTCCGCGCGCATGCGTGCGCGGGTCACCTCGCCGATCACGGCACCGGCCTCGTCGTAGAGGTTGATCATCCCGTGTCCTCCTGTGGTCGTACGCGAGCTTGCTACCTCAGTCCGACGCCCGCTGATCGTCCCACTTCCTACCTTCGGGACCGTCAGACGTCACCGAGGAGGATTCGTGTCCACTTCCCTGCGGCTCGGCGTCGCCGAGTTCCGCGCCCGGCCGGGCCGCGCGCTGCTGCCCGGCGTCGCGCTCGTCGTCGGCGTGGCCTGCCTGCTGGCCGCCCTGGTGCTGAGCGACGCGCTCACCAGGTCGGTCGACGAGGGCGCGCCCCTCACACCGTCCACAGTGGGCCACGTGGTGGACGTGAAACCCCAGCCCTACAGCGAGAACCCGAACGTCCCGAAGCTCGACGCCGCGTTGCTGGCCAAGCTCTCCGGCGTCGGCAGGGCGGTGCCGGTGCAGGAGGGGCAGGCCGATCTCCTCGACGGCAACGGGCGGGCGGGCGAGCACCGGGCCGAGATGATGGTCCAGCAGCCCGACCTGGTGCGCTGGCCGTTGGCGCAGGGCACGCAGCCGGGTGCCGACGGTGAGATCGCGATCGACAAGCTCACCGCGTACGAGCGGAACATCAAGCCCGGCGACAAGGTGAAGCTCGCCGCGGCGGACGGGCGGCCGTTCGAGGTGACGGTCACCGGGATCATGAAGAAGGGCGGCCTCGACTCGCGGCCGATCCTGGTCGCCGGTCCCGTCCTCGCGCAGAAGCTCGACCCCGAGCCGTTCACCAAGGAGATCTGGGTCATCGGCGGTGCGAGGGACGCCGTCGCCAGCGCGGCAGGTGCTTCCTACGTGGTGTGGGACCCGGCGCCGGACGCCGACAAGATCGGCAACGACCTGACCTACATCCTGCTGCCGTTCAGCATCCTGGCTTTGGCCACCGCGGTGTTCGTGGCCTCGGCGACGTTCCGGGCGGTCTACGCGCAACGTCAGCGGCAGACGGCGTTGCTGCGGTGCATCGGGGCCCAGCGTGGGCCGTTGGTGCGCAGGAGCCTGTTCGAGGCGCTGGTGACGGGTGCGATCGCGGGTGTCGGCGGCGCGTTGCTCGGCGGGCCGATGGCGTGGCTGCTGGCCAGGACGTTCGACGTCACCGGCATCTCCGCGCTGTTCGGCGCGGTGGAGCTCAGCCCGGACCTGCTGCCGTCGCTCGGGTACGTGATCCTCGGCGTTGTCGTCGCCGCGCTGTTGAGCGTGATGGCCGCTGTCCGGCCCGCGATCAACGCCGCTCGTGTGTCGCCGTTGGCTGCTCTGCGTGAAGCGGAGAACGAGGTGCCGCCACGGTCCGTGCGTCGTCTTCGGCTCGTGTTCGGTGTGCTGTTCACGGGTGGTGCGGCGTTCCTCGCGTTGGTGGCCATCGCCGCCAAGGGCACTGTTGCCGCTCCTCTCGCCGTCACGTTCTCCGCGATCGCTGCGGTGACGGGCTTGTTCTGGATCCTCGGTCCGGTCACGGTTCCGTTCATCGCGCGGCTGTTCGGCAAGATCGGTGGCACCCAGTGGAAGCTCGCCGGTGCCGAGGTGCGCAGGATGCCGCAGCGGTCTGCGTCGGTGGCGCTGCCGTTGCTGCTGGCCAGCTCGATGGTGACGTTCTTCCTGGTCGTGCTGGGCGGCGCGCAGGACATGGCCTCGGCGTTCGCCAACGAGGAACGCCCCGACGCCACCGTGGTCGACGCGGGTGAGCGGCCGCTGCCGGCGATCCCGAACCAGCCCGAGGCGGCGGCGAGCGTCGTGCTGCACAAGACGAAGGACGGGCCCGCGGGCGTCGACCCCGAGCAGTTCAAGGCGTGGCTCAAGGCGCAGAACGTGTCCGGGGGCGACGAGCTCACGTCCGGGACCGCGATCGTGCCGCCGCACATGGACGAGAAGCCGTACGTCGAGGCGGACGGCAAGCAGTACAAGATCGTCGGCACGGTCCCGGGCAGCATCACCGGCTGGACGCCGATCATCGGCGGCCTGACCTCGGGACCGGCCACCAAAGTGCTGGTCGCGTTGAAGCCGGGGACGGATCCGGCGGCGTTCCGGGCGAGCCTGCAGGCCGCGTTGCCGAACAACCCGACGGTGATCGTGCAGACGGATGCCGACGAACGGGCGGAGGCCGACCGGTACATGCACCTCGGCACCGTGCTGATGATGGTGCTGCTCGGGCTGTCCGTGGCGGTCGCGGTGACCGGTATCGGCACCGCGCTGACCATCTCGGTCCAGGAACGCCGCAAGGAGCTCGCACTGAGGCGCGCCTTGGGCGTCACTCAAGGCGGCCTGCAGGGCGGGGTCATCGCTGAAGCGATCATGTTGGCCCTGGTCGGGGTGATCGGTGGCGGGGTGCTCGGGTTCGTCTACGCGGAAATCGCCATCCTGGCCACTGGGATCGACATGTCACTGCCCGGACTGAAGGTCGTGTTGCCGCTGGTCATCGGCGCGGTGGCGGTCGTCGTGCTCGCCGTCGTGGCCGCGTTCGGGCCCTCGCGAGGGGCTTCGAGGATTCGTCCTGCAGCAGGATTGGCATCCGGGTGAATAGGGTGAGGGGAGCTTCAACTCGGAAGCTCCCCTCACGCTGTTGTCGGGGGCAGGTCATAAGGTGTTGCGTATGCGGCGGATCATGGGAACCGAGGTCGAGTACGGCATCGCGGTGCCGGGCGACGCGACCGCGAACCCGGTGCTCACTTCGACACAGGTGGTGCTCGCGTACGCGGCGGCGGCGGACATACCGCGCGCCAGGCGTGCCCGGTGGGACTACGAGGTGGAGTCACCGCTGCGCGACGCGCGCGGGTTCGACCTGGGGTCGCCCGGCGGGCATCCCGCGGACTCGGACGTCGAGGACCTGGGCGCGGCGAACGTCATCCTCACCAACGGCGCGCGGCTCTACGTCGACCACGCGCACCCTGAGTACTCGGCTCCCGAGGTCACCAACGCGCGTGACGCGGTGATCTGGGACAAGGCGGGGGAGCGGGTGATGGAGGAGGCCGCGCTGAAGGCCGCCACCGTGCCCGGTCAGCCGCGGCTGCAGTTGTACAAGAACAACGTCGACGGCAAGGGCGCGTCGTACGGCACGCACGAGAACTACCTGATGCAGCGGTCGACGCCGTTCACGGCCGTCATCGCGGGCCTCACGCCGTTCTTCGTGTCGCGCCAGGTCATCACCGGTTCCGGCCGCGTCGGCATCGGGCCGTCCGGGGAAGAGGCCGGCTACCAGCTCTCGCAGCGCGCCGACTACATCGAGGTCGAGGTCGGCCTCGAGACGACGTTGAAGCGCGGCATCATCAACACGCGCGACGAGCCGCACGCGGACGCGGACAAGTACCGCCGCCTGCACGTCATCATCGGCGACGCGAACCTCGCCGAGTACTCCACGTACCTCAAGGTCGGCACCACCTCGCTGGTGCTCGACATGATCGAGTCCGGGCTGCGGTTCGACGACCTGCGCATGGTCGACCCAGTGCGCGCGGTGCACCAGATCAGCCACGACCCGACGTTGAAGACCAAGGTCGAGATGACCGGTGGCCGCAAGTTCACCGGCCTCGACGTGCAGTTCGCGTACCACGAGCGCGCCGCAGCCTTCGTCGAGAAGGAGGGCATCGGCGACCGCGACGTGCTGCGGGTGTGGGGCGAGGTGCTCGACGCGCTGGCGCGTGACCCGGCGGAGTGCGCCGACCGGCTCGACTGGGTCGCGAAGCTCCGGTTGCTGGAGGGCTACCGGCAGCGCGACGGCCTCGCGTGGGGCTCGGCGCGGCTGAACCTGGTCGACCTGCAGTACTCCGACGTGCGCCTCGACAAGGGCCTCTACAACCGGCTCGTGGCGCGCGGCTCGATGAAGCGCCTCGTCAGCGAGGAAGAGGTCATCGCGGCCATCACGACGCCGCCGGAGGACACGCGTGCGTACTTCCGCGGCCGGTGCCTGGAGCGCTACCCGACCTCGGTCGCGGCCGCGTCGTGGGACTCGGTGATCTTTGATCTCGGTCGAGAATCCCTCGTGCGCATTCCCACGCTGGAACCGCTTCGGGGCACAAAAGCCCACGTCGGAGCCCTTCTGGAGGCCTCTGACACCGCCGAGCAGCTGGTGGACGCGCTGACTCGCGGGTGATCGTCTACCCGAGTGGCTCAGGATTTTTGTCGGTGCCGCTGGGTAGTGTTCTTGTCAGGCGAGTCAGCGGGAGGCCCAGATGTCCCAGGAACAGAAGCAGCGCCAGGGTGGTGGCGACGGCGACGACGGTGCCGAGGGCGCTGCCGGAGCAGGTCAGGAACGTCGCGAGAAGCTCGGCGAGGACGTGGACGCGATCCTCGACGAGATCGACGACGTTCTTGAGGAGAACGCGGAGGACTTCGTCCGCGCCTACGTGCAGAAGGGTGGTCAGTAGGCCTTCGGGGGCCTGTTGACCATTTCGGGACGGGAGAACAACCAACACATGGACAACAGCTCGACCGGGCGTTACCCGGCCGCGGCGCTGCCTCCGGCGTACCTCACGCCGGGCTCGTCGTCGTTCACGGACTTCCTGCGGGCGCAGGCACCCGACATGCTGCCTAGCGCCCGGAAGCTCCCGGAGGGGACCGTCCAGGCCCCGCACGGGACGACGATCGTCGCGGCCACCTACAAGGGTGGTGTCGTGATCGCCGGTGACCGTCGCGCGACCATGGGCAACGTCATCGCCCAGCGCGACATGAAGAAGGTCTTCGTGACCGACGACCACTCGGCCGTCGGCATCGCGGGCACGGCGGGCATCGCCATCGAGATCGTGCGGCTGTACGCGGTCGAGCTGCGGCACTACGAGAAGATCGAGGGCGTACCGCTGTCGCTCGACGGCAAGGCGAACCGCCTCTCGGCGATGATCAGGGGCAACCTCGACGCGGCCATGGCCGGCCTCGCCGTGGTGCCCCTCTTCGCCGGCTACGACACCTCGGCCGCCGACTCCGACCGCGCGGGCCGCATCGTCTCCTACGACGTCACCGGCGGCCGCTACGAGGAGTCGCAGGGCTACCAGGCCGTCGGCTCGGGCTCCCTCTTCGCCAAGTCGGCGCTGAAGAAGCTCTACGACCCGGACGCCGACGTGGATGCCGCAATCCGCTCGGTCGTCGAGGCCCTCTACGACGCGGCCGACGACGACTCGGCCACCGGCGGCCCCGACCCGGTCCGCCGCCTCTACCCGGTCGTGGTGACCATCAACGGCACCGACGGCGCCGTGGAGGTACCGGAGTCGCAGGTCCAGACGGTCGCCGACGCGGTCGTCGAAGGCCGCCGGTCCCGCCCCGCAGGCTGAGAATCCCGATCCCTTTCCGACGTCAGGAGCACCACCCATGACGATGCCGCTGTACGCATCGGCAGAGCAGGTGATGCGCGACCGCTCCGAGTACGCCCGCAAGGGCATCGCCAGGGGTCGCAGCGTCATCGTGCTGAAGTACGCGGACGGCATTCTGTTCGTCGCGGAGAACCCCTCCAGCACGCTGCACAAGGTCGCGGAGATCTACGACCGCATCGGCTTCGCCGCGGTGGGCCGGTACAGCGAGTTCGAGAACCTGAGGCAGGCCGGGATCCGGTTCGCCGACGTGCGCGGGTACCAGAACGACCCGCGCGACGTCACCTGCCGGTCGTTGGCGAACGTGTACGCCACGACTCTGGGCACCTACTTCACCGAGCAGATCAAGCCGTTCGAGGTGGAGATCTGCGTCGCTGAGGTCGGCGACTCGTCCGAGCACGACACGTTGTACCGGCTGACCTACGACGGGTCTGTGGTCGAGGAGCCGCAGTACATCGTCATGGGTGGCACGGTGGACGCCGCCAACTCCGCGTTGAAGGACGCGTTCGCTGACGGGTTGACGTTGAACGAGGCGTTCTCCATTGCGGTGAAGGCGTTGTCGGCTGGGTCGCCGTCCACTGGGAACGGGTCGGCTGAGATCTTGCCTGCCAGCAAGCTTGAGGTTGCTGTGCTGGAGAGGGCTCGGCCGCGCCGTGCGTTCCGGCGGATTGCTGGTGGGGCGTTGGATGCTTTGATGCCTGCGCCTACCAAGGGTGGGAAGACTGTGGAGGACGTGCAGCTGCCTGACTCCGGGGACGACTCGAAGTAGGAGTTGTTGGTTTGGTGGGAGGCCCTCGGCTGGTGGTCGGGGGCCTTTTGCTTTTGTTGGGCCGCCGTTCCGGCGGGCGCGGTCGTTTCGTAGGCCGTCTCCCTGTTGGGTTGGCGGGTTCCGGTTTGTTGTTCGTAGGTGGGTGCGTGCCGTGCTTGTGTGCCGGTTGCGTTCTGGGAGCTCTGCCCCAGACCCCGCCAATCTGATCAAAGACCCACCAGCGCCGTGGGTGGGTTGATGGCACGCCTGTTGCTTTGGGCGGCTTGCTGTTTCGTAGTTTGGTTGCGTGGTGGGGTGGGTCCCGTCACGAGTCGCGTTGGGGTTGTCCCCGTTTGCCGGACACGTGGTTTTCACGCGGCGTGAGCGCGGCGTGTTTCGGCGGGGGTTCGGTGACCGTTTGTCGAATGTAG
>NZ_JBFAYI010000010.1:0-199920 GCF_040681245.1 Lentzea sp. NPDC051838
GGTCAAGTCGACGAAAAGCGTGTCGACTTGACCCAACCCCTCTGGCGCGGCCAACGATCAGGCACGACTCGTGACGGGGCCCGCCGGAGCGCACGGAAAAGCAAGCTCGCCTTCGGCATCGCCTAGGGCAGCTCGGCTTCGCCATCGCCACTGCAGCTCGCCTTCGGCATCGCCCAGCTCGGCTTCGCCTTCGCTCCTGGTCCTAGGGCCCCTTCGCCCTGCTCCCTTCGCCCCTTGGCCCCTGCCCTTTCGCCCTCTGCCCCTTCGCCAGTGCCCGCCTTCGCCATTTGCCCCCTGTCTTGGCTTGAGAGCTGGTCGCGTTGGGCCCTAGGGCGTAGATCACGTCCGAATGCACTAGCTAAGGTATGCCTTAGTTAAGTTAGGGTTACTTTACGATGCTCAGGGGTGCTGCGAGAGGACCGCGATGGAACCGGTGTTAGACCTGGCCGGAATCGGCTTCGGGCCGTCCAACCTCGCCCTTGCCATCGCGGTTGAGGAGCATGCCAGGCCCGTTCGGGCGCGGTTCTTCGAGCGGCAGGCGCGGTTCGGGTGGCATCGGGGGATGTTGCTCGAGGACGCGACCATGCAGGTGTCGTTCCTCAAGGATCTTGTCACGTTGCGCAACCCCACGAGCACGTTCAGCTTCCTGTGTTATCTGCGGGATCGTGGGCGTTTGGTTGATTTTGTCAACGGCAAGAACCTGTTTCCGCTGCGTCGGGAGTTCCACGACTACTTCGAGTGGGCGGCTGAGCGGGTGGCGCACCACGTGTCGTACGGCGTTGAGGCCGGGATGGTGCAGGTGGATGGGGACGGGTTCGAGTTCGTGGCTGGGGAGGAGACGGTTCGGGCCCGCAATCTGGTGTTGGCGACTGGGCTTGAGGCCAACTTGCCGGAGGGGGTTGAGGCTGGTGAGCGGATTTGGCACAACAAGGATCTGCTGACTCGGGTTGAGGGGTTGAAGGATCCCCGGCAGGTCGTTGTGGTGGGGGCCGGGCAGAGTGCGGCTGAGGCTGTGGCGTTCTTCCACGAGCGGTTCCCTGCGGCTGAGGTGCACGGGGTGTTCGCGCGGTACGGGTACAGCCCGGCTGATGACAGCTCGTTTGCGAACCGGATCTTTGATCCTGCTGCTGTGGATGACTTTTACGGGGCGCCGGAGGAGGTCAAGCAGCGGCTGATGGGGTACCACGCCAATACCAATTATGGAGTGGTGGACGGGGACCTCATCGAGGAGCTGTATCGGCGGGTTTACCGGGAGAAGGTTGTTGGGCGGCAGAGGTTGTTGCTGCACAACACGTCGCGGCTGACTGAGGTGAACTCGGACGGCAAGTGCGTGATCGAGTCGTTGGCCGATGGTGGGCAGTTGCCGGTTGATGCTGACGTGATCGTGTATGCGACTGGGTATCGGCCTGCTGATCCTGTTCGGGTGCTCGGGGGGCTTGCTGAGCATTGCGAGCGGGATGAGCGTGGGCGGTTGAAGGTCACGCGGGACTACCGGGTGGTCACCGGGGATGGGATCCGGGGCGGGATCTATTTGCAGGGTGGGACCGAGCACACGCATGGGATCACGTCGTCGTTGTTGTCCAACACGGCGGTGCGGGTGGGGGAGATTCTCGAGTCGGTGTTGCGGCGGGTGCGGCAGACCGCCGAGCCGAAGCTTCAGGCAGTGCAGTAGGAGAGGAAGGGCCGTCATGACCAACCCGTTCGAGGACCCGCAGGGCCGGTTCTTCGTGCTCGTCAACGACGAGCAGCAGCACTCGCTGTGGCCTGCGTTCGCGGAGGTGCCCGCCGGGTGGACGAAAGTCTTCGGAGAGGACGACCGCGAGGCGTGCCTGGCTTACGTGGAGGAGAACTGGACGGACCTGCGGCCCGCGTCTATCCGGTGAGGTAGTCCGC
The DNA here is from genome assembly GCF_040681245.1 of Lentzea sp. NPDC051838. Taxonomy (NCBI): domain Bacteria; kingdom Bacillati; phylum Actinomycetota; class Actinomycetes; order Pseudonocardiales; family Pseudonocardiaceae; genus Lentzea; species Lentzea sp. NPDC051838. The sequence goes on from NZ_JBFAYI010000010.1 coordinate 1,894, forward strand.
GAAGGTGCGGGTGCCTACCGCGCGGCCGGGCGTCAGGTTTCCGCCCGCGCGGTAGGCGCGATAGGTCGCTCCCGGTGTCTTGAGCGGCACCAGGGTGCGCTTCTTTCCCGTTGCGGCCAGGTACGTCCGGGCGAAATCGGCTGCCTCGCGGACCTCAGGGCCGCCCATTTCCGGTGCCAGGCCCGTCGGGGCCGACTGCGCCAGCGCTGCCAGCTCCAGGCCCACCTCGGCTTCGTCTATCGGCTGGAACCGGAACGCCGGCACGAGCATGAGTGGCAGCTTGGAGAGGTTGTCGAACATCTTGCGCAGCAACGAGTGGAACTGGGTGGCGCGCAGGATGGTGTACGGGGTGCCGGAGTTGATGATCAGGCGTTCGGCCGCGAGCTTCTGCTTGTAGTAGGGCAGCGGTACCTCGTTGCAGCCGACGATCGAGATGTAGACCAGGTGGGCGGGCTTGGACGCGAGTACCGCGCGAGCCATGTCGACCTCGTGGCGGAACGAGGTGGCGCAGTGGACCACGACGTCTGCTCGTAGGGCGCCCAAGCCCTTGCCTCGCACCAGGTCTGTGCCCGAGGAGCGGGAGACCGAGCGGGCGCCGGGGAGAGCGGCTACCACGTGACGGCCCAGGGCGCCGGTGCCGCCGGTTACTGCGAAGGTCATGCCTTCACCCTGACACGGTGGTAGTAGGCCAGCACGATGGTGCCGGAGACCGCGGCGATGGCGCTGACGATCAGGCCCGCTTGGGAGAGGGCGCTCATGCCCGTGCCTTCGCCGACCAGCTTGATGCCGATCCACGCGGCGACGATCGGGTTGACGACGGTTTGGCCCGCTACGACGAGGTCTGGTGGGCCGGCCGCGTAGCCGAGCTGGATGAACCAGGCGCCGGTCAGGAACGCCACGACCAGGCCCAGCAGGGAGAACCATTCGATCGTGGGCAGGGCTGTGGTCACGTCTCTGACCAGGACGGCTACCAGGCCGTAGAGGACGCCGGCGCCGATCGCCAGGGCCAGTGCTCGTACCGCGCCTTCGGTGAACGTGGCGGCGACGATGCAGACCAGGACGCCGGCGAGCACCAGCTGGCCTGCTTGGAGCGCCACCTTCGGCGTGATCGAGGTGGGGACGGCCTGGCCCGCGGTGATGGACACGAAGACGACGATTCCCGCGGTGGTCACGACTACGGCCAGGGCCAGGAGGCCGGTCAGTTTGTGCGCGCGGGCCACGGCGATGATCGGGATCGCCAGGGCGTTGAGTGGAGCCACCACGGAGACCGGCGCCAGCGCCAGTGCGATCACCTGGAGGATCGCGCAGGCGAAGAGGATCAGGAAGCCGTAGACCCATCGGCGGGACGAGACCAGGCGGTGCGCCGAGGTCAGCTTGAGGTTCGGGAGCTCGCGGATGCCGGCGTGCTGCAGCAGCGCGCCGAGTGCGCTGCACGCGGCGGCGAGCACCGCGCACACGATCGCGACCCCGACCACGTGCCAATCGTACGCTGACACTGCTATGGTTCATTACATGAGTAACGAACCAAGGAAGTAAGCCCATGTTCGACGACCGGAGCCCGATCTACCGGCAGATAGCCGACCGGATCAAGGCGGACGTGCTCAGCGGGGCGTTGAAGGCGGACGAGCAGGTCATGTCGACCAACCAGTACGCCGCGTACTACCGGATCAACCCCGCGACCGCCGCGAAGGCCTTTCAGCAGCTCGTGGACGAGAAGGTGCTCTACAAGAAGAGGGGGATCGGGATGTTCGTGAGTGCGGAGGCTCGCGACATGCTGCGGACACAGGGGCGGGAGACCTTCTTCGGCGAGGTCGTGGACCCGATGGTCGTCGAGGCGCTGGCGATCGGCATTCCGCTCGCCGACGTCATCCGGCGGATCGAGCAGCACGAGAACGGGGGCGTGTGATGCGGGTCGACGTGCAGGGCTTGACCGTGCGGTACGGGTCGCTGACGGCGGTCGACGACATGAGCTTCTCCTTGAGCGGCAACAAGATCTACGGGCTGCTCGGGCGCAACGGATCGGGCAAGACGAGCCTGATGTCGGCGCTGGCCGGGTACCGCGAGCCGCTGGGATCGGTTCTGCTCGACGGGGAGCCGGTGTTCGAGAACGCCGCGGCGATGCGCCAGGTGTGCCTGGTGCGGCACACGGCCGATGCCGCGGACAAGAGCGACAAGGTCTCGCACGTGCTGGAGTACGGCGCGGCGTGGCGTGACACGTGGGACAACTCCTATGCCCTCGAGCTGGTCGAGTTGTTCAAGATTCCGCTGAGGAGCAAGGTCGGTTCGTTGTCGCTGGGGCAGCGGTCGGCGCTGGGCGTGGTGATCGGGCTGGCGAGCCGGTCGCCGTTGACGATGCTCGACGAGTCGCACCTCGGCATGGACACGCCGACCCGGTACGCGTTCTACGACACGCTGCTCAACGACTTCATGGCGCACCCGCGCACGATCGTCATCTCCACGCACCTGATCGAGGAGCTGGCCTCGTTGCTGGAGGAGGTCGTGATCATCGACTCCGGCAGGCTGGTGCTGCGGGAGGAGGCGGACGTGCTGCGGTCGCGCGGCACGGAGGTCACCGGAAACGCCTCGGACGTCGACGAGTTCACCGCCGGGCTGACGGTGCTGAGCGAGAAGTCGTTGGGGCGCACCAAAGCGGCGATGGTGTACGGCGCGTTGGACGACGCGCAGCTGGTCCGGGCGCGGCAGCTCGGGCTGGAGCTGGGGCCGATCGCGTTGCAGGACCTGTTCGTCCACCTCACCGAACCGGTGGGAGGGAAGCTGTGAGGATCTTCCGGCACCTCACGACGACGCTGGTGTCGTTCGGCGCGATCGTGGCGGCCAGCGTGTTCCTGGTGGTTCTCGCCGCCGAGTTCACCCTCTCGCTGGTCGGCGAGGTCGTGTTCAGCGGGTGGATGCTCGTCACCGTGCAGATCGCGCGCTGGTTCGTGCTGTGGGTCGGTGTGTACGCGATCCACAACGTGCTGCCGATCGCGGTCGCGCACGGCCGCACGCGTCGCGAGTTCCTGGTGGCGGCAACGGGTTTCACCGTGGTCTTCGCCTTGGCGATGGCGTTGTCGGCGTGGCTCGGGTTCCTCGTCGAAGGGTTCGTCTACGACGTGATGGACTGGCGAACCACTCCGCACGGGTCGATCCTCGCCTACTTCCTGATGTTCCTGGTGTGGTGCGGGGTCGGCATGATCATCGGCGCGGCGTACCACCGCTGGGGTCTCGGCGTGGTCTTCGTGCTGCCCGTCGGACTGGCGCTGGCGCTCGTACCGGGGGTCACGATGCCGGGCACCGGGGACATGCCGTTCGTCCGGGACCTCCCGCTCGTGCTCGGCGACGGCTGGCACGTGGTCTCGGTGTTCGCCTGGGTCGTCGCGGTGGCAGTCACCTGGGCGATCGCGCGGGCCATGCCGGTGCGCGCGCGGGCTTGATCACCCGGCGGCCAGCTCGGCGGTGCGGTGGCGTTCCATCAGCTTGACGACCTCGGCCGTCGGCGGGTGGGTGATCGCGCTGCCGGCCGAGCGCAGCACCTCCAGCGACTCGGTGAGGTGCGCGTGTACGAACTGCTTGCGCGCGTCCGGGCTGTCGGAGGCGAGCTGGATCTCGGCATCCGTTGGCATGCCTGGCATGTCGTGCCCGGCGTGGTTGTTGACGTACGGCGCGTCCAGCAGTTTGCGGAGCTCGGCGAGCTCGGTTTCGCGGTTCTCGACCAGCGAGGGGTTGTCGTCGAGCGCCACGAGTTTGAGCGCCTGCTCGTCTGTGGCGATCGCGAGCTCGACGAACGCGCGTTCCGTTGCGCCGTAACCGTTCTGGGGTGGCGCCGGGGGTGGAGGGGGTTCCTGCTGGCAGGCCGCTGTGAGAAGGCCTGCCAGCAGGAGCGCTGCTATCCGTGGTTGCCGGCGGTGTCGCACTTCATCACCACGTTGATGCAGTTGCGGACGCGGCGTTCCATCTCGGCGCGCGGCCACACGTTGAAGAAGTCGCCGTGCATCGTCTGTCCTGTGCCGGAGGAGAGCCTCAAACCGGCGGTGCTGCCGTTGACGGGGTAGCGCAGGACCATCCGCAGCTTCGGCACCGAGACCGGGTGGCTCGACGGGCAGCCGCCCGCGACCGGGTACGCCATGTGCGACTTGTGGTCGGCCGAGTCGAGGTCGCGGCCGTTCCAGCACTGCGGGAAGTCCAGGTAGGTCTCGAGCATCGTGCCGGCCGGGCATTCCACGAAGTTCTTGGACGGGTTGACGTGGCCCGCGTGCAGGCACGACCAGCGGGCGATGCTGTCCGCGTCCCCGGTCGCCTTCGCGTTGCCCGCCACGATCTTCAGCCCGTACGGGGTCGGCTGGATCGCGGCTGGGTTGTTCACGCCCTCGCCCAGGTAGTAGAAGGTGATGATGGACGGGGCGACCGCCGTGTTGTTCCGGTACATCGTCGGCACCCAGTACGAGGAGATGTCGACGGCCGGGTTGCAGTTGCCCGTCTGGCCTTCCAGCGACTGCTGGGTGGAACGGGCGTTCGTCGAGTGGTTGCCGAAGAAGTCGTGGAAGTGCGAGGCGCCGGCCAGGTTCGGCAGGACGATCGGGTCGTCGGCGAGGCGGTGGCTGAGCCCGCAGTCCGCGACGAACTCGGCGACGCGAACCGGTTCTCCTTGGGCGGCAACGGGAATGCTGAGGACGCCTGCGGCCAGAGCGAGAACTGTGGCCAGGTGGAACAAGGGCTTCTTCATTGAAGCTTCCTCTCCGCAGCGGGGCAGGGGCTAGGAGAGCGCTCTCACGCCGTTTGAGCATCGCGCAGGCGTAAACCGTCGTCAATCCGCAAGAAACGTTCAGTAGTACCGGTTTTCTTGACTCCAGTACCGGTTTTCTTGACACCGGCGTGCCACGAGACTGACTCTCAGAACCGGAGGGCGCCTCACGCACCCGTGTTCCGGCACGGGCTCATCCGTTCTCCGGCCCCAGGAGCATCCATGTCCGGAAGGCTTCAACGAGGAAGACTCGTCGTCGCGGCACTGGTCGCCGCCGCTCTGATCGTCCCGGTCCAGGCGCACGCCGCCGGGCCGCTGATTTCCCAAGGCCGTCCGGTCACCGCGTCGTCCAGCGAGAACGCCGTGTTCGCGGCGACCGCGGCCGTCGACGGTGACCTGGGAACCCGCTGGTCCAGCGAGTTCCGCGATCCTCAATGGATCCAGATCGATCTCGGCAGCACGGCGAAGGTCGACCAGGTGACGCTCGCCTGGGAGACCGCGAGCGCGAGGGCGTACACGCTCAGCATCTCCCCGGACGGCAACACCTGGCAGGAACTGCGCCGGACGACCACCGGACCGGGCGGCACCGAGACACTCGCGGTCAACGGCACCGGCCGGTACGTGCGGCTGGACCTGACCCAGCGCGCCACGCAGTGGGGTTATTCGCTGTGGGAGTTCCAGGTCTTCGGGACTCGCGGGAGCGACGGTGAAACTCTGCTCTCGTACGGCAAAACCGGTTCCGCATCGACGTTCCAGGACGACGGCGCGTGCCCGCAGTGCACCCCGGCCAAGGCGTTCGACCGCGACCCCGCGACCCGGTGGGCCACCAGCGCGACGAACGGCTGGGTGGACCCCGGCTGGATCTCCGTCGACCTCGGCGCACCCGCCACGATCTCGAAGGTCGTGCTGCAGTGGGATCCGGCCTTCGCGACGGCGTACAAGATCGAGGTCTCGGACAACAACACGTCGTGGCGCGAGATCTACTCGACCACGACCAGTCGCGGCTTCAAGGAGACGCTGACGGTCAGCGGCACCGGCCGGTACGTGCGGATGTACGGCACGGCCAGGTCGAACGGGTACGGCTACTCGTTGTGGGAGTTCCAGGTCTACGGCACCGGCGGCAACCCGACGCCCGCTCCGCCGCTGCCGCCGAACCCGACGTTCCCCGGCAGGCTGGTCTGGGCGGACGAGTTCAACGCACCCGCGGGTACCGGGCCGGACGCCGCGAAGTGGCAGCCGGAGATCGGGCCGGGTGTGAACAACGAGCTGCAGTACTACACGAACAACAACAACGCCCGGCACGACGGCAACGGCAACCTGGTTCTCCAGGCCAGGAGGGAGGTCACGCCGGGCAGCGCCTGTCCGGTGGACCCGGTCAGCGGCAGCGGCACCTGTCAGTACACGTCGGCGCGGCTCAACACGCACGGCAAGTTCAGCTTCACCTACGGCCGGGTCGAGGCGCGGATCAAGGTGTCGTCGACGCAAGGGCTGTGGCCCGCGTTCTGGTTGCTGGGCGCGGACTTCTTCGACCAGCGCAGGCCGTGGCCCAACTGCGGTGAGATCGACGTCATGGAGCACGTCGGCAAAGAACCGAACCGGGTCTACTCGACGCTGCACGCACCCGCGTACTTCGGCGCGGGCGGAGCCGGGTCCCCGCTCGACCTCGGGCAACCGGCGTCGGCGCAGTTCCGGACGTTCGCGGTCGAGTGGGACTCCAGCCACATGACGTTCAGCGTCGACGGCAACAGGTTCTTCACCGTGGACAAGGCGCAGCTGGAGTCGGCTCGCGGACCGTGGGTGTACGACCACCCGGTCTTCATCATCATCAACAACGCGGTCGGCGGCGACTGGCCCGGCCCGCCGGGGGCCGGGACGCAGTTGCCGCAGGACATGGTTCTCGACTACGTCAGGGTGTACCAGTGATGGACAAGCGAGCCGGCGGCGAGACGTCGAACCCCTCGCTGACGGCTTCCACCTCGATGCTCGCGGTTTCCCCTGAACCCAACGGGATCGCGGGCACGAAGTACGCGTCGTTCGTCGTGCCGCCGAGGAAGATCCGCTCGGTGCCGGTCCACTTGTAGACCCGGTACTGCCGGACCGAACCGGACGCGCGTGTCCAGGTGAGCCGTGCCGACACCGTCGTGGCGTTGGTGCGGCTCACCTGCTCGACCTGCACGTTCGACGGAGCCGCCGGAGGAGTCAGCACCGGGTCCGTGACGCCGATCCGGCCGATCATCGCCGTGACCGCGGCACCGGGCAGCACGCGCAACGAGATCTCGGTCAGAGTCGCGCCGGAGTGCTCGCCGAGCGGGAAGACGCTGCGCCGCCAGGCACCCGAGACGCCGCCGAGGTCGAGGACCTTCTCGGTGGTGCCGATGCGCAGGATCGCCTGCAGCCGCGACGGGCCGACACCGGTGCGGTGCACGATCTCGAACTGGCTGTTGCCGGTCAGTTTCAACGACGTCGCGAACAGCCGGACGTCGTTGGCGGACAGGGGAGTGCCGGTGATCTTCAACGCCGTGCCGCCGTCGTACGGGTCGTCCCAGTCGAGCGACGGGGTCACCTTGGCACCGGTGCCGGAGACGCTCCACCGCCACGTCGGCAGGACGTCCTGCAACGACAGGTTGTTCCACGCCTGGGTGGACCGGACCGCGCCGCCGATCGCGAACTTCTTGCCGTGCCCGGTGTTGAAGTTCGTGACGAACGGGAGTGACGTGATCGGCGTCAGCTCGGTGATGTAGTGCGCCATGCCCTTCCAGTTCGCCGTCGAGGTGGTGTTCGACGGGTCACCGTTCGGACCGACCCAGAACCGGTTGTCGCGCACGTAGAAGTCGGCGGGGCTGGTCGACGACTTGAACGTCCACTCCGGACGGTAGAAGCCGAGCGAGGTCGTGTGCGGCTTGCCCTCGGGGAACACCGAGGCCCAGCCGACGCTCGTGTTGTAGCCGTTCGCCTCGACGTCCACACCGGACGCGAGGTCGTACGGGCTGCGGTTCATCGAGCGAGCCATCGCGGCCGAGTTCGCCAGACCCTGCGTGCTCCACCAGAAGTTGAGGAACATCTCGTCCGACTGCTCGAAGAACATCTTGTTCCGCGCGGTCAACGCGTTCTGCCACGAGACGCTGCCGGAGTCGGTCATCGCGTCGTACCAGATGACCCGCAGCCCGCTCTTGCGCATGTAGACGATGAAGTCGCGCATGTCGTTGGCCAGCTGCGTGTTGCCGCCCGCGGTCTCCTGGTTGAGGAACCAGCCGTCGAACCCGTAGTGCCGCGCGACCTGGATCATCTTGTCCGCCACCGGGAACCGGTCGCCCTCGCGCTTGACGAAGTCGCGGACCCACTGGATCTGGCCGCCGTACGCGGTCGGCGGCAGGAACACGTTGCCGATCACGCGGACACCGTTGCGGTGCGCGGCATCGGTGACGGTCGGGTTCGGCGCGAGGATCAGACCCTCGGACGCGGAACCGCCCCAGAACACCAGCTCGTCGATGTACTGCCAGTAGTTCGTGGCGTAGTAGTTCATGTCGAGCGAGCCCTGTGCGGGGTTGTTGCTCGTCGGCGCGTACGCCACCAAGGCCTGCACACGAGCTTCGCCCACGTGCGCGTGAGCGTTGGCCGGACGAGCCGGAACAACCCTTCTGGCAAGCGGTACGGTGCTGCGGTTGTACCGTGCGTCCCGGTCCGTCGCCGGATCCCAGTTCAGGATCGTGGCGGGGTGCCAATAGGACGCGTACGGCTGGACGACAGCCTCAGCTTCGACGGCTGAGGCAGGGGTCTCGGACAGCAGGCTGGTCAAAGCCGCCGTCGAGCTCAGCACGAGGAACTGTCTCCGAGTGGCCACGCGATCACCCTTGTTGGCCACCAGATTCGCCGTATACCGCCTCTACGGTGACTAGATCGGACGACAATTCGCTGATCTGCTGCTCTGTGTAACCGAGTTCGGCCAGGATCTCCGCGTTGTGCTCGCCCAGGCACGGGGAATGCCGCCGAACGGACGCAGGCGTTGCCGAGAACCGGACCGGTTGCGGCACGAGCCGGATCGTGCCCTCGGTGGGGTGCTCCGCGGTGTCCAATCGAGACACCGCGTCCTCCAAGGAGGTCACGCGGCCGAACGGGATGCTGTGCCGGGAACACAGCTCCTCCCACTCGTCGGTGGTCTTCTCGAGAGCGAGCTTCGCCATCAGGTCGTAGAACTCCTCGAAGTGCTCGTACAGCGCGTCGGGGGAGTCGAACCGCGGATCCACGGCGAGATCCGGACGTCCGGCAACGGTGAAGAAGTCCGCGACGTTGCGCGCCCCGTAGGTGGCGATGCACGCGTACCCGTCCTTGGTGCGAACCGCGCGGTGGTTGGGCTGCAACGACCGCGCGAACCCCAACGGCCCGTGCGCCGGCACGAACGTCTCGCCGCCGAGGTGTTCGAGGAGGTTGAACGCCAGCATGGTGTCGGTCATCGGTACCTCGACGTGCTGGCCGAGCCCGGATCGTTCCCGGTGCATCAACGCCGCGAGGACCGAGTACGCGATCGTCAGCGAGCTGACCTTGTCCGCGAGCACGGTCGGCACGTAGTCCGGCGAACCCGTGGCCCGCATCATCAGGTCCACAGTTCCGGACGCGCCCTGGACGATCTCGTCGTAGGCGGCCCGGTCCCGCAGTTCTCCCGAGAATCCCTGTGCCTGGCAGTAGACGAGGCGATCGTGCTTGACCGATTCGTAGTCGAGCCCGAGCCGTTCCAACGCTTGCGGCCTCAGGTTCGTCACGAGCACGTCGGCCGACGCCACGAGTTCGCGGAAGATCTTCTTCCCGCGTTCATCCTTCAGATCGACAGCGATCGAGCGCTTGTTGCGGTTCAACGCCAAGGTCAGGGAGCTCATGCCGACGTGCTGGTAAGGGGGAGGCACTCGCAACGAGTCGCCCGACAGCGACTCCACCTTGATCACGTCGGCACCGAGGTCACCCAGGATCTGTGTCGCGTACGGCCCCATCACGACCGTCGAAAAATCGATAACACGGATCCCGTCAAGAGCACCATCCATGTGGCCGAACCCTACTGAGGCTACTGAGCGGTAGCGTTAACACCGCTGTTATGTCGAGTTTTGGCAGCAATTGGTCACCCTGCAACCAATTGAGGTGTACATCGTCGTGCGCATAAAAGCAGCCCTCGCAGCCCTGGTCCTGGTCCTGATCCCAGGCACCGCCAACGCCGCAGCCAACCCCTACGAGCGAGGCCCGGCACCCACTGCCGCATCGGTGGAAGCCGCCAGGGGCACGTTCGCCGTCACGTCCGCCGCGGTCGCCCGCCAGTCGAACTTCGGCGGCGGCACCGTCTACACCCCGACCAGCGACCTCACGTTCGGCGCGGTCGCCATCTCGCCCGGTTTCACCGCCACCCAGTCGTCCGTCGCGCACTTCGGCCCGCGCCTGGCGTCCTACGGGTTCGTGGTGATCACCATCAACACCCTGTCCACCTGGGACGACCCGGACAGCCGGGGCGCCCAGCTGCTCGCCGCCCTCGACTACGTGGCCCGCACCAACCCCCGCGTCGACGCGTCACGCCTCGCCGTGATGGGCCACTCGATGGGCGGCGGCGGTGCGTTGCGCGCCGCCACCAGCCGTCCGACGCTGCAGGCCGCACTGCCGCTGGCCGGCTGGCACAGCACCAAGAGCTGGCCGGGAGTCAAGGTGCCGACCATGCTCCTCGGCGGCCAGAGCGACCCCACCGCTCCCGACTCGCAGCACTCGATCCCGTTCTACAACTCGATCACGGCCGCGCCCGACAAGGCGTTCCTCGAACTGCGCGGCGGTGACCACTCGGCGCCGCGCAGCGACAACATCACCGTGCGGAAGTACACGCTGTCGTGGCTCAAGCGGTTCGTCGACGACGACCTGCGCTACGACCAGTTCCTCTGCCCGGCCCCGGCGCCGAACACGCTCATCTCGGCGTACCGGGACACCTGTCCGCACGCGTGATCCGAGCGGGTGCTGTGCCAGCGCGCGGCAGCCTGGCACAGCACCCCTTCACGACTCCCTGGTGAACGGGCGGGGCATGCCCTCCGGCACCTCCAGCGGCACGGAGTAGAAGCGGACCTCGTGCCCGTCCGGGTCGTGCACGCCCGGCAGCACCCAGCCGACCGGCGTCCGGAAGACCTCGCCGTGCTCGACACCGCACTCGGTGAGGTGGTCCGCGAGTGCCTCGATGGCTTCCTGGCCGGGCACCCCGATGGCGAAGTAGTCGAACCCGGCCGCGACGGCCGCGAGCTCCGGGTTGAGCCTGAGCGCCAGCGGTGGCCCGCCTCTGGAGTGGTCCATGGACACTCCCATGCGCACGCCCTCCTCGACGAAGTTCACCATCAGCTCGTAGCCGAGGTTCGTCGTGTACCAGTCCAGCGACTTGTCCAGGTCGGACACGGGCAGCTTCAGATGGTGGATGCCGTCCAGCAGCGGTGCGGTCATGATCGTTACCCCTTTGTTTGCAGTCGGACTGCACTTATGCAGTTAGGCTGCAACATGTGCCAGAAGACGTCAACAGGGATTTGCGAGCGGCGCGCCGGGCGGACACCGAGGTCCGGATCATCGAGGCGGCCACCGAGCTGTTCACCGAACGCGGCTACGTCGCCACGACGCTCGCGGACGTAGCGAAACACGCGGGTGTGGGGGCTCGCACGGTGTACGTGCGGTTCGACTCGAAGGCCGCGCTGCTGCAGCGCTGTCTCGACGTGGCGATCGCGGGGGACTACCACCGGGTCGCGGTACCCGACCGGGACTGGTTCCAGCAGGCGATGAACGCGCCGACGGCCGAGGAACGGCTCGAACGCATGGCCGGGATCAGCCGGCAGCTGATGGGGCGCACCGGGCCGTTGCTGAAGGTCTCGCAGCAGGCGGAGGCGCTCGAACCGGAGATCGCCGAACGTGCCCAGGCGGCCCGCGAGATGACACATCAGGCCATCGGCGGCTTCTTCCGGAAGCTGGCCGCCGATGGCCTGATGTCGGAGACGAACGTGGACTGGGTCGCGGAGACCGGTGCGGTGCTCGGCCAGGCCGAGACCTACCTGCTGCTCACCAAGACCACGGGGTGGAGCATCGAGCAGTACGAGTCGTGGCTGGTCGAAACCTGGTCACGACTCGTACGCACTCACTCGTAGGCGATCGCGTCCAGGACGTTCAACCGCGCGGCGCGGATCGCGGGCAGGATCGCCGCGATCACGCCGACGAACGCCGCCACCACCAGGTACTGGACCATGGTGACCCAGGGGAACCCGATCTCGGAGATGCCCTGGTCCTTCAACGCCTGCACGGTCGCGAGGCCCAGCGCCACGCCGACCGCGAGGCCGAGCACCGCGCCGAACACCGAGATCACCACGGACTCGACGGTGATCATCCGCATCACCTGCGACCGCCGCATGCCGATGGCCCGCAGCAGACCCAGCTCGCGGGTCCGCTCGATCACCGACAGCGCCAGGGTGTTGATGACGCCGAGGACCGCGATCAGGATCGCGAGCGCCAGCAGGATCTGGATCATCAGCAGGACCGTGTCGAACTGCGACGTCGTCTGCTTCACGAACGCGCTGCGGTCCTGGACGGTGATCTCCGGGTTGTCCGCGAACAGCGGCTCGATCTTCTTCTGCACGTCCGCGGCCGATACACCAGCGTTGACCTGCACGAACGCCTGGCCGATCTGGTCGGACCGGAAGTTGCGGCCAGCCGACTCCGGCAGCACCAGAGCACCCTGCAGCACCTGCGACTTGGCCCAGATGAACCCGACGGTGAACGTCTGGGCGTCACCCTTGGCCAGTTGCAGCGTGACCTTGCTGCCGAGCGACCACCCCTTCTCGGCCGCCATGTCCTCGGGCAGCGCGAGCTCGTTGTCCTTGAGCGGCGCGACAGCACCGGACTTCGGCTTCAACGCGAACATCGAGGCCATCGCCGGCATGTCCGTGACGGACACCGCGAACATCTGGTTGTCGCCCTGCAGCACGCCGTCCTGCGACCAGCCGACCGCGGACTTCACGCCGTCGGTCTTCTCGACCTGGGTGAACACGTCCCGCTTGAACGTCGCCGGCTGGCCCTCCATCTGGCCCTCGCCGGAGATGATCAGGTCGGTCTGCAGCTGACCGGAGGCGAGCTTCTCGATCGACTTGGTCGCCGACGTCAGCACCACGCTCACGCCGGTGATCAGCGAGATGCCGACCATCAGCGCGGCCGCGGTGATCGCCGTGCGGCGCGGGTTGCGAGCGGAGTTCCTGCGTCCCAGCAGTCCTGGCATCGACCACGACAGCAGGCGGCCGATCAGCGACACCATCGGCTTGGACAGCATCGGCGTCAGCAACGCGACACCGACGAACGCCACCAGGATGCCGCCGAAGATCAACGGCAGGGACGCCTGCTTGAACCCGAAGCCCAAACCGGTGCCGCCCAACGCCACGACGGCCGCACCGATGATCGTGATCTTCGTCAGCGGGCGGTCCGGCGTCGCCGCCTCCCGCATCGCCGCGACCGGCGCGATCCGCGACGCCCGCAGTGCCGGCATCACGGCCGCGATCACGGTGACGATCATGCCCACCGCGAACGACGAGATGATCGCCGACATCGGTACACCGATGCCCGCCAGGTGCAGGTTGCCGCCGCCGACCGTGCTGAAGATGTTGGCCAGCAACGCTCCTACGCCGATACCCGCCCCGAGGCCGACGATCGACGCGATCAACCCGATCACCAGCGCTTCGAGCACGACGGACCCGATGACCTGGCCGCGTGAGGCGCCCATCGACCGCAGCAGCGCGAGCTCACGCGTGCGCTGGGCGACGATGATGGAGAACGTGTTGAGGATGATGAAGATGCCGACGAACAACGCGATGCCGGCGAACCCGAGCAGCACGTAGTTGAAGAACTTCAGGCCCTCGTTGATCTGGTCGGCCTGCTCCTTCGCCAGCGTGGCACCGGTCTTCACGTCGTAGCCGGAGCCCATCTTGGCCGCCACGGCGTCGCGCAACGCGTCGTCCGTCGTGCCCTGCGCCGCCGTCAGCGTGGCTGAGCTGAAGGCGTCCTTCTTGCCCAGCAACAACTGTTGCGCCACCGGCTCGGTGAACGCCACCGACAGCTCGCCGCCCAGCGAGTCGCGATCGCCGCCGTAGCCGTAGATTCCGGAGATCTTGAAGGTCTTCTTGGGCTCCAGGGTGAGCAGCCCGATCTCGTCGCCCACCTTGAAACCACCGGTGGACGCCAGATAAGCGCCGACCGCGACCTCGTCGTCCGCTGACGGTGGCTTGCCGTCGCGGATCTTCTCGTTCGTCGTGCTGGCCCACGAGAACCCGAGGCGCGGAGCCCCGGACGTCGTCATGACCTTGCCGTTCTTGCCGATCGGCCGCGCCGAGCCCTGCACGTCGCCGACGACCTTCGCCACGCCGTTGACGGACTTGAGATCGGTGAGGGCCTGGGGCGTCAGCAGTTCCGGCTGCTTGCCCTTCTCCGCCTTCGGGATCACCGAAACGTCCACATTGGCGTAAGCCGACGAGAACAGGTCGGTGAACGAACGCTGAAGCGTGTCGGTCAGCACGAACGAACCGGACACGAACATCACGCCCAGCACCACCGCGAGCGCGGACAGCACCAGCCGGAGCTTGCGCGACAGCAAGCTCTTGATAGTCGCCTTAAACATGCGGCACCGCGACGTCGTCGAGGTGCTTCATGGTCTCGAGGACCTCTTCGGACGACGGCGACAGCAGTTCGCGGACGATGAGCCCGTCCTTGAGGAAGATGACGCGGTCGGCGTACGAAGCGGCGTTCGGGTCGTGCGTGACCATCACGATCGTCTGCCCGAACTCACGAGCGGACCGCTGCAGGAACCCCAGAACCTCGGCACCGGACTGCGAGTCCAGGTTGCCGGTCGGCTCGTCCGCGAACACGACGTCAGGCCGCGAAACCAGCGCACGCGCACAAGCCACGCGCTGCTGCTGACCACCCGAGAGCTGCGTCGGCCGGTGGGTCAGCCTGTCCCTCAGACCCACCGTGTCGACGACGACGTCGAACCACGCCTTGTCGACCTTCTTGCCGCCGATCGCCAGCGGCAGCGTGATGTTCTCCTCCGCCGTCAGCGTCGGCAGCAGGTTGAACTGCTGGAAGATGAACCCGACCTTGTCGCGGCGCAGCTCCGTGAGCCCGCGGTCCTTCAGCCCGGTGACCTTCGTGTCCCCGATGAACACCTCGCCACGGGTCACGTCGTCGAGGCCCGCGAGGCAGTGCATCAACGTCGACTTGCCCGAACCCGAAGGTCCCATGATCGCAGTGAAGCGGGCCCTCTCCAGATCGACGCTCACCCCCGCGAGCGCGGTCACGGCAGCGTCGCCGGACCCGTATTCCTTCCACACGTCGACGGCTCTCGCCGCGACACCTTCGGACGCGCTCACCTGTCAGTCCCCTCCTGTGGCCTTTTGTGCGCACCATCTTCGGCGACACGAACGCACCGAAGGGTCAGGATCTCCCCTGAGAGAACCCTGAAACCAGTGTGCCCCTACCCCCGAGTGGGCACGCTGAGAAACCTCTCAGCTTCAGCGCGTGTGCGTCATCGCTGTGGCCGCGAGGGAACCGTAATTCACTGACGTAACTGGAGTCTTCCGCCTTTGGAGAACGATCGCGTCGACTTCCGTCGCGATCGGAGGAACATCAGTCCTCAATGGATTCCAAGACGGGTGGGCTGCACCACGCGAAGGCCCGCTTTGGCGGCGTTTTCGGTGAGCCACGTGACGAGTCCGTCACCGTACGCGCTCGCCGGCCGGATCCAGTCGTACATCCGCCGTGCGAACGAGGAGTTGAACGCGATCACGTCGTCGAGCACGAGCACAGGGTCCTCCGCGGCGGCTATCTCCCGGAAGCCACCGAAGAAGACCCTGCTCGCACCCAACTCACGGGCTTTGTCCGCCACCCCGAAGAAAGCCGACCCGCGCCCGTGTGCGCGCACCACCAGCTGGTGCGCACGGAAGTCGGTGTCGAGGAACTCATCGGCGTACGTGCCGTCATCGGCCAGCACCAGCACGTTCGTGCCGCCGGGGAGCGCCCCGACCTGCCCAGGATGCGTGATGCCGATGACGTTGATGCCCACAGGTCGATCCTGGCGGACGTGTGTTAACCCTTGGCAGCGCTGGCGTTAAACAAGTTTCGGAAGTACTTCCGAGCCGAAGAGGCGGATCGTCTCGGTGACCGATTCGGGTGGCATGCCGCCGATGTCCACCATCACCAGGTGCGTGTCGATGGTCAGCAGTTCCGCCAACGAGTTGAGCCGCGCCGCGACCTCGTCCGGCGTCCCGCAGATCGCCGCGCCGTCCATGATCGCGTCCACGTCGATGTCGCCGTCGCCGCGCCACGGGTCCGCGAACCGCGCGTACTCGGCGAGGTGCGGCCGCCAGCGTTCGCGCGCGTTGTCGTGCGCCACGAACACGTGACTCGGCACGCCGACGCGGCCAAGAGGAAACCGTTCCCGGTACCGCCGCACGACTTCCGCGTAGATCGACGGATCGCGCAACGTCGACGGCAGCATCAGCGGCATTCGCAACTCCGCGCCGAGATCGGCAGACACCGCCGACCCCGACCCGATCCACACGGTCGGCCGCGGCGCCTGCACCGGGCGCGGGGTCGTGGTGACGTGGGAGAGCGGGCCGCGGAACCGGCCGTCCCAGCTCACCTCCGGCTCCTCCAGCAGCTTGATCAGCAACCGCAGGTGTTCCTCGAACCGCTCGCGCAGCTGGCCCGGCTGCACCCCGAACGCCGCGTCGGTCTGCTGGTCGACGCCGCGCGCCACGATCAGCTCGGCCCGGCCGTCGGACAGGACGTCCAGAGTGGCCAGCGACTCGGCCACGAGAACGGGGTCGCGGTGGGCCAGCAGCGTCACGCCGGTGGAGAGCTTCAACGTGGACGTCCGCGCCGCCACGCCCGCGAGCAACAGCTCCGGTGCCGACACGATGTAGCGCGTGAAGTGGTGCTCGCCGATCGCGACACCCGCGAACCCCGCCTCCTCCGCCACGACCGCCTGCTCCACCATCGCCCGCAGCCTCGCGGCCTGGGACACCTCCTCGCCCGTGCACGGGTTGGGCAGGTGGTCACCCAGGATCAGGAGGTAGACGTCCATGCGGGCCATTTTCCATCTTCCGAGGCAAGATGGTTGACGTGGTCACTAACGCTGTAACGAACAACGCGGCCGAGAGCCGGTACGAGGTTCACGTCGACGGCGCGCTGGCGGGGTTCCTGGAGTACCGCACCGTCGGCACCGTCCTCGCGCTCGTGCACACCGAGGTCGACGAGGCCTACGCCGGGCAGGGGCTCGGAGCCCGGCTCGCGAAGTACGCGCTGGACGACGCCATCGCCCGGGATGTCAAGATTTCCCCGTTGTGCCCGTTCGTGGCGAAGTACATCGACAAGCACCCTGAATACCGTGTTACCGTCCGGTAGATAGTTGCGAGCGCTAACAATGAGGTGGGCGAGCGTGTGGAGTGAGCCGGGCGCGTTCGAGGTGGCACCAGGGGTGCACCGGATTCCGCTGCCGCTGCCGAACGACGGCCTGCGCGCGGTCAACGTGTACGCGATCGAGGACGGCGACGGGCTCGTCCTCGTCGACTCGGGCTGGGCGCTGGACGAGGCGCGCGACCTGCTCGAAGCCGCGCTCGGCACCTTGAACAAGGGCTTCGAGGACATCAGGAAGTTCCTCGTCACGCACGTCCACCGCGACCACTTCACCATGGCCGTGGCGTTGCGCAAGACGTTCGGCAGCAAGATCGCGCTCGGTCTCGGCGAGCAGCCGTCGTTGCGGCACATCCTGCACGGGCAGGAGGACCAGCACGTCGACGACCTGCGCAAATGGGGTGCGTCCGAGCTGGCGGAGACGTGGATCAAGATCATGCACCACGTCAACCGCGACGACGCCCTGCGCGACTACGAGGAGCCCGACGAGTGGCTTGAGCGCTGCACGCTCGACCTCGAGCACCGCAAGCTCGAGGTCATCCCGACGCCCGGCCACACCCGCGGGCACGTCGTGTTCGTCGACCACACCGCGAAGGTGCTGTTCTCGGGCGACCACGTGCTGCCGCACATCACGCCGTCGATCGGGTTCGAGCCGCTGCGGCCAGAACTGCCCCTCGGCGACTACATGACGTCGCTCCGGCTCACCCGCGAGCTCCCGGACCTGAGGTTGCTGCCCGCTCACGGGCCCGTGACGGACAGCTCGCACGCCCGCGTGGACGAACTGCTGCACCACCACGAACAGCGCCTGGAGGAGATCCTGAAGGCGGTCAGCGGCAGCGCGTTCGAGACCGCCCGCAAGATCGGCTGGACCCGCCGCCAGCGCCGGTTCGACGACCTCGACATGTTCAACCAGGTGCTGGCGATCGGCGAGACGGCCGCGCACCTCGACGTTCTGGTCGAACGTGGTGAATTGACCCGAACGGTGAACGCCGGCGTGCTCGAATACCAGACGTGACACCGCTTGAGCTGGCCGCGTGGACCTGGAAGATGCCCCGCAGAGGCAGGGGATTCTGGTTCTCGCTGGCGATCGACGTGTTGTGGCCGATCGTCGTGCTGTTCGTCAGGCTGCGCGTGCGCGGCAAGCAGCACGTGCCGGGCAACGGCGGCGTGATCCTCGCGTTCAACCACCTGTCCAATGCGGACACCGTGGCGGCCGTCGTGTTCGCGCTGATGTCGAACAGGGTGCCGCGCGTGCTCGCGAAGGCGTCGCTGTGGCGCACCCCGGTGATCGGCTGGGTCATGCGGTCCGGCGGGCACATCCCCGTCGAACGCGGCACGGTCAAGGCCGCTGAAGCCCTGCGGCCCGCGGTGGAAGCCTTGCAGGCGGGGGAGTGCGTGATGGTGTTCCCCGAGGGCACGTTCACCGACGACCCCGACAACTGGCCGATGAAGGGCAAGTCCGGTGTCGCGCGGATGGCCCTCGAAGCCCGCGTGCCGGTCGTGCCGGTCGCCGAATGGGGCACGCAGGACCTGCTGCCGAAGGGCACGATCCTGCCGAGGTTGTTGCCGCGCAAGAGAGTCGAGGTCGTGGCAGGCGCGCCCGTCGACCTGTCCGACCTCTACGACCGCGAGTTGACCGCGGATGTGCTGGAAGAGGCCACCAAGCGCGTCATGGAAGCCATCACGACCATGCTGTCGGGCATACGTTCGGAACAAACGGGTAGCCCAAAACCATGACCGCACGAGTGGAAACCGAGTTACCGAAGCGTCCTGGTGGAACCGGAGTCTGGGCTCCTGTCATCCCTGAGCCCCGCGAACCCCAGGAGTGGGTCGAGCAAGCCGGCGACGAAGCGGTGATCGTCCGCAGTGTCGACTGATGTCTAGACACGCTAGACGCGTCTAGCTACCGTAGACGGCATGACTCTCGATGAGGAACTGCTGGCCACGGCACGCAAGGCGGGCACGCTCTCGGCCGCCGCACAGGACCAGGCCGACATCGCGAAAGCCGTGTACCACCACAGCGTGCTGCGCCTGCACCGCGCCGGCGGGTCGATGCGCGAGATCGCCGAGGCGCTGAAGATGAGCCACCAGCGCGTGCACCAGATCGTCGAACAGTCCAAGCGCACCGAGAAGTGCTGGTTCTGCGGACGTACCGCCGGCGACGTCGACAAGATGATGGCCGGCCCGGTCGCGCTCATCTGCGACATCTGCGTGGCCGAGGCTCAGGTCGCCGAGGTGGGCGACTGCTCGTTCTGCAGCGAGACCAAGCCCGTCCACGAAGGGGCAGAAGCGAAGATCTGCCAGTCGTGCGTGGACTTCAGCGCGGCAGTGATCAGCGGGGCAGCTTCACTACGGTGACGAAGAAGTCGTCGATCTGACGCACCACTTCGATGAAGCGGTCGAAGTCGACTGGCTTGGTGACGTAGGCGTTGGCGTGCAGGCTGTAGCTGCGCAGGATGTCTTCCTCCGCCTCGGAAGTCGTCAGCACGACAACGGGAATGTGCCGCAGCTCCGGGTCTCCCTTGACCTCGCTGAGCACCTCGCGCCCGTCCTTGCGGGGCAGGTTGAGGTCCAGCAGGATCAGGCCAGGCCGCGGCGCGTTCTCGTACTGGCCCTCGCGGCGCAGGAACTCCAGCGCCTCCACACCGTCCTTCACCACGTGCAGGGTGTTGCGGATCTTGTGGTGCTCGAACGCCTCCTGCGTCATCAGGGCGTCGCCGGGATCGTCCTCGACGAGCAGGACGTCGATCACGTTCAGCGGTGACTCAGACATCTACTTCCTCAACGTCGGCAACAAGCTCGGGTACCACGGGAAGGGTGAACTCGAACCTCGTGCCAGTGCTCGATCCTGAGTCCACATCGGTCTTCAGCCAGATCGTGCCGCCGTGGTACTCGACGATCTTCCGGCACATCGCCAGTCCGATGCCCGTGCCCGGATAGGCGTCCTTCGGGTGCAGGCGCTGGAAGATGACGAAGATCCGGTCAGCGTACTCCGGTTCGATCCCGATGCCGTTGTCGTGCACGGAGAACTTCCACATCTCGCCGTCGCGCTCGACGTCGAGGTGGATGACCGGTGCCTCGTCGCCCTTGAACTTCAACGCGTTGCCGAGGAGGTTCTGGAACACGGCGCTGAGCAGCGACGCCTCACCTCGCACGGAAGGAAGATCGGCGATCTCCACGCGGGCGCCGGTCTCCTCGATCCGCTCGGAGTAGCTCTCGACGACCTGCCGCACGAGCTCGTTGAGGTCGATCACGGTCTGCTCGCGGGTGATCCGGCCGACGCGGGAGAACGCCAGCAGGTCGTTGATCAGCACCTGCATGCGTTTCGCGCCGTCCACGGCGAACTCGATGTACTGGTCGGCGCGTTCGTCGAGCTGCCCGCCGTACCGTCGTTGCAGCAGCTGGCAGAACGACGCCACCTTGCGCAACGGCTCCTGCAGGTCGTGCGAGGCGACGTAGGCGAACTGCTCCAGCTCCGAGTTCGACCGCTGCAGCTCGGTCTTCGCCTCGTCCAGCGTCGCGAGCTCCTGCACGATCCGGTGGCGCATCAGGTCGACGTCCTCGCCGAGCATGACCGTCTCGCGTGGACCGTGCGCGTCGATCTCGTGCCGGAAGTCGCCGGACGCGACCTGCCGGACCTGCTCGGCGAGACCCTCCAGCGGCGTGATCAGCAGGCGGTACAACAACAACGACAGGCCGCCGATCACCGCGACCAGCAGCACACCCATGCCGATCACCAGCCACAGCACGACGTTCGCCGCGTGGCTGAGGTCGTCGCGAGACTTCCTGCCGAGCTCGCCGATGTCGCTCTGCAGCGCGGCGGCCTCACCGCGGATCCGGTCGAACAGCAGCTTGCCGCGGTCGATGTCCTGCACGGGCGTGCTGACGGGGCCGGACTGCCGGATGCCCGTGATCGTGGGCTCCGCGTACTGCTCGCGCCACTGCCCGGCCAGCTGCTCGATGCGGCTGACGCGGCCGTTGACGTCACCGACGAGGTTCCGCACGCCGTCCGCCGCCTCCGTCTCGGCTTCGCGGCCGTCCAGATAGGGCTGGAGGAAGTCGTTCTCGCCGGTGAGCACGAAACCGCGGACACCGGTCTCCTGGTCGAGCAGCGCGCGGTTCAGGTCCTTCGCGCGGCGCCCGGACGGCTCGACCTGGTCGACCGACCGCGCCCGCGCGTCGCCGAGCGAGTCCAGTGCGAGAACCGTCGACGCGATCGCCACAGCGGTCATCGCCAGCAGGATC
Organism: Lentzea sp. NPDC051838; assembly: GCF_040681245.1. Classification (NCBI taxonomy): domain Bacteria; kingdom Bacillati; phylum Actinomycetota; class Actinomycetes; order Pseudonocardiales; family Pseudonocardiaceae; genus Lentzea; species Lentzea sp. NPDC051838. The sequence continues at coordinate 23,321 of NZ_JBFAYI010000010.1, forward strand.
GTCACGACGCCGATGAGCACCCTGCCAGCGGGCAACCGGTCGGGCAGTTTCACGTTCCGTCCCTCAGCAGCAGGATGGCGACGTCGTCGTCGAGCGCGCCTCCGTTGAGCTCCGTCACCTCCGCGATGACGGAGTCCATCCAGTCCGGGCCGTCCTGCAGGCGTCTGCGCAGGATGTCGCACAGCCGCTCGACCCCGAGCCGGTCGGTGTCGTCGGGTACCCGCCCCTCGATCAGTCCATCCGTGTAGCAAGCGAGTGACCAGCCGGACGGCAGCTGCACGTCCACCCCGGTCCACGCGTAGTCGGGCAGCACGCCGAGCGGGACGCCGACCTTGGACTGCGGCAGGTCGACGATCTGCGCGCCCACCACCATCAGCGGTTCGGGGTGCCCGGCGAGGAAGTAGCGCGCCGAACGCCGGTCCGGCGCCACCGTGACCATGCAGGCGGTGGTGAAGATGCCCTCGCCGTGCCGTTCCGCGACCAGCACCTGGTCGAGTGTCCGCAGCACCTTCTCCGGTGGCTCGCCGGCGAGCACCAGCGCACGCCACGCGATCCGCAGGCAGACGCCCAGCGCGGCCTCGTCCGGACCGTGCCCGCAGACGTCGCCGATGATCGCGTACACCGTGCCGTCCGGCATGCCCACGGCGTCGTAGAAGTCGCCGCCCAGCAGCATCCGCTGGCCACCGGGCTGGTAGCGGACCTCGAGGTTCACGTCCGAGTTCTGCAGCAGCGGGGGAGGCAGCAGGCCGCGTTCGAGGCGGGACCGTTCCGCGGCGAGCAGCTCGGCCTCGCGCAGCTGGAACTGGGCGTCGTCGGCGCGGCGGCGTTCGACCGCGTACCGGACACCGCGCAGCAGCAGCTCGCCGTCGACCTGGCCCTTGATCAGATAGTCCTCGGCACCGGTGGCGACCGCGTCGATGCCTTCGCGTTCGTCGTCCAGACCGGTCAGCACCAGGATCGCGGGCGCGTGCGGCTTCTTCAGCAGACGGTGCAGACCGTCGAGCCCCTGCGAGTCGGGCAGGCCGAGGTCGAGCAGCACGCACTCGGCGTCGCTCAGCATGCGCTCCGCCTCCGCCAGGGTGCGGGCGCGCGACAGGACGAACGGCGCCCTCGCCTCTTCGAGCAGCGCCTCGACGAGCAGGGCGTCGCCATCGTCGTCCTCGACCAGGAGGACGCGCACGGTCTTCGTTCGCATCAGGTCGGACTTTAACGTTATTCAGGTGCGGGGTTCGCGCCCGACCTACCAGGATTGTGCGCGTGTTGATCCGCCTCGCCCAACCAGCCGAACTCCCGTACCTCCAGGAGATCGAGAACGCCTCCGGTGAACCGTTCAGGGACATCGGCATGCCCGAGATCGCCGACGACGACCCGATGTCGCTGGAAGCACTGGCAGAAAACGAAGTCTGGGTCGCCGTGGGATCCGATGGCGTGCCTTTGGCGTTCATCGCGGTCGGCGATGTGGACGGTGCCGTGCACATCCACCAGGTCAGCGTGCACCCCTCGCACGCGCGCCGGGGAATCGGCGCGGCGTTGATCGAGCACGTGACCCCGGCCGGGCGCGCCGTGACGCTGACGACGTTCCGCGACGTGCCGTGGAACGAGCCCTACTACGCGCGCCTGGGTTTTCAGGAGGTGAGCGAGATTTCGCCGGAACTGGCCGAAATCATGCGCGAGGAGGCCTCAAGGGGACTCGATCCCGCGAACCGGGTCGCGATGATCCTTCTCCCAGCGCAGGTACGACCCTGACGCGATCGACACACTGCTGAGCAGCCACACCAGCACACCCGCGTCGTCGGTGACGCCGATGATCGGCAGGAACTCGGGCAGGACGTCGATCGGCGACACGAGGTAGACCAGCGACACCACCCACAGCAGCACCTGGCTGCGCGGCAGTTCCGGGTACTGACCGCCGCGCCACGCCTTCCACAGGCGCGGCAACGCCTTCAGGCGCTGGATCGGGTTGCCGACAGGGCCGGGGCCCTTCTGGGCGCGCTTGCGACGGTTGCGCAGCACGCCCAGTCCGGCGAACACCAGTCCGAGCGGGATCATCACCCAGCCGACGAGCGACGGGCTGAGGCCGCCGATGTCGGCGGTGCGCAGCAGCAGGACCGCTAATCCGGACAGCGAGATGAGTGACCCGAAGACGACCATGAGTGCCGCGCCCCCTGCTTTGCCTCGTGTACCGGTGGTCTCGGACGAGTCCACCCCTGAGACTGCCCGCTAACTCGGTTCCTGGAACAGCATCGTCGGAATCGCTTTCGGCGGCTGCTTCTGCTGCGGCTCCGGTTCCTTCAGGTCGATCACCGGTTCCGGCTCGGGCACAGGTGCCGGTACTTCCTTCGCCACGGGTTTGCGCGCGGTCTTCACCGGTGCCGGCGCGGCGACGTCCAAAGCGGCCCGCGCCTTGGAGATCCACACCTTCTGCATGGCCTCGTCCTTGCTCCCCGCCGCTGTCGCCGCGAGTCCGGAGAGGACACCGCGGATGCGCGGAACGAGAGCTGGATGGCGCCGGATCGCCTGCCACACAGCGTGATCACCCGGTAGCCGGGCGGACACGAGCTGCTTGACCTGAGCGCGCAGCTCCTCTGTGGACAGATCGAGCCAGCGCTCGACCGCTGACGGGCCTATCGCCACGTGCAAGCCTCCCCAAAACGACAACTGCCCCCACAGGATCTCACGGATCCGGCGGGGGCAGTGGGCTGGTGTCGGGAAGGGGTCAGGTCGCGACGGCTTCGAGCAGGATCTTGCCGTTCTCGTCCTGGATCCGGAACGTCGCGATCTCGTGCCAGCGCATGGCCACGTTCGCCTGGAGACGGATGGTCTTCTTGTCCCCGGCCACGGGTTCCGGCGCGTACCAGGACGTCACCTGGGCGACGCGGCCCGTGCGGCCGACGGCGACGAGCGTTCCCTTGCTGGGGCCGGTCATGCCGCTGACCTCGATGTCCATCGAGGTGCCCCACGCCTCGTCCGACGCGGTGATCTTCGTGAAGACCCCGCTGTTCGGGTCCTGCTGCTGCACCTTCATCGACGAGTCGGTGGAGTTGTTCGCCACCGGGGTCTGCGACGTCGTCGTGTTCGCGTTCGGAGGTGCTGCCTGGTTCGACCCGTCCTCGCCGCTGCGCACGACGAGCGTGGTGACCACGGCCGTCACCGCCACGATGCCGGCGGCGGCGGCCGCGACACCCTGGGCGACGAACCACCTTCTGCGCTTCCTTCTTGCCGCGACCGCGTCGAGCATGACGCGCACCGACTTGCCGTCCGGGCGTTCCGGAGCTGTTCCGCGCAGCATCCCGCCCGCGTCGGCCTCGTCGATGAGGTCCGGCACCACCGCGAAGTCGCGCAGGTCAAGGGCACACCTGCGACATTCCGTCAGGTGGTTCTCGAACGCCTCCACCTCATCGGCATCGAGGATGCCGAGCACGTAGGCGGCGACGTCGAGGTGATCTGGTGCCGTTGTCACCGCGTCTCTCCCCGATCGTGCAACGCGCGCCGCAGCGCACGGAGCGCGTAGTACACCCGCGACTTGACCGTTCCCGGTGGCACACCCAGTGCCGCCGCGGCCTCACCGACGGTGCGATCCCGCAGGTATGTCTCGAGAATAGCCTCCCTGTGCTCCTCTGAGAGACCGTTCATCGCCTCGGCGACGACGATCGCCGCGAGGGTGCGATCCTCCTCGCCGCCCGAAGGCGACTCGTCCGAAGGGGTCAGTTCGAACTCCTGCGGACGGACGCTTCTCTTTCGTCTGTCGTCAATGACCAACCGCCTTGCCACCGTGAACAACCACGACCGCAAGAGCACGGGGTCACGTTCGAGTTTCTCGGCGTTGCGCCATGCCCTGACCAGGGTTTCCTGCACGATGTCCTCTGCCCATTGACGATCATGGCCAGTCAACCTCATGCAGTGTCCCAGCAGGGCGCTGCCGAATTCCTCGTACAGCCGGCGGATCAGCTCTTCTTCGAGCGACCCCGGTCTTGGTGATTGTTCGTCTAACTCACGTTGACGTCTATGCCGCGCCACGGGGGACATCCTTGCCCCATCAACCGTCTTAAGTCGAGAGGCAAATATTCCTCACGAAGTCCGTGAACCGTTGCCGGATCGTGTCCGTACTCCTCGGTACCCCCGCTGAGAAAGGACCTGCCGATGCGACGTGGACCAGCCATCACCGCCCTGGCGGCACTGGCTATCTCCCTCACGGCGTGCGGCAGCCAGACGGCTCCTGGTGGAGAGGCCGCTCCTGGCGCCCTCCAGGCCAAAAACGCTGATCTGGGCGGTGCGAACCTCTACTTCATCGCGAACACCGAGCAGATGGGGTGGTTCGTCATCGACGCCGACGGCCTGCCGCTCTACCGCTTCGACAAGGACGTCCCGAAGCCGTCCAAGTCGAACTGCGAGGGCGAGTGCGCGAAGGCGTGGAAGCCGGTCCTCGCGGACAAGACGCCGATGGCGACCGGGATCGACCCGATCACCATGGGGGTCCTGACCAGGCCGGACGGCACCAAGCAGCTCACCATCGCGGGGTACCCGCAGTACACGTATGCCGAGGACAAGGTGTCCGGTGACATGAAGGGGCAGGGGAAGGGCGGGACCTGGTGGGTCACCGCTCCGAACGGCGCCAAGATCACCGGCGCGAAAGCCCAGAACAACAGCAACAAGAGCAGCAGCACGCCGAGCACGTCCCCCAGCTCGCCGGCAGGACAGACACCGCAGTCTGGCCCGCCGCCGGCAGCGCCCGGCTACTGAGCCCACTGCTCTTCACCAGACCCCCTACCGACTCCCCGAACAACGAGGACATCAAGACGATGACCAGAGCCCTCGCCACCGTCTTGGCGATGTTGTTCCTCTTCTCCGGCCTGGCCGCCACGGCTGCAGCGCAGCCCGCGGACACCGGGGGAGTGATGGACACCCCGACCGGACCGATCACCGCGAACGACCGCGAACTGCTGAACAGGGTGCGCCTGGCAGGCCTGTGGGAGATGCCCATGGGCGAGCTCACGGCCACCAAGGCGTCGAACGCCAGGGTCAAGCAGATCGGTAAGATGATCATGGGCGACCACATGATGCTGGACGCCCTGACGAAGAAGACGGCCGCCGGGTTCGGACTCACCACCCCGGACGTGCCGAACCCGGCACAGCAGTCGTGGATGGACGAGCTGAACGGTCTCGAGGGAGACGCGTTCGACAACGCTTTCGTCGCCCGGCTGCGCGCCGCACACGGCCAGATCTTCCCCTTCATCGCGAAGGTCCGCTCGGGCACCCGCAACGATGTCATCCGCGGGTTCGCACAGGCGGGTATCGACGTCGTGATGAAGCACATGACGTTGCTGGAGAGCACCGGTCTCGCGGCCGACTCGTCGTTCGCGGAACCCCAGCCCGCCGGCGGCATCATCAACGCCAGCCTGGCCTCCGGTGAGGGGCCGAACATGTGGGTGATCCTCACGGTCACCGCGGCGGGAGCCGTTCTCACGGTGCTCCTGCTCCGAGTACTCCGCCCGCGACGAGCGGTGCGGTGAGTCTGCAAGACCCCGTTTGAACAACGGGAAACGGAGGTGGTGTCCCAAGGTCAGAGGCACTCCAACGCGGACCTGTTCCCACCCGCCCGGCCCTGATGTGTCCACTCCTGCACGACAGGACCGGGCGGGTTCCCGCGAGTAGTACTTTCCGGAGGAAGAGTTGTTGTCGAGCCAGATTCCGCTCCTGGTGGCACAGGCCGAGTTCGACTCGGGCGTCAAGAAGATGGCGCAGATGTCCGCCAGGCTGGCTTACGTCCTGATGTGCGCCACCTTGTCCTGGGGTGTGCTGATCGCTACCGGGTGGGCCGAGAAGCTCACCGGCCGTGAGGGCCTGAAGAACGGGCACATGGTGCTCGCCTCGCTGGCCATCGCATTCGGTACGCTGCACGCGTTCGCGTTCTCCTTGCTGCAGGGAGCACCGCTCAGCGTGATCAAGCTCATTCTGCCGTTCGTCGACGGCGGCCTGTTCCGGCACGCGCTGGGCATCCTCGGCCTGGAGGTCATGCTCGCGATCGCCGTGCTGGCGTCGATGAGGCACAAAGTCTTCTACCGCAAGTGGTTGCGGTTCCACCAAACCGCCTACATCGCGGTGGGCATCACCGTGGTCCACTCCTGGTTCGGCGCGATCGCGAACGGCAACCTGTCCGTTCTCTGGCTCGCCGGCCTCACCATTCTCGTCCCGACCGCGACCCTGGCACTGGCCCGATTCCTGCCGGCCGAGGTGCTGATGCGCATCGGCATGCTCGACTCCGAGCGCGGCAAGGAACCCGGCGTCGGCGAGGGCGACGCGATGGACGTGAGCGTCAACAACGAGAAATGCCACCGCTACGGCACGTGCCAGGCGGAGGCGCCGGATGTCTTCCAGTTGATCGAGGACAACCGCCTGACCTACAACCGCCGGCCGCCAGAGGAGCACTTCGCTCAGGCCCGAGCGGCACAGCGCGCGTGTCCGATGCGCGCGATCGAGATCAGGGAGCGAGTGAAGTGAGCGAACGGATCGTGGTCGTCGGCGGCGGGCTCGGAGGAGTCCGTTCCGCGGAACGGCTGCGGGAGATGGGTTTCGACGGGCAGATCACGATCCTGTCCGCCGAACGGCACCTCCCCTACCACCGCCCGTGCCTGTCGAAGCAGATCATCACCGGTGAGTGGACCCCGGACGACTCGTTGCTGTCGTTCTCGGGTGACCTCGACGCCGAATGGATGTTGAACTCCCCGGCCCTGCACCTGGACCCGAAGAAGCAGTCGGTCTGGGTGCCCGGCGGCCAGGAGATCAAGTACGACGGCATGATCATCGCCACCGGCGTCGATGCTCGTGCGATGGGCGGGGCTCCGCGCCACGACCCGCGCGTGCACGTGCTGCGGACGCTGGACGACGCGGTCGCGATCCGCAAGAACATCCGTCAGTCGCAGGGCCTCGTCGCTGTCATCGGCGGCGGGTTCATCGGCTGCGAGCTCGCCTGCTCGATTCGTCACATGGGCCGCGACGTGGCCCTGATCGTCCGCTCGCCCGCGTTGCTGGGCGGCATCGTCGGTGACGACATCGGCAAGAAGATCACCGAGGCGCACGTGCACCACGGCGTGCGGCTGGCGACCGGTGTCGGCATCAAGCACTGGGTGCGCCAGCCCGGCGGCATCGGCATTCATCTGTCCGATGGCCAGGTCTTCTTCGCCTCCTGTGTGGTCCTGGCCGTCGGTGCCTCGCCCGCCACCGACTGGATGCGCGGCTCCGGCCTCGACATCTCGGACGGCGTGCTGTGCGACGAGACCAACCACGTGATCGGCGCCGAGAACCTCGTCGCCTGCGGTGACGTCGCCCGCTGGCCCAACATGCGCTTCAACGGCGCCGTGCGCCGAGTCGAGCACTGGCTCAACGCGGTCGAAGGTGGCCGCGCCGCCGCCGAGAACCTGCTGGTCGGCCGCAACCACGCCAAGGCATACACCCCGGTCCCGCGCTTCTGGACCGAGCAGTACGGCATGCGCGTCCAAGGCGCCGGCCTGCCCGTCCTGGGCACCGACACCACCGACGTCAACGGCCTGACCGGCTTCATCGCCAACGGCAAACTCGTCGGCATCGTGGGCCTGGAACAGCCGGGCCGCATCATCACCGAAACCCCGGAACTCTTCCGGCAGAACCAGGTGGAGCACAACCAGACGGTGTGGACCCAGCCGGCCCCCTCCGAGCCCGCAGCCTCTCCCGTCCCGGAAGTTCTCCCCACCACCCAGATTCCAGTTCCCGAACCAGTCGCCGCCCGCGCATCATCCGTTCCCCCGTCCGTCTCGTCGTCGATGTCCCCGCCTTTGCAGCGGCGGCGGCATTCACGTTCGAGGCCGGAGATGGTGCGAGTGGGCGGAGGACGCGCGAGGCCTTAACCCGGTCGAGGAGGTATCAGCTTGTCGGCACAGGGCAAGCGGGAACGGCGAACTCCGACGTCGCCGCGTTGGCCAGGTGGCGGACCGATGACGCCACGCGGCGATGCGCTGGATCCCGCGCCGGCAGGCTGACCTTCTTCTCGTGCGTCACCAACGGTGTGGCGGCTCGGCGGGCTCCCGAGCCGCCACACCGGCCTATTTTGTGGACCTTGCTCGGTCCTGGCTTCGGAGACTGGCTCGCCTCGGCTGGTGCTGTTGACACCGGACGCTGTGGTTCCAGCGGGGGTTGGTCGCGTTTTGTGGTTGGGTTGCGGTTCCAGCGTGGGCGCGCGGGTTCAAAGACCTGACGAGCTTTGGTTTCGTCATCGCCGCTTCGCGACGATTGCGATTGGGGCTTGACTTCGGGTCCCTTGCGAGGCGCTTGTTCGGGCGGAAAAGGTCGGATGCTCCGCACCCGCCCGATCCAAAAAGGGTAGCACCTCGCACCCAAAGTCAAGCTCCAATCGCTTTGCGTGCGTGGTTGCGTTTGGTTGTTCGGGCGGCGGTCATTACCGGTGCCTCTCGTTGTTCTGCTCTCATTCGGCTCGGCTTCGCCATCGCCGCTTGCCTTCGGCTTTGCGGGAGTGCCGCGCGTGCCGCGCGGGACGTTGTCCGCTCGTGGCTCGGCACACAATGTCTCGGCGCACAACGACGCAGCCAACAATGGTCCGGCTGACAACGACCCGCCTCGCAATAACCACTCGTCCTTCGGTTCAGGCGGCGGTGTGGAGTTGGTTGCGTCTGGGTTTTCGTTCTGGGTCCAGCCATGGTGGTGGATAGAACGTCGGTATGCCGTGGACGAGTTTTACTTCCCACTCGCTTTGGTGGATCAGCGTGTGGTGATGTCGGCAGAGCAGGACGGCGTTGTCGACTGAGGTGTCGCCGCCGTCGGCCCAGTAGCGAACATGGTGGGCATCGCAGTGCCGGGGTGGTCTTGAGCATCCGGGGAAGGCGCAGCCTCGGTCCCTGGCGACCAGGATCCTGCGGATTCCCGCCGGGAAGGTCCGGGTTTTGCGGCCGATGTCCATCGGCTGGGAGTGGCCGCCCAGCACCAGCGGGATGACTCCGGCGTTGCAGGCGAGTTGGCGGACTTGGGCGGCCGGGATGCGCTCGCCGTTGTCGAGCAGGGCCTGGCCGGTCTGGTTGGCCAGGTCGTCGTAGCTCATCGTCAGCGTGAGGGTGACTGGCTCGCCGCCGTGCTCGGGGAGTTGGTCGGCGCGGACCATCAGGTTGATCAGATCGGCGAAGGCCTCGCCTTCGCGTTCGGAGCGGTCGCGCTGGTCCGGGCCTTCGCCGGTGTCGGGGCGGGGCTTGGCCAGCGGGGCCAGGGCGGCCTCGTAGGCGGCGCCGGTCGCCGTGTCCAGCAGCGCCTTGACCTCCAGGTAGCCGTCTTTGCGTCGGCGGCTGTAGTGCCGGTTGACCAGCCGCTCCGGCTTCGGCTCGGCGGGCTCTGGGTCGTCCTGGTGCAGCGAGTAGGCGAGCCTGGCGCCCAGCTTGCGGACCGTGGTGGGCTCGAACTGCCTCGCGTAGTCCACGACCGTGGCCTCGTGCTCGGCGGGCAGCTTCTTCATCGCCTTGGCGATCTCCACGACATGCGCGATCGACAACTCGCCTTCAGCGGCGGCCTCGGCAGTCAGCGGAAGCTCCGGGGCCAACTCGCTGCCGGTCGGAGTGATCTCACTGCTCAACAAACCGGCATTCGCCACCCACTGCTGGGCGACGTGAATGTCCCAGCGGACCGCGTCCCGCAGAACCTGCGCCAGCTTCTTGTAACCGAACTCGGCCGCCGCCCCACGCCGCTCCAGCTCGGCGATCTTTCGCATCGCCGAGTTTTCGCGCACCCGCATTTCCTTCACATCATCGGCGATGCTCTGCAAGAGCTCGTCGGAGGAAAGAAGTCGGGGGTCGCTCACATGTTCGATCCTACCGCAAGATCACGACCAGATAACGCGAAAAACAAAACACCATCGTGTGAACCGCCTAAACAAACACACCCCCCGCGAAGCCGAAGGCAAGCGGCGATGGCGAAGCCGAGCCGAATGCGGGCTAACAACGAGAGGCACCGGTAATGACCGCCGTCCGAACAACAAAACGCGCCCACGCACGCGAAGCGATTGGGGCTTGACTTTGGGTGCGAGGTGCTACCCTTTTCGGATCGGGCGGGTGCGAAGCATCCGACCTTTTCCGCCCGAACAAGCGCCTCGCAAGGGACCCGAAGTCAAGCCCCAATCGCAATCGTCGCGAAGCGGCGATGACGAAACCAAAGCTCGTCAGGTCTTTGACCCGCGCGCCCACGCTGGAACCGCCGGGGTCAGGGGGCGGTGATCACTTGGCCCGCCCAGGAGAGGCCGCCACCGAAGGCGAAGATCAGTACCGGCTGGCCCGAGGGGAGCTCTCCCCGTTCGGACATCTTGGAGAGCGCGAGCGGGACCGACGCGGCCGAGGTGTTGCCCGAGTCGACGACGTCGCGGGCGATGATCACGTCGTCGCGCAGGTCGAGTTTGCGGGTCATGGCTTCGATGATGCGCAGGTTGGCCTGGTGCGTGACCACGGCGGCCAGGTCGCGGGTGGTGATGCCCGCGCGTTCGCAGGCCTGGGCCGCAACCGAAGGCAACTCGCTGGTGGCCCAGCGGAAGACGGACTGGCCTTCCTGGGCGAAGCGGGGCTGCCAGTCGTCGACCAGGCGGACGGCGTTGCCTCGGGACGGGTCGGAGCCCCAGGTGACCGGGCTGACGTCGACCGAGGAGGAGGTGCTGATCACGGCTGCGCCCGCGCCGTCGCCCAGCAGGATGCAGCTTGCGCGGTCGGTCCAGTCGGTGAGGTCGGACATCTTCTCGGCGCCGATGACGAGGGCGTGCTGTGCTGCGCCGGCGCGGAGGGTGTGGTCGGCGGTGGCGAGGGCCGTGCAGAAGCCGGCGCAGGCGTTGTTCAGGTCGAAGCAGACCGCGGAAGGAATGTTCAGGCGGGCTGCGACCTGGGCGGCGATCGACGGGGAGCGGTCGATGGCCGAGCACGTCGCCACGATCACCTGGCCGATTTCGGCCGGGGAGAGGCCGGACGAGGCGAGGGCCTTCGCTGCAGCGCCGGAGGCCATGTCCGCCACGGATTCCGACTCGCCCGCGATGTGGCGGGTCGCGATGCCCGTGCGCTGGCGGATCCACTCGTCGTTGGTGTCGACCATCTTCTCCAGGTCGGCGTTGGTCAGCACGCGCTCCGGCTGGTGGTGGCCGAGCGCGACGACGCGGGATCCGGACAAGGTGTGCTCCTTAGGCGAGGCGACCGGGCGAATATAGCAACCGATCGGTCGGTAGCTAAAGGGTCGTAGACTGTGACGATGAGCCCGCGCCGATCTGTTGCCGACACGCTCGAGACGCGGCAGCGCATCCTCGAACGGAGCCTCGCCATCGCCTCGGCGGAAGGGTTGGAGGGGTTGACGATCGGCCGGCTCGCCGACGAGATGGGGATGAGCAAGGCCGGGTTGCTGGGGCACTTCGGGACGAAGGAAGGCCTTCAGCTCGCGGTCGTGGACGAGGCGGCGGCGGTGTTCTCGCGCGAGGTGCCGCAGCGCGTCAAGCAGTTGCCGTCGGGAATGCCGCGGCTGAAGGCGGTCGCAGAGGCGTGGGTTTCCTACCTCGAACGCGAGGTGCTGCCCGGCGGCTGCTTCTTCACGGCGGCGACGACCGAGTTCGACGGGCGCAGCGGGCGGGTCAGGGACGCGCTGGCCGGGATGAACGCGTTGTGGCGCAGGGACTTGCGGATCCACATCCGGCGCGCGGTCAGCGACGGGGACCTGCCGGAGGACACCGACGTCGACCAGCTGATCTACGAGATCGTCGGGATCATGCTGGCGCTCAACCACTTCCTGCAGCTGGAGCACGACCACGCTGCCCCCGCGCGGGCCCGCAAAGCGCTCACGCGGTTGCTCGGATGAACTCGTTCACGATCGCGGCGACCTCGAGAGGCTGCTCGGCCACCATGCCGTGCGTCGCGTCGATCTCCTGAACTTCGACGTTGGGGCACACGACAGGAAGATCTCGTCGCAGGCCCGCGCGGTGGGCGTCCATCAGCGGGATGAGATCGGGTGGCACCGGCAGGTTCTTCGTGGCGAGCACGAGCAGGAACGGTGCCGTCACGCGAGCGAACACCGGCAGGGCGTCCGCGAACTCGGGGGAGCGGCGCCAGACGTCGGTGATCTCGCGGCTCGGCCGGGTGATCGTCTCCTGCTGTGCGTCGAACATCGACGTGAGCGTGGCGAGATCTGCTTCGAGCCGGTCGTAGTGGACGTAGTTCTCCGGGTTCGTGGTGCCGGAGCGATGCCCGTCCAGGCTGATCGCGGCGGGGCAGTCGGGGTGCCGCCGCGCCCACATGCCGGCGAGGGCACCGCCGAGCGAGTGCCCGACGACGATGGGCTGCGAGAGTCCGAACTGGACGGTCGTGGCCTCCAGGTCGTCCAGCACCGCGTCCCACTCCCACGGGCCGTCCGGTGACCTGCCGTGGCCGCGCAGGTCCACCGCGACGCAGCGCGCGTTCAGCTGTGGCGCAAGCGTTTCCCAGGCTGACAGGTCACCCCCGGCGCCGTGCAGGAGCAGCAGGGGCGGGCCGTCGCCGCCGTGGTCGTGAGCCGCGAGCTTCACAGTTCTCTCCGGTGGTCGAGGCGGGCGCGGATCGAGGCGACGGTGACGCCGCCGTCGGGATGGCGCGCGAGTTTGTTGCGGCTCACCAGGTCGTGGACGCCTTGCCGGGTGATGCCGAGCATCGCGCCGGCCACGCCGAACGACACGCCCTCCTTGCTCGGGTGTCCGGCTCGGCGCGCGGTGACGCGGCCCAGCGGCGTCGCCCACCAAGTGTCCGGCGGGTCGAACGGGGTGTCGCCGGGGTAGAGGACGGTCATCAGCCGGACCGCGAGCTGGTGCGCCAGCGACGGGTCGTCGCCCAGCAGCTGTGCCGCCCACATCTCGGCGTCGGCGGAAACGGAAGACCGCAGGCCGACGAGGTCGGCCTGCGGCAGAAGGACTTCCAGCGGGTCGAGCAGCCGGCTCGTCACGAGCCGGATCAGGTCGTCGCGCAGGTCCACGTGTTCCTGTGTGGTCGCCACTTGACAGACGATAGCAAGTACTTGACGCTTGTCGTCAAGTAGTGCTGGCCGTCAAGTAGTTAGGCGGCCCACATCTGGACGGGCGCGATGTAACCCCAGGTGTAGAGCTGGTTCGCGCCGTCGTAGCTGCCGTCCGTGCCCGCGCCGTAGGTGTCGTGGACGTAGAACGAACCGTTGTCGTGGTAGCCGATCACCACGGACAGGTGGCCGGCGGTCGAGCCCCACGTGCCGCTCATGATCACGAACTTGCCCTGGTCGATGAACGCGCGAACCTGGGCCGGGGTGAAGTTGCCCTGCTGGACCGCGGCGCCGTTGCGGGCCAGGAAGTCGCGCTCGGACTCCCAGGAGGCGCAGGGGCGGGCCGGGTTGCCGCCGCAGTAGTAGCCAGTGATCCAGCCGTGCGCGCCCTTCCAGCTTCCGGTGCGCGACCAGTCGTTCATCGTGCGGTTGAAGGTGGTGCCGCGGTTGGTGAACTCGTCCGTGATGTAGCGGCCCCACTTCGACCAGTGCGACGACGGCTGCGAGACCTGGACTCCGAACTCGTTGGGCAGCTGGTAGGTGACGAGGTCGATCACCGCGCTGGTCGGGCCGCAGGAGGAGTTGCCGTTGAACTCGTTGCGGGTGTCCCACAGCTGGTGGATGTACTCGGCGCGGTTCAGCCGGCCCATCGTCGTCACCTGGCCGTCGAGCGTCGCGGCCTTGAGCCCGCCCGTCTTGAGGCTGCCCGCCTTGGTGTAGCCCTTCTGCGGGCTGCCGATGACGGCCTCGGTGCCGTCGATGCCGGTCAGCGCGTAGTTGAACGACAGGCCCTCGACGACCTGGGAAGCCTTCTGGGTCCCCAACTCCTGGACGTAGACGCCGTTGAGGCCGTCGAACTGGTTCGGCCCGCGCGTCTTGTCGGACACGCACCCCATGACCTCGTAGGCGACGCGCATGCCGTCGGTGCTCCACACGGCGCTGCGGTAGTGGTGCTTGGTCTCGCCGACCAGCGAGCGGACCTCGCCGTGCTCGGTCGCCAGGCCCAGGTACTGCGGTTCTGCGCCACCACAGCGGTAGATCTCGTTGTGCTTGATGAAGCTGACGTGCCGCTCGCCCTTGACGTCGACGAGCTTGAAGTCGCGGTACAAGGTCGAGGAGTCAGACGTGATCAACGGCTTCGCGGCGCCGGACTTGAGGTCGAAGCGGACCAGCGAACCGACGTAGGTGCTGTCGTCGGCGGCGTCCGGGTGCTGCACCGCGAGCAGACCGGTGCCGTCGGAGGTGAAGCCGAGCAGCTGCGGTGCGCGGCCCTTCAGTCGGCCGACCTGCATACCGTCGACCACGACGTTCTCACCGTCGACGTAGGCGAGTGTGTACCCGTTGTATACAGCCGATGTAATGGCTCCACCTGCAACGAACCGCGTCTTGCCATAACGGTCGACTGTATGCAAACTTCTGCCGACCGTGCCGTCGAAGTCGGCGATGACGGCAGACTGCATACCGTCGGCAGTCGACGTAGACCGGATTGTGTATGCAGGATCGCTGACGTTGAACGTCGCTCTCTTCACACCGCCAACGATCACGTCGTATCCGGTGTTCGAACTGGCACGGACTGCATACGACTTGGACGGGCTCTCGGAGTAGGGCTCGACAGCCTGGGCGGGGGACACGGCTGCGGCCACAGTGCCGAGCGCCACCGCCAGTGCCACTGTCGTCGGGGCCAGTGAGGTTTTCGTCATGGGTCAAACGTCATGCCGCGTGGCATGTGTCCGGTATGCGTCCGGTAGTTACGATCGGGAGTTGTGGAGTTCCGGGTGCTAGGGCCGGTGGAGTGTTACGCCGATGACGGCGCGCGCCTGAACCTGGGCCCACCCAAGCAACGGGCGGTGCTCGCGCTGCTGCTCGCCCAGCCCGGCAGGGTGCTCTCGGTCGACAGGTTGATCAGCGTGCTGTGGGACGACGCGCCGCCCAAGACGGCGTTGAAGAACCTGCAGGTCTACGTCTACCAGCTGCGCAAGATCGTCGGCTCGCGGCTGCTGTCGCGCGCGCCCGGCTACCTGATGTCGATCGACCCGGCCGAGCTCGACCTCACCCGGTTCACCGCGCTGCTCGACGTGGCCCGCAAGGAACGCACCCCGCAGAGCTACCGCGAGGCGCTCGCGTTGTGGCGCGGTCCCGCCCTCGCCGACATCGCCGCCGCCGGGCTGCTGCGCGGGGTCGTGGCACAGCTGGAGGAGCTGCGGCTGGCCGCCCGCGTCGAGTGCGCCGAGGCCGAGCTGGACCTGGGCCGGCACGTCGAGATCGTCGCCGACCTGAACGAGTGGGTGCGCGAGCACCCGTTGAACGAACGCCTGCGCGAGCAGCAGATGGTCGCCCTGCACCGCGCCGGACGCCCGGCCGAGGCGCTGGCCGCGTACCAGGAGTGCCGCCGCGTGCTCATGGACGAGCTGGGCGTCGAGCCGGGGGAGTCGCTCAGAAGGCTCCAGGCCGAGATCCTGCGTGCGAAACCCGTTGGGGTGTCGGCGATCCGGCAGCTGCCGCCGGACGTGGTCACGTTCGCGGGCCGGGCGCGCGAGCTGAACCTGCTCAAGGCCCAGACGAAGCAGGACCGGGTCGCCGTGTGCGTGATCACCGGTCAGGCGGGTATCGGCAAGTCGGCGCTCGCGGTCAGGGCGGCGCACGAGATCGCCGCGCGGTTCCCGGACGGCCAGCTCTACGCCGACCTCTCCGACGGTGCGTCCGAACGCGTCCTGAGCCAGTTCCTGCGCGCGCTCGGTGAACGACCCGGCGACGAGGAAGCCTTGCGCTACCGGTCGTTGACGGCATCGCGCAGACTGCTCGTGGTGCTGGACAACGTGGCCACGGCGTCCCAGGTCAAACGCCTGCTGCCCACCGGTCCCGGGTCGGCGGTGCTCATCACGTCCCGCCGCCCGCTCACATCGCTGCACGGCGCCTCCTACGTCAAGCTCGGCGCACTGCCGCTGGAGGACGCCTTCCAGCTGCTGCAGGGAGTCGCGGGCAAGGTCGACGACGCGGCGGAGCTCGTGCGCTGGTGCGGTGGATTCCCGCTCGCACTGCGCATTGCCGGAGCCAGGCTCGCCGCTCGTCCACAGTGGACGGCACAGCTGCTGGCCGCGCGACTGGCCGACGAGACGCGCCGCCTCGACGAACTCAAGGCAGGCGACGTCGCGGTGCGGTCGGCGTTCGAGGTCAGCTACGCCGAGCTCGGATCCACCGCGGTGGCCAGGGTTTTCCGCCTGCTCGGCCTGCTGGACGGCCCGGATTTCGCCGTGGCGGCCGCGAGGGCGCTCACGGACGTGCCGGACGTCGAGGAACTGCTCGGCGAGCTCGCGGACGCCCACCTCGTCGAGGAACCGGTGCCCGGCCGGTTCGCGCTGCACGACCTGCTGCGGTTGTTCGCCCGGGAGCGCTGCCGCGGTTCGGAGTCGTCCGCCGAACGCTCGCTCGCGCTGGAACGCCTGCACAAGCACTACCTGGAAGCCCTGGCGGACAACCCGGCAGACCTCTGGCTGGCCGAGGAGCGCGACAACCTGATCGCCGCCGCGCACCAGGCCTCACCCGCCGACGCGATCGCGTTCGCGGCAGGTCTGTCGTGGTACTTCCGCCGCCGCTCCGAGGTGGCGGACTGGGCGGCGCTCAACACCCTCGCCCTGGAGGCGGCGAGAACACTGGGCGACATCCGCGCGGAAGCGTTGGCGTTGAAGGAACTCGGCGCGGCCTGCGAGCGCGGCTTCAAGTTCGCCGAGGCCCAGCAGCACTGGACGGCGGCGCTCGACCTCGCCCGCTCGCTGGGCGACCGGCAGCTCGAAGCCGTGACGCTCAACAACCTCGGCATCGTGCACTGGCGCCGCCGCGACCTGCCCGCCGCGGTCACCTCGCTGGAGGCGTCGCTGGCGTTGCGAGAGGAGCTCACCGACTCCCAAGGCGCCGCCTACGTGCGCACGAACCTGGGCCTGGTGCACGCGGCGCTCGGCGATCTGCCCGCCGCTCTGGCTTGCTACGAGGAGACTTTGACGACGTTCCGGGCGTGCGGTGACCGTTCCGGCGAGCTGCACGCGCTCGCGAACATGGCCGACGCGCACCGCCAGATGGGGTCGCTGGACCGTGCTTTCGCGCTGTCGGAGGAGGCGCTGCAGCTAGCACGATCGGTGGGGGACAGGCAGATCGAGGCAGGCGTGCTGCTCGACCGCGGCATCGTGCACGAGCTGGCGGGTCGCACCGAGCAGGCGAAGTCGTCGTACACAGAGGCCGTCGAGCTCTCGCGGCGGATCGGGTTCCGGTGGGGCGAGTCAGAGGCGTTACGCCGCCTGACAGCCATGTCCCCGTGACCACCCGAAAGTGAGGACCTCGTGGTTTCTCCGCTGCCCCTGATGGAACTGACGACCGGCTTCTGGCGCTTCAAGACGATGGCCGCCGCCATCGACTTCGGACTGTTCACCGCCGTTGACCGGCGCGGCACGGCGACCTTCAAGGACCTCGCCGCCGACCTCGGCCTGCACCCACGCCCGCTGTTGCACGGCGCTGGAGTTGCTGATGAAGGACGGCGACGACTACCGCAACACCGGCCTCGCGGCGGAGTTCCTGGTTCCCGGCGGGGAGCACTACTTCGGCGGGTTCGTCCAGTACTGCGACCGTGCGGGCTACCCGGCGTGGGGCAGGCTGCAGGAAGCGTTGCGCGACAACACGCCCACGAGCTGGGATCCCTCCACTCAGGACAACTTCTTCGCCACCGCGGATCCTGTGATCCTGGAGAACCCGTGGGCCTCTGCCGCCGCTACCCGCACCTGCGCGCGACGGTGTACGACCTCCCGCCCATCGCCGAGCAGGCCCGCGCGAAGGCGGAGGCTCTCGGTCTGGCCGACCGGATCTCCGCTCAGGGCGGCGACTTCCTCGTCGACACCGAGTTCCCCGCGGGACACGACGTGATTCTGCTCAGCATGATCCTGCACGACTGGGACGAGCAGACCTCGCGCGAGATCCTGCGGAAGTGCTGGGCCGCACTGCCTTCCGGTGGTGCGCCGTGATCATCTGCGAGCTGGTGCTGGACGACGACGAGACCGGCCCGCTGCCCGCCGCGATGATGGGGCTCAACATGCTCGTGGAGACCGAGGGCGGCCACAACTGGACCGAGGGCGAGTACCGGGAGTGGCTCACCGGCGCGGGTTTCCGGGACGTGCAACGGGTTCGGCTCGACGCGGCAGGGGCGAACGCGGCGATCGTGGGGCGCAAGTAGGGGCGGAGCGAGGGCGGGATTGGGACTCACGCCGCAGAAGCAACGCCAGGAGCCGGTGGCCGGGAGTTGCGCGAGCCCGTCTCGCGACCGGCAAGTAGCGACTGAAGTCGGTAGTCGGGGGCGGGCCGCGCGGTGAGGATCGGGAGGATGACGAGAATCCTGATCTCGCTGCTCGCCCTGCTGCTTCTCGCGGCGAATCCTGCTCATGCCGCTGCTTGCCCTCCTGTTGTCATGGGCACCGGCGCGTCCCTCCACCCGGAGGGCGTCACGTACGACCCGATCCGGCACCGCTTCCTCGTCGGCTCGGTCACCCACGGCACGGTGTCGCGCGTGGAAGGCGACAAGGCCAAGACCCTGGTCGACGACCCGTGGCTGATCACCACGATGGGCCTGACCGTCGACCCGTACCGGGGCCGCCTGCTGGTCACCAACGCCGACCTGGGCCTCGCGGACCGCAGCAAACCCGAGACCACCAGGGCGTTCGCGGGCCTCGGCATCTACGACCTGCGCACCGGCAAGGCGATCCACCGCGTCACCCTCGCCACCGGCCCAGGCCACTTCGCCAACGACGTCGCGCTCGCCCCGGACGGCACCGCCTACGTCACCGACTCCATCTCCGGCACGATCTACAAAATCACCCCCGACGGGAACGCCACCACCCTCGTCCAGCACCCGGATCTCGCCCAGCCGTCGACGGGCGGCTGGGGGCTCAACGGCATCGCCTACCTGGGTGACAAGCTCGTCGCGGCGTTGTCCGGCGCGAGGAAGCTCGCCGTGATCCCGCTCGCCAACCCTCGGAACGTCACCACGATCTCGGCGGCGATCGGCGCTCCGGACGGCCTGCTCGCGTTGGGGCGCACCAGGCTTCTGCTCGTCGACAACACCGCCGCGAACCGCGTGGTCGAGGTCCGCACGACCGACAACTGGCAGACCGTCGAGGTCGTGAACGAGACCAAGTGGCCGGACAAGGCACCCACCACGCTCACGCGGACCCCGTGTGGCGCGTACGCCGTCGCCGGCAGGTTGGACGTGCTCCTGAGCGGTGGCCGCAGCGACGAGTTCGTGCTGAGGAAGGTCTGACCCTAGGCTTGACCAGGTGGAACTGCTGCACCTCAGGTACTTCGTCGCGGTCGCCGAGGAGCTCAACTTCTCGGCGGCCGCGCGGAAGTTGCACATGGCCGCCTCCCCGCTGAGCCAGCGGATCAAGGACCTCGAACACGAACTGGGCCGCAAGCTCTTCGACCGCAGCACCCACCACGTCGCCCTCACCGACGCCGGTACGGCTCTGCTGCCGATCGCGCGGGACGTGCTGGACCGCGTCGGGTCGATCAGGTGGCGGCTCGACCAGGCCACGAAACCCGTGCGCACCACCGTGTTCGTCGGCATGCCCGCCGGAGTCCACCCGGCTCTGCGGGAACGGCTGAACCTGCTGGCCGACCGGGTTCACGAGCGGTTCGAGGTCAAGCGGTGGCCCGGCACGACCACGGATCTCGTCGAGGCGGTGAAGGACGGCAGGCTCGCGCTCACGTTGGCGCGGCTGCCCGTGCAGGAAGCCTCTCTCGACACCCTGCACGTGATGACGGAACGCCTCGGCGCCGTGGTTCCGGCCGACCTGTTCAAGGGGCGCGAATCGGTCAAATTGGCCGATCTGACCGATCTCGCCTATGCGAAGTCGCCGGAAGAAATGATGCCCGCGTATTTCGAGCAGCTCGACCGGCAATTGGACGAGCTGGGCATCAAAAAGCGCATCCGGCTGAGCAACACCGGCTACCAGGGCACGTCGGAGATCGTCTCCAGCGGGCTCGGGTTCTCCGTCTCGATGCTCGACGAGGACAGCGCGATGCGCGGCTACCAGCTGGAGAACATGGCTGTGCTGCCGTTCGAGGACTTCCGCGCGCAGCTCGACACCGGGCTGCTGTGGCGGCACGACCGGGGCGCGGCCGACCTCGAGGATCTCGTCGAAGCCGCCAGGATCGTTTTCGCGGAGCCCATCGAGAAATGAACAATGGTGTGACCGCTGTGGTCATACCATTATGAGCTACATGATCGTTCCCTTTCGCTGAATTCGCCACTAGCTTCGGATGTGCAGAACGAAGCAAGGTGCGAAAGGACGAACGATGATGGACATCACCACCGGTCCACTGGACGGCGTGCGGGTGATCGACCTCTCGACCGTGGTCATGGGCCCGTACGCGGCCCAGATCCTCGGAGACCTCGGCGCCGACGTGATCAAGATCGAGTCGCCTGTGGACACCGTCCGCAACGGCCGCTACCGCACCACGCCGGGCATGACGCCGCTCAGCCTCAACGTCAACCGGAACAAGCGCAGTGTCGCCCTCAACCTCAAGGACGAGGACGACCGCGAGACCGCCCTCAAGCTGATCGACACGGCCGACGTGCTGATCACCAACATGCGGCCCGGCGCTCTCAGCAGGCTCGGCCTCAACTACGCCGACGTCGCCGAGCGCAACCCAGGCCTGATCTACGCCCACGCGCAGGGGTTCCGGAACGACTCCGACCGGGCCGGCATCGCCGCCTACGACGAGACGATCCAGGGCGCGTCCGGACTGGTCGACATCGCGAACCGGGCCATCGGCAGGCCCGTCTACCTGCCGACGATCATCGGCGACAAGGTCAGCTCGCTGACCATCGCCTACAGCGTGCTCGCCGCGCTGGTGCACCGGAACCGCACCGGCGAGGGCCAGCGGGTCGAGATTCCCATGGCGGACACGATGATCGCGTTCAACCTGGTCGAGCACCTCGCGGGGCACGCGTTCGTGCCGGAGGAGGGGCCGACCGGCTTCAACCTCTCGATGGCCAAGGGCCACCACGCCGTGCACACCAAGGACGGCCTGGCCTGCGTCGTGCCCTACAACCCGCAGAACTTCCGCGACTTCTTCGCCGCCGCGGGACGTCCGGACCTCGTCGAGGACCCGCGCGTCGCGGGGGAGCGGATCGACCCCGCCGACACCGACGATCTGATGACCCTGGCCGACGAGTGCGCGCCCGCCCTGACCACCGAGGAATGGGCCGAGGTGTGCGCGAAGCACAGCATCCCGTTCGGACCGGTGCTGGAGCTCGACAAGGCGCACGAGGACGACTACGTCCGCGACGGCCACCTGCTCGACGTCGTGCGGCACCCCACCGAGGGCGAGGTCCGCTCGATCGGCATCCCCGTCCGGTTCTCCCGCACGCCCGCCACCGTCCGCCGCCTGGCCCCGCTGCCGGGGCAGCACACCGCCGAGGTTCTCGAGGAGCTGTCATGACTGTCCGCACCGAACGCGTCGGCTCGGCGCTGCTGATCACGATCGACCGGCCCGAGGCGCGCAACGCGGTCAACGCCGCTGTCGCCCAGGGACTGAGCAATGCCCTGGACGAGTTGGAGAACACCCCTGAGCTGCGCGTCGGCGTGCTCACCGGAGCCGGTGGCACGTTCAGCGCCGGCATGGACCTCAAGGCCGCGCTCAAGGGCGAGTCGCCGGAGATCGGCGGCCGCGGGTTCGGCGGGCTCACCGAGGCGGAGCTCAGCAAGCCGCTGATCGCCGCGGTCGAGGGGTTCGCGATGGGCGGCGGGTTCGAGATGGCGCTGGGCTGCGACCTGATCGTCGCCGCCGAGGACGCGAAGTTCGGTCTGCCCGAGGTGAAGCGCGGCCTGATCGCCGCCGGTGGGGGAGTTGTCCGCCTGCCGCAACGGATTCCGCACCACCTCGCGATGGAGATGCTGCTGACCGGCGAGCCGATCGACGGCCGTCGCGCCGCCGAACTGGGCCTCGCCAACAGGGTCGTGCCGAACGGCGAGACCGCCGCGGTCGCGTTGCAGCTGGCCGAGAAGATCGCCGAGAACGCCCCGCTCGCGCTCGCCGCCGTGAAGGCCGTGCAGCGTGCGGACGACCGTTGGGCCGCCCAGCGCGCCGAATCCACCAAGTTGATGACCACGGCCGACGTCCGCGAAGGCATGACCGCTTTCGCCGAGCGCCGCGCTCCACAGTGGACAGGACGCTGAACGATGCTGGGAGTCACACCACTCACCGCTCCCGCGTTTCCCGCGGTGCAGCCTCGGTTCTACGACCGCGAGTACCTGAACATCGTCTACCGGACCGATCCTGAGGCGCTGCGAGCCGTCGTCCCGGCGCCGCTGGAGATCGACGAACCGCTCGTCCGGTTCGAGGTCATGAAGATGAACGACGTCACCGGCTACGGCCCGTACACCGAGGCGGGTCAGGCGATCCAGGTCGTCTTCGACGGCGAGCGCGGCGAGTACCTGCACGCCATGTACCTCGACAGCTTCGCCGCCACCGCGTCCGGCCGCGAGGTCAGCGCCTACCCGAAAGTGATGGCGAGTCCGAACCTCTACGCCGACAACGGCGCCCTGGTCGGCACTCTCGACTACGGCACGCTGCGGGTCGCCACCGCGACCATGGGCTACAAGCACTTCGAGCTGGACCGCCGGGAAGCCGAGCGCGAGATCACCGTCCCTACGTTCATGCTCAAGACGATCCCGGACTACGACGGAACGCTGCGGGTGCAGGAGCTCGTGCGCACCGAGATCACCGACGTCGTGGTCAAGCAGGCCTACACCGGGCCCGCGCGGTTGCAGCTGTTCCAGCACGTCCTCGCGCCGCTCGCCGACCTCCCCGTGCTGGAGGTCGTGTCCGCCAGCCACCTCATCACCGACCTGACGCTCGCTCCCGCCAAGCCGGTTCACAACTACTTGGAGGCGTCATGACGAACGTCGCAGTGATCGGTGCCGGTGTAATCGGCCTGTCGTGGGCCCGCTTGTTCGCCGAGCACGGCATGACCGTCAAGATCACCGACCCTCGGCCGGACCTCGCGGAGGTCGTTCCGGACGGCGTGGAGATCGCGCGGAGCGTCGCGGAAGCCGTGCGGGACGCGGACTTCGTGCAGGAGAACGGCCCGGAGAACCTGGAGTTCAAGAAGAACCTCTTCGCTGAGATCGTCCGCGAGGCCCCGGAACACGCTCTGCTGCTGAGCTCGTCGTCCGCGATCCCGTCCACCGCGTTCACGAAGGGCATCGACGGCGAACGAGTCCTCATCGGACACCCGTTCAACCCGCCGCACCTGATCCCGCTGGTCGAGGTCGTGCCGGGTGAGCAGACGAGCGAGGAGTCGATCCAGAAGGCCGTCGTGTTCTACCGCTCCCTCGGCCGCACGCCGGTCGTGGAACGCAAGGAGATCCCCGGTTTCGTCGGCAACCGGCTGCAGGCCGCGCTGTCCCGGGAAGCCGCCTACCTCGTCGAACAGGGCGTCGTCAGCCCCGAAGACCTCGACGCCGTGGTGACCAACTCGCTCGGCATCCGCTGGGCGACCGTCGGACCGTTCCTCGGCGCCCACCTCGGTGGCGGCCCCGGCGGCTACCGGCACCTCGCCGAACACATCGGCAAGTCCATGCAGGGCTTGCAGCTCGGCACCCCGTCCGACAACCCCGAAAAGCTCATCGAAGCAGTCGAAGACGCTTACGGCTCCTCCACGTACTCGGCACTGGCCGAGGCGCGCGACCGCAAGCAGCTCGCCGTTCTGACGGCATTGGAGGAGAACTAGTCATGGAACGTCTTGAAGACCAGCTCGTTGCCGACTTCTACAACTACGAGGCGCTGCTCAGCGACGAAGAGCGCAAGATCCTGCTGAGCGCCCGCGAGTTCATGACCACCGAGATCAAGCCGATGGTCAACGAGTACTGGGCGAAGGGCGAGTTCCCGCACGAGCTGATCGGGAAGTTCCGGGGCGCCGGCCTCACCGCGTTGTCCTACGAGGGCTACGGCGAGCACCCGGAGGCCGTCAGCAACCTGCTCACCGGCATGCTGGCCATGGAGATGACCCGCACGGACGCGTCGGTCGCCACGTTCTTCGGTGTCCACAACGGACTCGCGATGTACTCGATCTACGCGGGCGGCTCGCAGGAACAGCGCGACCGCTGGCTGCCGGCGATGGCCGCGATGGACAAGATCGGCGCGTTCGCCATGACCGAACCGCTCGGCGGCTCCGACGTCGCGGGCGGCATGCGCACCACCGCGCGCCGCGACGGCGACACCTGGATCCTCAACGGCGCCAAGAAGTGGATCGGCAACGCCACCTTCGCCGACTACGTGGTCGTGTGGGCCCGCGACGAGGAGGACAACCAGGTCAAAGGCTTCGTGGTCGAGAAGGGCACGCCCGGCTTCGTCGCCACCAAGATCGAGGGCAAGATCGCGTTCCGGATCGTGGAGAACGCCGAGATCACCCTGACCGACGTCCGCGTCCCGGAGGCCAACCGGTTGCAGCGCATCAACTCGTTCCGCGACGTGGCCGAGATCCTGCGCGCCACCCGCGGCGGTGTCGCCTGGCAGGCGCTCGGCGTGATGATCGGCGCCTACGAGCTCGCCCTGGCCTACGCGAAGGAGCGCCGGCAGTTCGGCCGCCCCATCGCCCGGTTCCAGATGGTGCAGGACCTGCTGGTGAAGTCGCTCGGCAACATCACCGCGTCGTGGGGCATGCTCGTGCAGCTCGCGAAGCTGCAGGACGCGGGCATCTTCCAGGACGAGCACTCGTCGCTCGCCAAGGCGTTCGTCACGTCCCGCATGCGCGAGGTCGTGGCCTGGAGCCGGGAGATCCTCGGCGGCAACGGCATCGTGCTCGGCTACGACGTCGCGCGGTTCTTCGCCGACGCCGAGGCGATCTACTCGTTCGAAGGCACCCGCGAGATGAACACGTTGATCGTCGGCAAGGCGATCACGGGCCAGAGCGCGTTCGTCTGAGTCCTAACTGTTGAGGGAAACCCGACTTAACGGTGGCTGCTCCCCTCGTGACCATCGGCGCTTCGCATCACCGCCGATGCTCACAAGGGGAGTCATGCATTTACGGGTCGTGGCCGCTGTCCTCCTGCTCGCCACCGGGTGCGCCGCGGAGCCGGAGAGAGGGCCCAGCGGCGAACCCATCAAGGTCGGATACCTCAACAACGCGTCCGGCGCGTTCGCCGTGCCGGAGCTGCAGACCGGCGCCGAGGTCGCCGTCGCCCACCTCAACCGCAAGGGCGGCGTCCGCAACCGCCCGTTCGAGCTCGTCACCTGCCCCACGGACGGCACGCCCGAGCAGTCCGCGGCCTGTGCGCAGAGATTCGTCGACGACAAGGTCGCCGTCGTCGTGCTGGGTGTCGACACCGGAGCCGACGCCGCCATGCCCAAGCTCGCCGACGCCGCGATCCCGCTGGTCGGGCACGTCCAGTTCACGCCCGGCCTGATGAACCACAAGAACGCCTACTTCTTCGGCGCCGCGGCCGTTGCCTACGGCACTGCGGCGCTCAAGTACTACGCCGACCAGGGCGTGAAAACGGTCGCGTGGCTGCTGCCCGAGTCGCCGACCACCCACGCCTTCACCGACACCGTGCTCACCCCGGCGGCGACGCGGTTCGGGCTCGCCTACCGCTCGGTCTACTACCCGGCGGACAACCCAGGTTGGGACAGTCTCGCCCGGCAGGTGCACACCGCGGAGGCGTCCGGCAGCATCGCGGCGACCGAGGAGCAGTGCACACACCTCGTTCGAGCACTCCGGGAAGCCAGCTACGAAGGCCGGATCCTCGCCGCGTCCTGCACCGGTCTGCTGAAGTCCGTGGGGAACCAGTCGATCGGCGTCGAGCTGTCGTCGGACTTCTGGCACCCGACGGACCCGCTGTCCGCACCGCCCGCCAACCAGGACGAGATCGAGGAGTACCGCGACGCGATGAAGGCTGCGGGCCACGACGAACCGGTCGCGGGCGCGGTGGTGTCGTTCGCGGACATGATGACCCTCGCGCGGGTGCTGTCCACTTCGGACGGATCACCGGAGCAGGCGCTCAAAGCCGTCAAGAACCTCGACAGCTTCCTCGGCCCGCAGATCACCTGCGACCACGCGTGGTTCGGCAACTCGGCGTGCAGCACGGCCGTGCTCTTCTACCGATTTCAGCCGAACGGAGCACTGAAAGCCCAGATTCCGGACTTCATCGAGGTCGCCAAACTGGGTTAGCCTGTCGACTTGAAGAATTCTTCAATTCGACAGGTTGTGGTGTCGTGAACGAGTTCAGGGACAACCTCCTCGCCCGCATCTCGCAGGCGGAGGAAGCCGTGCGCAAGGCGGAGGAGCAGCAGGACTCCTACGCCGCCGAGACGCACGGTGCCGACCTCGCCAACCTCCGGCGCCTCGCCGCAGAGCACGGGGTGAAGTGAGAGCGGTGCCCGTCCCGCTGTACCAGGCCAAGGCCGACTTCTTCCGCATGCTCGGGCACCCGGTGCGCATCCGGGTGCTCGAGCTGCTGCAGGACGGGCCGAAAGCCGTGCGCGAGCTGCTCGCGGAGATCGAGGTCGAGGCCTCGAACCTCTCCGCGCAGCTCGCCGTGCTGCGCAGATCGGGGATCGTCACGGCCACCCGCGAGGGCTCGACAGTGGTCTACGCCCTCGCGGGTGCCGACGTCGCCGACCTGCTCAGAGCCGCCAGACGCATCCTGACGGAGCTGCTGGTGGGACAGAACGAACTGCTGGCCCAGCTGCAGGAGAGCTAGCTGTGGCCGGCGATGCGGTGCGGCTCGTACGCCGACTCCAGCAACGCCACCTCGTCGTCGGTCAGCTCGACGTCCAGCGACGCCACCGCGTCGTCCAGGTGTTCGGGCTTGGTCACGCCGACGATCGGCGCGGTGATCACGGGGTTGCGGTGCATCCAGGCGAGCGCGACCTGCGCCCGTGACACGCCACGAGCCGCGGCCACCTCGGCCACCCGCGCGACGGTCGCGCTGTCCGACTCGGTGTACAGGGTGGACCCGAACTCGTCGGTCTCGGTGCGCGCGGTGACCGAGTCCCAGTCACGGGTCAGGCGACCGCGGGCCAGCGGGCTCCACGGGATCACGGCGACGTCCTGGTCCGCGCACAACGGCAGCATCTCGCGCTCCTCCTCGCGGTAGAGGAGGTTGTAGTGGTTCTGCATCGACACGAACCGCGTCCAACCGTTCTGCCGCTGCGTGAACAACGACTTCGCGAACTGCCACGCGAACATCGACGACGCGCCGATGTAGCGCGCCTTGCCGGACTTCACCACGTCGTGCAGCGCTTCCAGGGTCTCCTCCAGCGGCACGGAGGAGTCGAAGCGGTGGATCTGGTAGAGGTCGACGTAGTCCGTTCCCAGTCGCCGCAACGAGTTGTCGATCTCGGCGAAGATCGCCTTGCGGGACAGGCCGGCGCCGTTCGAACCGGCGTGCATGCGGCCGTTGACCTTCGTCGCCAGCACGATCTCGTCGCGCCGGGCGAGGTCCGTCAGCGCACGTCCGGTGATCTCCTCCGAGGAACCGGCCGAGTAGACGTTCGCGGTGTCGAAGAAGTTGATCCCGGCGTCGAGGGCGGCCTTGATGAACGGCCGCGACTCCTCCTCCGTCTTCGACCACGGATGTCCTCCGCGCGACGGTTCTCCGTAACTCATCATGCCGAGACAGATCTCGGACACGTCCATGCCGGCGAGCTTGGTGTAGCGCACGGTCAGCCCCTCAGGAAAACGGCGATCACGGTCGGGTGATGGCGGCAACAACCCGTTCAACATCAACGTAGTCCCGCTCGCCGGATCGTGCCCCTCTTGAACACGACAGTGGTAACCGGGCCGCTTCGGTTGACCTGCGGGTTTAGCTTCCTCCTGTGACGAGCATCGAGGTGGTCGCGCCGCCGCGGGACGTGCTGGCGTGGAGCCGCGCCATGATCGACACCCCCTGGAAGGCGGCGATCGCCACGCTGCCGGACGAAACGCGAGAGGTCGTCGAGTACCACCGGCCGGACTTCTCCACGTCCGCGCTCGCGCTGCTCTGCGCGGACTGCATCGGCGACGCGACGCAGGCGATCCGGGTCGCGACCGCGCTGGAGCTCGCGTTCCTGCACGAACAGCTGCACGCGGACCTGATGACCCGCGCGGTCAGCCGCGGCCACCAGCCGAGCGCGTGGGTCGAGTTCGGCGACGACAGGGTGGTCTCGGCCGCAGACGCGCTGATCACCCTCGCGTTCGGGCAGCTCGCCAAGTCCGAGGTGATGATCCTCAACGCGGCACTGCTGTCCGTTGTGGACGGTTACGTCCAGGAAGTCGAGATGGACGAGCGGGACGACGTCGACATCGCCGAGTACCTGGGCGTGGCGGCGGCGAAGCACTCCGCGTTGACGGCCTGCGCGTGCGAGCTCGGCGCGTTGTCGGCGGGCGGGTCGCGGAGCCAGGCCGACCACCTCAGGGAGTTCGGCGACGACATCGGCCTGGCGCGCAAGCACGTCGACGACGTTCTCGCGATCTGGGGCGGCGCGACGGTCAGCGGCCGCCCGCTCTACGACGACCTGCTGCACCAGCGCCGCACGCTGCCCGTCGTCGCCGCGATCCACTTCGGCACCGACGTCTACGCAACGGACGCCGAGCCGCGCGAGCTGGCGGAGCTGATCGCCGAGGCGGGTGGCCGGAAGTGGTGCGAGCAGCAGGCTGAACTGCTGCTCGCCCGCGCCCTCGACCACCTGCGTCAGTCAGGGCCGAGGGCACGGGCGGCGGACGAGCTGTTCGGGCTCGCCAGGGAGGTCACGACCGCCAGGTGTGCTCCGGCTCGAACCCCAGCACCCTCCGTGCCTTCTCAATCGACAGCAGCGTCTCGTGAGGACCGAACTCCCTCTTGAGCGGCACGCCCGGATAGACCTTCGCGACCAGCTCGTCGTTCGGCGTCGTCATGCACGTGTCGGCGTTGGCGATGATGAACACGTCGAAGCCCGTCGCGTCGTGTTCCAATGCCTTGCGCACGGCCTGGGCACCGTCGCGTGCGTCGATGTAGGACCAGAGGTTCCACTTGCGCGCCAACGGGTCGGCGTCGAACGGGAAGCGTTCGTAGTCGTGCGGCTCCATCACGTTCGAGAACCGCAACCCGATGATCTTCATCTCCGGTTCCCAGCGGCAGAACTGCTGGGCGAGCGTCTCGTCGACGAGCTTGCCGAGCGAGTACGAGGTCTCCGGCCGGCCCGCGTACTCCTCGTCGATCGGGATGTACGGCGGCGGAGTGTCGAACGGCAGCCCCAGCACCGTCTCGCTCGACGCCCACACGACGTTGCGCACGCCCGCGAGCCGTGCTGCGGCGAACACGTTGTAGGTGCTGGTCACGTTGTTGTGGAACGTCTTTGCGTTGGGTGCCACGCCCGGCCCTGGAATCGCGGCCAGGTGCACCACGGCGTCGAGCCCGGCGTACCTGTCGTCGATCCCGCTGATCGCCTCCACGACCTGGCCGTAGTCGGTCAGGTCGACGCGGGTGAACTCGCACCCCTGCGCGACCGGGGGAGCGGCCTGGTCGAGGTTGTGGACCTCCCAGCCGTGCTCCAGCAGGTGAGTCACGACGGCTCGCCCGAGCTTGCCGCTTCCTCCGGTCACCGCGACACGTTGAGTCATGAGTCAAATTATTGCCTCACGATGACGGGTGCAGCACGACCTTGCCTCCGGCGTGACCGGTCGCGCTCAGTTCCTGCGCCTTGCCGGCGTCGGCCAGCGGCAGGCTCTGCGCCACCCGCACGGTCAGCTTGCCGTCGGCGGCGAGCTTCGCGTACTCGGTGAGCCGGTCGCCGAACGGACCGCCGCCACCGGAGAACGTCACACCCAGGTCCGCGGCCTGGGGGTCGGCGATGGTGACGATCCGGTCGGTGCCGCCGCGGAGCTCGATCGACACCGGCAGGTCACCCTGACCGGCGGCGTCGAACACCGCGTCGACGCCCTGCGGTGCGGCGGCGCGGACCCGGTCGGCGAGACCGTCTCCGTAAGCGACCGGGACGGCGCCGAGCGAGCGCAGGTAGTCGTGGTTGCGTTCGGACGCGGTGCCGATGATCGTGGCGCCGCGGGCCACCGCGAGCTGGACCGCGACCGCGCCGACGACACCGGCGGCGCCGTGCAGCAGCAGCGTGTCGCCCTCGCCGACCTTGAGGGTGTCGAGGACGCGGACCGAGGTCTCGACGGCCACGGGCAGTGCCGCCGCGGTGTCCCAGTCGAGGTTCGCCGGCTTGACGGCGAAGTCGGTGGCCAGCGCGTACTCGGCGTAGGCGCCGGTGACGGTCCAGGCCAGGACCTCGTCGCCGACCGCGACCCCGGTGACGCCCTCGCCGACCTCGTCCACGATCCCGGCCGCTTCCAGGCCGGGAGTCGCGGGGAAGGCGGGTGCGAAGTGCGGCATCCAGCCGTTGCGGATCTTGTGGTCCAGCGGGTTGACCGCCGCGGCCACGACCTTCAGCCGCACCTGGCCCGGTCCGGCGTGCGGCTCGTCGGCCTCCGTCAGTTCCAGCACTTCAGGACCGCCGAAGGTGCTGTAGGTGATCGCCTTCATCTCTTGCTCCGGATGTTCGTCGTTTGGTTGACACATCAACCGTAGCGCTGAACCTGGTCTTCCCCAGCCCGTACTTCGGCTAGTTCCCACTGGCCGAAAGACCAGCCGATCACGCGTCTGGGCGGGCTACGCTCGAACCATGGACCTGTCGACGGCCGCCCGAGTGATCCAGGCACCGCTGAGCGAGACGCTGCCGCAGCTCTCCGCCGCGCTCGCCGAGGCCATTCCGCACCGGGCGGTCGGTGAGCTGTCCAACTGCACGTTCGCGCCGTTCAAGTTCCGCGGTGAGGCGCCGGTGACGATCGCGGATCTCGCCGCGCTCCGGCCGGTGGACGGCCCCTGGCAGGGCAGGGCGGTCATGGCCGGAGTCGAGGTGCCGGTGGTCGTGCTGGCGAGCGACTTCTCCGAACCGACCGCGTTGCTGGTGCTCCTCCGTGCCGACGACACGCCTGTGCCGCAGGAGGTTCTGGCCTCGGCGAACGAGTTGTGGGACGTCGTGACCGCGCACATGGAAGGCCTGCGCAACGAGGCGGTGCCAGCCACCCTCGCGGTGTCGCGGGCGGCTGCGGCAGCCCGTGCGGTGGCGATTTCCGATCTCGGTGACGCGTACGGATCCGTGCTGACCGCCCTGCTCGGCGTGCTGCGCGACCGCGACGTGGACGACGAGTCGGCCCGGTCGCGTGCGGTCGACCTCGCCGTCACCGCGCTGGTCGACCTGCGGTCGCGGGCCGATCTCGACCGGGCGCAGACCGAGGAACGGGCGGGTGACGCGTTCGAGCGGCTCGCCGAGTCGTTGCGCCGGGTGCTGCGCGGCCGCGACGTGCGACTCGACCTGGGCACGCCCGGCGCGGAGGAGGGCGCGGACCGCGTCCTGCCGACCGAGGTCGCGTACACGGCCAGTGCGGTGGCCAGGTCCGCCGTGCACGCGATGCTCGACGACCAACGGGGTGTGCGGCGCATCCACATCGCGTGGAAGGTCGTCGCGACCGTGCTCAGGGCGACCGTGCGGGATGACGGTCCGGGCACGCTGTCGTGCGGAAGTCTCGACACCCGCCGCGTCGCCGAACGCCTCGGACCGCTCGGTGGACGGGTGGAGGTCGACGCGGTGCCGGGCTGGGGTTCGACCGTGACGATCGAGGTGCCGCTCGGGCCGCCGGAGAGCCCGCGCGAGGACCCGTTGACCGTGCTGGGCGCGCGCGAGCTGGAGGTGCTGGGGCAGCTCGCCCGCGGCCGCCGCAACCGCGACATCGCGGGGGAGCTCCACATCAGCGAGTCGACGGTGAAGTTCCACGTGGCGAAGATCCTGGAGAAGCTGAGCGTCGGCTCCCGCGGCGAGGCGGCCGCGCTGGCGCACGAGTGGGGCGCGGCGCGTTAGCCGAACTGTTTTTCAAGCCGCCAACGGGGCGAGGTCAAAAGTCCCGGAAGATATTCCGGCCGGGGTGGGAAGCGACGTGAAATAGCCCAGGCGGGGCATTGATGGTTTGGTCCCGTTCGGTACCGTGGTCAGAGTGCCGCGATGTCGTTCCGGAGTGCTTTCACTAATTGTGTTCGCCCTGTTGTCGGGCGGATGTTCGGGTGAATCCACGGCGCCCGGCGGTTTTGTCTACCAGTTGCAGGGGTATCGCGACGGACGGCTGGACGAGATCGCGGCGTCCTCGTTCCGGACGGCCGTCGTGGACCTCGCGCGCGACGGGGGAACGTCGTATTTCGGGGCGGACGAGATCGCCCGGCTCAAGGCGTCCGGAAAACGGGTGCTGGCCTACTTCGAGATTGGGTCCATCGAGTCGTTCCGGCCCGACTTCGCCGCGGTCCGCGCCGACGCCGCCCGGCTGCTGCTCAACGAGTGGCCGAGCTGGCCTGGGGAGCACTTCGTCCGGTACTGGGAACCGCGCTGGTGGGACCTGGCCGTGCGGCCGCGGCTGGACCGGGCGCTGGCCACGGGGTTCGACGGCGTGTACCTCGACACCCCGCTCGCGTACGAGGAGATCGACCTCGCGCTGGTGCCGGACGCCGACCGCGGCCGGCTCGCCGCGCGGATGACGGAGCTGATCGTGCGGATCAGCGCGTACGTGAAGCGGGCGAGGCCGTCTTTCGGCGTCTATCCGCAGAATTCGCCCGAATTGCGCGAGCACCCGGGGTATCTCGACGCGATTGACGGCATCGGGATGGAGGAGCTCTTCTTCAGGGCCACCGACGAGCGGTGCGCCGCGGACTTCTGCGCCGCGAACCTGGCGGCGACCAGGAAGCTCAAGGAAGCCGGGAAGACCGTGCTCGCGGTCGACTACGCGAGCCGTCCGGAGAACGTGGCGGAGGCGTGCCGCCGTTATCGCGAAGAAGGATTCGAGGGATATGTGACGGTGCGGGCACTCGACATCACTGCCGCGCCGTGCCGGTGAACGTACGAGGGAGGAACCGACCGTGACAGTCGAAGAACCTGAATTCCGCAGAGTGGGCATCATCGGAATGGGGTACGTGGGCCTCACGCTCGCCGCGGCGATGGCCCGGCGGGGGTACGAGGTGCACGGCGTGGACACCCAGGCCGCACTGCTCGACACGCTGGCGAAGGGGCGTCCGCACCTCTTCGAACCCGGCGTCGAGGACGTCTTCCAGGAGTGGGCCGGCAAGCGCATCTTCCTCTCGCACGACCTGCCGGACTCGGGTGTGGACGCGGCGGTCATCTGCGTCTCCACCCCGGTGGGAGAGTCCGGTCGCGAGCCGTACCTGCTCAACCTGGCCGCCGCGGCCGAGCACATCGCCAAGCGCTGCACGCCGGAGACGCTGGTCGTGGTGCGCAGCACGGTGCCGGTCGGCGCGACCCGGTCGGTCGTGCTGCCCCGGCTGGCCGACGCCTGGGGGTCGGCGCGGCTGGTGATGGCGCCGGAACGCACGATCCAGGGCCAGGCGCTGCGCGAGCTGGTCGAGCTGCCGCAGGTGGTCGGCGGCCTCGACGACGAGAGTCTGCGGCTAGGGCTCGCGTTGTTCGGTGGACTCTCGGCGCAGTTGGTGCCGGTGTCGGGGCTGGAGACCGCCGAGCTGGTGAAGCTGGTCAACAACTGCCACACCGACGTCATCTACTCGTTCGGCAACGAGGTCGCCAGGCTGACCGAACGGCTCGGGCTCGACCCGTTGGAGGTGATCAGGGCGACCAACGTCGACTACCCGCGCCCCGACATCGCGAAGCCGGGGTACGTCGGCGGCGGGTGCCTGTCCAAGGACCCGTACCTGTTGCTGTCGGCTGCCGAACAGGCCGGCCACGTGCCGCCGTTGATCCAGGCGGCTCGCGCGGTCAACGAGGACCTGCCCGTGCACGTCGCGGACCGCGTGATCGACCTGATGGGAGACGACAAGCGGTTGCTGGTGCTCGGCTGGGCGTACAAGGGCTGGCCGCCGACCGACGACATGCGCGGCACGCCGATCGCCTCGATGATGCCGGGCTTCACCAGGGCGGGCATCCAGGTCCTGGGGCACGACCCGCTGGTCAGCGGGGAGGTGATCCGGAAGTACGGCGGCACACCCGTCGACGTCGCGACCGGGTTCTCGAGCGCGGACGCCGTGCTGATCATCACCGACCACCCGGAGTACCGGCAGCTCGGCGTCGAAGAGTTGTTGCCCGGGTCGGGCGTGCGGCTCGTCTACGACTCGTGGCGGGTGCTCGACGAGAACCGGGTGACGCGGCACGGCGTCCGCTACGCCGGTCTCGGCTACGAACCGGAGGTGACGCGGTGAAGTGCCTCCTGCTCGGCGGCGCCGGGTTCATCGGACTGCACCTCGGCAGGAGACTCGTCGCGGACGGCCACGAGGTAACGGTCGTCGACGACTTCTCGCGCGGCCGCGACGATCCCGAGCTCACCGCGCTGGACGTGCGGGTGATCTCGGCGGACCTCACCGACCCGGCGTCGTTCGCGGCGTTGCCCTGCGACTTCGACCACGTGTACCTGCTCGCTGCTGTGGTGGGCGTGCGCAACGTCGAACGCGACCCTTCGCGCGTCGTCCGGATCAACACGCTCGTCGTGCTGAACACGCTGGACTGGATCACGTCGGGGCAGCGGTTGTTCTTCGCCTCCACCAGCGAGACCTACGCGGGCGGGGTGTCGGCGGGGCTTGTGCCGGTGCCGACCGCGGAGAACGTGCCGCTCGTCGTCGAGGACGTCGCCGCGCCCCGCTTCGCCTACGGGATCAGCAAGATGCTGGGCGAGGCGGCGGTGGTGCACGCGGGCCGCGCGAAGAACGTTCCCGTTGTCGTGGGGCGCTTCCACAACGTGTACGGGCCGCGCATGGGCGCCGACCACGTCATTCCGGAGCTGTGCCTGCGCGCGTTGCGGCGCGAGGATCCGTTCCTCGTCTACGGCACCGACCAGTTCCGCGCGTTCTGCCACGTGGACGACGCGGTCGAGGCGGTCGTGCGGCTGATGGGCGTGGACGCGGCGATCGGCCGGATCGTCCACATCGGAGACGACACCGCCGAGACCAACATCGGCGAACTGGCCGAGCTGGTCCTGAAGATCTCCGGCCACGCACCGGCCGTCCAACGCGCCGCCGCCCCGCCAGGCTCAGTAACCCGCCGCTGCCCGGACCTCACTCTGTTGCGCTCGCTCACCGGCTACCAACCCGCGGTGTCCCTGGACGACGGCGTTCGGCAAACCTTCGCCTGGTACCGAACCCACATCTCGTGAAAATGATGAACGGCGCTTTCGTCAGTTGGACGAAAGCGCCGTTCATCGGGAGCGTTAGGCGTTCTTCCACACCGCGCGGATGGACGTGATCAGATCCTGGTGCGGGGACCAGCCGAGGACGTGCCGGGTGCGGGTGATGTCCGCGGCGATCCAGTCGACCGCGCCCGAACGCGAGGGCACTGGAGCGCTTTCGAGGATCTTGCCCTCGAAGCCCGCCACCTCGGCGAGGGTTGCCACGGCGTCGCGGACGGCGATGGCTCTGCCGCTGCCGACGTTGAGCACCGGCTCGGACGGTTCGGGTGCCAGGGCGGCGTCCGCGATCGCGTTCGCCACGTCGGTGACGTCGACGAAGTCGCGGTAGGAGTCGAGCGGGCCGAGCGTGATGTCGGTGGCGCTGTGCCGCAGCGCCGCGCGGATCGCGTCCGTCGCACGCCCCAGCACCGTGCCGGCCGGCAGGTCCGCTCCGATGGGGTTGAAGACCCGCAGCACCACGCCGTCCACCCGGCCCGCGACGACCGCGTCCCGCACCAGCAACGTGCTCGCGAGCTTGGTGATCCCGTAGCCCGACACCGGGTTCGCGGCCGCGTTCTCCGCGACCGGGACACCACGGGAAACCGGCCCGTACTCCGCCGCGGAGCCTAGTGCGACGAGCCTCGCGGACGGCGCGGCGACCGGGAGCGCGTCGAGCAGCCTCGCCGTGGGTGTCACGTTGGCGGCGACGAGCTCCGCCGTCGTGCCGTCGAGCAGCCCCGTGCAGTTGACCACGGCGTCGGGTGCGATCGGTCTCAGCAGGGCGACGAGCTCGTCGGTGCCGCCGTGCACCAGGTCGTGGCGCACCGAACCGTCGTCGCGCGGCCCGGTTCTGCTGACCCGCACGACCCGCACCCCACGGTCGCGCAAGGCCGCTTCCGCCGCGCGGCCGAGGTAGCCCGCCGCGCCGAACAGCACGACGGTCATGACGTCACGCCCGTGGAGGCGTTGCCGGGCAACAACATCGGCCGCAACCGCTCGAAGTTCCGGTTGGCGTCGTCGTAGTCGTCGGGCCGGCCGATGTCGAGCCAGTAGCCGCCGAACTCGTAGGCCGCCGGCTCCTCACCCCGGGACAGCAGGTCGAGCACCAGCTCGTCCAGCCCGAACGGCACGTTGCGCTGGTACGGGGTGAGCGTCTTGCGGGCCATCGCGTACACGCCCATGCTCACGCCGTAGGAGAGCTCCGGCTTCTCCACGAAGTCGACGATCCGACCCTCCTCTGTGGACAGAGTGCCGAAGTCGATCTTCACCTTGCGCTGGTACGTGGCGACGGTGAGCGGCGCGCCCAGTGCCACGTGGTGGTCCAGCAGTGCCGAGTAGTCGAGGTCGGTGAGCACGTCCCCGTTCATCACGAGGAAGTGCTCCGGCAGGAGGTCGACGATGTTGAGCAACGGGCCGATGGTGGACAGCGGCGTCTTCTCCTCCGCGTAGTCCACCCCGATGTGCCACCGGGACCCGTCGCCGACGAACGCGCGGATCAGCGAACCCAGGTGCCCGATCGCGAGCGTCACGCGGTCGAAGCCGCGCGTGCCCAGCTGTTGCAGGATGATGTCGAGGATCGCGTACTCCTCGCCGATCGGCACGAGTGGCTTGGGCAGCGCCGTGGTGTACGGCCGCAGTCGCACTCCTCTGCCACCGGCGAGTATCACCGCATGCATGTGGAGATCACTTCCTCATCGGTAGTGGCGAACCTGTCCGACGCTCTCGCGGAGCGCCAAGAGCAAGAAGACGGACAAAGCGGTGCAGCTGAACAGGAAGACCGGCGGAGGATCGGCGGTGAGCTCGGTCGCGACGACCGTCCCCGCCAGCACGGTCGACGTGATCAGCGCCGCGCGCGTCACCCCGCCCGTCCGGACGAGCACGAACCCCAGGAAGAACGCGCCGCCGAGCAGGACGTGCCCGTCGATCAGCAACGCTCCGGACGACGTGAGCGCACCGGACCAGCGCAGTGCCACGAGCAGCACGAGCGCGGCGGAACCCAGCGCCACCAGGCAGATGCCGAGCTCTCGCAGCAACGCGCGCCACGTCGCCGCGCCGAAGTCCTGCGGCAGCACACATCCGCGCAGCTCGTCCGCCGCCGTGTCGAAGAACCGGTGGGCGCGCCACTCGACGACACCCATCCCGAGCACGAGTGGCGCGGCGGCGACGGCCAGGTCGAGAGCGCTGAGCGCGTAACGGGAATCCGTGTACAGCAACAAGGCCGCGCACACCGCCGCGTACACGCTGCTGGGCAGCGCGGTACCCAGCAGCGCGCCCGCCCGCGGCAGCCGCACACCGGCGGAGTCGTGGGTGCCGCGCCCGCAGCGCCAGGCGACACCGACGGCCAGCAGCACCGTGACGCCACCCAGCGCCAGCGCGATCCCGGTGGCGCCGGAAACGAGGTGGACAACCCCTCCCGCACCGGCCGGCAGCACCGCGCCGGACAACAGGACTTCCCTGCCGTGGAACAAGAGCACGCCGATCGCGAGCTGAAGACCGGCCAACGGGAGCACGAACAGAGCGGACGCCCAGCCCAGCACCACGCTCGCGACGGACGCGGCGATCACCACCCCGCCGACCCCGAGCAGGCGCAACGACCTGGCCGCCGTCGCCGGGGCCCCACGCCCCAGCAGCTGATGCGCCACGACACTCGTACCCGCGCCCCACACCCAGGTCACGACGGTGGCGAGCACCATCGCCCGCACCGCGCCAGGACCGCCCAGCACCGCGGCCACCGCGGGGAAGACCGTCGTCGGCAGCAGGTAGAGCGGTCCTCGCACGGCATGTGGCCAGGTGCGGTGGCGCTCGCGGTCCTCGGCGGTGACGCTCGTGCGCGGCAACCGTTCGAAAACCTCTTGTGCCAACGCGAACACGTCGGCGCGCGCGTAGCGGTCCACCGCGACCTGGTCGGTGACGCCCTGGCTCTCCAGCAACGCCGCCACCTGCAGCTCGTCCACCGGATCCGGCAGCAGCGCGGCGATCCGCGTCACCAGCTCGTCGAGGATCATCGGCCGGCCTCCGTGAGCTCCGCATACCTGGTGCGGTAGCTGTCGTTCCACCGCTGGACGGTGAAGCGCTCGACCACCCGCTGCCGTGCGAGCCTGCCCAGCCGATGGCGCAGCGGGGTGTCGGTGAGCAGCCGCACGCACGCCCGTGCCACGGCGTCGTGATCACGTGGCGGCACAACGAGTCCCGCGTCGGCCACTGCCTCGCTGACTCCGCCGACGTCGGTGCACACTGGCGGGCGGCCGGTGGACATCGCTTCCACGACGGTGAACGGAAACCCCTCCGACACGCTGGTCAACGCGACCACGTGACCCGCGTGGTAGGCGTCGACCTGGCTCGGTACCAGCCCCTCGAACACGGCGGCTCCGGTGAGCCCGAGCTGGTCCGCGAGGCGCAGGCAGCTCGCGTGGTAGTCCTTGTTCGCCTCGGGCACCGGTCCGAACACGCGCAGCCGCGCGTCCGGAAGAGCGCGCCGGACCTCACCGAACGCCCTGATCAGCGTGTGCAGGTCCTTGAGCGGGTCGATCCGGCCGACGAACACGATCGTCGGCACGTCCGGTTCTCCTTGTGCCACCGGGAACTCCGCGGGGTCGATGCCGTTGTACATCGTCCACATGCGACTGGGGTCGGCGCCGCTGTGCAGCTGCCACCGCCGGTTGTAGTCGGAGTGCGGGGTCAGCATGTCGCACGTGCGGTAGGCGGCGCCCGCGAGCGCGCGGTGGAAGCCCAGCAGCACGACTTTGGCCGGCAGAGCCAGGGTTTCGCCGACCGCGCCGAGGTACCGCTCGCGCAGGTAGACCCCGTGCTCGGACATCATCAACGGCGTTCCGTGCGCCCACTTCGCCGCCATGCCGGCCAACGCGCTCAACCCGTTCATCGCGAGATGGCACACGTCGGCGCGGACCGGTGGGAACATCAACGGCCGCAACGAGTGTTCGAGCAGGTCGGTCGCGATCACGGCGTCCCGCAGGGAGATCGGCCCCTCGCCGCAGTCGTGCACGGCGCGGATCAGCCGGGCCACCGAGTCGTTGGACACCAGCGCCGCGCCGACGTCCGACCTCCGCGCGAGGTCGAAGATCCGGTGCAGCGCGTGCGCCAGCTTCTCGGGGCTGTCGTCCGCATGCGGGATGAAGGACCTCACGAAGGCCTCGTGAACCTCGTCGAACCCGGCGGGCCCCCGACGCGCCCGCCGGGGCCGTCTGCCCCACAACGGCATGCTCACCACCTCGGTGAGGTTGGCGGGTTTCGGCCACCACGGCTGCTCGGTGCCGTCCACCGTCAGCGCGACCGCGGTGAAGTCGTGCTGCGGCATGCCCCTGATCAGCTGGTCGCACCACAGGCTCACGCCGCCGGGGTGGAACGGGTAGCACCCCTCCGAGACGAGTGCGATGCGCAGTCCGTCCTGGTCACCTGTCACCGCGGGCTCGCCATCACGACCGCCGTCTGCCCCGCGGCCAGGTCGATCCGCGCCGTCGTGCTCGCGCCGTACGTGTCGCTCTCGTCGCCGCCCGCCTGGTCGGCCTCGGTCGCCGGACGCTGCCGCACGCCGGTCAGGAAGAGCGTCCCGCCGGCCTGGGGCACGTACGTGATCGCGTCGGTGCTCCGGTCCCACACCGCGTCGCGCCCGGAACCCAGCTCGGCGAAGTGCGCTGTCCGCGCCTCCACGTACCGGGCGAGGGTCAGCCAGTCCGGGCTCAGCAGCGGAACCCTGTGCAGCGCCGAGTACTTCGCCACGGTGGCGGTGATCCAGTCGAAGGCGAGCGACCGGCCCGGCGCGTACTCGCGCAGGTTGCCCTGGTGCAGCGTGTGCGCGTACGCCGAGCCGCTCATCAGGTGCCGCACCGCCACCTCGGCCTCCGCGTCGATCGCCTCCTCGTAGGTCAGGTCGTGGTCGCGGTGGTCGGCTGCTTTTCCGTTGCGGCCGTACTGTCCGTTGTAGAGCTTCGTCTGCTCTTCCGGACTGGTCGCCTCGAAGTCTATCGCGGTCGGCCAGTCCGGCACGACCAGCAACTCCGGCCGCAGCGGGTGGTGAGTACCGCAGTTGACGCACTTCGGCCGGTGACCGGCGAAGGACATGTTGCCCTGCAGGTACTTCACGCCGGCGTCGTGCGCCGCGTCGAGCATCGCCCGGTTCGAGCCGGTGAGACCGAAGTCCGTCGGCGGTTCCAGCGACCGCGGATCCGGTGTGTAGACACCGAGTCCCGAGTACTCCGGCGTTTTGAGCACACTCGCGGGCACGGGCAGCCGGGCTTCCGCGGCGATGGCGAGGTTCTCGGTGATCTCGGACTTGCTGACGTCGTAGGAGGTGTCGTTCATCTGCGGGTGGTTCGCGGTGTGGTTGACCCAGCGGAACTCCCGCACCAGCTCGAGGGAGCTCTTGCTGAGCGGGTCCGAGTCCGGGTTCAGCCTGCTGCCGTTGAACGGCAACGTGAGCGTGAACCCGGAGGCCTCGGGATGACGTACGCGCAGGGCACGTTGCTGTGCGCTCGCCGACTTCGCGTCGTCCGCGCTCAGCCGGAACAGGTCGGTGGCGCCGTCGACGCGCTTGCGGGCGGTGGAGTTGAACCAGTCGTCGACGTCGACCGTGAACCAGTGCCGTTGCTCGCCCAGCAGCACACCTTTCGCCGCCCACCGCACGAGAGAAGGACCGAGCAACAGCGCGGGAAGGTCGTCCGGGCCCATGGAGAACGTCAGCGCGAGCCGTTCCCTGCCGTCCGGTGCCGTGCTCCGCACCCCGACGACCGCGTCGCCCGCAGTCAGCACGGGTTCGGCGGCACATCCGGCCGCGAGTCTCGCCCGGTAGACGTAGGAGCGCACGAGCGGAATCCGTGCTTCCGGCCTGAGCTCGTCGAAGATGGCGCCGCCTGCCGCGGTCAGCGCCATCCCGACCCCCGTGTCGCCGACCGCGCCCTCGCCACCAGGCCGCAGGCAGAGGTCCTCCGGTGTGGTGGAAGGGTGGGTGTTCAGCGACACCTGCCGGACGTTGAACGTGCGTTCGTAGTCCCACAGAACCGCCCACTGTCCTGTGTCGAACGCACTCGCGTACGTTCCGTCCGGCTTGCTCGTCAGCAGTGCACTGCTCGTGAGCAGAACCGCGTT
The DNA here is from genome assembly GCF_040681245.1 of Lentzea sp. NPDC051838. Classification (NCBI taxonomy): domain Bacteria; kingdom Bacillati; phylum Actinomycetota; class Actinomycetes; order Pseudonocardiales; family Pseudonocardiaceae; genus Lentzea; species Lentzea sp. NPDC051838. The sequence continues at coordinate 64,683 of NZ_JBFAYI010000010.1, forward strand.
GTACCTGCCCGTGCCGTCCGGCCGGACGAGCCGGTCGGACGTCAGCGGTTCGGTGTTCGCCTGCATCACGTCGTAAGGCGAGCCTAGTGCGTCCAGCACGCTTTTCCAGGTGGCCAGACCGAAGTCGTCCTGGCCGGTCGCGATCACCAGCTGCCGCAACGCCACCCGGTCGCCGAGCCGGCCGCTGCCCTCCGGCGGCCGGTCCGCGCGCACGGGTACGAATCGCTTGGCGGGCAACGGATACGGCACCGCGCTCACCCGCTGGTCGCGTGCCGGCTGCACGCTCGGCGGGCTGAGCACGGTGATCGTGGTGACCGCCAGCGCGACGGCCGCCAGCAGCGGACCGACCACTTTGGACGACTGGGAAGTCATGGCCTGGGCACCGCCGTGGCGGTGACGGTGGCGCCGACCGCGACCGGGAGACGGGTGATGATGTCGGCGCCGTAGCGGTCGATCGTGCCCGTCGGGTGGGTCACGCCGGTGAGGAACAGCGAACCGGCCGAGGTGCCCGTGCGGGTGACGCTGTTGGTGCTGCGATCCCAGACCGCGTCGGCGCCGCGGATCTCGGCGAAGTGGCTCGTGCGCGCTTCGACGTACGACGCCAGCGCCGGCCAGGTGGGGTTGCGCAACGGCACCGAGAACCGCGCGCTGTACCTGTCGACGATCGCGCGCAGCCAGTCGAACGTCAGGCTGCGGCCGGGCGAGAACTGGCGCAGGTTGCCCTGGTGCAGGGTGTGGCTGTACACCGACCCGCTCATCACGTGCTGCAGCCCCACCTCGGACTCGTACGACAGCAGCTCGGGGTAGCTCAGATCGTGGTCGTGGTAGGGGAATCTGCCGTTCGGGCCGTAGAGGCTGTTGTACAGCAACGTTTCCTCGGCCGGTGTGGTCACCTGGTAGCCGATGTTGGTCGGCCAGTCCGGCACGACCATCAGCTCCTGCTGCAGCGGGTGGCGGACGCCGCAGTTGAAGCAAGCCGGCCGGTGGCTCGGGAACGACATGTTGCCGTGCAGGTAGCGGACACCGGCGTCGCGGGCCGCGGTGAGCAAGGCAGGGTTGGAGGCGCTCAACCCGAAGTCGGTCGGCGGTTCGGTGTCAGGTGCGTTGGGATCCGGGTTGTAGACGCCGAGCCCGGAGTAGGCGGGGGTCTTGAGCACCTCGGTCGGCACGGTGAGCCCGGCCTGCCGTCCGATGGTGAGGTTGTCGACGATCTCGCGCCGGCTCGTGGCGTAGTCCGTGAAGTTCATCTCCGGGTGCGTCACGGTGTGGTTGACCCACCGGAAGCTGCCCGCGAGGCACTTCGAGTAGCTGGTGAGCGCGTCCGGGGTGCCGGTGGCGGAGCACTGCGACGGGGCGGACGGCGTGAGGTCGCCGCCGTTGTAGGGCAGGTTCAGGGTGAAGCCGGCCGCGGCCGGGTAGCCGCTGCGCAAGGAGCTCTGCTGCGCGTTGGCCGAGGCGGCGTCGGAGCCTGCCAGCCGGAACCCGGGATCGGTCTCCAGGTGCCCGTCCGGGTAGAGGTGGTCGGTGTAGTTGAACCAGTCGTCGACGTCGACGTTGATCCAGTGCCGCAGCTCGCCGACGAACACACCGCGGGTCGCCCAGCGCACGAGCCCGTAGCCCAGCATGTCGGTCTGGGGCAGGAACTCGTTGGAGGAGAACGTCAACGCGGCTCGCTCGCGCCCGTCCGCCGAGGTGCTGATCACGCCCAGCACGTAGCCGCCCGCCGTCAGCGTGGGCTGGGCGGCGCATCCCGGTGCCAGGGTGGACCGGTAGACGTAGGAGAACGTGATCGGCACGGTCGCGCCGGCGGCGAGCCGGTCGAACTGACCTCGTCCGGCGGCGGTGAGCCCTGCCTGCAGGCCGGTGCCGCCGACGCCGCCCTCGAGGCCGGGCCGCAGGCAGTAGTCCTCGGGGAACGTGCCCCACGAGGTGTAGAGCGACACCTGGCGCACGCGGTAGGTCCGCTCGTAGTTCCACAACGTCTGCCACTCCGCCGCGTCGAACGCGCTGACGTAGCCGCCGGAGCCGTCGGGCTGCAGCAGCGCGTTGTCGGTGAGCAGCACGGCGCTGTGGCGTCCGGTGCCGTCGGGCCGCTGCAGGCGGGCGGCGGTGAGCTGTTCCGTGCGCGCCAGGAGCACGTCGTACGGCGTGCCGATCCGGTCCAGCACGGCCTTCCAGGTGGCGAGGCCGAAGTCCGCCTGGTCGAGCGCGATCACCAGCGGCCGCAGCGCTACCCGGTCGGTCGCGGCCAGTGGTGCGACAGGCGCTACCTGCGGCTTGAGCGGTCCGTTCACCACCCGCAGCTTCGGCGGTGCGGGCGGTTTAGGTCTGGCCACGTCTCCTCTGACGAGGCCGTGCCGGTGTCCGGGTCTGTCCTCGTTCCCCGCTGCTCGCGCGGCAGGCAGGCCGGTGACCAGTGCGGCCACGACCAGCGGCGCGACGACAGCGGAGATCCACTTCTGGGGTGATGCCGCCATGCTGCGTCCCTCCTGGGACTCACGTCGTCTCGGGTTGCTCGGCGAATTCGGGCGTGCGCGAGCCAGCCTTCGCGAGGAATGCTTCGCGAAGGTGATACGGCGTACGCCGATATATCTCGGGTTGTCCTGTTGCGGCGGTGTTCCGCCGTCAGCCGGTGGGTGATCGTCCGGGTGTGCGCATTTGCCCTCCCCTGATTGGCGCGAGAAAAAAGGTTAGGTTGCAAACGTCTTGTCCGGTACCTCAGATCGTGCGACATCCAGAAATTTTCGAGGAGCAACGTTAGGGTCCGAACGGGCTACTCGACCGCAGGTGTACCTATACGAGCCGGTGAGGCGGATGGCTGCGCGGAGTGGTCTTCAGGTCCGTTTCCGGGTCTTATGACTCTGTACGAACGGCCCGGCGCAGCGGCAGTCGCACGCGGTACCCGATTGCATCAGGGCGAAACATCGGAGTTTCAAGTCCTGTGCGCCTCGATCGCAATTGGGTGGCATTCCCGGATCGGCCTAGCCGCGTCTTCCGAGGCAATTGGAATTGTTTCGGCCCGCCATTGTCCCCGGCTCGGCGCGGAGCTCGTCAGGTCACGAGTTCAGCGGTGCCGCACCACGCCGTCCTGCCGTGCCTGCACAATGGTCGGCGAAGGGGGAACTCGGTGTTCGAGTGTCGCGTGCTGGGGAGTGTCGAGGTCGCTGTCGACGGACGTCTCGTCGACATCGGACCCGCCAAACAGCGTTGCGTGCTGGCGGTGTTGCTGGCCGACGCGAACACCGCGGTGCCCGCCGACAGGCTCGTCGACCGCGTGTGGGGCGAGAACTCACCGCCGCGTGTGCGCAACGCCCTCTACAGCTACCTGGCCCGTCTGCGGATCGCGTTGGAGCCGACACCCGCGCGCATCGCCACGCGCTCGGGCGGGTACGTGCTGACGGTCGACGAGCAATCCGTTGACCTGCACCGGTTTCGGCAGCTGGCCAGTCAGGCGCGGGCCGCGACCAGTGACGAGCAGGCACGCCGCCTGCTGGAGCGGGCGATGCGGTTGTGGCGTGGTGAGGCGTTCGAGGGCCTCGACACGGCGTGGCTGAACGACCTGCGGGAGATCCTGGAGCGCGAGCGGTTCGAGGTGCGGCTCGACCACCACGACCTCGAACTGCGGGCGGGCCGGCACACCGCGCTCGTGTCGACGCTGGCCACGTTGGCGGACCAGCACCCGTTGGACGAACGGCTGGCCGGTCAGCTGATGCTCGCCTTGCACCGCAACGGACGTCAGGCGGACGCGCTGCGGGTGTTCGCGGACGTGCGGCGGAGAATCAGCGAGGAACTGGGTCTCGATCCGGGGCGCGACCTGCGGTCGTTGCACGAACGCGTGCTGGCCGACGATCCCGGTCTCGCGGTGCCGAAACCGGTGCGGCGCAACGGACTTCCCGGCGACGTCGCCGACTTCACCGGTCGCGGTGCGGAGCTGGACCAGCTGCTGTCGATGGTGCCCGGTGACTCCGGCGGCGCGGTGGTGATCTCCGCGATCGACGGGATGGCCGGTGTCGGCAAGACCGCATTGGCCGTCCACCTCGCACACAGCCTGGCCGACCGGTATCCGGACGCACAGCTGTTCCTCGACCTGCACGCCCACACGGCCGGACGTGATCCCGTCGATCCCGGTTCGGCTTTGGACACGTTGCTGCGCGGCTTGGGCGTGCCCGGCGCGAGCATCCCTGCCGACCTGGACGCACGTGCCGGGATGTGGCGCACGGAGCTGGCCGACCGCAAAGCCGTCGTGGTGCTGGACAACGCGGTGAGCGCGGCGCAGGTCCGTCCACTGCTGCCGGGCACGTCGAGCAGCCTGACCCTGGTGACGAGCCGGCGCCGGTTGCTCGATCTCGACGCCGCACGCGTGCTGTCGCTGGACGTCCTGCCCGAGCGGGACGCGATCGGCTTGCTGGAACAGGTGATCGGCGCCGAGCGGGTCCAGGCGGAACCCGAGGCGGTGCACGAGCTGGTGCGGCTGTGCGGGTACCTGCCGCTGGCACTGAGGATCGCGGCAGCCCGGTTGCGCACGCGTCCAACGTGGACAGTCGAACGCCTGAACGCGCGGCTGCGGGAGGGGCGCGGACTGCTCGGCGAGCTCGGGGGAGACCGGGGCGTGGCCCCCGCGTTCACGCAGTCCTACCGCGACCTGTCCGCGGGGCAGCAGCGGATGTTCCGGTGGCTGGGTCTCGCACCCGGCCCGGACACCAGTGCCCGAGCGGCCGCGTCCCTGCTGGGCACCGACGTCGACACTGCGGGCGACCTGCTGGAGGACCTGGTCGACGCGCATCTGCTCGAACAGCCGATGCCCGACCGGTACCGCTTCCACGACCTGCTGCGGGCCTACGCCACGGAGTTGGTCGCGGACGATCCCGCCGAGCTGCACGCGGCCCAGCGCCGGATGCTCGACCACTACCTGCACAGCGGCTACGCGGCGATGGAGCAGTGCAACCCGACGGCCATCCCGATCACGCTCGCGCCGTTGACCGACGGCGTGACGCCCGAGAAGTTCGAGAGCTACGACGAGGCCCACGCGTGGCTGACCCGCGAGTACCGGGTGCTGCTCGCGGCCGGGCTGCGGTCGGGCGAGGACGGCTTCGACACGCACACGTGGCAGCTCGCCAGAACCCTGATCCCGCACCAGGACCGCCACGGCCACTGGCAGGACATGGCCGCGATGAGCCGGGCAGCGCTTTCCGCCGCGGTGCGCCTGGGCGACCGGGTGGGGCAGGCGCACTCCCGCCGCGGACTCGCCGTCGCGTCGGCCCGCTCCGGTGACTACGACGGCGCCCGAGCCGAGTTCGAGCAGGCCCTCGACCTGTTCCGCGGGCTGGGCGACCAGGCGGAGGAGGCGTGGAGCCACCTCAACCTCTCCGCGATCGCGGGCCGTCAGTCCCGCACGGAGGAGGCGCTGGAGCACTCTCGCGCGGCGGTGGCCCTCTTCGAAGGTCTGGGAGGTCCGCCCGGCCTGGGCAACGCGCTGAACGCCGTCGCCTGGTACCTCGTGAAGCTCGGCCGGTTCCGCGAGGCGGTCGGCGGTGGTCTCGAGGCGCTGCGGATCGCGCGGGTGAACCTCGACCGCCGCGCCGAGGCCAGCGTGCTCGACACGATCGCCGGCGCGCACCTGAAGCTCGGCGAGCACACTCAGGCCGTCGAGCACTACGAGTCCGCGCTCGCTCTGTACCGCGACCTGGGCGAACGTTATTACGAGGCCGACACGCTCATCCACCTCGGCGACGCGCAGCACGAGGCGGGGGACGACGCACGGGCCAGCTGGCAGGGCGCCCTCGACATCCTCGACGAGCTGGGCTCCACCGACGCGGACCCGGTGCGTGCCCGCCTCGACCGGCTCTGATCAGCCGATGATCAGCCGATCTCGTCGATCCGCAGCCGGACCAGGTCGCGGACTCCTCGGCCAGCGCGCGGACCCGTTCGAAGTAGTCATCCACGGCAGCCATGAAGGCACGCTACCTGGGCAGAAGCGCTCCGCGAGCGAACCTGTGGCGCGGGGCGCGACACTCTGCTTCGTGCTCGATTCAGAGACGTGAACCACCCTCGGTTGCACGTCCAATAGTAGGAAGTCAAACTATTCCTATGGCGACCTCTCTGCACCGGCCGGTGAACCCGGTCCGCTTCGTGACGGCGTCCAGCCTGTTCGACGGGCACGACGCGGCGATCAACATCATGCGGCGCATCCTGCAGTCGCAGGGTGCGGAGGTCATCCACCTCGGCCACAACAGGTCGGTGGCGGAGGTCGTGAACGCCGCGATCCAGGAGGACGTGCAGGGCATCGCCATCAGCGCGTACCAGGGCGGGCACGTCGAGTACTTCTCGTACCTGGTGGAGCTGCTGAACGAGCGCGGCGCGGGGCACATCCGCGTCTACGGCGGCGGTGGCGGCGTCATCGTCCCCGAGGAGATCGAGCTGCTGCACTCCCGCGGGGTCGCGCGGATCTTCTCGCCGCACGACGGCCAGTCGCTCGGCCTGGCGCGGATGATCAACCTGATGATCGAGGAGTGCGACCACGCGCTCACGTCACCGTTCAGCCACGACGCGCTGCTCACCGGGTCCGACGAGGCCCTGGCGCGCGCGATCACGCACATCGAGGCCGGCGAGACCGTCGACGTCGAGACCACCCGCACCGTTCCCGTGCTCGGCATCACCGGCACCGGTGGCTCGGGCAAGTCGTCGCTGACGGACGAGCTGGTGCGCCGGTTCCGCCTCGACCAGCAGGACAAGCTGCGCATCGCGGTGCTGGCCGTCGACCCGACCCGCCGCCGCGGTGGTGGCGCGCTGCTCGGCGACCGCATCCGGATGAACTGCCTCGACGGCGACCGCGTGTTCTTCCGTTCGCTGGCCACGCGCCGTGCGGGCAGCGAGATCCCGGACGGCCTGGAGCAGGCCATCAAGGCGTGCAAGGCTTCCGGCGCGGACCTGGTCATCGTCGAGACGCCCGGTATCGGTCAGGGCGACGCGGCCATCGTGCCGTTCGTGGACTTCTCGCTGTACGTGATGACGCCGGAGTTCGGTGCCGCGTCGCAGCTCGAGAAGATCGACATGCTCGACTACGCCGACGCCGTGGCGATCAACAAGTTCGAACGTCGTGGCGCCGAGGACGCGCGTCGTGACGTGGCGCGGCAGATGGTCCGCAACCGCGAGGCGTTCGGCGTCAAGTGGGAGGACATGCCGGTGTACGGCACGTCCGCCGCGACGTTCAACGACGACGGCGTCACCGCGCTGTACCAGTTCCTGCGCGACGGGCTGGTCTCGCACGGCCTGTCCGTGGAGGACGGCGCGCTCCTTCCCGTCTCCGGCAAGACGTCGACTTCCGCGTCCACGGTCGTCCCCGCCTCCCGTGCGCGGTACCTCTCCGACATCGCGGACACCGTGCGCGGCTACCACCGCAAGACCGACGAACAGGTGCTCGCGGTCCGCACGCACCTCCAGCTGACCGGCGCGCAGAAGGCGTTGGAGGCAGCCGGAAAGGATGTCGAGGACATCGCCGAGCTGGCTTCCGCCGCCGAGCGCAAGGTCGACCGCGACAATGCGGAGTTGTTGGCGCAGTGGCCCGCGACCCGCGAGCAGTACTCCGGCGACGAGCTCGTGTTCAAGGTGCGGGACAAGGAGATCCACACGTCGTTGACGCGGGAGACGTTGTCCGGCAACCAGGTTCGCCGCGTCAGCCTGCCGCGCTACGACGACGAGGGCTCGCTGCTGCGGTTCCTGCGCAAGGAGAACCTCCCGGGCTTCTTCCCGTACACCGCGGGCGTCTTCCCGTTCAAGCGCGAGGGCGAGGACCCGGCGCGCATGTTCGCGGGCGAGGGCGACGCGTTCCGCACCAACCGCCGCTTCAAGTACCTGTCGAAGGGCAACCCGGCCACGCGCCTGTCGACGGCGTTCGACTCGGTGACGCTGTACGGCCGCGACCCCGACACCCCGCCGGACGTCTACGGCAAGATCGGCACGTCCGGTGTCTCGATCGCGTCGCTGGACGACATGAAGGCTTTGTACGACGGCTTCGACCTGGTCGCGCCGACGACTTCGGTGTCGATGACGATCAACGGTCCGGCGCCGACGATCCTCGCCTACTTCCTCAACACGGTGATCGACCAGCAGGTCTCGAAGTTCACGGCGGACGAAGGTCGCGAGCCTTCGGCGGACGAGCTGGCGAAGCTGCGTGCGTTCGCGCTGGCCAACGTCCGCGGCACGGTGCAGGCCGACATCCTCAAGGAGGATCAGGGTCAGAACACCTGCATCTTCTCCACGGAGTTCTCGCTGCGCATGATGGCGGACATCCAGGAGTGGTTCATCCAGCAGCAGGTGCGGAACTTCTACTCCGTCTCGATCTCCGGCTACCACATCGCCGAGGCCGGCGCGAACCCCATCAGCCAGCTCGCCTTCACGTTGGCCAACGGCTTCACCTACGTCGAGTCGTACCTGGCGCGCGGCATGAACATCGACGACTTCGCGCCGAACCTGTCGTTCTTCTTCTCCAACGGCATGGACGCCGAGTACAGCGTGATCGGCCGCGTGGCCCGTCGCATCTGGGCCGTGGCGATGCGCGACCGCTACGGCGCTCAGGAGCGTTCGCAGAAGTTCAAGTACCACGTGCAGACCTCGGGCCGTTCGCTGCACGCGCAGGAGATGGACTTCAACGACATCCGCACCACGTTGCAGGCCCTCTGCGCGCTGTACGACAACTGCAACTCCTTGCACACCAACGCCTACGACGAGGCGATCACGACCCCGACCGAGTCGTCCGTGCGCCGTGCGATGGCCATCCAGATGATCATCAACAAGGAGTGGGGCCTCTCCGCCAACGAGAACCCGTTGCAGGGCTCGTTCGTCATCGACGAGCTGACCGACCTCGTCGAAGAGGCCGTGCTGACCGAGTTCGACCGCATCTCCGAACGCGGCGGCGTGCTCGGCGCGATGGAGACCGGCTACCAGCGCGGCCGCATCCAGGACGAGTCGATGCTCTACGAACAGCGCAAGCACGACGGCTCGCTGCCGTTGATCGGCGTCAACACCTTCCTGCCCGAGGACGGCACGCGCGAGGTCGTGAAGATCGAGCTCGCCCGCGCGACCGAGGAGGAGAAGTCCTCCCAGGTCGACCGCACCCGCGCCTACCAGTCCGCGCACCGCGACGAGGCCCAGAAGGCACTCGCGCGGTTGCGGGAGGTGGCGCAGACGAACGAGAACGTGTTCGCCGTGCTGATGGACGCGGCTCGGGTGTGCACGCTCGGGCAGATCACCGAGGCGTTCTTCGAGGTGGGCGGGCAGTACCGCCGCAACATCTAAACCGCGTACGGCCGGCCGACGATCCACCCGCCCACCTGGTCGGGCAGCTCGTCGGTCGGCACCACCTCGACGTGGTCGCCGACGCTGACGGTCCCGGGCCGGATCACCCAGCTGTCGAGGCACAGCTTGCCGCCGAACTCGTGCCGGATCCGCCGGTGCACGTCCAGGTCCTGCGCGCCGGAGTCGGGGTCGATCGTCGTGACCACGCACCGGGCGCGCTTGGTGTACATCCCGATCACGACGTCACCGATCACCAGAGCGTGCCCCGGCCAGGAGTCCTCGGCTCCGGGCTCGACGCCGCCGATCAGGATGTTGGGCCGCAGCCGCCGCACGTCGACGCCAGAGGCCGCGACCTGGCCGTCGGTGGCCACGAGGACGTTGAGCACGTCGAAGCGCTCCGGTCCGGCGTAGGGCGTCAACCGGCCGCCGTAGGGGAGCACCAGGGCGTGGGCCGCCCAGCTGTCCCACGGGTGTCCGTCCACCAGCGGGCCGTCGGGGCCGGTGGACGCGGGGATCGTGAGCAGGCCGTACCGGGTGCGGCCGGTCAGGACGCCGCGCGGGCCCTGGACGTGCACGAGCCGGTCGCCCGCCACGCCGTCGTTCGTGAACTCGGCCTGGTCGAGTGGTTCGCCGCCGAGCGACTTCACCGGATAGCGCCACAACGCTTCGACGTGCATCTCAGCTACTCCGTCGGGATCTCGTAGGTCGACTCGGGGTCGATGCGGCGGTCCGCTTCGGCGATCCGCACGTCGTTGATGCTCGCCTCACGCCTGCTCATCAGGCCGGACGGGGCGAACTCCCAGTTCTCGTTGCCGTAGCTGCGCCACCACTGGCCGTCGTCGTCGTGCCACTCGTACTGGAAGCGCACGGCGATCCGATCGGAACCGAACGCCCACAGCGACTTGCGCAGCACGTACTCGTGCTCGCGCTCCCACTTCTTCGTCAGGAACGCGACGATCTCGTCAGTGCCGCGCACGAACTCGGACCTGTTGCGCCACACCGAATCCGGCGTGTACGCACCCGCGACGCGTTCCGGCGAGCGGGTGTTCCAGGCGTCCTGCGCGGCCCTCACCTTCAGGCGGGCCGTGTCGGCGTCGAACGGGGGCACGAGGTTCACGAGAGATCCTTCCAACGGTTGGGCGACGCTGCAAACGTTAGAACGTGTGTCTAACGGATGCAAGCCCGTGTTACCGTTAGGTGTGCTGACGCCCGACGAACCCCGTCCGGTCCTGCTGATGAACACCATCTGGGCCAACCGGTCGCAGGTGCACGACGACCTGACCACGGTCGGTGGGCTTCGCGACTTCCTCGGCGTGCCGGCGGACCAGGCCGACCTGGACGCGTTCCGGGCGCTGCGGCAGGCGTTGCGAGACCTCGCGGGTGTGCTCACCGAGGACACGCGTGCGGTCGCGCAGGATCGTGACCTGTCGCGTGCGGTGGCCGAGGTGAACCGTGCCGCCCGGAGCGCGCGGCAGTGGCCGCGGCTCACGGTGCGTGACGGAGAACTGTTGCGGGACAACGAAAGCGAGGGCTCGCTCGCCGACCGTGAACGAGCGTCGATCGCCGCGGAGGCCGTCGAGCTGTTCACCGGCGAGGACCGGGTTCTGCTGCGCGCCTGTTATGCGCCGGGGTGTGTTCTCTACTTCGTGAAGGACCACCCGCGGCGTGAATGGTGCTCGCCGTCGTGCGGCAACAGGGTCCGCGCGGCCCGCCACTACCGGCGCAATCGGGGTGAATCCCCTGGTCCGAACGGGTTTTCCTGATCGCCAGGGCTAACCATGAGCCGCCCTGGTTCCGATAACCGGAGAACAGTAGGGCGCGCTTTTTGTGTGGTGGTGATCCGCGATGTCCCGAGAATCCGTGCCAGGCCACGACATCAGCTATCACCTCGTCTGCTTCGACGAGACCGGCAACGAGCGGGGGCGCGAGAGCGCGGACGTCTTGTACGACGCCCGCCGCGGTGTCACCGACGTGTTCTTCTTCATCCACGGGTGGAACGGCGACGTGCCCGCCGCCCGTCTGCAGTACGGGCAGTGGGTCGCGACGATGGCCGACTGCCGGGCCGAACGTGAAGCGGCACACCGGCTTCCGGGCGGCTTCAAGTCGTTGCTCGTCGGCCTGCACTGGCCGTCGAAGGCGTGGGGCGACGAGGACGTGCGCTCCGACGAGTTCATCAAGGCCTCCGCGGAACGCCTCGGCGGGGGAGCGGGTCGCGCGGCCGCCGTGCGCACGATCGTCGAAGCCGCACGGCAGCACCCGTGCCGGATGTCGGCCGCGGTCAAACAGGCCTACGACTACCTGGAGAGCTCGGTCCCTGACCTGCCGGGCGAGGACGGCATGCCGTTCGACGCCGAGCAGCTCTACCGCGCGTGCCTGGAAGATCCCGCGCTGGGTGGCATCCTGTCGCCGTTGCGGATCCTGACGTTCTGGAAGATGAAGCGGCGCGCCAAGGTGTTCGGCGAGAGCGGCGCGGCCAGGATCGCCCGCGAGGTGGCCCAGGCGGCACCGTCTGCGCGGATTCACCTGATGGGGCACAGCTTCGGCTGCATCACGGCGACCGCGATGGCGAACGTCGTGCCCGCCGCGACGCTCACCCTGGTGCAGGGCGCGATGTCGCTGTGGTCGTTCGCGGAACGGCTGCCCGGCGAACCCGGCTCCGGCTACTTCCGCGGTGTGCTGGGTCGCGTGCCCGGTCCGATCATCGTGACGACCTCGACGCACGACTACGCCATCGGCCGGTTCTACCCGCTGGCCGCGCGTTCGGGCCGTCAGGTGGACCTCGATTCGTACCCGAAGTACGGCGGCATCGGCTCGCACGGCGTGCAGGGAACCTACGCGCAGGGGCACAACATCGGATCTCCCGGCGAGCTGTCACCGGGTCGGGTGCACAACGTCGACTGCACGTCCGTGATCCGGCGAATCGACGGGATCGCCGGAGCGCACAACGACATCTGCCACCCGGAGATGGCTCGGTTGCTGTGGAGGGCGGTGCTGGCCCGATAGGGTTTGTCCGTTTTCAGAAACACGCGTTTCCGTTGACTGCTCCGATGTCTCAGTTCTAACGTGGGATGCACCGTCGCTGCCGAAAACCTCGGAGCCGAGGACGGTAACAAATGTTTCGTCGTCCATTGTGGATAGTCGCTGCCTTCGTGCTGGCACTGGTCGCGGGAACAACACCGGCGCGGGCCGCGGACCCCGTGCTGGTGCCCATCTTCGACGGCAAGACGCTCGACGGCTGGACCATGCACGCGAAGGACGCGTTCGTCGTGAAGGGCGGCGCGATCCACAGCCAGAAGAACGCCTCGCGCGGCTGGATCTACTACAACAAGCAGCAGTACAAGAGCTTCCGCTGGATCTTCAAGCTGCGCCAGGTCTCCGGCGACCACAAGCCGACCGTGCTGATCTGGGGCAAGATCGCGACCCCGCCCCTCAACGGCCTCGGCGCGATCCAGTTCCAGCCACCGAACGGCGGCGCGTGGGACTACCGGCCGGGCCACAACAACGGCGGCGGCAAGCTCTTCACCAAGTACCCGCACCCCAGCTGGGACGTGAAGAAGTGGGCGCAGTGCGAGATCCTGGCGAACGGTGAGACCGGCATCGCGCGCATGGCCTGCTGCCCGTTGCCGGAAGGCGCCGCGAAGTGCAAGGCGACGGAAGTCCTGAAGTTCGAGGACAAGAAGGAGCCTGCCGGCCGTGAGGCGCCGTTGGCCATCCAGATCCACAACAAGGGCATCGAGGACGAGTACAAGGACCTCGTGGTCGAGTCGCCGGTCGCCGACCCGACGAAGCTCATCACCACATAAGACCTCTGGGTAGAGGGAACCGTGTCCGTCCCGCGCCGCGAGTCATGTGACCCCCGCGCGCCGTGGGACGGACACGGTCTTTGGGGAGGCGATCACAATCTTCGCCACGCGCTTTCGGCGACCAGTAGGGCACCTCGCGGGTTCGACCCCGCACCCCCATATGCCCGATATGCGGGTGCGGGGTCGAACCCGCGATGCACCCACCTGGCCGGCGAAATCGCGCGGCGAAGGTTAGTGATCACCTCCCCAGCCGCAGGACCATCTGCGGCACCAGCGTGTTGCCGAGGCACGGGCGCAGGTCCGCGCGCAACGCGGACAGGCTGATGGCGTCGTGGGCGGGCCCGACGCTGACCCCGACCGTCCCCGCGGTCAGCATCACGCGCTGCATCGCTTGCCCCGCCCGGATTTCCGCCGCCGCCCCCTGGCTGAACGTGCACAGCACCAGCTCGGCCCCGTTGCGCACGTGCAGCCACGCACGTTCCACTTCGGCCGCTCGCGACAGCAACCCGCGCCACGAAGCCAGTTCCGGGAAGGTCGTCCACGTGCGACGGTTCGTGCGCAACGCGTGCAGCAGTGCCAGCACGTCCGGACTCGGCTCCTGGTAACCACCGAGCCGCACGGCCGCGGCGGCGTCGTTCGCGCTCTGGCCTGGCAGGAGCGTCACGAGTGGACGGATGCCGTGACCTTGCAGGGCCAGCCGGACGTTGAGCAGCGCGACGCCGCACGCGAGCCGCGTCTCCCTGCTGTGCGGGGTGGTGGTGTGCAGCTCGATCTGCTCGGGACGCACCTCGAACCGGACACCGGTCGCGGAGGCTCTCGCGAGCGCAAGGACGCCGCGCACGTCCTCACCCGCGAGTCCGAGTGAGTCGGGCACGGCGATCGTCATGCTCACACTCTCCGGCCGGTGCGCGTACGAGGCCACGGTCGAAGGTCCCAACTTGATAGGGCCCTGAGTGGGCGAAAATGTGCGAATCTAGTGTGCGTGTCTGACGCGCCTGGCCGCCGTGACCTCGACGAGCTGCTCGACGAGGTGCGGGATCGCATGGACGAGATCGTGACCACGCGTGACCACATGCAGGAGCTGCTCGGCGCAGTCCTCGCCGTCGCGGCCGGGCTGGAGCTCGACTCGACCCTGCAGCGCATCGTCCAAGCAGCCGTCGACCTGGTCGGTGCCCGCTACGGAGCGATCGGCGTCCTCGGCACGCGCGACGACCTGTCCGAGTTCGTGTACGTGGGGGTGGACGAGGCCACGCGTGCGTCGATGGGCCACCTGCCCGAGGGCAAGGGCCTGCTCGGGCTGGTCATCAAGGACCCGACGCCGTTGCGGCTGCGCGATCTCACCCAGCACGACATGTCCGTCGGCTTCCCGCCCAACCACCCGCCGATGCACAGCTTCCTGGGCGTGCCCGTACGTGTGCGCGACGAGGTGTTCGGCAACCTCTACATGACCGAGAAGATCGACGCCGCCGAGTTCACCGCGGACGACGAAGCCGTCCTGCAGGCCCTCGCCGCAGCGGCCGGCATCGCGATCGAGAACGCCCGGCTCTTCGAACGCTCCCGCATGCGCGAGCGGTGGCTGGAAGCGATCGGCGAGGTCAACTCCGAACTCCTGGGCGGCGCGTCCGGCGAGTACGCGCTGCGCCTCATCACCCAGCGCACCGTCGAACTGGCCGGCGCGGACTCGGCGCTGGTCGTGCTCGGCGACGGCGACGACACCCCGCTGGCCGTGGCGGCCAGCGCGGGCATGAAGATCGACGACTTCGACGCCGCCGACTACGCCGTCGACGAGGTGATCCGCTCCGGCATCCCACTGCTGGTAGACGACCTGGGTTCCGCGTTCGGCCCGGCCCTGGCCGTGCCGCTGCGATCCGGCGCGGGCGTCACCGGCGCCCTGATCGTCCTGCGCCGCGGCGGCGAAACCCGCTTCCTGCCGGACCAGGTGCCGATGCTCGCCTCCTTCGCCGACCAGGCGGCCGTCGCCCTGGAGTTCGCAGAACAGCAACGCTCCCAACGGTTGCTGGACGTCCTCGAAGACCGCGACCGCATCGCCCGCGACCTCCACGACCACGTAATCCAACGCCTCTTCGTGACGGGGTTGACGTTGCAGGCCACCATGCGCCGCATCACCGAGCCCGAGGTGGCTTCGAGGTTGCAGACCGCCGTCGAGCAGCTCGACGAGACGGTGCGCGAGATCCGCACGTCCATCTTCGACCTGCACTCGACCGACAACACCTCCCTGCGCCGCCGCCTGCTGGACCTGGTCGCCGGCCTGACCGAAGCCACGCACCTCTCGCCCGCGGTGCGCATGTCCGGCACCGTCGACAACTCAGTCCCACCCGAACTCGCCGAACACGTCGAGGCCGTGGTGCGTGAGGCCGTGACGAACGCCGTCCGGCACGCCTCCGCTACCGAGCTCACCGTCTTGATCGACGCGGGCGAGGACGTCGTGATCACCGTGCAGGACAACGGAATCGGCATCCCGTCCGATGCTTCGCGCAGCGGCCTGCGCAACCTTGCTCGGCGGGCGGAGCAGTTCGGGGGGACGTTCGCGGTGCGGGGAACCGAGGGCGGCGGCGCCTGCGTGGTCTGGCGGGTGCCGCTCACGTAGGCAACCGGCTGCCTGTCTCGCCCCCCCGGATCTCGAACAGATCGGCGGAGACCGCCACCGAGTTGTCGCGCACCCACACCTCCCAGGCAGGCGGCCAGCGCGTGTCCGACGACCACCGCACACCGTCGAGCGGAAGGCCTGCGAGGTCGGCTGCGGTGAGGTCGGCCCCAGCGACGCTCGTCACTGCCGTGATCAGTCGGCTGAGAGGCTCCAGCAGAGCTTCTGCGAACGCGGCGTTGACGAGACCCCCGTGGATTCGGTGCCCCAGGGCGGCGCCACGCGCCCTCCTGTCGATCTCCCGAAGCAGGGTGGCAAGCCGCATGCCGAAGAGTTCACGAAGCTGCAGAGCGTTTTTGTGGGCCTGACGGACTGTTTCCGCGGTTCCACGCTCCAACCTGCGCACGAGCGCGCGTGCGACGTGGTGGAGATCGATGGGCCGGTGGTCGAGCCGGTCGAGGTCCTTGAAGACACGCCGTGCGTCCATCCTGACAGTGGTCTGGACGTACATCTTGGCTTTGCCGAGATCGACGGCCAGGCGTAGGACTGTCGGCACGTGTTCGGCGAGGACGTACGCCTCGACGAGAAGATCCACCGACAGCCAGGCGCGGGCGGCGAGGCGTTCCGCCGCCGGTAGTCCGCAGACTTCTGCCGCGAAAGAGACGAAACCGTCGAGCACTT
Source organism: Lentzea sp. NPDC051838 (assembly GCF_040681245.1). NCBI lineage: Bacteria > Bacillati > Actinomycetota > Actinomycetes > Pseudonocardiales > Pseudonocardiaceae > Lentzea > Lentzea sp. NPDC051838. Next base: position 81,066 of record NZ_JBFAYI010000010.1, read on the forward strand.
CCGTCGGACGCCCGGTCGCGGGCGACACCACCTGTGCGAGTCCGGTATTGAGGTCCAGCGCGTCGTCGAGTCCGGCCACCAGCGCGGCGTGTGCGCGGGGGAGCGTGGCGTCCGCGAGACCGCGTTCCAGGTCGACCACGTCGTCGAGCGCGCCGAGCAGCGAGGCCAGTTGCTGGTCGATGTTCATCGCTCACCTCGCGCGCTGAGGGCCTGCCGAGCCTTCGCCAGGCTTGATCGCACCGCCTCGGGCGTGATGCCGAGCTCGTCAGCGATTTCCGCTGGACGAAATCCCGACAACGTCCATGCCATGACTTGTAGTTGTCGCGGCGGAAGCACGGCGAGTGCGGTGAGCAGGTCCTGCTGCTGCTCCCAGTTCTCGATGTCCCCGCACAACGGCGGCGCGGGTTCGGGAGGTTCGGCCACCGGATCTTCGACGGCCGCGAACCTCCGGCGCCCGAAGGTTTTCGAGGCGACGCGGTAGGCCCAGGCGCGGTGGTGGTCGATGCGGTCCCATGAGCGGTAGGCCTCGATCATCGTGTCCTGCGCGACGTCGGCGGCTTCGACCAGTGATGCGCCGTGCATCAGGATGAACGCCGTCAGCGGCTTGAAGTTCGTCCGGTAGAAGGCCGCGAACTCGTCCGTCGACTCGGAACCCGCCCGCACCCGTGTGTGCGCGGGTTTCTCGTCAGACATCGCCGTCCCGCGTGATGCGCAAGTGGATCACGCGCCGTCGCCGGGGCCGTCTCACACGCACTGCCAGCGCGACCACCGTCAGCACCTGGCTGCCGAGCCCGCCTATCAACGCGATCACTGTGGGGTCCATGGCAAGAAGGGGCGCCGAACGAGCCGAACGTGAACCGGCACGGCGAGCTTCACTCGAAAGAGCTAGCGGGGCTTCTCGCCGTCCTTGCGGAACTGCGAGGCGAACACGGCGGCCTGCGTGCGGCGTTGCATGCCGAGTTTCGCCAGCAGGTGCGAGACGTAGTTCTTGACGGTCTTCTCGGCGAGGAACATGCGCTCGGCGATCTGCCGGTTGGTGAGGCCCTCGCCGATGAGGTCGAGGACGGTGCGCTCCTGCTCGCTGAGCATGCGCAGCGGGTCGCCCTCCTCGCGTTCGCGGCGGATCCGGTTCAGCAGGGCGGAGGTCGTGCGGGCGTCCAGGAGGGACTGGCCCGCGGCCACCGTGCGGACGGCGTTGACCAGGTCTGCGCCCAGGATCTGTTTCAGGACGAAGCCCGAGGCGCCTGCCATGATCGCGTCGAACAGGGCCTCGTCGTCCGCGAAGCTCGTGAGCATCAGGCATTGCAGGCCGGGGATGCGGCTGCGCAGCTCGCGGCACAGTTCGATGCCGTTGCCGTCGGGGAGCCGGATGTCGAGCACCGCCACGTCGGCCTCGGCGGACGGCACCTTGGCCAGGGCCTCCGCGACCGAGGCGGCGTCGCCGACCACTTCCAGATCGGACTCCTCGCCGAGCAGGTCCGCTATGCCGCGGCGGACGATCTCGTGGTCGTCGACGAGGAAAACACGCGTCGCCATTCGTGACACGGTAGCCCAAAGACCCTGCGAGAAGGGGACCATCGGCACGCGGCTCGCTACAACGTTCGGGCCTACTTTGGGATCATGAGCGGTCTTCCCGTTGTCGTCGGAGTCGACGGTTCCTCGTCCGCGCTGGCAGCGGTGGCGTGGGCTGCTCGTGAGTGCAAGTTGCACGACGCGCCGTTGCGGCTGGTGCACGCGTACACGTTGCCGACGCGCGGGTATCCCGAGGTCATCTCATCGGCGCGTGAGTTGCGTGAGGCGATGTACGACCAGGGGCGGATGTGGCTCTCTCAGGCCGTTGCCGTCGCACGGGCAGAGGCGCCTGACGTGGTCGTGGAGCACGACCTGCGCATGGAACATCCCACGCCCGTGTTGCTCGCGGAGTCGGCACGCGCGCGGGAGGTGGTCGTGGGGTCGCACGGGCTGGGCGGGTTCACCGGAGCGTTGGTGGGCTCTACGGCCGTGGCGCTCTCACAGCACGGTGAGTGTCCCGTGGTGGTGGTGCGGGGCAACCGGCATGAGGGGCCCGTGGTGGTGGGCGTCGACCTGTCGCCCGAGTCGGACGCGGCCATCGGCTTCGCGTTCGAGCAGGCGGCCGCTCAGGGAGTGCCGCTGGTGGCCGCGATGGCGCGCGTCGACGAGCAGTCGTCACTTCTGCACGCGCGAATGTCCGGGTGGCTGGAGAAGTACCCGGACGTCGCGGTGGAACAGCTGGTGGTGGGGGAGCGGCCGATTCCGTTGCTGCTGGAGCTGGGGGAACGGGCCGCGCTCCTCGTGGTGGGTTCACGGGGGCGTGGTGGATTCGCCGGGATGCTGCTCGGGTCTACCTCGCAGGCCCTGATCTACCACGCCCCGTGCCCGGTGGCCGTCGTCAGGCCTGCTTGACCGCGGAGATCTCGAACTCCAGGACGACCTTCTCGCTCACCAGGACGCCGCCGGTCTCGAGCGCCGCGTTCCAGGTGACGCCGTAGTCCTTGCGGTTGATGGTGTGCGAGCCCTCGAAGCCCACGCGGGTCTGGCCGTACGGGTCGATGGCCACGCCCTCGAAGGCGAACGGGATGGAGATGCTCTTGGTGACGCCCTTGATGGTGAGGTCACCGGTGATCTCGAAGTTGTCCTCGTCGACCTGCTTGGCCGAGGTGGAGACGAACGTGATCTCCGGGTGGTTCTCGGCGTCCAGGAAGTCGTTGGTGGCCAGGTGGCCGTCGCGCTGCGCGTTGCGGGTGTCGATGCTCGCGACCTTGAGGGTCACCTGCGCGGTGGTGTTCTCCGGCTTGTCACCGTCGATCGAGATCTTGCCGTCGAACTCGTTGAACGCACCGCGAACCTTCGTGACCATCGCGTGGCGTGCGACGAAGCCGATGCGGGAGTGCGAGCCGTCGATGACGTAGTCGCCGGTCAGTTCGGAGAGGTTGGTGGCGGTGGTCATGGTGGTCAGTCCTTCGGTCGTTCGATTCGGTTGATGTGTCATCCACCCTGCCGGAACGTGGATGATGTGTCAACTATTCCCGTATGCTGAGCACGTGACACGATGGCTTGAACCTGAACAGCAGCGGGCGTGGCGTGCCTACGTCCGCATGCAGGGAGAACTGAATGCGCACCTGAGCAGGCAGATGTCGGTCGACTCGGAGATCTCGATGGCCGACTTCGCCGTGCTGGTGCAGCTCACCGACACCGTCGACGGACGCGTGCGCGTCCTTGAGCTCGCGCGGCTGCTGCACTGGGAGAAGAGTCGCATCTCACATCACGTGGCTCGGATGGAGAAGCGCGGCCTGGTGCGCAGGGAGAACTGCGGCAGCGACGGGCGCGGGTCGTTCGTCGTGCTGACCGACGTGGGCAGGACCGCGATCGAGGAGGCGGCGCCCTCGCACGCCGAGATCGTGCGCACGCTGGTGTTCGACCAGCTCAGCGACACCGAGGTCGAGGCGCTGCGGGAGATTTCGGAGAAGGTCTTCACCCGCCTAACGACAGGCGAATGTGCGTCGGTAATCGCTCGGTGCGACGCCGACGACCCGATGGAAGTGGTGTCGGAGGAGAGCGGCTGTCCCGAAGCCTGACCTGGTGGCGACCGCGTCGACGTCCAGGTCGGTCTCTTCGAGCAGCCTGCGCGCGTGAAGCACTCTTTGGAGTGAAAGCCACTTGTTCGGGGTCGTGCCGGTCTCCGCGGCGAACTTGCGCGCGAACGTCCGCTCGGACATGACCGCGAGCTTCGCCATGGACGCCACGGTGTGGTTGTCCGCGATCGTGTCGAGCACCCGTTCCAGCACCGGCTCGAGGCTGTCGGAGCTGCACTCGGGGATGGGGAGCTCCACGAACTGCCGTTGACCGCCGTCGCGCTGGGGCGCCACGACCATCCGGCGGGCGATGATGTTGGCGACCTTGGTGCCCAGCTCCCGGCGGACGAGGTGCAGGCAGGCGTCGATGCCCGCGGCCGTGCCGGCGCTGGTGATGATGTTGCCGTCGTCCACGAACAGCACGTCCGGGTCCAGCTGGGCCTTCGGGAAACGCTCCTGGAACTGGGCGGCCTCGCGCCAGTGCGTGGTGCAGCGCCGGTCGTCCAGCAGCCCCGCGGCGCCCAGGATGAACGCCCCGCTGCACACGCTGAGCAGCGTCGCGCCGGTCTCCCGGAGCGCCTTGACCAGCTTCTCCGGGTAGTTGCGGCGCACGCGCGCGGCCGGCAGCGCGACGAGGTCGACGCTCTGCAGCGCGTCGAACCCGTGCTCCGGCGTGATCGACACCCCGCGGATGCTCGTCGGCACTGGTTCGTGCGGCAGCTCCCCGCAGACGCGGAAGTCGATCAGAGGCACGCCCTCCTCGGTCCGGTCGATGCCGAACACCTCGCAGAGCAGGCCGAACTCGAACGGCGCGACGCCGTCGATGAGCGGAACCGCCACCGATCGCAGCATGGCAGGATTTTAACGCGCATCGTCGGATCTGCCACTGTTGGCGGGATATTGCTGGCCGCAAACTTTAGACATGACTCTTGCAGCGATCGTCCTGGCAGTAGCAGCCCTCTCCGTCTGGCTCGACCGGCACCGCGACCGCAATGCCGGTCTCGCGGGCTCGACCGACGTCAGCGACCGCGACCGCGTCCGAGTGCGCGACGACCTGCGGTACCTCACCTGACCGTTCTCACCTCACGATGTGGGGCTGGGGACCCGTGTAGCGGGCGACCGGGCGGATGATCTTCGTGTCCTCGGACTGTTCGAGCGCGTTGGCACACCACCCGATCACCCGGCTGCACGCGAACGTCGGCGTGAACATGTCTCGCGGGATCCCGCACAGTTCCATCACCACGCCCGCGTAGAACTCCACGTTCGCGTACAGCTGCCGGCCCGGCTTCAGCTCCTCCAGCAGGTCGATGACCTTCCGCTCGACCGTGACGGCGAAGGTGGTCAGGTCGTTGGGGTGCTCGAGCGCGATCTCCTTGAGCATGCGCGCCCGCGGGTCCTCAGTCTTGTAGACGGGGTGGCCGAAGCCCATGATCCGGTCGCCCTGCTCGATGCGTTCGCGCACCCACGCGTCGATGTTGTCCGGCGACCCGATGAGGTCCAACGCCTCCAACGCCCGGTCTGGCGCGCCACCGTGCAGAGGCCCGGAGAACGTCCCGATGGCCGCTGTCACGGCCGACACGACGTCGGCGCCTGCTGATGCGACCACGCGCGCGGTGAACGTCGACGCGTTGAACCCGTGGTCGATCGTGGCAATCAAGTACTGCTCGACTGCACGGCTCGTCCATGTTGACGGCTCCAGTCCAGTCAACATGTACAACCAGTTCGCCGACGTTGACAAATCAACCCTGGGGTTGACCGGATCAAGTCCGAGCTTGAGCCTGTGCAGTGCCGCGAGGATCGTCGGCGTCATCGCGCTGACCTTGAGCGCGTCCGCCTTCCTGGTGCTCATCGGCGCGTCCCACATCGGCTGGCTCGGCAGCAACGACAGCGCCGTCCGCAGTCCCGCCAGCGCCGTGCAGCCCGACCGTGCGATCGCCGGCAGCACCTCCCTGATGCTGTTCGGCAGGTCCCTGAGCTGCGCGGTCTGCGCCCTGAACAGCGCCGACTCGTCCTCGTCCGGAAGACGGCCCTCGACGAAGAGGAACCACACGTCCTCGAACGTCCGCGTCCTGGCCAGCTCGATCGCGTCGTGCTCGCGGTAGTGGTAGTAGCCCGCGGCACCGTTCACGTCCCCGATCAGGGTCGTGGTGACGACGACGTCTTTAAGCCCTTTGGGTGCATCAATCAACATGTACAACAGGCTCCGTCAACATGTCATGTACAGTCAATGTTGATGGAATCAATGTTGACGACGAATCAAGCTGCCCGCCGCCTGGGCGTCAAACCGGCGACTGTCTACGCCTACGTCAGCCGCGGCCTCCTGACCAGCAAGAAGGTCAACCGGCAGAGCATGTTCGACGTCGCCGACGTGGAAGCCCTGGCCCAGCGCACTGGTGCGCGCGGAGCAGTGGCGGCTGTGACCGATCGCATCCGCACGCGCATCTCGCTGCTGGAGCACGACCGCCTCTACTACCGCGGCCGTTCGGTGCCCGAGCTCTCCAGCACCAAGCGCTTCGAGGACGTGGCCCACTGGCTGTGGACCGAGATCGACTCGGTGGGCATGACGTTCCCCGAGGGCCAGGAGATCTGGATGGCCCTCCCGGACAGCGCCACCCTGACCGACCGCGTCCGAGTCGCCGTGGCCCTCGCCGGCGCCGGTGATCCGCTGCGCTTCGACCTCTCCCGAGCCGTCACCACGGCCAAGGCCCTGATCGCGGACGTCGTCGAGTCCCTGCCTCTCCTGCAACGCCCGCAGGGCACCGACATCGCCGACCGCCTGTGGGCCCGTCTCTCACCACAGCCACCCCAGCCAGACGTGCTGAACACGGTGCTGATCCTGCTGGCCGACCACGACCTGGCCATCTCGACCATGGCCGCCCGCGTCGCCGCCTCCGCCCGCGCCCACCCCTACGCCGTGGTGTCCGCGGGCCTCGGCGCCCTCGAAGGCCAGAAGCACGGCACCGCCAGCACCCTCGCCCACCGCTTCCTGCAGCAGGCGCAAGCCGACCCGATGGGCGCTATCGCCGAACACCTGCGCGCGAACCAGCCGATCCCGGGCTTCGGCCACTACGTCTACGAACGGCGAGACCCGCGCGCCGACCACCTGTTCGCCCTGCTCCGCTCACACGGTGAGCTCGTGGCGGACAAGGTGATCGGCACGCAGCAGCAGTCGTTCCCGAACATCGACCTCGCACTCGCCCAGCTCGGCGTGATGTTCGAGATGGCGCCGGACGCGGGGGAGGCGATCTTCGCGATCGCCCGGATCGTGGGGTGGATCGCGCACGCGATGGAGGAGTACGCCGAGCCGGGGCTGCGGTTCCGCGCGCTGGGCGTGTACATGGGCGACCGTCCGTAGCCCGGCTTCGGGCCGCGAGCCGACGTGACGGGCCCACGGGCTTGGGCGGGCGACGGTTCGAGCGGGGCCACGGTGTTCGGGCGCGGCGACAGGCTGGTCGCGCGCTCGTCCGGGGAGTCGCGGCCACGACCCCGAGACCAGTCGCGTGCTCGCCTGGGGAGTCGCGGTCACGCCCCCGGTACCAGTCGCGCGAGAGGTCGGCTCGCCGGTCGAGGTTCGGACCAGCAGCCCCACCCGCATCCGGCGGAATGCTCGGCCGCGGCGATGTGCGAGCGAAGTAGCTGTTGGCACCGCCCGTAGCGCAGTCTCGGCCACGGAACTCGTTCGTTCCAACACATGCCGTGAACAGGGCGCGTCCACCCGTCGGCGGTGGCGTGAACGGGACGAGAAGCGGACCATGGAATGCGTGAGATTGTCCGCAGTGGACAACCTGAAGGTGATCCTCGTGGCGTGGGTCATCGGCGGCCACGCGCTGCTGGGCTACGCCGCGATCGGGGGCTGGCCGTACGACGAGGTCAACGAGGTCACGTTCCACCCCGGCGTGGAGACTGTGCTGGCGGCGTTGATCGGGCCGTCCGGGTTGTTCTTCATGGGCACGTTCTACTTCATGGCCGGGATCTTCACGCCGAACTCGATCGAGCGCAAAGGCTCCAAGAGGTTCATCGCCGAGCGGCTCGTCAGGCTTGGCACGCCTTGGATCATCACCGCGCTCGTCGTGTGGCCGACGTTCGTGTGGATCGCCTACAACGGTGCTGGACAACCAGTCAGCTGGTGGCACGCGTTCACGCACCGGGATCCGTTCCTGGACAGCGGGTCGTTGTGGTTCGTGGGGGTGCTGCTGATCTTCAGCATCGCGCTCGCGATCGCACCACCCATAAAGGAACGTGCCATCACCACCAGGACCGTGCTGAGCATGACGATGATCGTCGCGGGCACGACGTTCCTGACGCGCCTGGTCTTTCCCGCCAGAAGTGGGCAGGTCGGGGATCTGCACCTCTGGTGGTGGCCGCAGTGTCTGGGCATGTTCCTGCTGGGGGCGATAGGCGGGCGGAAGCTCGCTGAGCGGGTGCCGGACGACATCTACAAGGCGTGTCGCAACGTCGTCATCGGCACGATCGTGGTTTTGCCGTTCGCGGCGGCGTTCCTGGGTGTGCTGGATCTGGCGAAGAACGCCGAACCGTTCCTCGGCGGCTGGAAGTGGCAGGCGCTCGCGCTCGCACTGACAGAAGGAATCCTGGTGGTGGCGGGCAGTTTGTGGCTCATCGGGCTGGCGCAGCGCAGGCTGACCGGCCAGGGGCCCTTCACCGAGGGGCTGGCGCGGTCTGCCTATGTCGCGTTCGTCGTGCAGGGGCCGATTTTGTTGAGTCTTGCCACGGCTATGCGGCCACTCGAGCTGCCGGCCGAGGTCAAGGCGCCGGCGGTGGGGGCGGGGGCGATCGCTGTGTCCTTCGCGATCGGCTGGTACGTCACAGCACGGCGAGGCGCTTCAGCACGCTCGTCGTGATGCCGGCCGCGTCCAGGCCGTGTGCTCGCAGGATTCGGGCGCGCGAGTCGTGGGGCAGGAAGCGTGGTGGCAACGCGAAAGCCGCCACGCAATGACCGGGCAGGGCTTGGCCCAAACGTGCGCCCAGGGCACCGGTCGACGTGGTGTCCTCGACGGCCAGGACCAGCTTGAACTGGCTGCTGTACTTGACGAGGTGCGGGTCCAGGGGAGCGATCCAGCGGGGGTCGACGACGTTCACGCGGACGTCGTGCGAAGCCAGTTCCTCAGCGGCGGCCAGGCAAGGACCGGCGAGCGGGCCGACGGCGACCAGCAGGACTTCCGCGTCCGGAACCTCGCGCAGCACGTCGAAGTGGCTCACCCGGCGCACGGCCGGCACATCAGGACCAACAGCAGCCTTCGGGTAGCGCACGACGGTCGGGCCGTCGGACACCGCAACGGCTTCACGCAACAACGCCGCCAGCGAGGAAGGATCGCGTGGAGCGGCCAGACGCAGGCCCGGCACGACGGGGAGCACGGACGCGTCCCACATGCCGTGGTGCGACGCGCCGTCCGGGCCCGTGACACCGGCGCGGTCCAGCACGAACGTCACCGGTAAGCGGTGCAGCGCCACGTCCATCAGGAGCTGGTCGAAGGCACGCGACAGGAACGTCGCGTAGATGGCGACCACCGGGTGCAGGCCGCCCATCGCCATGCCCGCGGCGGATGTCACCGCGTGCTGCTCGGCGATCCCCACGTCGAAAACGCGTGAGGGAAATCGTAGGGAGAACGGCCGCAGCCCCACCGGTTCCAGCATCGCCGCGGTCAGGCAGACGACGTCGGGACGCGACGAGCCGATCGCGAGGATCTCCTCGGAGAACGCGTCGGTCCACGTCCGGCCACCAGAAGCACCAGAGGCGCCGACCGCGTGCATGCGATCGGCCTCGTCGGCTTCCGCGGCGTCGTAACCCTTGCCCTTCACGGTTTTGCAGTGCACCACGACAGGCCGGTTCAAAGCTTTGGCTTCCCACAAGGCGTTCTCGACGGCGTGCACGTCGTGGCCGTCGACCTCGCCGATGTAGGCAAGACCCAGCGCCTCGAACAAGCCACGAGCCCTGCCGTCCAGGAGAGACGCCGCGAACCCGCCCGCGGTCGGGTCGTAGGAGCGGCCGTTGTCGTTGAGCAGCACGACAACGGGACGGGTGGAGCCGCCGATGTTGTTCAGCGCCTCCCAGCACATGCCGCCGGTCAGCGCGCCGTCGCCGACGATGGCCACGACCCGGCGATCGGTGCCGCCCAGCTCGAACGCCTTGGCCAGACCGTCCGCATAGGACAGTGCGGTCGAGGCGTGCGAGTTCTCGATCACGTCGTGCGCGGACTCGGCCGCCGACGGATAGCCGGAAAGACCTCCCGCCTGGCGCAACGAGTCGAAGTCGGTGCATCGACCGGTCAGCATCTTGTGCACGTACGACTGGTGCCCGGTGTCGAACAGCACCACGTCGACGGGCGAGGCGAACACCCGGTGCACCGCGATGGTCAGCTCGACGGCACCCAGGTTCGGGCCGAGATGCCCGCCGGTCCGGTGCACCTTGGAGATCAGGAACGACCGGATCTCCGACGCCAGCACCGAAAGCGAAGCCGAAGGCAGTGCCCGGACGTCCGCGGGCGAGGTGATGTCAGCCAGCACGACGCACCGCCAGCGGCAACGTGAAGGCGATCGTCTCGGTGGCGGTCGTGTGCGTGGAGACGGAAACAGAACCCAACGCCCGCAAAGCCGCCACCACCTCGTCCACCAGCTCGGGAGGCGCCGACGCACCCGCCGACAGACCCACCGAGGACACCCCGTCCAGCCACGAAGGATCGATCTCCGACGCGTCGTCGATCAGGTAGGCGGGAGTGCCACCGCGAGAGGCCAGCTCGACCATCCGCACCGAGTTGGACGAGTTCCTCGAGCCGACGACCAGCACCAGATCCGACTGCGCCGCGACGTCCCGGATCGCGATCTGCCGGTTCGTGGTGGCGTAGCAGATGTCGTCGGACCCCGGCCCGCGCAGCTGCGGGAACTTCCGTTGCAGGGCCTCGATCACCTCGGCCGTCTCGTCCACCGCCAACGTTGTCTGCGTGAGGTACGAGACAGGGCCCGAAATCTCCAATGCGTCGACATCGTCGACCGTCTCCACCAGCACCATCCGGTCGGGAGCCTCGCCCAGCGTCCCCTCGACCTCCTCGTGCCCGGCGTGCCCGATCAGCACGACGGTGTCCCCGCGCTCGGCGAACCGGCGAGCCTCGGCGTGCACCTTGGCCACCAGAGGACAGGTGGCGTCCAGCACGTCCAACGACCGCGAGACTGCTTCGGCACGGACAGCGGGGGAGACGCCGTGCGCGGAGAAGACCGCCGTAGCACCGTGCGGCACCTCGGACAGCTCCTCCACGAACACAGCGCCACGAGCCTCCAGCGACCGCACGACGTGGATGTTGTGCACGATCTGCTTGCGCACGTAGACGGGGCCGCCGCGCTGGTCGAGAAGTCGTTCCACGATCTCGATGGCGCGCTCCACCCCGGCGCAGAACGACCGGGGTGAGGCGAGCAGCACCGAACGCGGCGGATGTTCCGTCATGAAGTGCCTTTCAGTGGTCGCGATGAGTGACCAGCTCGGCGAGCGTGCCGAGCTCCACTGCCGCACGCGCGGTCGGGGACGCCTCGCCGAGGTGGACCAGAGCCTGCGTGTGCAGCTCGCCTGCCTGCGTCTGGCTCCACGCCCGCCCACCGGCCAGATCGACCAGATGTGCCGCCCGCGCAAGCGTTTCCGCGTTCATCTCCTGCGAGCCGAAGTACAACGACGCCAGCTCGGAGGCGTAGATCGCGTCGGAGTTCAGCGCGTACACGATGGGCAGGGACTTCTTGCGGCTCACCAGGTCCGAGTGCGTGGCCTTGCCGGTCACGGCCGGGTCGCCCCAGATGCCGAGCAGGTCGTCCACGTGCTGGAACGCGAGACCCAGCTCGGCGCCGTAGCCGCGCATCGCCTCGACCTGCTCGTCGGTGCCGTCGCCGTACAGAGCACCCAAAGCCGTTGAGGCACCGAGCAAAGCACCCGTCTTGCCCCGCGCCATGAGCTCCACTTCGGACACCCGCACGTCCGACCGCGTCTCGAAGTCGAGGTCGAAAGCCTGCCCGTCGAGCAACGCCACCGTGGCGTCACCCAGCGTCCGGATGGCCTCCAGCGCACGCGGATGTCCAGACGCCGCAAGCACGTCCACCGCAAGCGCTTGCAGTGCGTCACCCGCCAGAATCGCCGCGTTCACGCCGAACACCGTCCAGGCCGTGGGCCGGTGCCGACGGGTTGTGTCGCGGTCCATCACGTCGTCGTGCAGCAGCGAGAAGTTGTGGATCAGCTCCACCGCGACCGCCGCCGGGACGGCGGACGCGGCGGACCCGCCCACGGCCTCCGCCGCCAGCAGGACCAACGCCGGACGGATGGCCTTGCCGCCGTTCTCCAGCACCGGGTTGCCGTACTCGTCGCGCCACCCGTGGTGGTACTCCGCGATCGTGCGCATGGACGGCGGCAGCTGTTCGACGGCCTTGCGCAGAGCCGGGAGCACGAGCCCCCGACTCCACGCGAGCACCTCGCCGGCAGGTCGCCCCGCCGCGAGAGGTTCTGTCATTTCTGCGGTCATGACTAGAGACCGATCTCCACGTTCTCCAGCACGCCCAGCGCGTCCGGCACCAGAATCGCGGCCGAGTAGTACGTCGACACCAGGTACTTCAGCATCGCGTGCTCGTCGATGCCCATGAACCGCACGTTCAGGCCAGGCTCGTACTCGTCGGGGATGCCGGTCTGGCGCAGGCCGACGACACCCTGCTTCTCCTCGCCCAGGCGCATCGCGAGGATCGACGTGGTGCCGTTCTTGTTGACCGGAATCTTGTCGCACGGCGCGATCGGGATGCCCCGCCACGACTGCAGCGGCTTGCCCTCGACCTCGACCGTCGGCGCGTAGAGCCCCCGCGACGACAGCTGGCGACCGAGAGCGGCGATCGCCTTCGGGTGCGCGAGGATGAGCTTGGTGTTGCGGCGCCGCGAGATCAGCTCGTCCATGTCGTCCGGCGTCACCGGGCCGGACTGGGTGCTGATGCGCTGCTTGAGGTCGGCGTTCGCGATGAGGCCGAACTCCTTGTTGTTGATGAGCTCGAACTCCTGCCGCTCGCGCAGGGCCTCGATCGTCAGCCGCAACTGGTGCTCGACCTGGTCCATCGGCTGGCTGTAGAGGTCCGCCACACGCGTGTGGACGCGCAGGATCGTCTGCGCCACCGACAGTTCGTACTCGCGCGGCCGCAGCTCGTAGTCCACGAACGTGCTGGGCAGGATCGGCTCGCCGTCGTGACCCGACGAGATGTCGATCTCCGCCTCGCCGTGCTTGTTCGACGCGTTGCTCGGGTTCGCCAGCTGCTGCGCGATGTGCGCGCGCAGCGGCTCGATCTGCCCGTTGAGCTGGTTGAACGTCGCCCGCGACAGCACCACTGCCGTCGTCGGCGTCAACGCCCGCGCGGTGAAGCTCCACTGCTTCTCCGCACCGGACAGCACCGGCTCGTCACCGATGTACTCGCCGTCCGCGATCGTGCCCAGCGCCACGTCGTCGCCGTACTCGCCGCGCCCGGTCTTGGTGACCTTGCCGTGCGCGATGACGACGATCTCGTCGACCGACTGGCCGCGTTCCGCGATCACGTCGCCCGGCTGGTACTCGCGCTGCTCGAAGCGGTTCGCGACGGCGGTGAGCGCCTCCTCGTCCTCGAACCCGCGCAGCAGCACGAACTCCGCCAGCTCCTGCGGCACGATCCGCACCTCGGAACCGACGCTGGTGAACGTCACCCGGCCGTCGCCGATCGCGAACGTGAGGCGCCGGTTGACCCGGAACGCGCCACCCTTGGCCTCGACCCACGGCAGCATGCGCAGCAGCCAGCGGGGCGAGATCCCCTGCATCTGCGGTGCGGACTTGGTGGTCGTGGCGAGGTTGCGCGCCGCTGCCCTGGACAGGCTCAGCTGCTTCTCGTCGACCCCGAGGCCCGGATCGGTAACAGTCACTGCAAATCCAATCTATCGAACGAGGACCGCGGCGGTGCCGAGTCCCGAGGGGGAGTGGAACGACTTCCGGGTGGGGGTGGGGGAGAAGCTGAATCTTCCGGATCTCTGCGTCCACAGAAGCTCGCCGGCGAGCCACGACTTCAGCGCTTCGACGTACCGGTGCAGCCCGGCCTTCGCGTCCTCGTCGAGGGCGTACTCGGCCGCGATGGACGGCAGCTCGGCGATGATCGACACGATCTGCCGCAACCGTGCCGCGATCAGGTCCGCCACGACGGACGTCGCCTGCGGCAGCTCGCAGTCGAAGAACTGCTGGACGGCGAGCACCGCACTGGTGGTGCTGCCACCGGTGGCGTAGACGTGGTCGAAGCCCATGATCTCCTGGCGCAGCGCGGGAACGTCGCCGAAGGAGTCGACGAGCGCCCTCATCGTGCTGTTGCGCAACAACTCCGCGGGCAGGTCAGCGCCGACGGACTTGCGGGCGAGCTTGGCGGACAGCTCGGTGGCGATCGAGCGCCTGCGCATCTCCACCAGGTCGATCGGGTCGGGCACGCGGCCCTGGGCGGTGTTGTGCAGCTCCCACAGCAGCGCGTCCAGGTACTCGCCGAGATGCGCGTGGTCCTCGTCGTCCAAAGTGGACCGGGAGACCAGGTCGGCCAACCCCTTCTCTGCCGGGTTCATCGGGGCGGAGCCGCTCAGCACGGACTTGAGGCCCGCGACGAACGCCTTGCCGCCCAGGACGTTGCGCGTCCTGAGGAAGCCGTCCAGGAAGGCGTCGCTCACGTAGAAGCCCCACGTGTGCCAGTCGTTGATGTGCTTCAGGTCCTCCAACGACGCCGTGGGGTGGGTCAACGGCCCGAAGCCGCCGTAGTCCGCCGCGTCGTAGAACGCCTCGGTCCACGGCGCCCCGTTCAGCATGCCCATGTCCCGCACCCATGTCCTGGTGTGCTGGCGGACGCGGTCCACGTGCGGGGAAAGCCTTGCCGCGAAAGGCATGTCGAACTCAGCCACGCGACACCCCCAGCCACGCGCCGGAGGTGCCCAGACCGGTCGGCCCGCGCAGGATCGTGCGGAAGAACGCGGAGTTGCCCGCGCCTCCCTCGACCTTGGTGTAGCGCCCCGCGTGCAGGTGCCACTCGTGCCCGCCGGACTGCCAGTCCTGCAGGCCTTTCACGTACTTGAGCACGCGGGCCTGCTCCACAGGATCCACCCCGTGCTCGGAGAACAGCTGCGGCAGCTCGGTGAACACGGTGTTCTCGAACTGGTGCAGCCGCGAGGTCAGCAGGTTGTTCACGGCCTCGACCGCGGTCTGCGTGTCGTGGCCGAAGAACTTCTCGAACACCAGCACCCCGTTGGAGTTCTCGCCTTCGCGCTGGACTTCCCGTTCGTACGAGAAGATGTCGTTGCGCAGGTGGATCGCGTCGGAGAACGTGTCGGACAGCACCCGAAGGGGCCGGGTGCTCGCGATGGACGCGGGCACCTCGGCCGCCTCGGAGACCTCCACCAGGTTCGCCGACCACGGCGCGCCACCGACCTTGCGGCGCATCTCGATGTACTCGATCGGGTTGGCGACGGTGCCGGACTCGATGTTCTTGATCTCCCACATGCACTCGAGCAGCAGGTTGTGGGTGCTCGTGGTGAAGCGGCGCCGCCAGTCCTCCGACATGAGCGGGATCGTCCGCTGCCAGAGGTCGACGAGGCCGCGTTCGGTCGGGTTCTCCGGCTCCGGCCACGGGTCCGTGCCGTTGAGAGGCATGAACGCCGGCAACCGGTCCAGGTACGCCTTCGCGCCCGCCACGTCCGTGGACTTCTTGAACTCCTCGAAGAACTCGTCGTCGAAGTAGAAGACCCAGACGTACCAGTCCGTGATGAGGTCGAGGATCTCCGCGGGCGCGTCCGGATGGGTCCACGCGCACATGAACCCGTAGTCGTCGCCCGCGAGGATCTCGTCCGTCCACACCCCGGTGTCGAGCATCCCCATGTCCCGCGCCCACTGCGTCGAGTGGGCGCGGGCGCGTTCGAGGTGCGGGTTCATCCGTGCCGGGTGGGGCACGTAGAACTCCGGCATGGTGAACGACATCAGCCTTCGCGGCCCAGCTCGACGTGCTCCAGAACGCCGATCGCGTCCGGCACCATGATGGCCGCCGAGTAGTAGGCGCTGACCAGGTAGTTGATGATCGCCTGGTCGTTGATCCCCATGAACCGCACCGAAAGACCCGGCTGGTACTCGTCCGGGATGCCGGTCTGGTGCAGGCCGATGACGCCCTGGTTCTGCTCGCCGGTGCGGATCAGCATGACCGACGACGTGCGGGTGTCCGAGATCGGGATCTTGTTGCACGGCAGCACCGGGATGCCGCGCCACGCCGGCACCTGCTGGCCGTTGAAGTCGATGTGCTGCGGGTAGATGCCGCGCTTGTTGAGCTCACGGCCGAACGCCGCGATCGTGCGCGGGTGCGCCAGGAAGTAGCCGGGATCCTTCCACACCACCGAAAGCAGCTCGTCGAAGTCGTCCGGGGTGGGCGGTCCGGACCGGGTGTGGATGCGCTGCTTGAGGTCCGCGTTGTGCAGCAGGCCGAACGACCTGTTGTTGACGATCTCGTGCTCCTGGCGTTCGCGCAGGGCTTCGATCGTGAGCCGCAACTGCTGCTCGACCTGGTCCATCGGCTGGTTGTAGAGATCAGCGACACGCGTGTGCACCTGCAGCACGGTCTGCGCGACGCTCAGCTCGTACTCGCGCGGCGAGAGCTCGTAGTCGACGAACGTGCCGGGCAGCACGGGCTCGCCGTCGTGGCCCGCCGACATGCCGATCTCGGCCTCGCCGAAGTCGTTCTGCGGCTTGCTGCGGCTGTTGAAGGCGTGCTGGATGTGGGCGCGCAGGCCGCCGGCCTCGCCGTTGAGGGCCTGGAAGTCGTCCCAGGACAGCGTGAGCACGGTGACCGGGGTGACGGCCTTGGCGGTGTACTCCCACTCGCCCTGCGGCCCGGCCAGCACGGTCTCGCCGAAGTACTCGCCGTCGGCCAGGTTGCCGAGCACGGTGTCGCCGCCGTACTCGCCGGTGCCGATCTTGTCGACCTTGCCGTGCGCGATCAGCACGACGGTGTCCTTCGCGCGGCCCTTCTCGACGATGAGGTCGCCGATGCCGAACTCCTGCTGCCGGAACCGGCCGGCGAGCGCGGCGAGCACGGCCTCGTCGTCGAAGCCCTTCAGCAGCGACAGCTCGGTCAGCTCCTGGGGCACGACGCGGATCTCCGCGCCGATGTTGGTGAACGAGACGCGGCCATCGCCCAACGTGTAGGTGAGACGGCGGTTGACGCGGTACGCACCACCCGCGGCCTGGACCCAGGGCAGCACCTTGAGCAGCCAGCGGGAAGTGATTCCCTGCATCTGCGGGACGGACTTGGTGGTCGTGGCCAGATTACGTGCGGCGGCCGTGCCCAAACTCAGCTGCTGACGGCCCTCATTGAGGTCAGAATCCGTCACAGTCACAACCCACACCCCATCAATCTCAATGCGCTAATGGACCAATCCGATAAGCCGGAACGGACGTTAGTTCTCGCGATTGATAGCTGTGAAGCGGCCAAAAAGGCGACATTCGGGTGGGTGTCTTACGCCTGTGGATGCTACGGAGCGTACAACTGGTGCATCACGCAACCACTTGTGTATCGGCAGGCGGGTGAGCTGTCTCTATTCGTATTTTTGTGGAATAGGGCACTCGTTTGGCCCAGTAGGATCACTCTTTCGTGCGCATTGGTGAGACATCCTCGGATGCTATACAACACCACTCCGAGTGGATCGGAAACCACTCGAAGTGGTGTGTATCAATGCGGCATTGCGCCTCTGGGTGTCGAGTGGAACTCAAGCCCGGATTTTGTACCAAGGACTATTCGTGCTATTACGCGTCGCGGGAGTCTAGGAACATCTGGCGTTTCGGTCGGAGGGGGAATGCTTCTGTCGGTCTCGCGGGGTGGAGGTTGTCCGCACCCCGGGCGACTGTCTCGAACATGCGTTCGGTTAGGCTGCTGGAGTGAAGGTCGTCGTGCAGGTGAAGCTGCTGCCGACCGCAGAACAGCTGGTGGCGTTGCGGTCGACCTTGAACACTTGCAACGAGGCGGCTGATGCGGTGTCGCGGGTGGCGTTCCAGAAGGGCGTCTTTCGCGAGTACGCACTGCGCAAGCCCACTTATGGCGAGTTGAAGACCCGTGGCTTGGGTGCGCAGGCCGCTCAGCATGTGATCAAGAAGGTCGCAGACGCGTACACCGCGCTGCATGCGAACGTCCGCAACGGCAATCTCGGTGCTGCCGGCAGCAAGCGCCGGGCTCGGGCGGAGTCCAAGCCGATCAGCTTCCGCAGGGATGCGGCGCAGCCGTTCGACGACCGCTGCCTGTCATGGCAGTACGACGCGAGCACGGTGTCGATCTGGACTGTCTCGGGTCGCGTGAAGAAGCTGCGGTTCACAGGTTCGCCGCAACAGCTCGCGACTCTGCGGGAGCATCGGCGGGGTGAGTCAGACCTGGTGTCGCGGGACGGAATGTGGTTCCTGATCGCCACCTGTGACGTCGAGGAGAAGCCCGCGTTCGGTCCAGTCGACTGGATCGGCGTGGACCGGGGCGTCGTGAACCTGGCCACGACGTCGGACGCCGACAACTTCCAAGGGCGTCGCCTGCAGCGCTATCGGCGCTGGCATGCCCGCAAACGTGCTGAGCTGCAGGCCAGGAAGACGAAGTCGGCGCGCCGCCGGTTGAAGCGCCGCGCCAAGCGTGAAGCCCGGCATGCGGCCCACGTGAACCATCGGATCGCCAAACGAGTAGTGGCTGTTGCCGAACGCACCGGTCGCGGTATCGCCCTTGAGGATCTGGGCGGTATCCGCGACCGGGTCACGGTTTCCCGGCACCAGCGAGCCATACTCGCCAGCTGGCCGTTCCGTCAGCTCGAACTGCACATTCGCTACAAAGCGCAACGCGCTGGCGTGCCTGTGTTGCTGGTGGACGCGCGTTACAGCAGCCAGATGTGCCCGCGGTGTAGACACACGGACCGTGCCAACCGTCCCACCAGGGACCACTTTTGCTGTCGTCGGTGCGGTCTCGCCGGACCCGCCGATGTCGTCGCCGCCGTGAACGTCCGAAACCGGGCACGGTCGGTGTGGGTGCACATCAACGTGCCCGATCCGGTAGCTGCTTGAACGGTGCTGTCGGTGGATGCGACCCGTACACGCGCAGCCAGCCGTGTACGAGGAGCGCAAACCACGCCCGTGGGGCCGAGTCCTCAGACTCCGTCCTTCTGGGAGAGGTAGTTGATGAACGATTCCACTTGAGTGACGACGAACTCGTGGTCCTCGGCCTGAGGCAGCCCGGAGACGCCCACGGTGCCGACCGGGCCGGTGCCGCGCACGATGACCGGGAAGACGCCGCCGTGCGCCGCGTACAGGGTGGCGTCGAGGTGCGGCTCGTCCTCGAACGACCTGCCCTTCTCGCGGTAGGTCGTGCCGACGTAGAACGAGCTGTGGCCGAACCGGTCGACGACCGCGGCCTTGCGCTCCAGCCAGCTGTCGTTGTCCGGCGCGGTGCCGGGCAGCGAGGCGTGGAAGAGCCTGTGTCCGTTGCGTCGCACCGAGATCGCGATCGGCAGGCCCTGTTCGCGGGCCGCGTCGAGCAGGTGCAGGCCGAGCTCGATCGCGACGTCGTTGCCGAACCGGGTGAACTGGAGCTTCCGCTCCTGGGCGAGGAGTTCGTCCGAGTTCACAGCTCCACCACCCGGTTCTCGCGCGCGGACGTGAACGCGGCCTCGATGACCTCCAGCGCGTGGACGCTGCCGACGGGGTCGACGGGGATGCGGCCGGCCTGCAGCTCGGCGTAGAAGGTCTCGTAGGCGCCGAGCTCGACGGGCACCTCGACGGTGTCGCCGAGGATGCCGAGCTGTCCGGTGCGGGTCTCGTAGCCCCAGTTGGGGTCGGTCGGACGGCGGCCCGCGTCGAGCGCGTCCTCCTGCTCGTCCATGCCGCTGATCACGAACGCGCCTTCGCTGCCGAGCACGCGGAAGCGGGGACCGTGGTGAGCTGCGTGCGCGTTGGCCCACAGGTGTGAGCGGACGCCGTTCTCGTGCGTCAGTGCAACGAACACGTCGTCGTCCACCTGCACGCCGGGGCGACGGAGGTCCAGTTCGGCGTAGACGTGCTTTACCGGGCCGAAGAGTTGCAGCGCCTGGTCGACGAGGTGCGCGCCGAGGTCGTAGAGCAGGCCGCCGGCCTCCTCGGGGGAGCCGAACTCGCGCCAGTTGTCCCAGATCTCGGGCACCCAGCGTTCGTATCGAGACTCGAACCGCCGGATGTCCCCCAATTGGCCGATGATCTTGCGGACGGTGAGGAAGTCGCTGTCCCAGCGGCGGTTCTGGAAGACGGTGAGCGGCACGCCCTTCGCTTGCGCTGAGGCCACCAACTCCTCGGCCTCAGTCGAAGTCGGTGCGAACGGCTTGTCCACGACGACCGCGACGCCCTTGTCGATCGCCTTCCGGGCGTACTCGACGTGGGTGCGGTTCGGCGTGCCGACGACGATCAGGTCGAGGTCCATCTCGAACAGCTCGTCCGCGGTCACGATCTTCGCGTCCGGGTAGGCGGCACGGGCCTGCGCCTGCCGCTCCGGGTTCGCCGTGACGATCGCGACGAGGTCCATGCCCTCCGTCGAGGAGATGAGCGGCGCGTGGAAGACGCGGCCCGCGATGCCGTAGCCCAGAAGTCCGACTCGTGTCATGCTTCTCATTAAAGCAACGCTGTTGCATAATTGCTACGTGGACCTCACCTCGCTGCGTTCGCACAACGACCGGACGGTGCTCCGGTTGGTCCGCTCAGGGGCTCTGAGCAGGGCGTCCATCGCTTCGCAGACCAAGCTGACCGCGCAGGCCGTGTCGAAGATCGTGGCGCGGCTGATGGCGGCGGGGCTGCTGGAGGAGACCGGCGCGGTGCGGGACGGGGGCCGGGGCAAGCCGCGGATCGCGCTCCAGCTCAAGGCCGGCGGCGCGTACGCCTACGGGGCTTACGTCGACCGCGACGAGCTGCGGGTGGTGCGGCTCGACCTGACCGGCGAGGTGGTGTCGACGTCCGTGGTGCCGTTGGCGCCGATGTTCACCCCTGACGACGTGCTCGACGCGCTGGAACCGTTGATCGAGCCGGGGGAGAAGGTGCTCGGGCTCGGCATCGGGATCGCCGGCCCGCTCGACCACGTCGGCGGGGTGGTGTCGCCGAACGGTCTGCCGGGCTGGTCGCGCGTGCCGTTGAAGGCGTTGGCCGAGGAACGGCTCGGGCTGCCGGTCGTGGTGGACAAGGACACGAACGCCGCCGTGCTCGCTGAAGCGTGGCGAAGACCGCTTCAGGACGCGGCTCTCGTGTTCGTCGGCACCGGTCTGGGTGTCGGTTTGCTGCTCGGCGGTGAGGTGCACCGGGGCGCGCGGTCCGGCGCGGGCGAGTTCGGGCACACGACCATTCAGCTCGACGGGCCGCTGTGCGTTTGCGGACGTCGCGGGTGCGTCGAGGCGGTGCACGCCGCTGCGACCGGCGTGGAAGCGGCGCGGGTGCTCGCGGCGGCGGTCACGAACCTGGTGCAGCTGCTGGACCTCGACCAGATCGTCCTGAGTGGACGGAAGGTGCTGCGTCAGCCGGATCTCTACCTGCGGGCGATGCCGGACGTGGACGTGAGCGTCACCTCGTACGGCGTCGACCTGGTGCCCGTCGGCGCGGGCCTGCTCGTTCTGGGTGAGTTGTTCTAGCATCGGGAACGTGGACGTCGAGCACGTCATCGGCCTGCCGCACCCGAGGCTGCGGCCGTTCGTGACGCGGTACTCCGGGTATCGGATGCGCACCGAGCCCGGCATTCACCGCGGCCTGCCGTCGCGCTCGCTCACCCTCGTGGTCACCATCGACGGCACGGTCGACCTGGAGGAGGGCCGGTTCGCGACGTTGTGCGGCGGCCTGTACGACGAGGCCGTGATCATCACGCACGACGGGTTCCAGCACGGCGTGCAGTGCGAGCTGACGCCGTTGGGGATGCGCGCGTTCTTCGGCATGCCGGCCGGTGAGTTGTCATCGACCACCGTCGGCCTCGACTCACTCGACGCTCCGGCCTCGCAGCTGCGCGAACGGCTGCAGGAGGCGACGACGTGGGTGGATCGGTTCGCCCACCTGGACCTCGTGCTCGGCGGGCTGGTGCGGCCGGTCAAGCAGCAGGTCGAGGTCGCGTGGGCGTGGCAGCGACTCGCTTCCGGTGCGCAGGTGGGGGAGATCGCCGCCGAGGTCGGGTGGAGCCGCCAGCACCTGAGCGCGCGGTTCGCCGCCGAGTACGGGTTGACGCCCAAGGTGATGGCGCGCGTGATGCGGTTCGAGCGGGCGAACCGGATGCTGCGCGGCGAGGTCCGGCCGACGCTGACCGAGGTGGCCGTGGCCTGCGGATACACCGACCAGGCGCACTTCAACCGCGACTGGCGGGCGCTGTGCGGGGCGACCCCGACGGAGTGGATCGCGGCGGAGCTTCCATTCGTACAAGGCAGCGAGGGTGCACCGGCCGCAAGGTAGTTCCCATGACTACACCCGCACCTACCTGCTGGCCGACTCTGTCCTATCAGGACGCGCCGGCCGCGATCCGGTTTCTCGTGGAAGGGTTCGGCTTCAAGGAGCACCTCGTCGTGCCCGGTGAGGCCGACGGCGAGGTCGTGCACTGCGAGATGGTCTGGCCCGAGGGCGGCGGCGTGATGCTGGGGTCCGACCAGCGTTCGGTCGGCGAGGTCACGGCGACGCACGTCGGCGCTGCTTCCATCTACGTGGTGACCGATCGGCCAGACGAGATCTACGCGCAGTGCATGGCGCACGGGGCTACGGAAGTCCGTGGCCTCAAAGACGAGGACTACGGTTCGCGCGGCTTCACCGTCGCCGATCCCGAGGGCAACCGCTGGAGCTTCGGCACCTACCGCGGCGCCTGAATTGTGAAGAGATCATGAACGAGGCAACCAAAACGGGCGGGGACGCACTGACCTGAGTGTGAGACTCACACTCAGGGGAGGACAGGTGCGTTCAGCACGCTGTTTGGCAGCCGCTGTGCTCGCCGCCGGGCTCGTCAGCCCGGTGGCTGCACAGGCGGCACCGGTCGTCACGGGGCACGAGTCCCGGACGATCACGCTGATCACCGGTGACAAGGTCGTCGTCGACGAGCGCGGCTCGTTGCTGCGGGTCGACGGCCGGCCGGGGATGTCGTTCGCCAAGTACGTCCAGAACGACCACCAGTACGTGGTGCCGGCGGACGCTGTCGACGCGGTGGGGCAGGATCGCGTGGACAAGAGGTTCTTCGACGTCACGGCGTTGCACCAGTTCGGCTACACCGACGACCGCGTGGACAGCATCCCGGTGCTGGACAACAACTTCCGCGCGGCCGGAGCGGTCGCCAAGAAGGACGCGCGGCAACAGTGGAACCCGGCGCGCGGTGCCGGAAAGTTGTGGCTCAACGGTAGATCGAAGCTCCTGCTCGACCAGAGCGTGCCGATGGTCGGCGCGCCCGCCGCGTGGGAGGCCGGGTTCGACGGCACGGGCGTCACGGTCGCCGTGCTCGACACCGGGTACGACCAGAACCACCCGGAACTGGCCGGAGTGGTGTCGGCGTCGAAGGACTTCACGCCGTCCGGAATCCAGGACGACGTCGGTCACGGCACGCACGTCGCGGCCACCGTCGCCGGGCACGGCGGCAAGTACACCGGTGTCGCGAAGGGTGCGAAGCTCGCGATCGGCCGCGTCTGCGAGTTCGAGGGCTGCTACGACAGCGCGGTCGTCGCCGGCATGGAGTGGGCGGCACGCGAGGTCAAGGCTCGCGTCGTCAACATGTCGCTCGGCAGCGACCAGACCGACGGCACCGACCCGATGTCGGTGAAGGTCAACGAACTGACCGCCGAGACGGGTGCGTTGTTCGTGATCGCGGCCGGCAACTCGGGGACGTTCCGCAAGGTCTCCTCGCCCGCGTCGGCCGATGCCGCTCTGGCCGTGGCGAACATGACCAAGACCGGGGTGATCAACGACGGGTCGTCGCGCGGGCCGCGCATCGGGGACTTCGCGGTCAAGCCCGACCTCGGCGCGCCCGGCACGGACATCGTGGCGGCGCGAGCCAAGGGCACGCTGGAGGAGTTCGCGGTCGACGACCTGCACGCTCGGATCAGCGGCACCTCGATGGCGTCGCCGCACGTGGCGGGTGCGGCGGCGGTGTTGGTGCAGCGCAACCCCTCCTGGACGGCTGCCGAGCTCAAGGCGCACCTGATGGCGACGGTGAAGCCGGTCGCGGACTCGCCGTCGAACGTCGGCACCGGCCTGCTCGACGTCGGCCGTGCGGTCACCCAGCAGGTCCGGGCTTCTGCCGGCAGCCTGTCGTTCGGGCTGCTGGAGTTCCCGCACACCAGGACGTTCACGAAGACGATCACCTACCGCAACGACGGTTCCGCGCCGGTTTCCCTTGCGCTGACGCATGATCTGGGTGCGAACTTCACGGTTCCCGGTTCGGTCGTCGTCCCGGCCGCCGGCACGGCTTCCGTTGACGTGGTGCTCGATCCGCGGGTCGGACTCGGCCAGTTCTTCGGGCACGTCAAGGCGTCCGGCGGCGGCGCTTCGCTGACCACCTCGGTCGGCGCGTACGTGCAGGAGGAGCGGCACAAGCTGTCGTTGAAGCTCACCGGGCGGGACGGCAAGCCGGCCAGGAACGAGTTCGCGATCCTGGTGAACCTGTCGACCCGTGCAGCGGAAGTGCTGTCGATCGGGGAGAACGGCGTCGGTGAGGTCAAGCTGCCCGTCGCCGACTACGCGGTGCTGGCGCGGATCGAGGAGTTCCCGGCGAGCTACAGCTGGTTCACGCCGGTCTCCGCGACCGAGGTGGCCGGGCGGGTTTCGCTGGCGGCCGACGTTTCTGTGCACGTGGATGCTCGTCAGGCCAAGCCTTTCAGCGTCACGCTGCCGGACTCGTCCGCGGCGCTGTGGTACCGCTCGTCCGACATCAGCGTGCCGATGAACGCCGGTCGCATCAACGGCATCGGTTCGACAATGGACGGACGCGTGCCGTTGTACAGCGCGCAGTTCGGTGCGGCGCTGCCGGAGCTGAAGTACGACCAGGGGCTCAAGGGCGGTCAGCCGATCATCTCGGTGCCCGGCGGGTTCCCGGTGCGGTACTTCGACTCCAGCAAGTTCCTGGCTCCGGGCGACCACGTGCTCGACGTGGCCGAGCGAGGCTCTGACGTGCGCGGCAAGCTCGCTCTGGTGCGTTCGGAGGGCGAGGACCTGCTCGTGCTGGCCGAGGAGATGAAGGCGGCCGGAGCCGTCGCGGTCCTGTACTCGGGACCTGTTCCGCTGCCGTACGACGAGCAGACCGCGATCCCGGTGGTCACGGTGGCGCCGCAGTTCGCGGTGCCGGGGAAGCTGACGTTGCGGGCTGTGCAGGGTTCGCCCGTGTCGTACACGCTCTCGTTGCAGGAGAAGGGAAAGCTGCCTGTCGGCACGCATCAGGTCAGGCGGTCCGACCTGGCCGAGGTCAAGGCGCGCTACCACACGTCCGGTGCCGACGGCTTTGTGCGCCAACGGAACTACCCGGTGCGTGACGGCGCGGTCGACTTCGACACCGTGCTCGACGAGCCGTTGTGGGCGCCGATGGAGCGCACCGAGTACTACTCGGCCGGCACGTGGTTCCAGGAGGGCTTCGACGGCCGCGGTTTCGGTGGCGGCGACGACCCGACCGTCACTTCGTGGGCGGATTTGCGGCCGGTGACGTTCGCTGCGGGCCATCGGTACGAACGCTCTCAGTTGCGCGGTGTCAGTTCGCCACGGCTGGGGGCGCCGACGGTGGTGCAGTGGTCGCAGGGCGGCGGTGTCTCGCGTTCCGGCGACGCTCTGACCACTCGTATCTCGCCGTTCGGCTGGTCCGGTGCGGTCGAGAACTGGGTCTACAGCGGGTCCGGCACCCTGGAGCTTTCGCACAACGGCACGTCGTTGGGTGTGCAGGACGCGTACTCCGGTGCGTTCAACGCTCCTTCGCGGACCGGTCGGTACAAGCTGGCGCTGAACGCCTCGCGGCAGACGTCCGCGCTGTCCACCTCGGTGCGGACGACGTGGGAGTTCTCGGCTTCGGTTGACGGCCGGTTGGCGTTGCCCGAGGTCGACTACACGTTGCCGCTCGACCTGCGCAACAGCTGGAAGGCCGGAGCACCGATGCCCGCGAAGTTCACCGCGTCGGGGGCCGTGCGTGAGCTGCGCGCCTACGCATCGTTCGACGACGGGGCGAACTGGGTGCCGGTCAAGTCGATCGTGCCACCGGGTGGGAAACCTGGGGGTTACGTGTCGCTACGCGTAGTGGCGACGGACGCGAACGGTAACTCGGTCGACCAAACGGTCGTACGGGCGTACCGCCTCAAGGCGTAACCGGGCGGGCGCTGAGTCGTTGTAAACCCCTGCGGCACCTGCCTCGCCGTGCGCGAGCCGGACCAGGGACGCGGCGGCTCAGCGCCCGAGGCAGGTGCCGCGGGCCGCCGATATCCGGTGGCCCGTCCCGCGTCGCTGTGGTGGCATTGCGGATCATGAGGTCGTTCGACGAGCTGGTGGCAGAGGGCAACGCGGTTCCGCTTCCGGGCTGGGACTTCTCCTGGTTCGAAGGCCGTGCCACCGAAGAGCGCCCGCCGTGGGGCTACGCATCGCTGATCGCGTCGAAACTGGCGGCCGTCGAGTCCGCTCTCGACCTGCAGACCGGCGGAGGCGAGGTCACGGCGTCCACGGCTGTCCTGCCGCCGCTGATGGCCGCCACCGAGTCGTGGCCGCCCAACGCCGCCGTGGCACAACGGAACCTGCCGGACGCGTTCGTCGTGCAGGCGCCGGACAACGGACCGCTGCCGTTCCACGACGAGCTGTTCGACCTGGTCATCAGCCGCCACCCGGTCGTGACGCCGTGGCAGGAGGTCGCGCGGGTGCTCAAGCCCGGCGGCACCTACTTCTCGCAGCAGATCGGCGCCGGCACGAACAGCGGGCTTACCGACTTCATGATGGGACCGCAGCCGGTCGGCGACGAGCGCAGCACTTCACGTGCTCGCTCGGAGGCCGAGGCAGCCGGGCTGGAGGTGCTGCGGCTCGAACCGGCTGAGCTGAAGGTGGCGTTCTTCGACGTCGGCGCGGTGGTGCACTTCCTGCGCAAGGTGCTGTGGACGGTGCCGGGGTTCACGGTCGAGGCTTATCGGGACCGGCTCCTGGACATGCACGAGCACATCCAGGAGCACGGCGAGTTCGTCTGCACCTCGACCCGGTTCCTGATCGAGGCGCGCAAGCCCTAGAGCCCGTGCTTCGCACGGAACCGCTTGACCAGGACGTACTCGATCTTCGCGGCGGTGTCAGCGTCCAAGGGCACGGCCCGGTCACCTCGCGGTCCCACCAGATCCGCCGGTTCCCACAGCAGCTCGTCGGTGAGCTGCTCCTCCTTCACCACGTCGCCGTCGTTCCACTGGCGCACCATCGTCAACGGGTCGTCCACGGGGTGGCTCTCGTCGACGATCGCGTAGTACCGGTAGTTGATCACGCGGGTGGCTTCGAGGTAGTTCTTCTCGGCGATTTCCTGGTACCGCGGGACTTCCTCCTCGGTGATGCCCACTGCGTCACCGTCGAGGTGGTCGTAATGCAGGTCGTACATGTAGCTGCTGTTCACCCAGCCGGTGGTGTGTGTCCAGGCCTGCTCCATCGAGTATCCCTGAGGGCTGAGCCAGGTGCGGAGGAGCGCGCGAGGGTTCTCCAGTGGGTTGAGGTTGGTCACGATCACCGAGTAGAAGTACTGGCCGTCCGCTGGTTCGTAACTGCGGACGCGTGCCGGTTGGGTTTCCTCCACGAACCGCAAGGCGGCCTCTTCGGTGATCGGTCGGATCTCACCGTCCAGCTCCGCTCTCAGTACCTGTTGTTCCGTGTTGCTGGGCCGCCACCTGAGGTCTTGGGTGTACTCCTCCTCGTGCACGCGTCCGCTCGCGTCCGTCCACTGGCGACAGACGATGGACGGGGAAGTCAGCGTCGGGTGCGTCGGGGTGAGGAGGGCGAAGTAGCGGTACGTCGTGCTCATGAGTCCTCGTTCGGCGGTGATGAGAGCGGGCCCCGGCCGGGTGACCGGGGCCCGGTTCGGATCCGACACTAGCGTTGTGGGATTCCCGGCGCGCCAACAGGAGTCTTCATCTGGCCGAAGATCTTGTCGGACTGGAGCTGGATCGCGTCCTTCTCCTCCTTGGTCCTGGCTGTGCGCGCCAGCTCGTACAAGCCGTGTTCCGCCTCCTTGGCGGTGTAACTGGCCGGTGTGTGGAGCTGGAGTTCGAACTGGAAACCGTCCTTTGTCTCCAGGGTGATGTTGATGCCCTTGTAGTTTTCACCTTCTTGTGCCATGTTCGTGGCCCACTTGTTCTTCACGACGGTCACCCGGATGTCGGGGTTGGCATCGAGTTTGCGGAGCCCTTCCATCACGCTGAGCGTGTAGGTCTCCTCCGGGAAGACAAGGGTGTAGCGCAGCGAGTCGTTGATCTTGCGCAGCGCTGCCTGAAGCGTTGGCAGTGGGCTGGTGTCGCCCTCCTTCCTTTCCGGGCGCAAGGCCTCGTCAAGCTTGCGCTTGAGCGACTCTTCTCCCTTGCGTGCAGTCGTTTCTCCCCTGCGCTCAGCGCCGGGGATCTCGTTCCTGAGCCGTTCGATCACCGTGGTGACGGGACCTTCGAGTTCCTCCGCCTTCCTGAGCAACTCGTCCGCCTTGCTGTTCTCCTGTGCCGAGAGCTCGATCTCCTTGTGGTTCTCCCGTGCGGTGTAGATGCCGGTATTCGGGTCGGTGCGGCCCTCCCGGTAGGACGGGACACAATCACCGGCCGCCGCTCTGACTGCCGTGCCGCACGGTTTGGGCTGCTCGAACTTGACCCTGGGATTCTCGACCTTGGCGATGCCGCCTTCGATCCGCAGCTTGTCGATCTCCAGGCGGACGATGGAGCCGTCGAGGTGCGTGAGGTCGCCGTCCGGCCGGACTTCGATCCTCTCCACGCGGTAGAGCTGGCCGTCGATCTCCGCGATCGCCCCGTCGATCTTGACGAGGCCGTTCTCCATGCGCGCCTGGAGGTTGAGGACCTCGACCAACGGGTTGGGCAACCTCGTCGGGATGTTGTCGGCGAGCTTGGTCAACAGACTCTCGAGGTGGGCGACGTCCTTCAAGAACTTGCCCGCACCGCGGCCGACTCCCTTGGCGAAGGTGCCGAGGCCCTTGGTGATCGCGGTGCCGCCGCTGCCGATTCCCGCTGTGCTCAGCGTGAGTGTTAGGTCGAACCACGTCATGCCGATGGCTTTGGCGGGGTTGTCGAGCCACTCCTCCAAGTGGATCATCACGTGCGGGTTCTGGAGCGTGTACCAGAGACCCTCGGCGATCTGCCTGCACGAGCTGAGCCCGAAGGTGACGCAGTCCCCGAGGGCGATCAGGCCATCCAGCGCGCCCGTCGCGGACTCGACGATGCCCTCGCCGACGGTCTTCCGGAACTGCTGGAGAGGCGTCTGGCCGTCCCTGATGATCTGGCACGCGTGCTCATCGCCGCCCGCGCACCGCGCGGCCTGCAACAGCGACTCGTTGAGGCCGTCCTTCATGGTGTCCGCGGCGCGGTTGGCGTAGTTCTTGAGCCTGTCCAGACCGTCTCGGCAGAACTTGTTCACCAGGTCGCTCTTGCTCGGGCCTTCGGAGCACACCGCCGCCCACGCCAAGCCGGCCGCGAACTTGTTGTTGAGCTCCTGCCGTTTGCGCTCGGCCTCCTCCCGTGCGATCTGCTCGGCCATGTCCCGGCGCAGACGGAACTCGTGGACGTCCTTGACCCGTTCCGCGACGTGCTCCAGGAACTGCTGAACCTGGTTGTTGGCCTCCTCGGCCAGGTCTGCGATCTGCTCCGTCGCGGAGGCGGCCCGATTCGCGCTCGCGGCCGAGGCGCCGGCCAAGGCCGCGGCGTTGCCCGCGAGCACCGCGTCCTGGCGCGCCGTGTTCGACCACTGTGTGGCCGTGCTTGCCGCGCCGTGGGCCGCTGCAGCCTGCTTCGCGGCGTCGTCCGCCGCGTTGGTGGCGTTCAGCGCGTGCTGTGCCGCTGTTTTCGCTGACTCGGCGGCACGAGCGGCAGCCTCGTAGGCCGGCTTGACGGTGTCGAGCGCGTCGGTGGCCGCCTTCCGGGCGCTGATCGCCGCCTTGTCGGCCTCATCCGCCTTCTCCCTGGCCGACCGGGACTGCTCCTCGCCGACGAGCAGTGCCTGGGAGGTGACCTCGAGCGCCTTGCGCGCGTCGGCGCTGACTCCTGCGAACTGACGCAGGATCGCCTCGGCCACGCGAGCCGAGTCGACGACGATCGACGCCGCCGCGCTCGCCGCGGCAGCGGCCCTGTCCGCGATCACGGACTGGAACACCGACTGGTTGGCCTCACGTACGGCGGCTTCAGCCTCCTGCTGGGTCATCTCGGCCGATGCCCTGGACGCCAGGGCAGCGTTAGTCGCCTCCAACGTGAGCCGGTGTGCCTCATCGGCCGCCCGGCGTGCGGTCACCGCCTCGCCGTTAGCCCGTGCCGCGGCCGCACGCGCGTCGCGTGCCGCGGTCTCCGCCCGCTGCGCCTCTGCTCGTGCCGCCGCCGCAGCGGCCCTCGCCCGCTCGGCCCACGCCGCGGCGGCGTTCGCCTCTGAACGCGCCGTGGTGGCCTGACCCCGGATCTCGCGGGTGACCTCCTCGACGTTCTGGCCCTGCTCGCGTGCCCGTTGCTCGGCCGCTTCCAGCTCGCCCTGGAGCCGGTCAGCGCCGATGAGCCGCATCGAATGCAGCGTCGTGACCATGTCCACTTCGGTCTGGACCTTGCGGACTTTGCCCATTGCCGCGTCGTGCTCCGCGGCGAGCTGCCCTGCCCTGGCGTAGGCCTCGAACGCACCCTTCGCCTTGACCGCGGCGTTCGTCGCCGCACCTTGTGCGTTCACCCTGGCGCCGCGGGCGTTCGCGGCGTGCTGCTGGGCCTGCGCGGCCTTCTGCTGGGCGATCTCCTTCTGCCGCGCGGCACGATCACGCGCCGCCGCTGCGATCTCCTGCTGTTTCTTGGCCGCCTCGGCGAGCTCGGCCGCCCTCAACTCCTGACGCTTGGCCTCGGCGAGGTACTTCTGCGCGTTGCCGGCGTGTTCCTGGGCGTTGCGGTCGGCGTCGAGCGCGCGACTGTCGGCCAGCGTGGCCACTGCCGCCTGCTGCGCTGCCTCTGCGGCGGAGGCCGCAGCAGAGACGGCCGATCCGATCCCGATCGTGACCTTTGCCCAGTCGAGGCCATTGGTCATGCCGCTGTCGACCAGACGCTCTGCCGCGTTGCGTGCGCGTTGCGTCGTGCTCTCGGCCAGCGTCGCGACCCGTTCGGCACGGGCGGCGTACTCGGCCGCTTCGGCACGCGCCGCGTCCAGCTCTTGGTCGCGCCCCCTCTGGCCGTTGGCGCGACCGGCCTTGTCCTCCTGGAAGATCCGGTCTGCCTTGTGGGCGGCCTTGACCGACATCCGCATGGCGAAGAGGACGTCGTCGAGGTGTTTGACCGCGTCGATGTTCGCCCGCATGATCTCGGCTCGCGCGTCTGCGGCTGCGGTGCTGCGTCGAGCGAGCTGGTCGAGCTCCGCGACCGCGCGGTTGCGGTCCTCGAGCGCCTTCTCGATGACCTTCTGGAAGTCGGCGTCGCGCTTGTGAGCCTCGTGATACCCGGTGAGGTAGAACTCTCGAATCCGCGGGTAGTCCTTGCTTTCGAGGATCGCGCCGCCCTCGAGCTGCACCTGCGGTCCGCCGTGCGCCACCATGTCCTTGACACGGGCGATGATCCGGTCCTGCTCGGCCTTGTCGTCCTCGGCCTGCTGCTTGTCCCGCTTGAGGGCGATCTCGTAGCCGAAGGCCACGAAGTCCGCGATCGCGCGGTCGCCGGCGTTCAACGCGGCCTGCGCGCCCGCCTTGACGTTCGGGCCGCCGGTACGGGCCCACTCATCGACCTTCTTGCGGTTCTCCGCGCGTTCGACGCTCTTGCGCTGCTCGGCGCGAGTCTGAGCCTCGGCCAGGCCCACGTCGAGGAACCAGACCAGTCTTTCCTTGGTGCCGACGGTGAGCGCGGCCGCGGCTGCGTCCCGGACCTCGACGTCCTCCGCGTGGTCGCGGATGTCACCGACGAGTTGCTTGTAGAACTCGAGTTCCTCGTCGACCGGTTCGGTCGGCTCGGTGTTGGCGGGAGCTTGCTGGAGCACCGGCTGGGGTGCGGCGAGTGCGTGGGCGTTGCCGCCCAGCAACGCCAGCACCAGCATGATGACGACAGCCATGACTGATCCGCGCCGCGACGAGGCGGCGCTGGGTGAAAGACTCATGTGGTTACTGGTCCCCCCGGTCGCGGGCTGCGTCCGCGCTCTTCTTGGCGTTGACCGCCAGGTCCTGCCAGAACTTCGCCTGGCCGAGCGCCCAAGCCGCCTCTTCCGACCACGAGTTGTTGGACGAGGCGGCACGGTCGAGAATCGCGGCCCAGTCCTGCTCGCTTTGCGCGGCACGGGCATGCTCGGCCACCTGTGCCCAAGCCGCCGCTTGGGCGTCCGCCTTGGCCTTCTCCACGTTCCAGTCCACGGAGGATTTTCCTGCTTCGCGGCTGACCTCGTCCCACCTGGCGATGGCGTCGAGGCGCGCCTTGCGGGCCAGTTCGCCGCTGGACTCCCGTTCGGCCTTCTCCGCGGCCAGGGCAGCGTCGGTCAGCGCGAGGATCCTGCGATGCCAGATCTCGTTCTGCTCCAGCGTCCTGCGGCGGAAGCCCTCGTTGTCGACATCTGCTCCGATGCCCCAGTAGTACTTGAAGAACAGGCCCACACTCGTGTCGTCGCCCGAGAGTGCGCGCTGGGCGGCCGCTCGGACCTGCGTGCCGGGATCGTTAGCGGCCAGGTAGGCCACGTACTCGCGGTCTTCTCCGGCCAGGCGCGCCAGGTGTTCCTGGTGCTGGTTGTCGCTGGCCTCATCCGCAGCCCTGGCGCGCTCGTATCCACTTTGGACGTAGACGTCCTGCGCGTTCGCCGAGCTGACCAGCGCCTGGTCCGAGGTGAACCGCACCGCGCTTCCGCTGGGCGAGTACCGGCTGATCTCCTGGATGTAGCGGCGGTTGTTCGTCTCCCGTTCTGTCGCTCGGTCTCTCGCCTTGGCGATGCCGGTGGCGAAGAACTCGTCGATCGCCTCGTCGCCGCGGTTGCTCAGCAGTGCCTGCAACGCTTCTGCGCGGAGTTCTGCCGACACGAACTCGGACATGGCCGTACGTCTGACTGTGTCACGTCTTGCGGTGGCCAGATCTGCTTGCGTGGCAGTGGTTGTGGCCGTTGTCTCGGCCATCGACGGCGTGGTCGCTGCTGTCATGACCGTTCCGAACACCAGCACGGCGATCAGAAGTGAGCGCAGCAAAGTATTACGCCCCATACATTTCCCCCCGGAAAAAGGCGGCGAGCAGAGTTGCCCACAGGTTTTTAGCACGGCCCCGGCCCGCCACCAATGTGACTCAAGTCACATGCGTTGCGGGTCGTATTGCCGCCGTGGGAAGGTCTGCCACGGCATCCGGCAGGCTGGGGGTCTGGCCACAAAACCGTTGGTGATGCCTTGAGTCCGGGGGGATTCGCAGTTGTCCAGATTCGGTCTGGGCGGCCGCTGCATGCGCGCATTCGCCGCGCTCGCGGTCGTGTCCACGTTAGTTTGCGGTTCGTTCGCCACGGCGGCGCCCGCGTTGGCGAGCGCTCAAGCGGTGCGTGAGTCGACGCCCGACCAGAAGATCGCGGCGGCGAGGGAGATCCCTCTCGCCATCACGCCAACCCAGTACCAGATGACCGACTGCAACTTCACCATGTGGGTATGGGGCCAGACGAGGCAGCCCTCCAACGCAGCGGTGAACGACGCCGCCTACACGGCGCTCATGGCGACGTCCAACCCGGAAGCGTGCTTCCTTTTCATCACCGAAGGCATCTACACGGCGCACCAGGCTGATGTGATGGAGCAGTTGCGGAAGGCGCAACGCGACAAGCAGCGCATCGCCGCGGCTGCCGTTGTCAGCTGGAACAACCTGACCCAGGGCGATCTCGACACGACGATCAAGGAGTTCGTCTTCCGTCTCTGGGAACGCGCTGAGGCGAACAGCGAGGTGAAGAACAAGGCAGCGGCTGTGCTGACCACGACGTCGACCGACGAGCAGCGCATCACCTACATCGTCACCGACATCTTCGCCGCTCGGGAGACCGACAGGCTCCGTCGCATCGAGGAAGACGAGCGCAGGACCCGGGAAGCGCGGGAACGGCAAGAGAACGAGGACAAGCGGGCACACGCCTGGCAGGTCGCGGCTGGGGCGGTGCTGACCCAGGAGCTCAAGCTCATGACGGACCGAGAGTTCGTCTACGCGATCTTCAGCCGCGGAAACGGGAAGTGGGTCAAGGCAAACGCGCGGGCTGCGAGTGACACCGACGACCCCAAGGCGTGGAAGGCGTACATCTTCACCGGTGTGCATGCCGCGCACCAGAAGGATCTCGAAGACCAGAACCACGCGGACGCGATCGAGACTGAGAAGCGGATCAACGAGATTCTCACCGCTGCCGAGCGTGACGGCTACAAGCCGAACCTCGCCAGAGCGGCACGTGTCGCGCTCTCGGGTGATCTCGGCGCACGCCACATGTTCCTCGACGTCGGTCAGCACGAGGCACTCAAGCTGGACCTGATCAAGCCGGAGAACCGCCGAGTGGTCGAGATGCGAGGCGTCGGATCGGACCGCTGCCTGCAGGTCTGGGGTGCGTGGGAGGACGCGCAGAGGGCCGGTCAGCAGCAGGAGCTGTGGGACTGCGTGCGCGGCTACAAGCAGATTTGGGAACTGTTCCAGGTCAGCGAGAACGAGTGGATCATCCGCAACCTGCATTCTGTGTTCTGTCTGGACGTCTCCGGTGACGCCGTAGCGCAAAACTGGTGTGACAGCCCGAGCGCGCGCTGGAGGTTCATCGAGAACGCCGCCGACGGCTCGTTCCAGCTGCAGAACATCGCCACGGGCCGGTACGCCACCGCGAAGGACGGCGGCACCACCAACGCGACGCTGATCGGCCTGGGCAGCAACACCAACGCGGCCGACCAGCGCTGGCGTCTCATCGATCCGACGCACCGCGCGGACGTGGTGGGTGTGAGCTCTGGCATCGTGACGATCAAGGGCGTCGAGTCCGGTCGCTGCCTGCAGATCGTCGGTCCCTGGGACAGGTCGAACGAGGGCGCGAACGCTGACCTGGCAGTGACCGAGCTGTGGGACTGCGGCCTCGACAAGGCGAAGTGGGAGGTCATCCCGCTTGGTCACAACCGGTACTCGCTGAAGAACAAGCAGTCCGGCAAGTGCCTGGACGTCAAGCACGGCCGGTACGTGAACGGGACATCGATCGTCCAGTTCCAGTGCCACTACGAAGGCAGCGAACAGTTCAACTTCACCCAGGCGGTGGACAACACACTTGGGCTGCAGAGCGTGCTGACCGGCCAGTTCGCGGACGCCGTCGGGCACGCCACGCACAACGGCGCGGCGGTCCAGACATGGGACCTCACCGGTCAGAACAACCAGCGATGGACGCTGGTCTACGACGTGGGTTGACCCGCTGACGACAACGGCTCCCTCCCGGTTCGCCGGGAGGGAGCCGTTGTCGTTGCCTCTGTTAGCGCGGCTGGCGCTCGCGGCGGATCGTGATGCGCTTGCCCTTGATCGTCGCGTCCCGCAGCTGCTCGATGACGGAGTTCGCGGCCGGCCCAGGCACCTCGACCAGCGAGAAGCGGTCCGCGATCTCGATCGCGCCGATGTCGCGGCCCTTCAGGTTCGTCTCGCCGGTGATGGCGCCGACGATGTCCTGCGGGCGGATGCCGGACGAGCGGCCCGCGCCCAGGAACAGCCTCGTCATGCCCTCGGACGGGCCACGGCGCTCGCGGCGCGGACCGGCGGGAGCACCGTCGCGGCGAGGACCGCGGTCCTCGCGCGGGCGGACCTCCGGGATCTCCTCCTCGTCCGCGGCGGCACCGGAGGCCTCGTGGGCGAGCTTCACGGCGGCGAGGGCGATGTCCATGACGTCGAACTCGTCGGCGAGGGTTTCGACGACGACGCGGAAGCGGCTGAGGTCGTCCTCCATCAGCGACTCCTGCAGCGAGGAGCGGGTGAGCTCCAGCTGGCGGGCGCGCAGGTCGGCGACCGTCGGGACCTTCTCCATCGGGATCTTGGTCTTGGTGACGCGCTCGATGGTCTTGAGCATCGAGTTCTCGCGCGGCTCGACCAGGGTGATCGCGACGCCCTCACGGCCGGCGCGGCCCACGCGGCCGATGCGGTGCGTGTACGCCTCGGGGGCGGAGGGGACGTTGTAGTTGACGACGTGCGTGAGCTGTTCGATGTCGAGGCCTCGGGCCGCGACGTCGGTGGCCACCAGCAGGTCGGCCGTGCCGCCGCGCAGGCGGGCCATCACGCGGTCGCGCTGCTCCTGGCTGATGCCGCCGTGCAGCGACTCGGCGCGGTAGCCGCGGCCGTTCAGCGTCTCGGTGAGCTGGTCGACCTCGTCACGCGTGCGGCAGAAGACGACGGCGGCGGTCGGCGCCTCGACGTCCAGGACGCGGCCGAGGGCGGCGGGCTTGTGCTCGCGGCGCACCAGGTACGCGGTCTGCCGGACGCGCGGGGCCTCGCCCGGCTCGGTCTTCTCGCGCTCGATCTGGATCAGCACCGGCTCGCGCAGGTGGCTCTTGGCCATGCGGTTGATGCGCGGC
Source organism: Lentzea sp. NPDC051838 (assembly GCF_040681245.1). Taxonomy (NCBI): domain Bacteria; kingdom Bacillati; phylum Actinomycetota; class Actinomycetes; order Pseudonocardiales; family Pseudonocardiaceae; genus Lentzea; species Lentzea sp. NPDC051838. Next base: position 117,362 of record NZ_JBFAYI010000010.1, read on the forward strand.
GGCATCGTGGCCGAGAACAGCACCGTCTGCCGTTCGGCCGGCGCCTCGGCGAGGATCGCGTCGATGTCCTCCGCGAAGCCCATGTCGAGCATCTCGTCGGCCTCGTCGAGCACGACCATCTGCAGGTCGTTGAGCTGCAGCGTGCCGCGCTGCAGGTGGTCGATCGCGCGGCCCGGGGTCGCGACCACCACGTCGACACCGCGGGACAGCTCGCGCAGCTGACGGCCGATGGGCTGGCCGCCGTAGATCGGCAGGACGCGCGCGCCCATGTGCCGGCCGTAGCGGTGCACCGCCTCGGACACCTGCACCGCGAGCTCACGGGTCGGCGCGAGCACGAGGGCGAGAGGCTTCTCGCCCTTGCCGATCCGGTCGGCGATGCGTTCGAGGAGAGGCAACGCGAACGCCGCCGTCTTGCCCGTGCCCGTGGCGGCCTGCCCGAGCAGGTCGTTGCCCGCGAGCAGCGGCGGGATCGCTTCACTCTGGATCGGCGTCGGCTCCTCGTAGCCCAGCGTGGTGAGCGCGTTGAGGATGTCGGGCCGCAGCCCCAGGTCGGCGAAACCGTTGTCGGCGGTGGTCATGGCGAGTATCTTCCCCCACCGCCCGACATCGCACTCACTCAGACCAGCTCAGGCAGCTTCCGTGAGGCCGACTCGCACTTCGGCGCTGCTGCTGACGCCGTTGACCGTGGCCGAGATCTTCACCTGACCTGGCCTTATCGGCGTGAGCAGTCCGGTACCGGGATCGAGCCACGCCACGTGCCACGGCCTCAGCCCGGACGCGTCGCCCACGTGCAGACCGGGTGACCCTTCCCACACCACGCCCATCGGATACTTCACCGGCAACGTCCGCGAGCCCTGTTTCAGCGTTGCCGCAACCGTTTCCGGCTTGCCGATGCGCACGGTGCCCGGCGCCTGGACCTGGAGTTCGTCCACATGGGGCCGGATCTCGGCCTTCAGTCCTTTCGGAGTGACGCCGACGAGGGTCCAGCCGGTGAAGCCTCCCGCTTCGGCCGGTGCCTTGCCCGAGTTGCCGTTGATCACGTGCGGGACGCCGTCCACTGTGGACGCGAAGAAACCGCCGACGTGCCCGCCGATGAACGTGGTGGGCTTGTCGCGTTCGGACAGCAGCTTCTCGAAGTACCGCGCTTCCAGCCGGTCCGACAGCTGGCTCGTGCGCGCGGGCGTCGGATCGTTCGGTGGGTGGTGCATCATCACGACGGCCTGGCCCTCGGCGGTGCTCAGTGCGGTGCGGAGCATCTCCATCTGGTCGAAGCCGCCGCCTCGCAACGTCCCGGTCGACGAGTCGAGCAGCACGAACCGCGTGCCCTTGTGGTCGAACGTGCGGTGGGTGACGCCGAACTCGCGGCGGAAGTTGTCGATCGTGCCCGGCCCCATGATCTCGTGGTTGCCCGGCACGTAGTACCAGGGGAAGTCGCCGAGCTCCTCTTCCAGAATCCTGCGCGCGAGCTTGAGATCGTCGGGTGAGGCCTCGTCGACCAGGTCGCCGTTGATCACGACGAACTCGGCGCCGGACTTCCTGATCTCCCGCAGCGTGCGTCTCGCGGACCTCACCAGGTCGCTGTCGGGGTTGCGCGCCACGAACTGGGCGTCGGACATGACCGCGAACTTCCAGCCCTGCGCCGGGCCGATGACGTTCTCTCGGAGTTCTGGCGTCGGTGGGAGGGTGACGGTCGGCGGGACCTTGGCGGTGATGTCGTCGACGATGACCTCGCCTTTGTAGGAGCGGTCGGCTTTCGTCTCGATCGTGTAGAACCTGGTGACCTGGATGGGGAACTTCAGCTCGGACGGCACCGGGACTTCCACCTGTCTCCAGCCGTTCCACGTGATGTACGGGCCGTAGAGCGATCTGGACTGGCCGGCCGCGTCCGTCACGGTGAACGCCGTCCACTCGCCTTTGCCGCTGCCCTGGACCCAGGCGCCGAGCGACAGGGGTTGCCCGTCGACCTGGAGTGGCTTCGGCGGTATCGCATAGGCCGTGCGCGTGCCGGTCGACTGCGTGAAGTCGTAGCTCAGCTTCAGTCCCTGTCCGGTGTGGCCGTTGGGTTCCGGCGCGACCGAGCCGGACGCCCTCGCCGAGCCGAAGGTCCACTGTGGAGCGTCGTCGACGCCGGCGATCAGCTGTTCGTTCGCGCCGACCGTGACCGCCAGCTGGGTCTCCTTGCCCTGTGCTCGTGCCTTGATCGTGGTGGCACCGGTCTTGAGAGCTTTGATCTGGAGGTCGGGGGAGATGTCGACGACCGTGCGATCGTAGGTGAGGGCGAGGTCGGCGCGTTCGATCGGCGCGCTGAAGCCCTTCGCGTCGAAACCGTTGATCCGCAACGGTTTCCGCTCGTCCGGCTGCAGGCTGATCCGGGTGGTTTCCGGTGCGAGGCGGGTGAGCTCGCCCAGCACGGTCAGCTCGGTGGTCTTCGTGGTGAGGCCGCGGAACGCCGTGAAGCTCGCCGATCCTCGGTGGGGCGCCGCGTGGAACGTGTCGCCGATCGCCCAGCCGCCCGTGGCGCGCGTGACGTGGTCGCTGTCGGCCGGACCGAACGTCTCGTCGTACCCGCGCACGGTCATGCGCCTGGTCATGCCGGGGAAGACTCGTGCGCTCGTGGTCTGGACGTCGAACCCGACGAGCTTGCCGGTGCCGACCGGCGCGTAGAGGGCGAGGCCGTTGGGGATCGGGCGTTCGCCGCCGTCCGAGGGCGTGTTGACGACCTTGAGCTCGGTGGTGCCGGGTTCGCGGGCGAGCATCGTCGACGAGCCGCCGCCGTCGAGGTTGAGGGCGTTGTACGCGCCGAGCTCGATCATGGCGTCGGCGAGGTCTTTGAGGGTGAGACCGGGAAGGAACGCCTGCCGTCCGTCGACGGTCAGCATGACCATCTTCTTGCCGTCCTGGGAGAAGCCGACCGCGGTGCGCGGGTGCAACGGGTCTGTCGGCGCGACGTTCTTGCCGTCCTCGACCAGCAGCTGGCGCCCGCCGATCGCGGTGTGCGGCCGGCTGCCGTCGCTGGTGCGGCTGTTGTACGTGATGGTGAGCCTGTCGCCGGGCTTGAAGGTCTTGAGCACGTCCGCGCCCTTGTCGCGGCCCACCAGCGCATAGCCTTCGACCGGCTCGGCGCTCGGGCTGCCGATCTTCTGGACGATGTCGTCCTTGACGATCACTTCGGCCGTGTTGGTGGCGCCTTGTGTGGCGCGTGCTCTGCTGTAGGTGCCCCACAACGGGTTGAAGACGCCGATGCCGTCCACGTCGATCTTCGCGCTGTTGAGCTGCGTCAGCTTGTGAGTGCCGTTGAGCGTGCCCTCGAAGAAGGTCTCCATCACGCTGCCCACGCCGGCCGCGTCGATGCCGACAGCTCTGCCGTTGCCGGACTTCCTGAGCGCGCCCTCTTGAATGCCGACGCCTTCGGGTGCGTTGGAGTTGTTGATGTCGAAGAAGTCGCCGTTGATGGCCGCGACCGCGTTCTTGGTCTGGTGAGAGAGGGGCGCGGCCTGCGCGACATGGCCGTTGTCGACGTAGCCGACCTTGGCCTGGCCGAGGTCGACGGCGAGCGCGTCGCCGCGGATCCAGCCGTCGGGGTGGTACCAGTCGAAGGAGCCGAGGGTGACGCCGGGAGCGACAGGTCTCTCGGTCCGCTCGGTCTCGATGCGTCTGCTGATGTCGGCGTGAGCAGGGGAAACGGGCGCAAGGATGGCAGCGGTGATGATCACCGCAAGTGCACGTCTCGTCACGCGCCGGAACCTAGACTGGCCCGGTGAAGAAACGCCTAACGGTCTGCTCCTCGCACCTGATCACGCTGCCCAGGGCGCCCCACGGCCCGGTGCGGGCGGCGATCGCCGACGCCGCCGCCGCGGTGTCCGAGTTCGATCCGGAGCTCGTCGTCTTCTTCGGCACGGACCACCGCCGTGCGTTCCGCGCCGTCGTGCCCACCTTCGCGGTGGTGCTGTCGGCCACGGCTCAGGGCGACGTCGCGGGCCCGTCCGGTTCCTACGACGTCCCCTCCGACCTGGGACGCGCGCTGGTGGCGGACCTGATCGCGCACGACTTCGACATCGCGACCGCTTACACGGCGGCTTTGGACCACGCGTTCGGTCACACGACTCGAGACCTGCTGGGCGAGATCGACGCCAAGCCGGTGCTGCCCGTGTTCATCAACTGCGCCTCACCGCCGCACGCGTCCTTCCGCCGCGCGGCGTCGCTGGGACGCCGCGTCGGCGAGTTCTTCGCGGACAAGCGCGTGCTGTACGTGGGGTCGGGCGGCCTGGCGCACGACCTGCCGGGCTTCCGCGAACCCGAGACGGGCGTGGAGCTGTCGGAGGAAGAGCGCCAGGCGTGGATCAAGTCGGTGAACGAGCGGGCGCGCTCCGAAGGCACGATCCGCGAACTGGTGCGAACGTGGGACGAGGCCTTCCTGTCGGGCGTGGGCGGGACGTCCTGGGAGTGGCTCGACGAGATCGGCGTCGACCTCGTCGAGCGCGGTGGCAACGGTGCGGCGGAATGCCTCACCTGGACGGCGGCGTGGGCCGCCGGTGGGCAGGCCCTGACCGTGCTGGCCCACGAGTTCGACACCAACGGCCGCGCCGTCGTGACGTCCGTTTAGCGGACACAGCGCTCGGAGTGAGGTTCAGGACGCGGTCGGAGCCCCTTCAAGTCGACTCCACCGTGGAGAGCGCGTCGGCCTCGGCCAGGTACAACCGGCCGAGGTCGATCAGAAGCGTCCCCAGCTCCCGATAGTGCTCCGCGCGCTTGAGGTCGGGAATCAGGCCGCACGTGCGCAACATGTTTTGCGCGAGCATCTCCCCGAACTGTGGATAACTCTTCACCACCTCACGCGAGAGGCGCTGAAGAGATATGCGCAGCAAGTCCTCCGTCAGGATTTCCGCGGCCATGGCCTGATCCCCTCACTCTCTCGCCAAACGCCGTCGCAGTCCCAGCACGTCGGCCAGCAGATCTTGTCTCGCCACAGGTCAACGTCTTGCGGTACATAAGGATCGCCGCAGAGCGTCTCGACCAGCTGCCCCCTGGCCGGCTGGTCGACAATGGCGTGCCTGAGTCCCCCGAGGGGTGTCCATCTGAACCTCACGAATATATTGTCATTCTTGGAGGTCCTCCAAGCTAACGCCCTTTCGGGTTGAGTTTTAACTGGGCTCTCTAAGAGGCCCAAGAATGGGTCTACCGTCCTCGCCATGCCTAAAAGATTCTCCACTGCGAGGGGTCGGGAGTTCGGTGACGGGCTGCGCGCCGCCATCGCGAACACCGGCATGACCGCACGCGCTGTCGCCGAGATCGTCGGGTGGCAGGAGGCCAAGATGTCCGACGTGGTCAACGGGAAGGGCGGCGCGACGGAGCTGGAGCTCGCGATGCTGCTCGGCGCGTGCCGGACGCCGCCGGTCGAGCGCGACCACCTGCTGGTGCTGTTCAACGAGGCGAACCTCAAGGGCTGGTGGCAGGAACACGGGGCGTGCACGCCCATTCGCCCACGCACGCTCATCGAGCACGAACGCAGCGCGACGAAGCTGATCAGCTGGCAGGTCTCGCTGGTGCACGCCCTGCTTCAGCTGCCGGCGTACGCGCGGGCGGTCATCGCGGCAGGTGCGAACGTGCCCGACGACGAGGTCGAGGAACGCGTGCAGGCCCGCATCGAGCGGCAAACGGTGCTGGACAGGGGATTGGACTGCCTCTTCTACCTCCACGAGTCGGCGCTGCTGCCACCGATCGGCGGAGAAGAGGCGATGAGGGCGCAGCGGAACCATCTGCTCAAGATGGCCAGGCGGCCGTACGTCGAGCTCCGGATCGTGCCGTTCGCGGCCGGTGCCCACGCGGGGCTCGCGGGGTCGTTCGACCTGCTGACGTTCGAGAGGTACGAGCCGGTCGTGTTCCTGGACAACGAGAACTCGAGCCTGATCGTCGAAGCGCCGTACGCCCTGATGTCGTACGAGCGGGTGCTGGAAGCGCTCGATGAGGTCGCATTGGGTGTGCAAGACTCGAAGGAGCTGATCAAGCGGCTGCTGACATGAGGAGACTCCGATGGCCGAGTGGCGCAAGAGCACCCGGAGCGGGAATGCGAGCAACTGCGTCGAGGTCGCCAATGGTGTCGGTGTCCGGGACAGCAAGGCGCCCGCCGCTCACGTCGAGGTGGGCGCGGCGGCGTGGACCTCGTTCCTGAGCACGGTCAAGCGCGACCGCTAGCCTCCGAGGTAGGGGGAGAAGTGGTCTGAGACGGTGTCGGCGACCGCTTCGGCGTCACGGGTGCCGTCGACCTCGATCACCCGGATCCCCAGTTCCCGGGCACGCAGCACGGCGTCCTCGGCGACCAGGCGGTCGCGGTCCAGACGGTTCTGCTGCCCGCGCGCCGGATCGCTGACCTGAGCGCCGAGCGCCGCCGCCCTGGGCAGCCTGCGGATCTGGTGTTCGCGGAACTCCGGCGCCGGCACCATGACGACCATCCGGCGCGGCGAGTCGACGAGTGGCGCCACCAGTTCCGGGCGCAGGCCCCAGCCCTCGGCGAGGATCGGGCGGCCGGACACGAGGGCGCACAGGTCGTCGAGCGCCCACCCGAACCGGATCGGGAACCCGGCCAGGGTCCGAGCGGCCATGTCTTCCGGTGTCGTGTGCACCCACAGGTCGTCCGGGGAGCTCGGGAGCGGTTCGCCGCGGGCGATGCGGCGGTCGTTGTGCGCGCGGGCGTCGTGGTAGTCGTAGTGGTACGCGGTGATGCCGTGTCGCAGAGCCAAGATCCGTGCCACGGTCGACTTGCCGGCCCACTGCGCGCCGCCGATCCACAACGCGGTGCGCACTGTCTCGAACGGGTCCCGAGTTGTCACCGGGTCATGGGATCACATGACAGCCGGGCCGTGGATCCCCGCCGCGGTCCGGTCGTTAGCATCAGAACCATGACCATGCCCGCAGCGATCGAGGCCGTCCGCGCAGCGTTCATCGGGCTGACGGCGGGGGAGTTCGAGCTACCGGCGCGGCAGGCGTTCAGCGACAGCCGTTCGCTCGTGATGGCGGTGCACCACCGGCCGACGGCGTCCACGGCGGTCAAGGTGATCAGCATCGAGATCGAGCGCGACCCGGTGATCACCGGCACGGTCGTCTACTCGGATCCGGACGGGCAGTTCGTCACGGACGCGGTGCCGCTCACGACGTTGCGCACCGGAGCTGTTGTCGGTGTGGCGACGGATCTGCTCGCCGACGAGGACGCCTCGCACCTCGCGTTGCTCGGGGCGGGAGCGCAGGCGAGGGACCAGGTGCGGGCCGTGCACGCGGTGCGGCCGTTGAAGAAGCTCGTGGTGTTCAACCGCAACGCGCGCAAGGCCGAGGCGTTGCTGGACAGCCTGAAGGACGAGCTGCCGGACACCGTGATGGACGTGGCGCTGGACGCCGAGGAAGCGGTGGAGGGCGCGGACGTCGTGTGTTGCGCGACGGCGTCGACGGTGCCGCTGTTCTCCTGCGACGCCTTGAAAGACCGGGTGCACGTCAACGCCATCGGCTCGTACCGGCCGGTGATGCGGGAGCTGCCGCAGGCGTTGCTGGAGTCCGCGGAAGTCGTGGTGGTGGACCAGGTCGAGGCGGCGCTCACCGAGGCCGGCGAGATCATCCGGGCGGTGCGGTCCGGGGTGCTGCGGCTGGAGTCGCTCGTCGAACTCGGTGCGGCGCTGGGGAATCCGCCGTTGCGCGAGGGCCGGACCGTGTTCAAGTCGGTCGGCGTCGCGGTGCAGGACTGGGCGGTCGCCCGGCTGCTCAGCTGACCTGCAGCACGATCAGGTAGTAGCCGCCGTCGTGCTGCGTGAACACGACTTCCGCGCCCGCTGAGGTGCGCACCGCGATCTGGTTGCCGTGGGTCAGCGCGGCCCACGGTTCGAACGTGATGTCCTTCTGCCGCAACGAGTCCAGGAACTCCTCGCGTTCGACGGCACCCAGCTCGGGCTCCAGCGCGATCTTGTCGACCCTGCCGTCCGCCACGAACAACGACAGCTCGCCCCAGTGGTACGGGTAGCCGGAGGCGTTCGGGCGCAACCGGAGTGCCGGGTGCGGCCTGCCGGGGCCGAGCGCGGCTTCCGCGTCGGACAGCGGCATGCCGAGCCGCACCGCGCCGAGGTGGCCGGTGGCGGCGAGTTCGAGCAGATCCTTCATCACGAAAGTCACCCTACGAGGAAAGGGGGACGGGAGCGGCGCCCCCGTCCCCTGGTCGTCAGCCCGGTCCGAAGATCACGTACACGTTCGTGTACTCACCGATCGGCGCACCCGGCGGCTTCGTCTCGACGAAGATCACCTTGTTGAAGCCGTACTTGCCGGCCATGTGCCCGGTGAACGTGCCGCGCGCAGCGTCCTCGAACGACATCCCCGCCTTCATGTTCTTGTTGAACGAGTTGAGGTTGGACGGCATGTTCGTGCCCCAGATGCCGGCCACCGACTTGATCTGGCCGGCGAACTGGTCGAACGCCCGGCTCACCATGTCGCCACCGACGCCCTTCGAACGGCTGTCCTCGGCGACCTCGATCGCGATCTCCAGCCGGCCCTGCTTGGTGAGCACGGTGGCCATGTCGGAGCCGTCCCTCAGCGCGATGTTCAGGAAGTCGTCGCCGATCTTGACGCCGTCCTTGGCCGCCAGCACGCCGATCCGGCCGAACCTCGGGATCCAGCCCGGCGGGAGGATCGCCATCGCGCTCCACCCGCACGCCTCCGCCTGGCTCAGGAGGTTCTTGTCCGTCGCGCAGTTGCGGAAGTCGCTCAGCACCGCCTTGGCGAACTCCAGCAGGATGTGGCCCGCGATCTCCATCGTGTTGACGGAGTGCTCCTTCACGACCTTGAAGTCGATCCGGACGCTGCCGATCTCGAACCGCTCGCACTGCGACTTCGAAGTGGCGCCAGGCGGGCACTTGAAGGTGAAGTACCTCATCGTGCCGGTGATGTGGTGCTCGACCTTGTAGACGCAGCTCGCACCGCCCGCGCGGGTGCCCCAGCAGGTGCCGGAGTCCGGGATCTCGCGCGCGTCGTCCTTCATGTCGGAGGGCTCGTACTCGATGCCGAACGGACTGACGTCCGCCTCCTTCGGCACGTCACCGGCGTTGCGCTGCTGTTCGGCCGTCGAGGCGAACCGGCCGGCGGCCTCGATGGCCGCGTCCGCCGCCTCCTGCGCCTTCTTGGCGTCCTCGTGCGCCTCGTCCGCGCTCTTGCGCGCGGCGTCAGCGGACTTCTTCGCCTCCGCGGCCCAGTGGTTCGCGGTCGCCGCCGACGCCGAGGCCGACGCGGCGGACGCGGAAGCCGCGTTGGCGCTCTTCTGCGCCTGAGCCGCGGCTTCCCTGGCCCGCTTCGCCGACGCCGCCGCCTGGTCCGCCGAACGCTGTGCCGCTTCGGCGTGCGACTGCGCCTGGCGCGCCGACTCCTTCGCCTCCGCGGCCGAAGCCGCGGCCTTGTCCCGCCACTGCGCGGCCTCCTCGGCGGCCTTCTTGGCGATCGCCGCCCATTCGGCCGCCTTGTTGGCGTTCTCCCGCGCCAGTGCGGCCGACTGGTCGGCCTTGGCGAGGTAGCCGTCGATCACCGCGACGTGCTTGGCCGCGTCCGCGTCGGCCACCTGAGCGTTCGGCAGCTGCAGCAGCAAGAACTTCGCGAGGTACGAGTCCGGGCCGGACAGCGCCGCCTGGGCGACCGCCTTGACCTCGTCCCCGCCCTGCTCGTAGGCCTTGTTGACGGCCTTGCGGTCGTCGTGCAGCGCCGCCGCGAACCGGCCGGTCTCCAGGAACTCGTGCAACGCGTTGGCGTTGCCCGCGAGCTCGGCGTTGAGCGCCTCGTTGCCCTTGGCGTACACGACGCTGCTGCTGCCGGCCGCCGCCATGACGCGGTTGACCTCCTGGCGGTCGGCCTCCCGCTTGCCGGGGTAGTCCTTGGTGCGCAGGAACTCCTTGACGACGTCGTAGCTGCCGCGCTCGGCGACGAGTGAGGCGTCGCGTTGCTTCGGGATCGTCGTGGTGCGGCCGATGATGCCGACGCTCGCCCGGTCGTCCTGCTCCACCGCGAACGCGAGGTTCCTGGCGAGGAGGCTGCGAACCGCGAACTCGTTGCCGCTCAGCGCCTGTTCGGCCGCCGAGGCGACCCACGGGCCACCGCGGGTCAGCAGGCGCATCGCGGCCTGACGACCGGTCGTCACCGGGGCGTCCGGCTTGCGGGCCTCGGTGAGCAGACGGTCGGTCTCGGCGTCGAAGGTCTCGCGCTTGCCCGGCGTCCAAGTGATCTTGTCGCGGGTGCGGCCCTCCTCCACGACCGCGTCCTGCGCGTCGCGGACGCCCTGGGACTTGGCCTGCTCCAGCCGCTCGGCGTCGGCGTCCCGCGAGGTCTTCGCCACGAGATGGGCCTGGTCGGCGGCCTTCTTCGCGGCCACCGCGGCCTTGTCCGCTTCTGCCGCGGCGGCCGCGGACCTCTCGGCTGCCTTCTCGGCCTCACCGGCGTGGTTCGCGGCCTCGTCGGCGGCGTCGGCGGCTGCCCGTGCGTGGGCCGCCGCCCCGTTCGCGGCGTCGCGTGCGTCGAACGCGGCCTTCGCCGCCTGTCCGGCCAGCGACTGGCTGGTGCTCGCTGCCCGGCGGGCTTCCGCGGCGGCCGCGCGGGCACGTGCCGCCGCCTGCTCGGCCTCCTGGGCGTTGGCACCGGCGGCACGAGCCGCTGCGGCCGCGTCCTCGGCGTGCTTGGCCGCGAGGTCGGCGTTGGAGCTCGCGCTCGTGGCTGCACCGGAAGCCTTGCCGGCCTCCGTGACGGCCTTGCCCGCGGCGTCGGAGGCCGCAGCCGCCGCCGTCGCGGTCTTGGCGACGTCACGCGCGGCCTCTGCTGCCACGCGCGCGTCGTGCGCACGGCCCGCGTCGGACGCCGCAGCAGCTGCGGCGTCGTGGGCGCGTCCGGCGGCACGTTCGGTCATGGACGCGGCGATGGCGGCCTGACCCGCCGCGTTGGCCGCGACCTTGGCGGCCTGGTTCGCCCGCCCCGCGGCGTTGATCGCGGTCTGCGCGGCCGCGGCAGCACCCTGAGCGGCGGTCGCGGCCCTGGACGCGGCCTGCGCGGCCTTGGCGGAGTCGTTGCGGGCGGCGTCGGCTTCCTGCGCGGCCTTCAGCGCGGCGGCCTTGGCCTTCTCCGCCGCGAGCACCGCCTGGTCGCTCGCCTCCTTGGCCGCGTCGGTCTGCTCCGCGGCACGGCGCTGCTCGGCGTCGGCGAGCGTCGCCAGCGCGGCGACGGTCATCGTCTCCTGGTCGCGCTGGGCGGCGACCTGCCATCCGCTGCGCAGGAACTCGCGGACGTCGTCGATCGTGCCGTCGAGCGCGCGCTGCGCCGCGACGTAGACGTTCGAGCCCTCGGCGCTGGTCGCGACGATCTTGTTGACGGCCATCCGGTCGTCGTGCTCGGCCGCCGCGTACTGGCCGGTGTTGATGAACCTCAGGACGTCGTCGAACGTGCCGTTGAGCGCGGCCTGTCCGGCCTGCTTCGTCTTGGCGCCACCACGCGCGATGATCTTGTTGACCAGTTGGTACTGGTCGTTGCGCCAAGGTTCTTGGTAGCCGGTGTTCAGGAAGGCGCGAACGTCCTCAATGGACCCGCTCATCGCGGTGTTGGCCGCGTTGCGCACCGCGGATCCCGCGGTGGCCATCATTCTGGTGAGCTTGATGCGGTCGTCGTGTTCGGCGATGACCGGGTAGTCCTCGGCGATGAACTTGTGAACCTGCTCGTCGGTTCCGACCAGCGCGGCACTCGCGGCTTTCACCACGAGCTCGCCGCCGGTTCTCACGAGCTCCAGCGTTCTCGCTCGCTCACTCTGTTCAACTGCGGCGATCGCGGTGACAGGAGTCACTGCTCCCGCAACGAGTCCGAACACCGTGACGAGCACAACACCTGCGCGGCCCATGCGGAAACCGCGCGTCTGCACGCGCATGTCTTCACTTCCCCCAGATGGAAAACGACGTATCCGCCGGGGATGGTAGCGACAACTCGGCGGTGCGATTAGAGTCCCGTCTGCAACTGTCTCTGGGGGGACTCACGCATGAGCGGCAAGGTCGCGCCGACGCGCGCCGATTTTCCGGCGCCCGCGCTGCGCAGGATGCACTCCCCTGTTCGTCGAAACGAGGTAGAAGTGCGTTCAATCCGAAGAGGTTCGGTGGCCGTGGTGACGGCGGCGGCAGCCGTTGTCCTTGGCACCGTTGGGGTTTACGCGATGGCGCAGGACGCGCCGAACGACCAGCAGCCGTCGCTGGTCGAGGACTTCGCCTACCCTGGCGCGGACAAGATCCTCGCCGAGAAGGGCATCACGCTGCTCAAGGGTGACGGCCACATCCTGCTGGAGAACTGCGTCACGAACGCGACGGGCCAGATCGCGCTGCGCAGCTCGCAGCACGCGGAACCCATCTGCTTCAAGGTGACCGGCGCCACCGGCTGGCTCAGCCTGTCGATCCCCGAGGTCTACTCGATCAAGGGCGACGGCCACAAGGGCGAGGCCAAGATCACGACCGACGAGGGCGCGACGACCCGCACCGAGCCGATCAAGGTGAACAACTGGACGCCGATCAACTCCGGTGACGGCGGCACGCTGCTCGAGCTGAAGGCCTGGAGCTAGAAAAAACCGCGCTGGACGCGAACCCTTCCGCCGCAGGGGTTCTCGTCCAGCGCGGTGACTCTCCCGGCCGGATCATGCGCTACCCGGCCGGGAGAAACCTCATACCTGCCACTTCTGGCTGGCGACGCCGAGGCAGTCCCAGATGTGGAGTCTCGTGCCGTCGGCCGAGGAACCTCCCACGGCGTCGAGGCACTTGTTCGCTTGCGGGTTCACGATGTCCTGAGCCCCGCTGACGGCCCACTGCTGTGCGGGGGAGCCGTTGCAGTCCCAAAGCTGGACCACGGTTCCGTTCGCGACCCCGCCGCCGTTGACGTCGAGGCACTTGCCCAGCGCGCGGATGGTGCCGTCACCGGGACGGCTCCACTTCTGCGCCGCGTTGCCGTTGCAACCGGTGATCTGGATGGGCGTGCCGTTGGCGGTGTTCGCCCACGGGACGTCGACGCACTTGCCGCCGATGCCGTGGATCTCCGAGCCACCACCGGAAGGCGGGCTGTCGTTGGAGACGCGGACCCAGTCGATCACGAGCTGCTGCGGGAACGTGGTGCTGCCGTCGGGATAGCCCGGCCACTCACCACCGACCGCGAGGTTGATGATGATGAAGAACGGCTTGTTGAACACCCACGGGTTGCCGTTGACGTCGGTCGGCGTGTTGCGGGCGTAGACGTTGCCGTCCACGGACCACACGATCTCGCCGGGACGCCAGTCGACCGCGAAGTTGTGGAAGCCGTCGGCGAAGTTCGGGCCGTTGTAGGCGTGGGACTTGCCGCCCGCGCCGCTGTAGCCCGGTCCGTGGATCGTGCCGTACACGGTGTTCTGCTGGTGTCCCAGGAACTCCATGATGTCGATCTCACCGGAACCCGGCCACGGGTTGCCGCTGTTGATGTCCGCACCCAGCATCCAGAAGGCCGGCCAAATGCCCTTGCCGCGCGGCATCTTCATGCGCGCTTCGAACCGGCCGTAGGTCTGGGTGAACTTGCCCGCGGTGTTGATGCGGGCGGACGTGTACTGGCAGGGACCGTTCCAGCACTGCTGGCCCGGGTTCTCGCGCTTGGCGGTGATCACGAGATTTCCGTTGCCGTCGTGCACCGCGTTCGAGGTGCCCGACTTGTACCACTGCAGCTCTTTGTTGTTGCCGTTGTTGTTGCCCACTTCCATTTGCCACTTGCTCCCGTCGACACCGGTGCCGGCGGGGGCGTTGAACTCGTCGGCCCAGGTCACCGCCGCATTGGCAGGGGGAGCTTGGGTGGTGGTGGCGACGGTGATCCCCGCGGCAACCATCAAGGCGGCAGCGAGGGCCGTCCCGATGCGTCGCTGCATCGAACCGACCTTTCCGGGATTTAGTTGTGCGCCCAGTGGTTCGGAAGTGTTGTCACGCCGTGACTCTCGGTCAACGTGTAAACCTTTTCATATTTCGGTCAGGTGGGAGCGCTCCCAAACGATCTAGGGCTCTACCAGGCGGGTTTGGGGAGGTTGGACGGTTCTGGACGTTGAAAGGTCTCCGGAAGACCGGGAAACGGCCTTCCGGAGACCTGGTGGGTCAGCCTTGCGGGGTGGTGATCACGTTGAAGACCGAACCACCGCTCGCCTGCCGAGCGCTGAGGTCCTCGAGGATCGTCGACAGAGGTGCGTAGTTGTTGAGCTCACCGACCTGGCAGGGGCCGCTGCGCGCCTGCTGGCTGCCTTCGAGGATGCCGAGGCCCGCCTTGGTGACCTGGCTGAACAGCGGGCTGCCGCTGTCACCCGCGCGGGCGCACAGGTCGGTGTTGATGCCGACGTCGGTCGACAGGACCCGGCCGCAGCGCGTGCCGACGAGGTAGTCGACGCCCGCGCCGCTGTCGTAGGAGTCGGGGTAGTTGACCGAGCTGGCGCCGGAGCCCGTGGCGCACACGACCGCGCCGGTGAGGATCTGGTTCAGCGGCGTGACCGAGGTGATCTCCTGGTTCTGCGAGGTCGCCTGCGGGCCGCACGGGGTGTCGCCGTTGCTGTCCAGACCGCCGTTGCGGCAGTACTTCAGCACGATGTTGCGGTTGGTCTGGTTCTCCAGCCACGTGTTCGCGGTCGCCGTGTCGACGTACCGCACGGCGGCGTAGTCGTACGGGTAGAAGTTCTTCTCGATGCCGTGCTGGTTCAGGATCGCCTGGCGGTTGTGCTCGGTCGGCACGTTGTTCGTCTTGGTCGCCATGCAGTGGCCCGCGGTCAGCACCCACGGCGCGTTCGGGAACGCGCCGCCGGTGGTGCGCAGGTTGAAGCCGCTGGTGCAGCCGCCGGTGGTGCCGTTGTCACGCCTCATGTCCAGGCGCAGGCCGCCGCGCATCGGGCCGTATCCCGTGCAGTACAACGGATGGCAGAAGCCCCAGTCGACCGGGTCGGCCGAGTACGGGGTCGGCTTCGGCAGGACGCGGGCCGAGACCAGGCTCGGGTCCGCGTCGAACGCGCGCATGTCGGTCTGCTCGGACACGGCGGGCTTCTTCAGCCACGAGCGTTCCCAGACCACCACGCGGTTCTCGGTCTGGCTGACGGCCGGCAGGTACACCGACTCCGCGCCGGCGCCGACCTGCTTGCTGATCCGCGCGTGGGCCGCCTGCAGCGAGGCCAGCGAGTTCTTCACCGTGCGGACGGTGACGTTCCTGCGGTCGGGCAGGGTGGCGATGTGTCGTTGCGCGGCAACGGGCTTCGTCATCGCGACGACGAGCTTGCCGCCCGCCTCCTGGTCGATCCACATGCCGCCGTACTCGCCGGCGGCCTCGCGCTTCAGCGTCGCCTCGAGCTTCGACGCGTCGTTCTGGAGCTCGAGTCTGCGTAACGCTTCACGTTCGCTGACCTTGTACGTCGCCTTCAGGTAGTTGATCGACTCGCGGACGGAGCTCGGGTCGATCGAGGTGTGCAACGGTCCGGCGGTCGCCGGCGCAGCCGTGATGGTCGCCGCGGACAGCAGCCCCGCGGTGACCGCCCCCAGAATCTTGGCTAGTCGCAATGCATTCTCCTTGCCGATGCGATTGACCTGACCTTCTTAGCGGGGAAGCACCGAGCTTCGCGGGGAATCCGCAAGATCTTCACAAAACCTTCGGTGGACACCCACAGGCTAATGGTGTTAGCTTTTGGGCTATGGCCGTTCGCTCACGTCTCACCACCGCCAAGGTCGTGGACGCCGCACTGGAGCTGGTCGACGAGCAGGGTGTCGAGGGACTGACGCTCGCCGCCGTCGCCGCCCGCACCGGCGTCGCCACGCCCTCGCTGTACAAGCACGTCGCGAGCCTCGCCGAGCTGCGCGGACACGTCGGCGTGCGGGTGCTGGAGGAGATGACCGACAGGTTCACGCAGACCGTGCTCGGCCTGTCGGGAGACGCGGCCGTCGAGGCGCTCATGCACGCCTATCGCGCCTACGTGAAGGAAAACCCGAAGCGCTACGCCATCGCGCCGATGGACCCGCTGCACGACGAACTGCAGCAGGCAGCGGGCCGGAAGCTCATCGAGGTCATGTTCGCGACGCTGCGCGGCTACGGCCTGGAGGGCTCTGACGCCGTCCACGCCACGCGAAGGCTGCGGGTGATCGTGCACGGCTTCGCGTCGATCGAGTCCGGTGGCGGCTTCGGCCTGCCGGAGGGACTCGACGACACCTACGACCAGCTCGTCCGGATGTACCTCACCGATCTCAGGGGGCAAAGATGAAGTGGACGCTCACCGCCGCGGGCCTGCTTTTCCTGCTGTACCCGGCATTACGGCCGTGGGAGGACGAAACGACCACCGCGGGCGCCCAAGCCGCGATGGGTTCACCGGCGTGGGTCGCGTCGCACCTGTTCGCGATGATCGGCTTCATCCTGGTGCCGATCGCGTTGCTGGAGATCCACCGCACCGCCGCGATCACGTTCTGGGTCGGCGCGGGCCTCACGTTGCCGTACTACGGCGCCGAGGACTTCGGGCTGCACGAGCTCGCCGCGCAGCCGAACATCCTCGAACTCGCGGAGTCCATCCGCTACAACCCGGTCGCGGTAACGACTTTCGCCGTCGGGCTCGTGACGATGGGCGTCGCCGCGATCATGGTCGCGCTCAGGCTTCGCACGGTGCCGGCGATTCTGTTCGCCGCCGGGTTCGCGTTGTTCCTGCCGCAGTTCTTCACGCCGCCCGCAGCACGGATCGCGCACGGCGTGCTCATGATCGTCGGCTGTGCGTGGCTCGCGTGGGACTCAGCGCGGAGTCAGGCGAAAGACCCGCAGCTCGCGGCCTCCTGAGCGGGCCACGTAGTCCTCGAACGCCGGCCAGGCCGCGACCATCTTCTTCCACGCGGCCTCGCGCTCTTCCCCTGCCAGCAACGTGCCGCGCACGTCCTGCACAGAACCCCGGACGTTCACCTGGATGTCCGGGGTTTTCAACAGGTTCGCGGTCCACGCGGGGTGGTGCGGCTTGCCCCAGTTCGAGCCCACCACGAGCATCGACGGGCCGTCGGCCACGTACTGGACCTGGTTCAGCCGCTGCTCACCGGACCTGGCGCCCACCGTGATCAACGTGAGCCCTGTCTGCTTGCTCATGGAGACGGTCATGACCTTGCCGCCGGTCAGCTTGTACAGCAGGCGGTCGGTGCCGATCACGGCCTTCTCGAACCACGACATCTCTTACAGCGCTCCCGTCGACCTCGCCGCGTGGACGGCGGCGGTTCTGTTGTGCACCCCCAGCTTGCGCATCGCGCCCCGGAGGTAGGCCTTGACGGTTTCGGTGCTCAACCCGAGCTCGGCGGCGATCTCCCGGTTCGACGCACCCACCGCGGCGAGGCGGAGCGTATCGAGTTCGCGCGGGGTCAGTCCGCTCGGGACGGTGACAGGAGCTTCACCACCGAGATCTTGGTGAACGCGGCGCAACCGTTCGCGCAACGCCGGATCACCGACCAGGCGGGTCACTTCGGCGAGTTCGCGCAGGGCTGCTTGGGTGTTGATCGAAGGCATGTCCAGGTCCTGTGCGAAGCCTTGGGCGATGGCGCCAGCCATCCTGATCGACCGGTCACCGACGGTCAGCTGCCCGCGCACGGCCCCGTAGAGCACGCCGTGCACAGTTCCGCGAACCGTGACCGGATAGGCGAACACCGAGGTCAGGCGCTCGTTGACGACCACCATCTGGTCGAACTCGTGGGTGATCGCGCGGGTCGAGGCGTAGTCGTTGACGCGCACCGCCGTGCCCATCGCGATCGCCGTGCCGCCCAGACCGCGTCCGGTGCCGACGCGCAGGCCGTGCAACGACGTGCCGTGCGTGCCGTAGAAGCTGCTGAGCAACAGGTCACGTGTGGGCGTGACGGCGCCGCCGAACACGACGGGCAACCCGGTGGCACGGCGGAGCATGTCCAGGCGTTGCGGCAGAAGCGCCTGGAAGCGGTCTTGCAGCACGTCCAGCAGTTTTGCCGATGGAAGCACCCTCGAAAAGGGGTGCACCCTCGTTCGGGGGTATACCTGCGCCTGAGGTCTCTCCACCCTCTGTGCCATGTCCAGTCACGACACCTACCGCGCGGCCCGCGACCTGATGCTCACCGACCCGGCCTCGTTCGCCTGGCCGAGCTTCGAGAGCTGCTTCAACTGGGCGCACGACTGGTTCGACTTCATCGCCGAGGGCAACACCGCCACGGCGTTGCACATCGTCGAGCAGGACGGTTCCGAGCGCGCCTACACGTTCGACGACCTGCGCAAACGCTCGAACCGGGTCGCGCGCTGGCTCGCCTGGCACGGCGTCGGCAAGGGCGACAGCGTGATGATCATGCTCGGCAACCAGGTCGAGCTGTGGGAGTCGATGCTCGCCGTGATGAAGCTCGGCGCGGTGATCATGCCGACGACCACCGCGCTTGGCCCGGCCGACCTCGCGGACAGGCTCAAGCGCGGCAACGTCCGGCACGTCATCGCACGGGTCGAGGACGCCGACAAGTTCGAGGACGGCCCGGTGTTGATCGCCGTTGGGGGAGCGACCGCGGGCTGGCTGGACTTCGCCGAGACCGCCGAGGCGCCGGACAACCCGTTGCCGCACCCGAAGACCAGGGCCGACGACCGGCTGCTCCTGTACTTCACGTCCGGCACGACCAACCGTCCCAAGCTGGTCGAGCACACCCAGACCTCGTACCCGGTCGGGCACCTCACGACGATGCGCTGGATCGGTCTGCGGCCCGGCGACGTGCACCTCAACATCAGCTCGCCCGGCTGGGCCAAGCACGCCTGGAGCTGCTTCTTCGCGCCGTGGATCGCCGAAGCGACGATCTTCGTCTACAACTACGGCCGGTTCGACGCGGCCGCGCTGCTCGGCCAGATCCGGGACAAGGGCGTCACGACGTTCTGCGCGCCTCCGACGGTCTGGCGGATGCTGATCAAGGCCGACCTGAGCGGCGGGCCGGGCACGTTGCGCGAGGTCGTCGCCGCTGGGGAGCCGTTGAACCCCGAGGTGATCGAGCAGGTCCAGAAGCAGTGGGGCCTGACGTTGCGGGACGGGTTCGGGCAGACCGAGACCACGCTGTCCGTAGGCAACGTGCCCGGTGCTCCGGTGAAACTCGGCTCGATGGGACGGCCGTTGCAGGGCGTTCCGGTCGTGCTCGTGGATCCGATCAGCGGTTTGCTCGCCGAGGAAGGCGAGATCTGCATCGACCTGGCACAGCGGCCCATGTCGTTGATGGTCGGCTACCACGGCGACGAGGAGCGCAACGCCGAGGCGATGGCCGGCGGTTACTACCACACGGGCGACATCGCGTCGCGCGACGAAGACGGCTACCTGTTCTACATCGGACGGACCGACGACGTGTTCAAGGCGTCGGACTACAAGATCTCGCCGTTCGAGCTGGAGAGCGTGCTGATCGAGCACCCGGCTGTCACCGAGGCCGCGGTCGTGCCCGCGCCGGACCCGCTACGGCTGGCGGTGCCCAAGGCGTACGTGGCGTTGAGCGCGGGATGGGAAGCTGATCGGGACACGGCGTTCGCGATCCTCAAGCACGCTCGGGAGAACCTGGCGCCGTTCCAGCGGATTCGGCGGCTGGAGTTCTTCGAGCTGCCGAAGACGGTGTCGGGGAAGATTCGGCGGGTTGATCTGCGCACAAGGGAGGAAAAGGGTATCGACGGCGCGGGGGAGTGGAGAGACGACCAGTTTCCTGAGTTGCGCGGGTAACTTCGGTTCCGTGACGCCTGAAACCGTTGTGCCACGCCAGTTGCCCGCGCGGCCCCCGGTGTTCGTCGGGAGGCGGGACGAGCTCAAGGCGCTGGACGCCGTCGAGTCCGGGATCGCCGTGGTCTGCGGTCCCGGTGGGTCCGGCAAGACGTCGCTGGCGTTGCGATGGGCTCACGACAACGTCGAACGGTTCCCCGGCGGCCAGCTCTACGTGAACCTGCGCGGGTTCGACCCGGCTGCCGCGCCGTCGCAGCCCGCGGTGGTGCTGCGCGGGTTCCTGGCGGCTTTGGGCGTTGCGCCGGAACGGATTCCGGACGACGTGGAGGCGCGGTCGGGGTTGTTCCGCGAGCTCGTGGCGGACCGGCGGATGCTCGTGGTGCTCGACAACGCCCGCGGCGAGGAGCAGGTCCGGCCGCTGCTGCACGGCGGGAGTGCCAGCCTGGTGGTGGTCACGAGCCGCGACCGGATGGACGGGCTGGTCGTGTTCGAGCAGGCCCAGCCGCTGACCGTGCCGGTGCTGGCGGACGACGAAGCCGTTGCGCTGCTGACCCAGCGGCTCGGTGCGGAACGGCTGGACGACGCCGAGGCGGTCGCGGAACTGGTGCGGCAGACAGGCGGGTTGCCGCTGGCGCTGGCCGTGGTGGCGGCACGGGCGTTGGCGAATCCGGGCTTTCCGTTGCGCGCCTTGGTCGGTGAGCCGACGGGTCTGGACGCGGTGTTCGAGGCGTCCTACATAGCGTTGTCGGACGAGGCCGCCACGCTGTTCCGGCTGCTGGGTGTCCACTGTGGACCAGACGTCGAGCTCGGCGCGGCCGGGGCGCTGCTCGGTGCGAAGGCGCGGAAGCCGTTGGCCGAGCTGAGCCGGATGCACCTGGTGGACGAGCACGTGCCCGGCCGGTTCCGCCTGCACGACCTGCTGCGGACCTTCGCCGCCGAGCTGGCGGCACCGGAAGAAGCACGGCAGGCGCTCGAACGGGTGCTGGACTTCTACCTGCACACCGCGTTCGCCGCGGAACGGATGCTGGCACCGCATTGGCCGTCGATCGAAGTCGAGTCGGAGGCGTCCTTCGCGAGCTACGACGACGCGGCGGCGTGGCTGGAGGCCGAGCTGCCGGTGCTGCTCGCGGCCACCGAACTCGCTGTGCGGGAAGGCTTCGACGTCCACGCCTGGCAGCTGCCGTGGACGATGTCGACGTACCTGTACCGCAGCGGGAGGTGGGACGACCGCGCGTCGACCCAGCACACCGCGCTCGCGGCGGCCAGAAGGCTCGAGGACCGCTCGGCGGAGGCGGTGACGCTGCATCTCAGAGGCCGTGGCCGGGCGATGCTCGGCGATCACGAAGGCGCACAACGAGATCTCGCGGCCGCGCTGGCGTTGCACCAGGCGCAGGACGACAAGGCGGACGTCGGCGTCACGCACTTCTCGATCGCCTGGGCGCACGCGTTGAACGAGAACTTCGCGGCGGCGCATGACCACGCGCGGAAGGCGCTGGACGCGTTCGTGCTCCACCGCAACCCGCAGTGGATCGCGCTGATCCAGGGCGCGCTCGGCTGGGTGAGCGCGATGGCCGGCAACCTCGACGCGGCGCTCGACCACTCCACCGAGGCGCTGCACCGGTTGCGGGTGCTCGGCGACATCGACGGCGAGGCGTACGCGCTGCGGACGTTGGGCTATGTGCACCACAAGCTGGGCGAACACGATCGGGCGGCGGTCGTGCTGTCGCTCGCCGTCGACCAGTTCGCGGGGCTGGGGGAGCGGTACGGCGAAGCCCAATGTGCCGACGAGCTCGGCGACGCACTCGCCGCCGCGGGAGACCGGGAAAGCGCGCGGAAGGCGTGGTCACGGGCGGAAAGCGTGCTGGCGACGCTCGGACATCCGGACCTGGCGGACGTTCGGCTGAAGCTGATCGACACTGGCGTGCCGGAGCGATCACTGGAAACGTGAGGCTCCCACGACGACAGGGAGTCCTCGCATGGTGCGCAAGATCGCCGGTCGCCCGGCCGTGATCACCGGGGCCGCCTCGGGAATCGGCCGCAGCCTCGCCCAGCGGCTGTCCCGGCACGGCTCGCCCGTGGTGATCGCCGACGTCAACGCGGAAGGCCTGGAGGAGACCGCCAAGTCGCTGCACGGCCCGGTGCTCAGCCGGGTGCTCGACGTGCGGGACGCGGACGACGTGCACCGGTTCGCCGGTGAGGTGAAGGACTGGCTGGACCTGCCGATCGCGGCGGTGTTCAACAACGCCGGCGTCGCGATCGCCACGAGTGTGCGGGACGCGGTGCCCGAGGACGACGCGTGGCTGTTCGACATCAACTACTGGGGCGTGGTGAACGGCACTCGGGCGTTCCTGCCGTTGCTGCTGGAGCGCAACTACGGCGTCATCGTGAACACCTCCAGCGTGTACGGGCTGGTCGGGATGCCGAACAACAGCGCGTACTGCTCCGCGAAGTTCGCGGTCCGCGGGTTCACCGACTCGTTGCGGCAGGAGCTGCGTGGCACGGGCGTCTCAGCGGTCACCGTGCATCCGGGCGGCATCAAGACCAACATCGTGCGCAACGGGCGCATCCACAGCGATCCCGACGGGCGCGGCCGGTCGCACGAGCAGATGGCCGAGGACTTCGAGAAGATCGCGCTGACCACCCCCGACAAGGCCGCCGAGATCATCCATCGCGGTGTCGAGGCGGGGAAGGCGCGGATCCTCGTCGGGCCTGACGCGTACATCTTCGACGCGCTCGCCCGCATCGCTCCGACGCACTACTTCAGCGTGATGGCGCGGTTGTTCGACCGGTGAGGCATGATCTCCGCCGTGGCTTCCTCGGCGGTGGTGCGGCGCACTGAGCAGTGGTTCGTGCGGCAGGGCGCGCCCACGATGATCGAGGGCTACGGCTTCCGCTCGCACGTGCTGCCGCGGATGCTGCCCGCGCTGACGTTCGTGGCCGTCGGCAGCCTCGCGTGGCTGGTGCTGCTGCAGTCCACGGGGCTGTCGAAGTGGCTGATGCTCGGCGTGGTCGCCGCGGTGACGGTGGCCGCGTGGATCGTGCTTTCGCTGTTCGTGCGGAGGATGCCGAGCTTCTCCCGGCGGACCACCATCGTGCTGTTGGTCGTGTACGCGGCGATGCCGATCATCGTGCCGGTGCTGCAGATCCTGGTCGACGACGGTGTCTCCACACCTGGCGTGCCGGAGATCGAGAACGAGTGGCTCGTCCTCGTGTGGTTCGTCGTGTTCTTCGGCCTGGTGTTCGTGGCGACGATGCTGGCCACCACGTACGGGCTGGGCGCGCTGCTGAAGGCCGCCATCCGGCACGTGATCGCCGACCTGCGCAACAGCGTGCACCTGCTCGGGCGGGCGTTGCCGCCGATGCTGTTCGTGACACTCTTCCTGTTCTTCACCGGCGAGCTGTGGCAGGCGATGAACCAGCTGCCGTGGCCGCGGGTCTCGTTGATCGTGCTGCTGTTCGCCGCGATCACCGTGCTGGCCGCGGCGGCCCGACTGCGCGACGAGATCGGGCGGGTGGAACAGGATCTGCGGCCGGAGATCCTCGCGGGCGCCTGCAGGGGCACACCGCTGGCCGGGATCGAGATCGCCGAACCGTTGCAGCCCAGGCGGTTGAACGGCCGGCAGCTGCGCAACCTGCTGGTGATGCTCGCAATCCGGCAGCTCGTGCAGGCGGCGGTGGTCGGGCTCGCGCTGTTCGCGTTCTTCGTGGTGCTCGGCCTGATCGTCGTCACGCCCAAGATCGCCGAGCAGTGGATCGGGGACACCGTGGCCATGTCGTGGATCGGAGTGCCGTCGGCGATGTTGCGCAACGCCACGTTGTTCGCGGCGTTCGGCAGCATGTACTTCTCGGTGATCTCGATGAGCGACGCCGAGCACCGCCAGCGCTTCTTCGCGCCGCTGATCGAGAAGGTCGAGCGGACTTTGGAGGTTCGCGCGGTGTACCTGGAGGTCAGAGGGCGGGTTCAGGCCTGAGCACGGCGTCCCGGCTCGGCGGCAGGCCGAACTGGCGGCGGTACTCGCGGCTGAACTGCGACGGGCTGTCGTAGCCGACCTTGTGGCTGACGCTGGTGACGTCCCTGGTGGTGGCGAGGAGCAGGCGGGCTTCCTGGAGGCGGATCTGCTTCTGGAACTGGATCGGGCTCATCGCCGTGACGGCCTGGAAGTTGCGGTAGAACGCCGATTCGCTCATGCCCGCCATCCGCGCGACGTTCTCGACCTTGAACGACTCGGCGTAGTTCTCGCGGATCCAGCTGACGGCTCTGGAGATGTGGCGCAGGCTGCTGTCCTGCGTGCCGAACTGGCGGATCACCGCGCCCTGCTCGCCGGTCATCACCCGCCAGAGGATCTCCTGCTTGATCAACGGGGCCAGTGCTCGCGCGTCCTGTGGTGTGTCGAGGAGGCGCGCGAGCCTGGTGACGGCGTCGATCAGCTCCGGGGTGGCGTCGCTGACAGCCAGGCCTTCCGGGGTGCCCTGGGTCTTCGGCAGGTCGTGCTGGAGCAGGAGTTCGGCGACCTTGTCGGGCCTGAGGACGAGTCCGATGCCGAGAGCTGGTTCGTGCGGGCTGATGTCGACGTAGTTGCCGGTGATCGGCATGTCGATCGAGGCCACCAGGTACTGGCCGGCCCGGTAGTCGTAGACGCGGTTGTTGAGCGCGATGCGTTTGCGGCCTTGCGCGACGAACGCGAGGATCGTGCCGGTCATGCCCGGCTCCGGGAGCTCGCCCGCGGTCACCTTGGAGACCAGGACGTCCTCGATCGACGTGGTCATGTCCGGCCGGGCGTGCTTGGCGAGCAACGCGCGCAGTTCGTCCACGACTTCGAGTGTTCCTGGCGGTGGGACTATCAGGCAAGTGTGAGGGCCTCCGCGAGCGGTTTGCGGCGGAGGTCCGGGACCTCGCAGTCGTCGGCCGGGTAACCGACCGGGAAGAGGATGTACGGGCGTTCGCCTGGCCGTCCGAGCAGGTCGCTGAGGAACGTCATCGGGTTCGGGGTGTGGGTCAGCGTCGCGAGGCCCATGTGGTGCAGGGCGGCGATGAAGAAGCCGCACGCGATGCCGACGCTTTCGTTGGTGTAGTAGGTCTTCTTGCCGTTCTGCTGCTTCTGTGCGAACGCGATCACGAGCCACGGGGCCGTGGTCAGGAACTCCTTGTCGGCGTCGGTTTCGAGCGGGGCCAGGGCCGCGTGCCACTCCGGGATCTCCCGTTCGTGGTAGAAGCGGCGTTCTTCTTGTTCGGCTGCCTCGCGGATCTGGCGTTTGAGCTCGGGGTCTTTCGTGGCCACGAACCGCCACGGCTGTTGGTGGGCGCCGCTCGGGGCGGTGTTCGCGGCGTGGACGGCGAGTTCGATCGCTTCCGGTGGGACTTCGTCGGGGGAGAACCAGCGCACTGAACGGCGTGCGTCGAGCTTCTCGTAGAAGGCTTTGCCGCGGTTGAGGCTTTCCTCGATCGGGAGTCTCGCGGGCGTGTACGGGATGAACGGGTGGCGGTGCGTCCGGGTCACGATCTGGACGATGCCCCCGGTCACAGTCATTTGACCAGCTCAAGTTTCTTGTATGAGTAATAAGATCTGCTCATGAATCTGCCCAACGTGACCGTGCGGCAGCTCGAGTACCTGATCGCGGTGGCGGAGACGGGGTCGTTGACGGCGGCGGCTGCCCGTTGCCACGTCTCGCAGTCGGCGATCTCGTTGGCGTTGAGCGAGTTGGAGAGCGTGCTGGATCTCCGGCTGGTCGTCCGGTCGCCGCGTCGAGGGGCCGCGGTGACGGCGGCGGGTGCGCGGGTGCTCGGGGACGCTCGCCAGGTCGTCGCGGCGATGAGTGAGCTCGGGCTGGCGGCTCGCGGACTGTCGCAGCAGGTCAGCGGCGTGTTGACGGTCGGGTGTTACGCGCCGATCGCGCCGTTCCACCTGCCCGCGGCGATCGCCACGTTCGAACGCGAGCATCCCGAGGTGTCGGTGCGGTTCGTGGAGGGGAGCCTGCCGGAGATCCAGGAGGACCTGCTCGCCGGGCGGTGCGAGATCGCGTTCCTCTACGACCAGGACGTGCAGCCGGGGATCGCCGTGCACACTCTGTACGACCAGGCGCCGAAGGTGCTGCTGTCGGCTTCTCACCGGTTGCGCCGGCGGCGTGCGGTGTCGTTGCGGGAGTTGGCTGCCGATCCGTTCGTGCTGCTGGACGTCCCGCCGAGCGAACGCTACTTCCGCGCGGTGTTCGAGGCCGCGGGCGTGGACATGGTCGTCACGCACCGGGCTCGCAGCTTCGAGCTCGCGCGGTCGTTGGTGGCGCGGGGGATCGGGTACTCGGTGACCGTGCAGCAGCCGGAGATCTACCAGTCGTACGAGGGTTTTGAGGTGGTGGCGGTGCCGTTGCGCGATGCCGTGCCGACTACACCCGTTGTGCTCGGCTGGGCTGCCGGTGGGCCGTTGACGCGGCGGGCTGAGGCGTTCATCTCGCATTGTGCGGAGCTGTTCCGTGCTACTTGAGTAGTACACGGCGGTTTTGGCTACGGCGGTAGCGGATCAAGAGGGCGCCGCGGTACGACGATTTCGTCGTCGCGTTTTCCTAGCGTTCTGGTGTGCTCAAAATCCGTTCTGCCCCAGCGGTTCTCGCGGGTGCGTTCGTCCTCATCGGACTGGTGGGGTGGTTCGCCGGGTTGCCTCTCGGCCTCGACAGCGCTGTCTACCGGTCCGGTGCGTGGGCTGTACTGCACGGTGAGGCGCTGTACGAACACCTGACCGCGACGCCGTCCTGGTCGATCGACCTGCCGTTCACGTATCCGCCGATCGCGGCCGTGTTGTTCACGCCGCTGGCGTTGCTGCCGGTGCAGCTGGTGTGGGCGCTGTTCGCCGCGGTGTCCGTGCTCGGGGTCGCCGCGGTGCTGCGGTGGACTTCCGGGCCGTCGCCTTTGTTGTTCCTGCTGGTGTTCAGCCTGGAGCCGGTGTGGCGGACGATCGGGCTCGGGCAGATCAACGTGCTGCTGATGGTGATGGTCGTGTTCGACCTGCTGCGCAACGACTCCCGGTGGTCTGGTGTGCTGATCGGGGTCGCGGCGGCGGTGAAGCTGACGCCGTTGATCTTCGTGCTGCACCTGCTGGTCACCGGCCGGCGTCGGGAGGCGGCGCGGGCTCTGGGTACGTTCCTCGGGTTGCAGGTGCTCGGATTTCTTTTGCTGCCTGCGGATTCGGTGCGGTTCTGGGGTTCGGCGATCTTCACCGGCAACAACGCGACGGGCAACGGCTACTTCACCAACCAGTCGATCTCCGGTGTGGTGCAACGGCTCACGGGTGGGGCTCCGGTTGTTGCGGTGGTGCTGTGCGTGGTCTATGTCGTCGTGGCGGCGGTGTTGGCGCGGCGGGCGCATCTGCGCGGTGAGCCCGTGGTCGCGATGCTGATCACGGCTGGGTGCGGGGTGCTGGTCAGCCCGATCTCGTGGTCGCACCACTGGGTGTGGGTGGTGCCGCTGGTGGCGTTGCTGGTGGCCCGCGGGTCTCGCGTGGCGCTGGTGCTCGTCTGGGCGGTCTTCCTGGGGGCGACGATGTGGGCTCCGTCGGGCAATGCGTTGCTGGACAACCTCTACGTGCTGGCGGCGCTGGCCGGGTGCGCTGTCTGGTGGGCACGCGGCCGATCCGGAGTTGATGTACGTTCGAGCGTGGGAGCGGGTGACGTGCCGGGACGGTGGAACCGATGAGATCGTTCTTCTCTGCCGGTGTGTCCACGTTCTTCCGGGCGAACCGGCTGGTCAGGACGCCTCAGTCGACGAAGTGGCGATTCCTGCGGCTGGTGTCGACCCTGGGCGCGGCGCTGGTGGTCGTGGCGCTCAACTCTGATCCGGGACCGCTGCCGCCGACGGTCGCTTACGCCTCGATCCCTGCACTGCTTCTCACCGGGTTCAGCGCGGTGGTGGTGCTGCTGACGTTGGTGCACCCGTTGTGGGCGTGGCGGTCGGCGGCGGTGCTGCTGGTGCTGTCGCCGATGGTCCTCAGAGGACTCGCCGACGCGTGGGGCTGGCCGTGGATGCCGGGAACGATGCTCGGCGGTGCCGTCGTGCTGCTGGTGGTGGCGCAGGGCTACCGCCAGGCCGTGCTGGTGTGGGTGTTCGCGGGTTCCCTGGTCGCGCTGTGGCTGCCGCACCTGCTCACGTTCGAGAAGTTCTTCCTGCTGAGTGCTGTCGCGGGCGGTGTGCTGGTGCTCGGCAACGCGATGCGGTTGCGGCGCATCGCGGAGGCCGAACGCGTCGACCAGCGGCGGCGGCTGGAAGAGGAGGAGACGCGGGCCACGACGCTGGAGGAGCGTGCGGTGATCGCCCGCGAGCTGCACGACGTCGTGGCGCACCACATGTCGGTGCTGGCGTTGCGGGCGGGGAGTGCGCGGTATCGGTTCTCCCTGCCGCCTGAACTGGAGGTGGAGTTCGCGGAGATGCAGGAGACGGCCCGCGAGGGGCTTTCCGAGATGAGGCGGCTGCTGGGCGTGCTGCGCAACTCCGACGGCGAGGTCGAGACCGCGCCGCAACCGCGCGTGGAGCAGATCGCCGAGCTCGTGGAACGGTTGCGGGGCGCCGGAGTCGTGGTGTCGCTGGAGATCTCCGGTGACGTCGCCGGCGTGCCTTCCGGCGTGGCGCTGTCCGCGTACCGGATCGCGCAGGAGGCGTTGAGCAACGCCGTCCGGCACGCTCCTGGCTCCACTGTGGACGTTCGCATCTCGGTTTCCGCGGAGGAGTTGCGGCTGGTGGTGACCAACAGCCCGGCCGAGTCGCCGCCACCCGACGACCGGCCCAAACACGGCCTGCTCGGCATGCGGGAACGGGTCGCGACACTGCGGGGGACGCTGCTGGCGGGGCCGGGTGAGATGGGCGGGTTCGTCGTGGCGGTCACGCTGCCGTTGAACGGGGGATGAGTTGGACACTCGGGTGCTGATCGTCGACGACCAGACGATGGTCCGGCAGAGTTTTCGCGCCGTGCTCGCCGCACAGCCCGACATCACCGTGGTCGGCGAGGCCAGCAACGGCGCCGAGGCCGTGCGTATTGCCGTGCGCGACCGTCCCGACGTCGTGCTGATGGACGTCCGCATGCCGGTGATGGACGGTCTGGAAGCCGCTCGGCAGATCCTCGCCGACTCCTCTCTGGACGTGCGGATCCTCATGCTGACGACGTTCGACATCGACGAGTACGTCTACGGCGCGTTGCGGGTCGGCGCGAGCGGGTTCCTCTTGAAGGACGCGCCGCTGGACGACCTGGTCAACGCCGTGCGCGTGGTCGCGGCGGGCAACGCCCTGTTCGCCCCGGCCGTGACACGTCGCCTGGTCGCGGAGTTCGCCGCCCGCAAGCCGCGCGTGCCCTCGCAGGCCGACCGCCTCACCGCACAGGAGCTGAAGGTGCTGCGCCTGGTCGCGCGCGGCATGTCGAACTCCGAGATCGCTTCTTCTCTGGTGATCGTCGAGCAGACCGCCAAAACACACGTGAGCAGGGTGTTCGCCAAACTCGGCGTGCGCGACCGGGCCCAGGCGATCGTGGCGGCCTACGAGATGGGCATCGTCGTCCCCGGCGAATGACTCAGTCCTGCAGGTCGGCCCGCGACGACACCCCGAGCTTGCGCAGCACCCGCGCCGCGTGCTGCTCGACCGTCCGCGGCGACAGGAACAGCACGTCGGCGATCTTGCGGTTGGTGTGGCCCGCCGCGAGCAGCCGTGCCACCTCCTGCTCGCGGGGCGACAGCTCGTTGCCGTACCCGCGCCTGCCGCGGCGCGACGGCTTCCCACCTCCGCTGCTGCGCAACAGATGCCGGCACCGAGCCGCGTCACGGGTGGCGCCCAGGGCGTCGAACGTGTCCACCAGTGCGGAGAGGAGCTCGGTCGCCTTCTCGTGCTCGGACGGGAGGAGGCAGGTGGCTTCGCGTTCGGCGGCGAGGGCGGCCAGGTAGGGGGCGGGGAGGGCGGAGTAGAGGTCGGAGGCTTCGCGGTAAAGGGAGACGGCGTCGTGCGGGCAGCGAACTTCTGCGAGCTGCGCCCGGCACCACGCGAGTGCGGCGACCGCCATCGGCGCGTCCCGGCCCTCAATGCCCCGAGCGAAGTCGTCGACCAGTTTCTTCGCGTCGGCTTCCCTCCCGCCCGCCAGGAACGCCGCCACCGCAACGGGCCCGAGCTCGGTCGCCCACACCCACACCCCCTTGGCGCGCACGATCGCCAGCCCCCGATCGGCGTCGGCGCAGGCCCGCGTCACCTCGTCCTGCGCGAGCATCGTCCTCGCCAACGCCGCGCACCCCGCGATGGCGACCGGCGTGATCGACTCCTCGGGAGCGAACGCGCCGGTCTCGCTGAGGCAGCCGGTGGCCTCCGCCCACTCGCCGCGCGCGATCGCCAAGGACCCCAGCACCAGGCACAGTTCGCTGGCGACCGGGAGCAGGTCGCGGTACTCGTCCAGCAGCCCCCGCGCCCGTTCGGCGAGGCCGGACCAGTTGCCGGTCAGCCAGTCGAGGCGGGCCCTGGTCGCGTAGGCGGTGCTCGCCACGAACAGGGCGCCGCACTCGGCGGCGAACCGCAGCCCGTCGCGCAGCAGGTCGCCGCAGAGGCCGAGGTGTCCGGTGGAGGTGAGCGCGTCGGCGAGGTTGCAGTGGGCGCGGGCGAGCTGGCGCAGCTCGCCGGGGGTGGTGGCGGGCAGGAAGTGCAGCGAGGGGAGGACGGACGGGTCGCCGGTGTGCATCGACGAGCCGAGCTGGTTGGCGTACAGGGCCATCGTCAGCTCGACCGTGCCGGCTTCCACCCGAGCGCGGTCGAGGCGGTCGAGCCACGGCTGGACCTCGCTCATCGGAGTCGTGCCGAGGTACGACAGCCCGAGCACCGCGATGCCCCTGGCCGCGAGGTCCGGGCGCGCGTCCAGTTCGGAGATGGCCCGCTCGATCTCCACACGGGCCTGCGCGATGCCGCCCGCCTGACGGATGAGCAGCACGCCCAGGTACAGCCGCACCTCACCGCGGGCGGACGTCGACAGGCGCCGGTCGGACAGCAGCCGTTCCAACGTCTCGGCCGGGTCGTGCTGGTCCAGGCCGTGGTGGGCGACGCGGCCCAGCTTGATCGCGAGTCCGTCCACATCGGACGCGGGCAACCCCGGGTCGAGCAGCAACCGTTGCAGCAACGCGGTCGCGGTGCCGGCGTCACCGAGCTCGGCGGCCCGATCGGCGGCGGCTTCTCCGTAACGCAGCCACGCCGAGGTGCGGCCGGCGCGTTCGCTGTGCTCGGCGAGCTGGACCAGGGGGCGTGGCTCGACGGCATCGAGCACGTCGACGGCCCGGTGGTGCAGCTGCTGGCGATCCGGGCCGCTGAGCGTGTCGTAGACGGCCTGCTGGGCCAGCGAGTGCCGGAAGCCGTACCGCCGTGCGTCGACCTCGTGCAGGACGTGCCCGGACAGCGCCTCCATCAACGCGGCGTGGGTGTCGCCGATGGACGCGACCTCGCCGAGCAGCGAAGCCGACGCGGGTACACCCAGCACGGCGGCGGCCTGGACGAGCCGGGTGGCGTCGGAAGGCAGTGCTGCCAGGCGTTCGGCCATGGCGTCGCGCAACAGCACCGGAACGTCCACGTTGTCGAGCAGCCGCCGGGCCGTGGCGCCGTCCGCGTGCACCGCGCCGGCCGGGTTTCGCAGCGCCCGCAGGGTTTCCTCGACCACGAACGGAATGCCCGCCGTGCGTTCGTGCAGCTTGGCCGCGAACTCCGCCGACACGGTCTCGCCGTCGAGGATCGCCGCGGTCAGCGTCCGCACCTCGGCGACGTCCAAAGGCTTCAGCTCCAGCACCGCGCTGGTGATCCCGGTCGGCGGCCGGTACGCCGACCCCAGCGGCACCCCGCCCGGCACGTCCTCGCGCCGGTACGTGACCACGATGGACAGCGACGCCGGCGGATCACCCATCAGGAACCGCAGCAGCTGTCTGGACCCGTCGTCGGCCCACTGCAGGTCCTCGACGACGAGCAGCACCGGCCCGAGCACGCCCAGGAGCTCCCGCACGGCCCGGAAGAACCGGTGCCGATCCGCCCGCGGGTCGCCGGTGGACGGCGGCGGCGCGGGCAGGTGCTCGGCGAGCTCAGGCAGCAGGCCGGTGAGCGCGCCCGCCACCGGGCTCAGCTTCGACCGGTTGCGCGCCAGACGATCCACGCAGTCGCGCAAGGCCTCCAGCACCGCGCCGTACGGGAACGGCTCGCCCACGGGCTGGCAGTGACCGATGAGGACGGCGATCGGGCCCAGGTCCGCGGCGAGCAGCTCGCGCACGAGGCGTGACTTCCCGACGCCGGCCTCGCCCTCGATCATGATCACGGCGGGCTGGTCCGGCACGGCGGCCCGCAGCGCGCCGAGCTGGTCACCCCGGCCGACCAGCACCGGAGAGCTGGTCCGCATCAGCCGCGATTTCGGTGTCCGGCTCATCACCGACCGATGCTAATGGTGAAAGACCCGTATCCCTACGTAGTCATATCCGGATTGTTCACCGTTCCGGCTCGCCTGATGGTGATCCGCACGTGGCTGCCCACCCCTGCCGAGGCAGCCGGAACGGAGAACCCGAGATGCGACTTGTTCGCACAGCAAGTGTGCTCACCACAGCCGGGATCGGACTCGCGCTCCTGACCAGCCCGGTGTTCGCGCAGACCGGTTCGATCCAGATGGTGGAGAACCCGGTCGCGGGCAGCTACGTCGTCGTCTTCAAGGACGGCGCCACCGACGCCCCTGCCACCAACGCCAAAGCGCTCGACCTCGCCCGCAAGCACGGCGGCAAGGTCAGCAACATCTACGTCGCGACCGTCCGCGGTTTCGCGGTGAAAATGGACGAAGCGGCGGCACGCAAGCTCGCAGCTGATCCGGAGGTCGCCTACGTGCGGCAGGACGGCTGGGCGCGGATGTCCGACACCCAGACCGACCCGACGTGGGGCCTCGACCGGATCGACCAGGCGAACCTGCCGCTCGACCAGCGCTTCACCTACCCGAACACCGCGTCGAACGTCACCGCGTACGTCCTCGACACCGGGATCTACAAGGCGCACACCGAGTTCGAGGGCCGGGCGAAGGACGGGTACGACTTCATCGACAACGACTCGGACGCGTCGGACTGCCAGGGCCACGGCACGCACGTCGCGGGCACGATCGGCTCGAAGACCTACGGCGTGGCCAAGAAGGTGAACCTGGTCGCGGTCCGCGTGCTCGACTGCAACGGCAGCGGGCAGTACTCGCAGATCATCAAGGGCATCGACTGGGTGGCGCAGAACGCCCGCAAGCCCGCCGTCGCGAACATGAGCCTCGGCGGCGGTGCGGACTCCACTGTGAACAGTGCGGTGAAGCGGGCGATCGCGGCGGGCATCACGTTCGGTCTGGCGGCGGGCAACAACAACGGCGACGCCTGTCAGACGTCTCCGGCACGGGTACCCGAAGCGATCACGGTGGCCGCCAGCGACTCCGCCGACAAGCGCTCGATCTACACCGGCGGGCAGGCGTCGAACTGGGGCTCGTGCGTCGACATCTTCGGCCCCGGCTCGAACATCACCTCCACGCGCAACGGCGGCGGCACCGCGTCGATGGGCGGCACCTCGATGGCCACCCCGCACGTCGTGGGCGCGGCGGCCCTCTACGCGTCCGCGAACCCGTCGGCGACCCCGGCGCAGGTTCGCGACGCGCTGGTGAACAACGCGACGTCCGGCAAGATCACCGACACCCAGGGCTCGCCGAACAAGCTGCTCAACATCAGCTTCATCGGAGGCGGTCCTGACCCGGAGCCGTGCAACGCGGCCACCAATGGCGAAGATGTGTCCATTCCGGACAACAACACGGCCGTCACGTCGTCGGTGAACGTCAGCAACTGCACGGGCAAGGCCTCGACCGCCACCAAGGTCAAGGTCGACATCAACCACCCGTACACCGCGGACCTGGCGATCGACCTGATCGGTCCGTCCGGTGCGGCCTACAGCCTCAAGAAGGCCCGCGGCGCCACGTCCAGTGCCGGCGTGCACGAGACGTTCACTGTCGACGCCTCGCAGGAGAACCGCAACGGCACGTGGAAGCTGCAGGTCACGGACGTGTGGACCTACGACAGCGGCACCATCGACTCCTGGACCCTCACGTTCTGACGACACCGGAAGGAGATTTCCCATGCGACGCACCACTTTCGGGCTCGTCGTCCTCGCGGCGCTGACCGTGACGACCACCCCGGCCCAGGCTGCGGAAGCCGACTTCGTGAGGGCTCAGCACCCCGCGCCCGGAGGCAGCTTCATCGTGTCCCTCAAGCCCGGGGTGCAGGCCACGTCCAGCACCCTCGTCGCGCGCTACGGCGGCAAGCTCGACACCGTGTTCTCCCACGCCCTGCGCGGTTTCCAGGTCAAGAACCTGACCGAAGCGGCAGCGCGGAAACTGGCGGCCGATCCCGCCGTCAAAGCCGTGTACCAGGACGGCACGGCTCGCGCGTTGGACGTCCAGACCAACCCGACCTGGGGCCTGGACCGCGTGGACCAGGTGGCACTGCCGCTGGACAAGAAGTACAACTACCCCAGCGGTGGCGCGTCGAACGTGACGGTCTACGTCACCGACACGGGCGTCAAGACGTCGAACGCCGAGTTCGAGGGCAGGGCGTCCGTCGGCGCCGACTTCATCGAAGACGGCCAGAACGGGCAGGACTGCTCCGGTCACGGAACCCACGTGGCGGGCACGATCGGCTCGAAGACCTATGGCGTGGCGAAGAAGGCGAAGATCGTCTCGGTGCGCATGCTCGGCACCAGCTGCACCGGCAACGGTCCCGACTCGGCCGGCGTCAAGGCGATCGAGTGGATCACGGCCAACGCGAGGAAACCCGCTGTGGTCAACGCTTCCTGGACGTTCGACACCGCCGACATCGGCAACGACGCCATCGCCGGGATGGTGGCGTCCGGTGTGCAGATGGCCGTCGCGTCCGGCAACAGCTCGACCGACGCTTGCAGCACAGGCCCTGCCAAGATCTCGTCGTTGATCACCGTCAACGCGACCTCGTCCAACGACGCGCGTGCCTCGTTCTCCAACTACGGCACCTGCACGGACATCTTCGCGCCCGGCGACAACATCACCTCGCTCGGGCTCAACGGCGGCACGGCGAACATGTCCGGCACGTCGATGGCCACCCCGCACGTCGCCGGCGTCGCGGCTCTGTACCTGTCGGTCAACCCGTCCGCGAGCCCGCAGGCCCTGCGCGACGCACTGGTGAACAACGCGACTTCCGGCAAGGTCACCAACCCCGGCTCGGGATCGCCGAACAAGCTGCTCTACAGCGGTTTCATCGGCGGCGGTCCGGATCCTGTCTGTGGCCCCGGAACCAACGGTGACGATGTGTCCATTCCGGACAACAACACCGCGGTGTCGTCCTCGGTGACGATCTCGGGCTGCACCGGCAACTCCACGGCGTCGGCCACGGTCAAGGTCGACGTCAACCACACCTACACCGGTGACCTGGCCGTCGACCTGATCAGCCCGTCCGGCAAGACCTACAGCCTCAAGAAGCCAGGCGGCGCCTCGTCCTCCACCGGCATCCACGAGACCTACACCGTCGACCTCTCCACCGAACCCCGCAACGGCACCTGGAAACTCCAGCTCACCGACGTCTACACCTACGACACCGGCACTCTCGACACCTGGACCCTCACCGTCTAGCTCGATGAAGGGAACCTTCATCCACGTGAGGTGGATGAAGGTTCCCTTCATCGCAAGCGGGCTAGGTCACGGTGAGGGTGAAGGTTGTGGTGCCGGTTTTGTTGTCGGCCGAGGTGGCCTTGAGGGTGATCTGGTAGGTGCCGGGCGGGGTGGAGAAGTTCGTGAAGATCCAGACGTTGCTGCTGCCGTTCTGGCCGATGGTGGCCGGGTTGAACGACAGCTGCGCGCCCGCAGGGACACCCGACGCGGTCAGCGTCAGGTTCCCGGTGCCACCGCTCGCCTTCACCAGCGTCTGCGCGAGCAGGCCCTGGCGGACACTGGCGGACGAGGGCGTCGCGGTCACGGTGACGTCACCGGTCGGCGGCTCGCTGCCTTCGACCGTGAGCGACACCGAGGTGGTGGCGGTCTTGCCGTTCGAGTCGGTGCCGGTGACCTTGACGTCGTAAGTGCCCGCGGTGGCGGTGCTCGACACGTCCAGCGTGAGCTTGGACGACGAACCGGCACCGATCGAGCTGGGCTGGAAGGTCGCCTTCACCCCGCTCGGCACGCTCGCCGACAGGGTGATCGACTGGCCACCACCCGTCGAGTTGACCGTCGTCGAGACGTACTTGCCCTTGGCGGCCTTCACACTGCTCGGCGACGCGGACAGCGTGAAGTCGCCGGGTTGCGGATCGCCCGTGACCGTCAGCGAGTACTTGGCCGACGCGGTCTTGCCGCTCGACGTGGTGCCGGTGATCGTCACCTCGGAGGTGCCGGGCTGAGCCGAGGTGCTCGCGTCGAACGTGACCTTGGCCGGGTCGCCGGTGGTCACCGAGGTCGGCTGGAAGACCGCCTTCACGCCACCGGGCAGGCCGGATGCCGACAGCGTGGCGTTCTCCGCGCAACCGGACCCGGCCGTGGTGGTGATGCCCGCTGAGATCGTCTTGCCGGGCGCCACCGAACCGCTGCCCGGCGCGACCGACAGCCCGAAGTCACCGACCGGCGGCTGCTGGCCGACCTCGGTCTTCACCCAGTCGCCCATCTCGTTGTCGAGGCGGCCGTAGATCGAGTACCACTTGAAGTCCGACCGGCTCCACGACGCGACGCCGAAGATCTTGCCGTCGACGATCAGCGGACCACCGCTGTCACCGGGCAGGATGGTGATCCGGCCGTCGTTGTAGCCGGCGCAGATCATGTACGCGGACTTGAAACCCGCCCCGACACCCTGGCAGACGCTGTCGCCGTTGACGATCGGCAGGCTCGCCTTGTCGAGGGTGACGTCCTGCGAGGTGTCGTTGAAGTCCTTCTTGCCGTAGCCGAACCCGAGCCCGGTCTTGCCCGGCGCGGCACCGCCGGAGTCCGCGGAGGTCGCGAACTTCGGATACGCGGCACCACCTTTGAGCGCGATGTCGCGGTCCACGGTCACGACCGCCACGTCGTAGCCCTGGTCGAAGTTGACGTACTTCGGGTGCTTCTTGTAGCTGACGACGTTCACGGCGAACCCGGATCCCGCGCCACCCCGGTAGTCCTTGAGGTCGTCGAGCCCGTAGACGAACTTCTTCTCTCCCTGGGCATCCGCGCAGTGCGCCGCGATGAGGATCTTGCGCGGCGCCACGACCGTGCCGGTGCAGGTCTGTCCTTCAGGTCGTGACCCGCCCGCGCGAATGCCGGCGACGATGCCGGGAAACTCGCTCACCGTGGCGTTCTGGCCGCCGGCGAACGTGGGGGAGACGTCGCCGAGGTCGGCCGGGACGGTGTCGCCGAGATAGGTGGCCGCAGGGGCGTTCGGTGCCGCGTGCGCTGGGCTGACAGATGCCAGCACAGCGCACGCGGCCAGGGCCAGCAGACCCCAGGACCGTGGTGTTCTTGTCACTTCGGTTCCTCTCCGGATCGAGAACGCCCACCTCAGGGCAGGGATGGCGGCCGTTCGCTGCGATCACTGTCACCAGCGGCGCGGGAGCGGAACAATCAGGGACGGCATCAGTAGGGGTACGGAACTTTCTCCGGGGCGCGGGCTCAGCGCGGTGGTACGGTTCAAAACACTCAAGCGCGCGTATCGCGGTCATATACGGGATCTCCGTCTGCGGCTGGCCCGCTTCCCACGACGGAGGCGCTCTCATGAGCGGCCCAACGCGTCATCTGCATCAACTGTCCACCAGCGCGGCCATGCACAAGCTCGACGGTTCCTCGTTCGGCCGAATGGTGTTCTCCCATCAGGCGTTGCCGGCGATTCGGCTGGTCAACCACGTCGTCGACGGGAACTCGGTGGTCATTCGCGTCGGCGTCGACCTGCCGCCGGAGGACCTGGTGCTCACCTACGAGGCGGACCAGATCGACCAGCACACCTGGCTCGGCTGGTGCGTGGTGGTGACCGGGATGGCCGACCGGGTCGTGAACGCGGCCGAGGTGCAGCGTTTCGAGAGGATACTGCCGCTGTGGGCGCACCACGACGCCGGCGCGGATCAGCTGCTGCGCATCCAGGCGCAGTTCGTCGACGGCTTCGAGGTGCGGGCGGGCGCGGCTGCTGCCTGAGTCCCGGCGTCCGCGATTTTCTCCGGTCTGAGGCGCTGAGGTCGTGCTGATACGTTGCTGGTGGACGGGTCGGTGCGGATCCACCGGCCTTCGTGAGAAGGGGTTGGCTCGATGAGCTTGCTGCGCAGTTACGTGTCGGGCCGGTGGCACACGCCTTCGGTCGAGGGCGCGCCGTTGCACGACGCCGTGACCGGTGAGGAGATCGCCCGGATCTCGTCCGCGGGCGTCGACATGGGCGCGGCGCTCGCGTGGGGCCGCTCGGTCGGCGGGCCCGCGTTGCGCGAGCTCACCTTCCACCAGCGCGCGCAGATCCTGAAGGCTCTCGGGCTGTACCTGAAGGACCACAAAGCGGAGCTGTACGCGCTGTCCGCGCGCACCGGTGCCACCAAGTCCGACTCCTGGATCGACATCGACGGCGGCTTCGGCGTGCTGCTCGGCTACGCGTCCAAGGCGAAGCGCGAGCTGCCGAACGACCGGGTCTACGTCGACGGCCCTGTCGAGCCGCTGGGGCGTGGCGGCACGTTCGTCGGCCAGCACATCTGCACTCCGTTGCGCGGTGTCGCGGTGCAGATCAACGCCTTCAACTTCCCCATGTGGGGGCCGCTCGAGAAGTTCGCCCCCGCGTTCATCGCCGGCGTTCCGTCGCTGATCAAGCCTGCTTCCCAGACCGCCTACGTGACCGAGAAGATGGTCGAGCTGATGCTCGCCTCCGGTCTGCTGCCCGAGGGCTCGTTGCAGCTGGTCTGCGGGTCGGCCGGAGATCTGCTGGACCACCTGACGCCGCAGGACCTGGTCGGGTTCACCGGATCCGCGTCCACCGCTCAGCATTTGCGCACGCATCAGGCCGTGATCCGGTCTTCCGTCCGCTTCAACGCCGAGGCCGACTCGCTGAACTGCTCGATCCTCGGGCCGGACGCGGTCGCCGGCACGCCGGAGTTCGACCTGTTCGTCGGTCAGCTGGTGTCCGAGATGACGACCAAGGCCGGGCAGAAGTGCACGGCTATCCGACGTGCTCTCGTGCCTGCCTCGCTGATGGACGCGGTGGCCGAGGCAACTGCAGCCCGGTTGGCCTCCGTGGTGATCGGCAACCCGGCCGACAAGTCGGTGAAGATGGGGGCGCTGGCCGGTCTGGAGCAGCGCGAGGAAGTGCTCCGGTCGCTGAAGGCGTTGCGGGAGAACGCTTCCGTGGTTTACGGCGATGGCGCTCTGTCGCTTGTGGACGCTGACGCGTCGCGCGGTGCCTTCATGTCGCCGATGTTGTTGCGCGCCGCGGCCGATGCCGTGCAGCCGCACGAGGTCGAGGCGTTCGGGCCGGTGTCGACCCTGATGCCGTACACGTCGGTCGACGACGCCGTCGAGCTGGCGGCTCGCGGGGCAGGCTCGCTCGTGGGGTCGGTGGTGTCCGCGGACACCGACTTCGTGCGCGACATCGTGATCGGTGTGGCGCCCTGGCACGGGCGGTTGCTGGTGCTGGACCGCGACGACGCCGGCGAGTCGACCGGGCACGGGTCGCCGTTGCCGATGCTGGTGCACGGCGGACCCGGTCGCGCCGGCGGCGGCGAGGAGATGGGCGGCATGCGGGGCGTGCTGCACCACATGCAGCGCACGGCCGTGCAGGGCAGCCCCAAGGCGTTGGCCGCGGTGACCAACCGGTGGGTCACCGGGGCGCCTCGCACCGAGGAGTCCGTCCACCCGTTCCGCAAGACGCTGGCCGAGCTGCGGCTGGGCGACACCGTGGTGGCTGGTCCGCGTGAGGTGACGCTTTCGGACATCGAGCACTTCGCGTCGTTCACCGGCGACACGTTCTACGCGCACATGGACGAGGAAGCCGCGGCCGCCAACCCGTTCTTCGGCGGGCGGGTCGCGCACGGCTACCTGGTGGTGTCCTTCGCCGCCGGGTTGTTCGTGTCGCCGGAGCCCGGGCCGGTGCTGGCGAACTACGGCCTGGAGAACCTGCGGTTCGTCACGCCCACGTTCCCCGGGGACTCGTTGACGGTGACGTTGACGGTCAAGCAGATCACGCCGCGCGAGGACCAGGAGTACGGCGAGGTGCGGTGGGATGCCGACGTCACGAACCAGAAGGGCGAGTCGGTCGCCCGGTACGACGTGCTGACGCTGGTGGCCAAGAGCTAGCGGGGATCGCTTGGGGAGGGGCCGGGTCGCCGGTCCCTCCAGCCGCGAGCCTGTGCTCTGCCGCTCTGCGGTGGTGCTGTTTGTGGTTGGGCTGCGGTTCCAGCGGGGTTGGTCGCGTGCCGTGCGTCTTGTTGCCTTGCGTGGGTGGGCGCGCGGGCTTAAAAGCATGACGGGCTTTGGTTGCGTCATCGCCGCTGGCGCGTCGATAGCGATTGGGGCTTGACTTCGGGTCCCTTGCGAGGCGCTGTGTCGGGCGGAAAAGGTCGGATGCTCCGCACCCGCCCGATCCGAAGAGGGTAGCACCTCGCACCCGAAGTCAAGCCCCAATCGCTTCGCGTGCGTGGTTGCGTTTTGTTGTTCGGGCGGCGGTCATTACCGGTGTTTCGCGTTGCCGTGCTCTCGTTCGGCTCGGCTTCGCCATCGCCGCTTGCCTTCGGCTTCGCGGGGGTGTGTTTGTTTGGGCGGTTCACACGATGGTGTTCTGTTTTTGGCGTTATCTGGTCGTGATCTTGAGGTAGGATCGAACATGTGAGCGATCCCCGGCTTCTTTCCTCCGACGAGCTCTTGCAGAGCATCGCCGATGATGTGAAGGAAATGCGGGTGCGTGAGAACTCGGCGATGCGGAAGATCGCCGAGTTGGAGCGGCGTGGCGCTGCGGCCGAGTTCGGATACAAGGATTTGCCGCAGGTGTTGCGGCATGTGGTTCGTTGGGACATTCACGTCGCCAGGCAGTGGGTGGCGAACGCCGGGTTGTTGAGTGGCGAGATCACTCCGACCGGCAGTGAGCTGGTCCCGAAGCTTCCGTTGACCGCTGAGGCCGCGGCCGAGGGCGCCTTGTCCGTCGCACATGTCGCGGTGGTCGCCGAGGTGATGAAGAAGCTGCCTGCTGAGCGTGAGGCCGAAGTGGTGGGTTATGCCCGGCAGTTCGATCCCGCCGCGGTGCGCAAGCTGGGCGCACGGATCGCCTACACGCTGCACCAGGATGACCCGGAGCCCTCTGACCCGAAGCTGGAGAGGCTGGTCAACCAGCACTTCAGTCGCTGGCGCAAGGACGGCTACTTCGAGGTCAAGATGCTGCTGGAGAAGGTAACCGGCGCGGCCTACGAGGCCGCCCTGTCCCCGCTGGCCAAGCCCCGTCCGGACACCGGCGAAGGCCCGGACCAGCGCGACCGCTCGGAGCGTGAGGGTGAGGCCTTCGCGGAGCTGGTCAACCTGATGGTGCGCGCCGACCAGTTGCCGGAGCACGGCGGTGAGCCGGTCACCCTGACGCTGACGATGAGCTACGACGACCTGGCCGCGAAGACCGGCCAGGCCCTGTTGGACAACGGTGAGCGGATCCCGGCCGACCAGGTCCGCCAGCTCGCCTGCAACGCCGGAGTCATCCCGCTGGTGCTGGGCGGCCAGTCGCAGCCGATGGACATCGGCCGCAAGACCCGGACCTTCCCGGCGGGAATCCGCCGAATCCTGGTCGCGAGGGACCGAGGCTGCGCCTTCCCGGGCTGTTCGAGACCGCCCCGGCACTGCGATGCCCACCATGTTCGCTACTGGGCCGACGGCGGCGACACCTCGGTCGACAACGCCGTCCTACTCTGCGGCCACCACCACACGCTGATCCACCAAAGCGAGTGGGAAGTGAAACTCGTCCACGGCATCCCGACGTTCTATCCACCGCCATGGCTGGACCCAGAACGAAAACCCAGACGCAACCAACTCCACACCGCCGCCTGAACTGCCAGGCGAGCGGGTAATTGGAGGCCGGGCTATTGGGGTCGGGCCATCATCGGCTGAGCGATTGTCGGCTGCCCCGTTGTGCGCCGAAACGTTGTGCGCCGAGCCGAGAGCCAGCCACGAGCGGACAACGTCCCGCGCGGCACGCGCGGCACTCCCGCAAAGCCGAAGGCAAGCGGCGATGGCGAAGCCGAGCCGAACGAGAGCACAACAACGCGAAACACCGGTAATAACCGCCGCCCGAACAACAAAACGCAACCACGCACGCGAAGCGATTGGGGCTTGACTTTGGGTGCGAGGTGCTACCCTTTTCGGATCGGGCGGGTGCGAAGCATCCGACCTTTTTCGCCCGAACAAGCGCCTCGCAAGGGACCCGAAGTCAAGCCCCAATCGCAATCGTTGCGAAGCGGCGATGACGAAACCAAAGCCCGTAAGGTTGCCCGCGCGCCCACCAATGCAAGGCAACCCAACCACAAAACGCGACCAACCCCGCTGGAACCGGCGTCCACGGCGACGATTTGAGGCGATCGACGAGATGGACTCGATCACCAAGGACGGCGACCGGGCGGAGGCGCGGGCGTCCCGCTGGCACGGAAGCTCGCCGAGGCGAACGCCGAGGTCGACCGCAAGAGCCGGATTCTGGTGAATCCCGCAGACTGCCCTGTGACCTGACGAGGTCTTCGCGATCGGCGACGTGGTGAACCTGGACGGTCTGCCGGGGATCGCCGAGCCCGCACGCCTGAAGAGCCGTGCCGGCAAGCCGTTCAAGTACCTCGAGCAGGGCGTGATGGCGACCATTTCACCTGGTGACGCGGTCGCGGACATCAAAGGCGCTTGAAGGGGATCACCTGGTCACGGGCAGCCGATCATCCTCGAACCGATACGTGCGATAGAGCGGAAATAGCAGGCGCTTCTACCGTCCACCAAAGGCGACGGCTGGGAAGTGGACGTATGTCGAACCTGGTGAACCAACTGCCCGTCGAGGTCGTGCGATGGCCGGTGGACGCGGCGGCACGGGAGGCGTGTCAGCGCAGCGGGACGTTGTGCCTGCTCGTGCTGGAGAAGAACGTGCCCGCGCCCGTGCTCACCGACATGCGGGAGGACTGGGTCCGCGCTCCGGTGCCGCACCAGGACCTCGCGGTGCGCATCGCGATGCTGCGTGCCCGTGCGGCCCGTTATGCCGTGCCGGAGCTGGACATGTCCGGCATCCTGCGCTTCCGCACGCGTTCTGTGGTGCTCTCACCGACAGAGCGCGCGCTGGTGGCCGAGCTGCTCAGACGGTTCCGTGCGCTCACCACGCGCGAGGACCTGCTGTTGTGCCTGCCGAGCAAGGACGGCGACACCAGCAACGCGCTGCACCTGCACATCATGCGGCTGAGGCGCCGGATCGCTCCGCTCGGCCTTGCGATCAAGACTTTGTGGAACCAGGGCTACCAACTGGGTCCGGCGGGCCCCTGAGCGGGTACCCGGCGGGAATGAACACGGAGCTGCTGGGCATCTACCTCAACGACCACCTGGCCGGAGCGATGGCAGGCACCGAGCTCGCCCGCCGCATCAGCCGCACGCATCCCGAGCTGCGCGCGGTGGCGGACGACATCGAGTCCGACCGCAAGGAGCTGCTCGACGTCATGCGCTCCTACGGCGTCGAACCGCGCCCGCACAAGGCCGCGATCGGCTGGCTCACCGAGAAGGCGGGCAGGCTCAAGCTCAACGGCAGACTGCTCGGTCGCTCGCCGTTGAGCGACGTGCTGGAGCTGGAGACTCTGCGCGTCGGCATCGAGGGCAAAGCCGCGTTGTGGCGTGCGCTGACCACGCTGCAGCCGGAAGAACGCTTCGATCGCCTGCTGAGCCGTGCCGAGAGCCAGGCGGACCTCGTCGACCAGTACCGCCTGCGTCTCGCCCCCAAGGCCTTCAGCTCGCCCCACGTGTCCGGCGTCGACGTCGAGCGCACCTTCACCGTGGCGGCCGAACCCGGCAACGTCGTCGAGTACCTGCGCGACTTCTCGCGCGCCGAGCAGTGGGACCCCGGCACGGTCTCCTGCACGCGGCTCGACGAGGGCCCGGTCGAGGTCGGCTCGCGCTGGCACAACGTCTCGACGTTCCTGGGCCGCAAGACCGAGCTGGTCTACGAGCTGACCAGGGACGACGCGAAAGGCCTGCAGTTCGTCGGCACCAACGACGCCGCCACCTCGACGGACGACATCGCGATCACCCCTGGATCGTCGCCCGGCACCACGAACATCCGCTACCACGCCCACGTCGACTTCCGCGGGTTCGCGAAGCTCGGGGCACCGGTGGCGAAGCTGGCGCTCGAGAAACTGGGCAGCGACACCGAGAAGAACCTCATCCGGGTCCTGGGCGACGTGCGGTAAAGAAGAAGGAAAACCCCAGCTCAGGCTGGATTCCCCGGACCAAACGTGATCCCTAGACTCCCTCGCGCCGGTTCGTGAGACCGGCTAGGACACAGAGGGAGTACTGGGGTGTTCGAAAACAACGTCACACGGCGCGGCTTCGTCACGGGCGCGGCGGCCGTCGCCGGTCTCGCCGGTCTGTCCACCATCGCTCCGGGGCTGGCCGGTGCCGCACCGAAGACCAATGACCAGCACACCGAGGCCGAGATGGCCCCCGAGGTCGGCGCGCTGGCGATGATGACGTTCCAGAAGATCGACGGCACGCCCGTCTACTACTGGCGCTCCAACCGCGGCAACACCACCGCGCGCAACTGGCAGGCCACGGACGCGTTCTACAACGCGCTCGTCGCCTGGATCCGGGACCTGCGCTCGCTCTCGTCGAGCTACGGCTCGATCAGCTACATCGTGTCGGCGGGCTTCTACGTCAACAAGCCCGGCCAGCACGGCGCCGGCACCGCCATGGACCTCGACCACGTGCGCTGGTCCGGCGGCAACACGATCTCCCCGCTGGACCAGCACCACGCGTCGTCGAACGCCGCGATCCGCAAGCGCTACCTCGC
Organism: Lentzea sp. NPDC051838; assembly: GCF_040681245.1. Classification (NCBI taxonomy): domain Bacteria; kingdom Bacillati; phylum Actinomycetota; class Actinomycetes; order Pseudonocardiales; family Pseudonocardiaceae; genus Lentzea; species Lentzea sp. NPDC051838. The sequence continues at coordinate 162,057 of NZ_JBFAYI010000010.1, forward strand.
CACGGAGGCCGTGTGCCGCCGCCGGTTCCGGTACGTGCTCGACGGCTGGTACAACGCCGACCACCACGACCACATCCACTCCGACTTCGGTGGTCTGCCGGTGCGCGTGCTGAAGGACTCCGAGTCCGACACCAAGTTCGTCCAGGCGGTGTGCAACAACTTCCGCGGTTCGGGTCTCGTGATCGACGGAATCTGGGGCACCAACACGCAGAACGCGTTCAACGGCCTCAAGTCCGCGCTCGGCGTGACCGGCGACCCGCACACCAGCTCCTCGGTGTGGCAGTCGATGTGTTCAAAGATCGCGACCAAGGGCTTCGCGAACCAGAACATCTGATTCGAACTCGTCGTAGCTGTCGATCCAGGAATCCGGCTCCAGGCCGGCGATTCCGTAGCCGAACGACACGCACACGACGGGCGCTTCCGCCGCGCGGGCGGCCTCGACGTCGCTGATGCTGTCACCCACCATCAGTGCCGAGGTGCCGCCCGCGCGCCGGACCGCTTCGAGCAGATGACGCGGATCCGGTTTGCGGTAAGGGAGTTCGTCGCCGCTCACCACCGCGTCGAACGCGGCCCGCAGGCCCAGTGCTTCGAGCATTCCGCCGGTGATGCGACCGGACTTGTTGGTGCACAAGGCAAGCCTGACGCCCCTGTCGCGCAGCCGTTCGAGCAGTTCCTCCACCCCCGGATAGGCGTGGGCGCGGTGTCCGGGGTCGGCGGCGTACGCGGACAGGTACGCCTCCTGGACGGCCGGAGCCCACTCTTCCGGGGCTCCGGCCTTCTCCAGCGCCGCACGCACCAGCGCTTTGCCGCCCAGCCCGACGTAGAGTCGCGTCTCGTCGTCCTCCACCTCGGCCACGCCGTGCGCGCGCAGGGCGATGTTCACGGCGTGCGTGATCCCGGAGACCGTGTCGACCAGCGTCCCGTCCAGGTCGAAGACCACCGTGTCGATCATTCCGGATCCACCGCACCGCTGATGGAACGCACGACTTCCTCCTCCGTGCCGTGCGCGAAGCACAACGGCTGCTGGTCGAGCCACGAGAACGGCCCCTGCCCGGCGAACCTCACCGGCACGGCCTCGGTCAGCGCGGTGATCTCCGCGATCGTCAGGAACTCCACCGGCTTCTTGCGGTCCGCCACGGCGAGAACGTGGTGCGACAGCAACCCGCCGCCGCGCGCTCCCAGCGTCAGGATCGCGGGCATCGCGGGCTTGTCCTTCTTCTCGTGCACGGTCAGCCGAATCGACGACGACCCGGCCGCCGCCACCCGTCGATCCGCCGCATGGATTGCCACGTAACGCTTTGTCGCCTCCCACGCCACTGCGGACACGAACGCGAGACCGTCCTCCACCGCGGTCTCGTGGCCGATCACCTCGCGCCACGCGGCCTGGTGCCTCGGGTTGACCAACGAGCTGACGCCGGCCCGCGTGATGATGCGCACCCGCGTGGGATCTTCCCGCAGCCAAGTCGAAAGCGGCTCCGAGAGCAGGACGTCGTGCACCGCCTCACCTCGCAACGCCAGCGCGAACACGTTGTCCCAGTCGACGTTCATCACCATGGTGTGCACCCTGGCGGTGACGGCTTCCGGTGGCATCGCGGCGACCTCCTCGGCGTAGAAGTCAGGCCAGCGCGGGTCGTCCGGCGTCGACTGGCGGAAGTCGTCGAACGTCACGGAAGCCTTGTCCGCCAAGAAGTTCGCGATCTGCTCGCGTTGCGCGTCGTAGGCCTCGCGCGGCCAGGCGTCGGTGACCAACGCGTCGGCGAACCGCTCGCCACCTGATCGCACGGCCAACGAGACCGGTTGTTCGGCCAGCTCTGCCGCGGACTCCACGAGCGCGACGAGCCTGCCCACCGCGAACACCTCGGCCAGATCGGCGTGCGGTCCAGCGGTTTTGAGGCCGCCCGCATCGCGTTTCGGCTGGCCCAGAGCGATTTCGAACCGCAAGGGCGAGCCGGAGCGGTCGAGGATCCGCTGCTGGAGCGTGCGGACGTCGAGGCGACCGGCGTTGCGGCTGATGACGTGGTCGCGGAACAGCTCGGCCACCAGCGCTGCCCGGCGTGCGGCGGGATCACCCAGTGAGGAGTAGAGGGCGTCACCGGCGAGGACTTCGAGCATGCCGCGGGCGCGCTTGGTGAAGCGCTTGACCTGCTTGCGGACGCCGTCGCGCCAGGGAGGCCGGAAGTCGTCGGACACGGTGACGCCGGGACGGTCCAGGGCGGAGGACGTCATCCAGGCCTGGGAGTCTTCGCGGAGAAGAGTGAGGAGGCGGCTTTCGCTGACGACCTTCTCAGTGGTGCTGATGGTCATACCTCAGCCCTCTCCAGCAGTTGGTGCAACGCGAGCACTGGCGCGGCGTCCGTGACGTAGGCGATGGGCTGCATCGCTTCCTCCAGCCGTGCCAGAGCGCGGAAGCGGCCGTCAGGCTGGTGCCGAGCGCCCGACACGAGCACCGGGATCTCGCCCGCGGCCTCGCGTTCGATCAGGTAGCGGAACGTCGGCTTCGCCTCGCCACCCTCGAAGTCGTAGCCGCCGGTGCAGTGCTGCGCGGTCATGTTGGCGTCGCGCGAGGTCGCCGTGACGAAGTGCAGCTCACCCGGCTTGCCGTGGATCGTCAGCTTCACGGCGTCCGGCGTGACGGTGCGCAGGACGTCGAGATCCCGGTCCGCCAACGAGATCGCCACGTACCGGCAGGCCGCGGAGAAGGCCTCGCGACGAAGAAGACCGTGGTCGATCTCGAAGCCGATGTCCGCGCGCGGAGCCACCTCGGTCAACGGCCGCCGCAGCGACGTCACGTAGTGGCTGTAAGCGTTCACCACGTGGTCGCGGTCCAGCAGGCCGTCGAACGTCGAGTAGCAGGCCGACGTCGCGATGGACCAGAACGTGAACGCCAGCTGCGAACCGACGTCGGAACCAGCGGTCATCGCGTCCAGCGACGCCACGGGGTCGGTCTCGTCGAAGAACGGCGTGTGGTCGCGCTCCAGATCCACGACCCACTCGGCGTAGCGGGACGCGCGCTGGTCCCAGTGCGAGGACGTGATGCCGGCACGCACCCAGTCCTCGTAGTCGCAGATTTCCAGCACGTCCGACGCACCCAGCTCGCGCACCCACAAGCGCAGCGAGTCCTGGTAGTCCAGCACCAGGTCGTCGGGTGTGCGGCAGGCGCGGTTGTACTTGCGGCCGTCCGCCAAAACGCGGAACACGGCACCCGTGGGGCTCAAGGCGTTCAACGTGTGCGCCAACGCCGCACAACGCGCCAGCGAGTGGATCTCGGCCGTGTCGGGTGCCCGGCCGCGATTCTTCACGGGGGAGAAAGGCTTGCGGGAGAACAGGGGCAGCACCAGCTCGACCGGCCGGCCGGACGAGATCATGCCGAGCACCTGGTCGCGCAGCTCCGCGCGGCCGAAGTTCTCCTTGCGCGCTTTGAACCACCTGCCGTCGAACAACGCCTCGGCGACGAGCTCGGCCGCACCGGGCTTCGCGACGCCGTATTCCTTGGCCTGCTTGCGGGCGCGGCCCAGTGCGGCGTCCACGCGGGCGGCTGCCGCCCGGCTCACGGCGTGGGCGAGCGCGGGCATGACCTCGTCGACCCAGTACGTCGCGTCGAGAGCCACCGCGCGCGAGGCGAACTCACGCTGGGAGTAGAGCTGGAAAGGTTTGCTGCGGACCTGGGAGATCAGCCGGTGGCCACCGGAGATCTGGCTGCGACGCTGCTCGGCGTTGAGAGCGTTCTGGAGGGTTTGCGTCATGAGCCTTCACTTCTTCACCAGGTGGAGCACCGCGAACACGGCGCTGATGGCAAGGGGCACGAGCAGGAAGGCGTTGACCGTGGGCCAACTGGTGGCGGAGAGGAGCGGTCCCGCGGTGAGAGCGCCCAACGCGGAGGCACCGAGCGTGAACATCTCGCTGACGCCCTGCGTGACGGACCGTTCGCAGGGCAGGTACGAGCCGGCCAGGAGCGTCGTGCCGGAGACGAACATCAGGTTCCAGCCGATGCCGATCAGTGCGAGCGCGACCACGAAGGCGGTGTGCGACGAGCTGCTCAACGCGATCAGTGCCCCTGCCGCGTTGACCACCACCCCGGCCAGAACCGTTTGTGCGGCGCCGATTCGTGCCGCGAGACGGCCGGAGACGAACGCCGTCGCGTACATGCCGACCATGTGCCACTGGATGACCGACGCGGCCTCGTGCACCGAGTGGCCGGAGCCGGACGCGGCGATCGGGGCGGCGGTCATGGCCAGCGTCATCGTGAAGTAGCCCGCGCCGGCACCCGCGACACCGGCGAGGAACACCGGCTGCCGCGCGATCTGTCGCAACGTGCGCGGCTCACCGGCGGGAACGGTTTTCTCGACGGCCTTTTCCGCGCTGTCGACGGTCATGAACGCCACGACCGCCGTCGACGCCAGACCCAGCGCCGTGACCAGCGCGTACGAGCCCGCGAACACGACCGGCAGCACGTCGGAGACCGCGGTCGCGAGGAACGGGCCTGCGACCGCGGCCAGGATGCCGCCGCTGAGCACCGTCGAGATGGCCTTGGCGCGCTGGTCGGCGGGGGAGATGTCGGCGGCGGTGTAGCGGTAGTAGCCCGCGAGCGCCTGGAACACCCCGATGCACGCCACACCCAGGCAGAACAGCGGGTAGCTGTGCAGCGTCACGGCCAGCACCGAGATGAGCCCGCCGATGACCGCCGCGAGCGAGCCGACGAGGAATCCGGCGCGCCTGCCGTGCCTGCGCATGAACGCCGAAGCGGGATACGTGGTCAGCCAGGAAACGATGCTGATCAGCGCGAACGGGACGGTGGCGAGAACGGGGGACGGCGCCAGCGAGAGGCCGACGATTCCGGTGAGCGTGAGGTCCACGCTGATGCAGCACTGGTAGAGCGTCTGGGCCGCGGTGAGCAGCGACATGTTCCTGGTGCGTTGCCCGGCAGGCGCCGCGGAAATACTCATTCAGATGCACGTCCACTCAGAATCAGGAACACAATGATGCTTGTGTGTAACCCTTTACATCTGTTGTGGAAGGAAGGTTACTTGACCTTCTCATATCGACACAACGGGTGTGTCCGGGCACACGGCCCAGATGACGGTTACTTGTCCCAGATTGATCCTGGGGAAACGCCTAGTTACCTGGAACGAAAGCACTGGCCGCATTGAATTGAGACGCAAGGAGGCCCCTTGGTCTCATTTGGCAGGAGACCAAGGGGCCCGGCGGCCTTGCTGTTCGGCTGATGTGTCCGCTAGCTGGCGAGGGCTACAGCTTCGGGCACTTCTTCCACGCGAAGTGGTAGATCGTCTCGATGGAACCGTCGGTCGAGTCCATCGCCATGAAGCTGGTCTTCTTCGGGTCGGACGTGCCCTTGTCGACGCGGAGCTCGGTGTTGATGTTGAAGTTCCGCTTCTCGCCACAGGGGTGGTAGACGATCGAGGCGACATCGGTCTTGTGCGTGACCTGCCAGTTGTCGCTCAACGCGCCGTTGTAGGTCTTCGAGCGCTGGTCGGTGTCGGACATTCCCTGGAAGTAGTAGCTCGCCTTCACCGTTCCCTTCGCGCCCCTCTGGAGGTCGGCGAAGCCTCTGTAGTCGGCCTGCGCGATTCCGTAGGTGAATCCGCCGGGAACGTTGACCTTGAGGTTCAGCTGGCAGTTCTTGCGGAAATCGGTCGGCTTGGACTGCGGGCCGACCTGGGCCAGATAGTCGCTGTAGGTGACCGTGAAAGCCTTGTTGTCAGGGGAGACGGCGACCGCGGCCGAGCCGAGGCGACAGCCGGAGCCGTTGACCGTCACGACGTTGATGGTGATCTGGCCCGTCGGGGGCGGATCCGCGACCGGTGGAATGACGATGGTGGACAGAGCCAAGGCGGCCGCAGCCAACGTGCTAATCATGGGACACCTTTCCGAATGTGCAGGACAGTTCGGGCGGCGTGGTACGAGACCGTATCGGAAAGGGTGTTAACGAACGTCCGCCAACCAGAGCAACATTGGACGGCAAGAGCCGAGGTCAATGCGCATCGACCATTTGTCACCTTTTGCGGTCGATCGGTTACCGCACTAATAGGCGACTCGAGGCGCCCGTCGGTCAATTTCCACCCGTACCGAAAGAACGCGATTCAGGAACGTCATGCTCAACGGCGCGCGCGAATGTAACACGCATCGAACGGAGCAATGGCCGTCTGAGATGCGGAACTCAATTGGTGAAGCGTCCACACCCGTGAAGCCCTGGACACGACAAAGGCGCATCCTCAGTTGGATGCGCCCTTGTGGGTGAAACTCGAACTATAACGGTTTACCTCTGGGGACCGCCGCCCATCGAGCCGCCCAGGCCGAACAGGATCCGCTGGATGAGCTCGGGATCGACGTCCGGCTCGTCACCCAGCGCCTCGGCGGCTGGGGAGCGGCGCTTCTCGCGCCGGGGCAGCGGCACCGCGTTGGCGTTGACGCCCGTCGGCAGCGGCAGCTCGCACCAGATCAGCTTGACCCCGCCACCGAGCTGCAGCTCGCCGGTGCGCAGGTCGGGAGAGGTGGGAGGCATCGTGAAGCGCGCGGCTTCGAGCTCCACCACCAGGTAGTCGCCGCTCAGCCGCAAACGCAGCGTGATCAGCCGTGATGTCTTGGGGTCTGCGGACTCGATCGCAGCCTCCACCAGCGCACATGCCACTGCGGAACACTCGCCGATCATGTTGCGCAGGCGCCACTCGCCGAGTGTGAAGCGTACGAACAGATCTGCGCAGTTCACCGCGGTGGGCAGCGCGATGAGTGTCAGGTCGTCGACCTGTGCAGTCTGGGCGTTCACCGGCATGCAGCCTCCGTTCGCGTGCGGCGCGCGATCCAGCGACGGTCACCCGAATGGCCGTCGCGGTGTGCGGGAATCTACATGGGTATACGCGGGAAGCAATGGCCTGGTTGACTCACCCGTCAAAAGTCACGTCCGGGTAACGGCGAGACGCCCCGGCGCTCACTCTGGGTAGAACGCCGGGAGCGCTCTGTGATCAAATCGGGTCAGCATCGCTTCCAAGCGAACTGGTAGCGCGTGTTGACGCTGCCGTCGGTCGAGTCCATGGACACGAAGGCGGGCTGGTTCGAGGAGTTCGTGGACACCCGGACCTCGGTGTTCACGTTGACGTTGCGCACCATCCCGCACGGCGCGAAAACGATCTCCGCGACGGGAGTGGCGTCGGTGAACTGCCAGTTGTCGCTCGTGGGGCTGGCGATGTTGTGCGTGCTCGTGCCGGTCGACGACGAGCCGGAGAAGTAGTAGCTCGCGCGTTGCATGCCTTTCGCGCCTCTGGGTAAGTGCGCGAAGCCGCGGTAGTCGGCCTTCGCGATCCCGTACGTGAAGCCCTGCGGGTAGTGCACGCGAAGGTTCAGCTGGCAGTTCTTGCGGAACTGCGTCGGTGTGGAGCCGGCACCCGCCTGTGCCGTGTAGTCGCTGTAAGTCACCGTGAATGCCGTGTTGTCGTCCGCGACGGCTACTGCCGCAGTTCCGGCGGGGCAGCCGGAACCGTTCACGGTCACCACGTCGACGGTGATTTTTCCGGGGGGAACGACATCCGCGGTGCTCGGCGCCTCGGGGGCGACGAGGAGCGACAGAGCCAAAGTCGTAGCTGCCATCACACTGAGCATGAGGCGCCTTTCATTTCGGGGGATGGGGATGGCGGCGTGACGGTGACATTATCTTAAATGGACTTAAGGGACGGACGGCCGACCGGGCGAACTTAAATATATTTAAAACGGATTAATCGTCTGAACGGTGGATTGGCGACGGTGAGCCGTCGGCTAACTTCGTGACAGATCGCGAAAAACGATCAACCAGACCACCTGAATACGCCGGTCCCCACACCTGGCGCCGAGAGCCCCGGCAGATCCACCTCGTAACACCGGTGTGGGAAGGCAAGCGCGCACTGCTCATCGGGTTCCTCCCTCCTGCTCGGGACTCGGTGGTGCGGCAGCGGTGCTGCGCAGCCGGCCGGTGCCCGCCGGCGGCGTTCGGACCCGTCCCACGGTCCGGCGCCGCCGGCGGTGTTATTCCACGGCCCTGCAAGACTTTTGCGAGGCCCCTACAGCCTTCGGAGCCTCAATTGCACGCGTGCCCCACCCAGCGGCCCGCGGTCGACGTGGACGGAACCACCCGTGCTCTCCGCGGCGCGCCGCGCGATGTCGAGCCCCAGCCCGGTGGACCCGCCACCGCTGGCACCGCGTTGCAACGCCCGTCCGGCGTCCGCGATGCCGGGCCCCGCGTCCTCGACCACCAGCGCCACCAGATCGGCCTGGTGCACCAGCGTCACGGCGAACCGCGTGCCCTCGGGCGTGTAGCGGAAGACGTTGCCCAGCAACGCGTCCAGCGCCGCCACGAGATCGGTGCGGGCGAGCGGCACGTGCGCGGGCTTGTCGGCGCCGCGGACGGTCCACGGCCGTTCCTGGTCGTCGGCGAGCGCGGACCAGAACACCAGGCGCTCGCGCACCACGCTCGCGGCGTCCACGCCGGTGTTGTCGGGCTGCAGGCCGGAACGAGCCGTCCTGATGATCTCGTCGACCTCCCTCTCCAGGCCCTGGACGGCTTCGCGGACGCGATCCGCGCCTGGACCCCTTCCCAGGGTGTCCGCGTCCAGCAGCAGCGCTGTGAGAGGCGTTCTGAGGCGGTGCGAGAGGTCCGCGACCACTTCCCGCTCGGCGGCGAGGAGGTGCCGGACGCGTTCGGCCATGGCGTTGAACGCCTTGCCGACCTCCTTGATCTCGGGCGGTCCCTTCACCGGAACGCGCGCGGAGAGGTCGCCGGCGCCCATTCGTCGCGCGCCTTCGGCCAGCGTGCGGGTCGCTTTCACGGCACGGGCACCCAGCCGGTCGGCGACGAACACCGAGATGGCCACGAGTCCGACCGCGACACCCGCCAGCGCCCACCACGTGCCGAGCACGCCGTGGGTCAGCTCCTCGTGCGGGACGAACGCCTCGATGATCGCGACCCCGCCGGCACTGGTGGCCAGCGGCTGGAGATAGGAGATGCCATCAGGCCGCTCGACGGTGGACGCCTTGGCGAGCCTGCGCGCGTCTTCGAGGTCCACGGCGGTGATGTGCGAAGTGCCGTAGGTGCCGGAGGGGACCGCGATGTGCACGGCGAGCCGCTGCCGCGTGCCGTACGGAGTGGTCCTGATGGCCTGGCGGATGTCCGCGGGCTTCTGGCTGATCACCAGCGCCGGGACGAGCGCGCTGGCCTGCTTCGCGGCCTCGCCGAGTGCGCGGTCGTACGCCGTGTTCTTGACGACGACAGCGAGTGGGATGAGGAACGCCAGCGCCACCATGCTGGTCGCCGCGAGAGCGACCAGCACCAGTGACCGCCTCATCTGGGTGCGACCAGACGCACGCCGACCCCGCGCACCGTGTGCAGGTAACGCGGCTGTGCGGCTCGTTCGCCGAGCTTGCGCCGCAGCCACGAGAGGTGCACGTCGAGCGTCTGGTCGTCGCGGTTGGACGGCCACAGGTTCGCCAGGATCTCGGCGCGCGGAACGACCTCGCCGGACCGTGCCGCGAGGTAGGACAGCAGCTCGAACTCCTTGTGCGTCAACGAGAGCTCACGTCCGTCCACAGTGGCTCTGCGCATGCTCACGTCGATCTCCAGCCCGCCGATGACGAGCTGTTTGGTGTCGCGGGCGCGCCGGAGCACGGCCTGCAACCGCGCTTCGAGGTGCTCGGCGGAGAACGGCTTCACGAGGTAGTCGTCCGCGCCCGCGTTGAGCAGGCGGATGATCTCCTGCTCGTCGTCGCGCGCCGTGGCGATCACCACGGGAGTGTTCGTGACGCCTCGGATCATCCGCAGCGCGTCACCGCCGTCGAGGTCGGGAAGCCCGAGGTCGAGCACCACGACGTCGTAGTTGTTGGCGGTGACTTCGCGCAAAGCCTCGATCGCGAGCGCGACACCGTGCACCATGTGGCCCTGGCCGGTGAGAGCGCGCGTGATCGCCGCTCGCACCACCGGGTCGTCCTCGACCAGCAGTACTGATGCCATGAGCCGCTACAGGAGGGTCGTCGCAGTGAGACGGTCGGTCGGATACCTGGTCGCCTGGGCGGTGGTGACCGCGGTCGCCGTCGGCCTCTCGTGGTTCGGGATCCGGTCGGCGATGGAACCCGCACCTGTCGCTGCCGTGGAGGCCACAGGGCCAGGTGGTGTGTTGCCGATGCCGACCGTCACGTCGATCAGCGTCCCGGTGCCTCCTACGGGCACCTCGGTCAGCTCGCCGCCTGTCACGCCCTCGTCGTCCACCAGGCCTCCTGTGGTCAGTTCGTCGGTTCCGGCTCCTCCCAGTAGTACGGATGGACGACCCTCCTCGGCTCAACTCTCGGAGGGGGAATGGCAGGCGGACGGGTCGTACGTGCACGCGTTCCACCTGCGCGGCGGTGACGTCGTGGTGCGCTACCGGCCACAGGGGGTGGAGGCGCTCTCGGCCAGTCCCGCCGACGGGTGGACGGTCGCCGTGGAACAGCCCGGCGGGCCTCTGGTGGTGAACTTCCGCACCGCCGCCGGACGGTTGTCCAGGCTGGAGGCGACCTGGAGCAACGGCCCGACGGCGAAGGTGATCGAGAAGTAGGGGTTCAGCGCCGGCGCAGGCGGTACCACTGCTCGTCCGGCCGCAACACCGCTTCCATCAGCTTCGGCAACGTGAAGTGCGACGGTTCGACTCCGGTGATGGTCCAGTCCGGGAACGCGCGCTCGATCTCGTCGCGGTCGGCGCCGCGGATCAACGGCCTCCTGCGGCGCGGCCAGGCGATCAGCAGCAGGGTCGCGTCGGCGGCCGCGACCGCCGTCACCTCCCGGCCCATCGCCTGCTGCTGCTCCGGGCCGAAGTCGTGGAACGTGCCGGAGTCGACGATCAGCCGGTAGCCGTCGCCGACGTCCGCCGCGCGCAGGTCGGTCACGTCGCCGTGGACCAGCCGCACGTCGACGCCTGCCTGTTTCACCCGGTCCTCGGCCCGGCGCAGTGCCTTGGGGACGAGGTCGACGCCGGTGACCTGCCAGCCGCGCTTCGCCAGCTCCACGGCCCAGATGCCGCTGCCGGTGCCGAGGTCGAGCGCCGGGCCGAACGGGGGTTCGCGGCCCTCCTGCTCGCGGTCGAAGAGCTCGGAGATCTTGTCGACGAACGGCTGGTCGGTCGCCGCGTCCTCCCACGGGTGGAAACCGATCGAGTAGGCCAGTTGGTAGTGCATGGCGTCCTCCTGACGTGCGGGATCAGCTCGACGCTAGGAGTCCGGCCGAGGTCAGCACATCGGGAGAAATGTGGAACCGGGCCCGGTCAGGCCTCAGCACTTCTGACGAGTCCCCGCTCGTAGGCGTAGGCGGTCGCGGCGGCCCTGCTCGGCAGACCGAGCTTGGTGAGGATGTGGCTGACGTGGGTCGCCACGGTCTTCTCGCTGATCACCAGGCGCACGCCGATCGCGCGGTTGCTGTGGCCCGCCGCGATCAGGGCGAGCACCTCGCGTTCGCGGCCCGTGAGCACGCCGGAGTCCTCCCGCACGGCCAGGTCTGGCGTGGCGCCGAGCTCCTCGAACGTCGACCGCGCCGCCTCCCGCTCCACCGCGGCGCCGTCGGAGTCGCCCAGCTCCTGGCAGGCGAGTCCGATGTGGACACGAGCGCGGGCGTTCTCGTGGCGTGCGCCGAGTTCGAGCAGACCGGTGGCAGCGGAACGCAGTGCGGACAACGCCTCGACCGGCTTCCCCTCGGTGAGCAGCACCATGCCGATCGCCTGACCCGCCCGTGCCCGCAGCAGCGGTGCGGCGAGGTGGTCGGCGTGCCTGGACAGCTCGTCGGCGCCTTCCCTGGCCGCACTGATGTCGTTGCGCGCCAGGGAGATCTCGACGAACGCAGGCAGCAGTGCACAGCGGCGCAACGGGTCCGCCGCTTCGTCCAACGCGCGCCGGATGCCGCCACAAGCGGCCTCTGTCCTGCCCTGGGCGAGCCGCAGCAACGCCATACCGGGCTGCGGATCGACACCGTGCCACGCGGCGTCCCGGTACGCCACCTCTGCCTCGGCGAACCGCCCGCGCAACCGGTGCAGCTCGCCCTGTTCGCAGCACGCGGCGCCCAGCGTCATCGGTCCGGCTGCGGGAGCGAACCGTTCGCGCGCACGGAGAAGCTCGTCGGCCGCGGCCGTCCAGTCACCCTGCAGCCGCAGGAGCTCGGCGCGGTGCACGAGGCACTGGCCCCGGTACAGCACCAGCCCCTGCTGGCCGTCGCACCACCGGCTCAGCTCCGCCGTCCACGCCCGCGCGCGCCGCAGGTCGAACAGCTCCTGGCAGGCCTCGATCGCGGTGCAGTACAGATCTCCGACGGCCATCGGCGCGATCTCGCCCAGCGCCACCGCCGTCATGGCCTCGTCGAGCAGCGCCACGCCTTCCGCGACGTCGCCGAGGTAGATCAGGCACCGCCCCTGTCCGACCCTGGCCAGCGTCGTCAGCTCGACCGAACCGAACCGTTCGCCGATCTTCGCCGCGTGCACGAACGCGGCGTGCGCGGGCACCACCTCGCCCTGCAACACGTGCCGCAGCCCGGCCAGGTACCGCAGATGGCCCTGCTCGACGCACTCGCGTTCGGACAGCAGCCGTTGCGCCCGATCCACCCACCCGCCGCCGCGGGCGAACTCGCCGGAGTTGATGAGCCCGAACGCCAGCCAGAACGCACATCGCACGGCACGCGGCGGATCGTCCAGGCACAGTTGGAAAGCACGGGCCCAGGCGGGTTCGGCGTCCTCACCGGCGAGGAACGCCGCCTCGGCGCACCGCACGAGATCATCGGCCTGGTCCGGCATCTGGAAAACGGTACTCCAGACGCCGGACCAGGGCCGTGCTACAGACCGATGGCCTTCGCGATCTGCGCCGGCTTGAGCACCCGCAGGATCGCCTCGAACAGGTAGTAGTCGCCGTACGGCAGCGAGACCTCGACGCCGTCCTCGGACGGGCGGTTGCGGGTGCCGCGCGCCATGATCGCCTCAGCGCGCGTCGAGTTCTTCGTGAGGCAGGTCGAGACCAGGCCGTCGAGGATCTTCAGCGCGCGCTCGCGGTAGCGGTCGGTGCCGGTGGCCTTGGCCAGGTCGAGCAGGCCGCACGCCATGATCGCGCCCGCCGACGAGTCCTTGATGTCGTTGGCGCCCAACGGGGAGCGGTAGTCCCACACCGGCACGCTGTCCGGGGTCAAGGCGCCGAGTGCGAAGTCCGCCATCTTGCGCGCGGTGTCGCGGAACTCCCGCAGGCCCGTGCGGCGGTACATCGTCGTGAAGCCGTAGATGCCCCACGCCTGACCGCGCGACCAGCACGACGTCGGGCTGTAGCCCTGCACGGTGTTCTGGCCGATCGGCGCGCCGGTGTCCGGGTTGAAGTCGAACACGTGCGGGGTCGAGCCGTCCGCGCGCAGGAAGTTGGCCTGAGTCGTTCTGGCGTGGGCGATCGCGATGTCGATGAACTTCCTGTCGCCGGTCTGCTCGGACGCGAACGCGAGCAGGTCCAGGTTCATCATCGTGTCCATGATGACCCGGCCCGCGTTGCCCGGCGTGCCGAGCTTGCCCCACGCGCGGATGAACTTGCCCGCGGTGTTCCAGCGCAGGATCAGCGTGTTCGCGGCGTCGATCGCGCCGTCACGCCACTTGGTGTCGCCGGTCAGCCGGTACGCGGTGACCCAGGACGGGTAGAAGAGGAACCCCAGGTCGTGGTCGCGCGGTTCGAGCCGGCGCGGCGCCAGCCTGTCGTTCGCGGCCTCGCCGAGCGCGCGGAACTGCGCGTCGCCGCTGTCGAGGTGCGCGAGCCACAGCGTGCCCGGCCAGAAACCGCCGATCCAGCCGCCGTCGGCGACGTAGGTCCACTTCTCCGCACGGGTGATCTCCGGGAACGACGTGATGCCCGGTGCGACCGCCTTCAGCTTGGCCAGGCCGTAGTCGAGCGCGCCGCGGAGCTTGGCGGGAGAGGCCGCGGCCTCCCCGGCACCGAGGGCGACTCCGGCTCCGGTGAGCAGGGGAGTGGCCGCGGCAGACGCCAGAAGGGTGCGTCGAGACAGATTCACGAGACCGTCCAGTCCCTTTCATGTCCTTGCGCCCGGCGACACACTGCCAGACCCGATCAAGGTCTGTAAAGAGAAGTCAAAAATTGATTCCTTCGCCTTGCCGCAAGCCGCTGACCGGCCTAAAGAGCGAATCAGATATATGAACTCGAATTGTTCACAAGGATGAACAGAATCAGACTCGAATGAGCACCGCGTCGAGATGGCGCGGGCTCAGGCCGTGGCGGCGTTTGAAATCCGAGTTGCCTCGGCCGCCTTCGAGCGTGGTCTTGCCCAGGCGGATCGCGAGCTTCACCGACTCGCCGAACAGCACGCCGTACGGGCTGTAGCGGCCGTCGACGGCGTAGTCGACGCCGCACGCCCAGGTGTGGAAGCGGGTGGCGTCGGCGAGGCAGATGCCCGCCGCGACGAGCCTGTCGTGCTGGCGGACCTCGATCACGTGCACGAGGTCGCCGAGGGCCAGGACGAACTCGGTGAGAGTGCTGCCGGGGTAGAAGCCGTTGGTGTCGAAGCGGGTGGCGGTTTTGGTGCACAGCAACGAGATCTCGTCGAGCGCGGCGTGGTCGGCCGGCAGGACCTCGATCGTCACGCCCGCTTCCTCCGCTCTTCGCTCGTTGCGCCGAAGGTTCGCTCTCGCACGGATGCCGAGCTTCGACAGGTAGTGCTCGTAGGTCGTGAGCTCGGTGGCCCATCTGTCGGTCAGGTGGCGGGCCGGCAGACCGGCCGCGCTCAGCCCTCGCGACAGCGCGTTGCCGCGTTCCACGTTCACGAACCCGTACCAGTGCGCGCCGAGGACCGACGCCGCGCGCGTGAAGGCGTCCAGCAGCCTTGGCAAGACGTCTGCCGTGGCGGGCACGTGAGCGTCGTAGCAGTGCCAGGTGTGGCTCAGCAGCAAGGGCTTGCCGACCGTCTCCGGATACGCCTCGTGCAGGCGGCGCAACGGGTTCACGGCCGTCTGGAGGTAGACCGGCAGCACCGCGACGGGTTTTTCGCCGTCCCGCACCACAAAACACCCGGAGTAGTCGGAGTTCGTCAGCGGCGCCTGCTCGTACGCGCGGACGTACGCGTGCTCGTAGAACACCGGCGCGCCGCTCGCGTGGACCACCGAGTTCCAATCGGCAGCATCGATTTCCCTTATGGAGTTCGAAAATTCCACGCGCACACGTTCACTGTACGGCGTGCCAGACCGCGAAGGGGACGTCGATCTCGTCCCGGCTCAGGCCCCCGTGCTCGAACTTCGCGGACGGGTCCGGGATCGGGAACCGCGGCGAGGCGGCGACGGCGACGACCGGGCCCGCCTCCGGCTGCGGCAGTCCGAGATCGGCGGCGTGGTGCACGGTGGCCGTCGAGCCCAGAGTCGTTGCCACGCGGTCGAAAACGGCTTCGAGCCGATCCGCCTTCGGGTAGAGCCAGCGCGTCCGGCCCGCGCCGCCGGACGGGATCACGCACTCCTCGCGCACGATCGCGTCCCAGGCCTCGACGAGTGCCGGATCGGGATCGACGGGGACCAGGCCGTGGTCGGAGTGCGCCACGACGGTCCAACCCTGTGCGGCCCAACGGGATGCGTGCGCGTCGAGCCGGAGCATCGCCTCGTGCACGGGCTCGTCGTAGCCGTGGCGGTGCACGTGGTCGTCGATGTTGACGTAGGTCCACAGGAACCGGGCGTCCTGCAGGGCCTTGTCCAGGTCGGCCACGACGTTGGCGACGAGCAGCGGCGGGTCCTCGGCCTGCGCGGTGAGTTTGTGCTTCGCGGGCGCGGGTATCCGGGTGCACCCCCGCAGGAGTGCCTGCGCCCAGGTGCCTTCGAGGAGATCGAGCTCGCGAGCCAGGACCGTCGCGCCGTGCCGTTCCAGCACGGTCGGGAGGTTCGGGATCGCCGGTGCGCCGTTGACGGCGTGCACGAGCCCGGATCCGTTGCGGTACACGGTTCCCGGCACGCGGTGGACGTCGGCCGGCATTCCGGTCAGCGCGGTCAGCCAGGCCGTCGCGGACGTGGACGGCACAGTGGAGGCGAGCGTGGAGACGGAGGCCGACAACCACGATTGTTTGGCCACGTCCGAAGAGAGACCGTCCACGGCCAGGACTATTACCCCGCGGTCCGCCGATTTCAGGGCGCCGTCGAGCCGGGAAGGGATCTCTGCCAGGGACATCGGGGCACTGTAACGCATCTCATTAGGCGAAGATGCCCTGATCGGGTGCATTGACTCCCACAATGGATACCGATGAGGTAAAGGGAACTTGGGAGTTCGTGAGAAGGAAGGTGGCGGATGTCGGTCGGAGTTCTGGACGTCGGGTGCTTCAGCGCACACCTGGTGGTCGTGGAACGAGACCTGCTGCGTCCGCTGGTGTCCCACAAGGTCAGGCTGCGGCTGGACCGGGAACTGGGTTCCGACGGGGCGATCAGCGGCGACGGCGTCGAGTCGTTGTGCGGCGCCGTGCTGGCGGCCCGCAAGAAGGCCGGCGATGTGCCCTTCCTCCCCTTCGCCACCTCGTCCGTCCGTGACGCCCTGAACGCCGACGAGGTCATGCGCAAGGTGCTCAGACGCACCGGCGTCGAGCTGAAGGTCTTGTCGGGCAAGGAAGAAGCACGTCTCTCCTACACCGCGGCCCGGCACTGGTTCGGGTTCGCCGCCGGTCCGATGGTCGTGCTGGACGTCGGCGGCGGCACCGTCGAACTGGCTCTGGGATCGGGTGCGGAACCGGAGCACGCGGTCTCGTTGCCTCTGGGTGCAAGGACTTTGACACGCGCCGGCCTCACCGTCGACGACATGCGGGCCGAGGTGCGCGAGCGGATCGCCGAGGCGTTCCCCCGCGAAGAGAGCGCTCGCGCCGTCGGCTGCTCGAAGGTGTTCGAACAGCTGGCCAGGCTCGCCGGAGCGCGCAGCGGGCCGTACGCGCCGCGCCAGTTGCGGTTGAAGGACCTGGAGAAGTGGATCCCGCGCCTCGCGAAGCTCTCGGTGCGCGAACGCGCCGCGCTGCCGGGCATCTCCCGGCACCGGGCCCGGCAGTCGCTGGCGGGCGCGGTGGTCGCGGAGGGCCTGATGAAGGTGGCCGGGCACGACGTCGTCGACATCTCGCCGTGGTCCACCAAGGAAGGCCTGTTACTGGATCTGGTGGAGCGCTCTCGCCGCCGGCGTGAGGCCGCTTAGGCGCTGAGCGCGGTGACGGCGTCATCGACGTCGGCGAACAACAGCAGCACCTGGTCGACAGCCGTCATCTCCAAGGGGCGCAACACAATTCTGGTGTCGCTGACGACGCCGAACTTGATGCCGAGCTCGTCGGCCTGAGCTTGCGTCTCCACGAGTGCGCGGATCCCCTCGGATCCGAAGAACCGCACCGCCCGCAGATCGACGACCAGTGCGGGTGGCTTGTGGTCGAGCAGCTCGGCGAGTCTGCTCGTCACCGGAGCCGAGGACATCATGTCGATCTCGCCCGTCAGAGCGACGATCGGGATGGACTGGACGTACGTCGTGGTCTGTCGAAGGTGGTTCATCAGGACTCCCGTCCGGGCCGACCGTACGCGCGATCGGGTGACGTTCACAAGCCGACCGGGTGTCAGGCCTTCAGCTCGGCCCAGACGACTTTTCCTTTTGTGTCAGGCGTTGTACCCCACCGCTCGCTCAACGCCTGCACGAGCTGCATGCCCCTGCCACGCGCCGAAGTGGGATCCACCGGTCTGAGCTGAGGCTGCTTCGACGACTCGTCGTGCACCTCGACCAGCATGCCGTTGTCCTTGCGGCTGACCGTCAGTGTGATCAGACCCTCACCGTGGTCGATGCCGTTCGACACCAGCTCGGTGACGACCAGCTGCGCGTCGTCCGCCAGGTCGTCCGTCAGCCCCCACGACACCGCGGCCTCGCGCACCACCTGACGTGCACGTGCGCAGGACCCACCCTCGGCGGACAGGGTCACCCGCACCTCAGCCAGTGGGTCGTTCAGCACAAGGCGCATCGTCGCACATCCGGTGGGTCCTTCGGATCTTTCAGCCCCCCGGTGGTCGCATGGTTCGACGCCGTGCTGCACGATTTGGGTCGCACGAGTCGGGCGTGGCGGAAGGAACGGCGACGATGGAGCTCAACGTCGGCAGCGAGGTCCAGCGGGGATGGCGAGTGCTCGCCGTCGCCGGTGAGCTGGACATCGACACCGTCCCCGTGCTGTCCGCGCGGCTGGATTCGGACGTGACAGGGGTGCACGCGGTGCTGGATCTGTCGCAACTGTTGTTCATGGATTCCACCGGGCTGGCGTTGGTGCTGGAGTGGCATCGGAAGCTGGCCGAGGCCGGGGGACAGTTGCGGATCGCCGCCACTCAGGCGCCGGTGCGGCGGTTGTTCGACCTTGCTGATGTGGCTGAGGTTTTGTCGCTGCACGAGAGTGTGGACGCGGCTGTTCAGCCGGCGGTGGATTCGGCTCGGTGAGGTCGGCTGGGCGCTGACGCGCCTTGCGGTGGTCGGCTTTTGTGGTTGGGCTGCGGTTCCAGCGGGGTTGGTCGCGTGCCGTGCGTCGTCTCGCCTTGCGTGGGTGGGCGCGCGGGTCAAAGACCGGACGAGCTTTGGTTTCGTCATCGCCGCTTCGCGACGATTGCGATTGGGGCTTGACTTCGGGTCCCTTGCGAGGCGCTTGTTCGGGCGGAAAAGGTCGGATGCTCCGCACCCGCCCGATCCGAAAAGGGTAGCACCTCGCACCCGAAGTCAAGCCCCAATCGCTTTGCGTGCGTGGTTGCGTTTTGTTGTTCGGGCGGCGGTTATTACCGGTGTCCCGCGTTGTTGTGCTCTCGTTCGGCTCGGCTTCGCCATCGCCGCTTGCCTTCGGCTTCGCGGGATGTTTTGCGTGGTCAGGCCTCTGCTGATACTCCCAGGTAGTAGGCGATCAGGCGGATGAGGTGCTCGGTGTCCACCGGCTTGGTGACGTAGTCGGTGGCGCCTGAAGCCAGGGACTTTTCCCGGTCGCCCTTCATTGCTTTCGCGGTTACGGCGACAACGGGCAGATCGGCGTACCGTTCCATTGCTCGAATGGCTGAAATAGTGGCGTTGCCGTCCAATTCAGGCATCATGATGTCCATCAGCACGATGGCCACGTCGTCGTATTGTTCGAGCGCGCGAACGCCGGTGATTCCGTTGTCGGCGTAAATGGCTTCCAGGCCGTGCAACTCCAGCACGCTCGTCAGGGCGAAGACGTTGCGCAGGTCGTCGTCGACCACCAGGACCTTCTCGCCGTGGAACCGGATCGAGCCGGACGCGGCGAGAACCGGGGCCGGGGCGACGATCGGGGTGGGTTCCGGCAGGACGATGGTGTCGTTGATGACCTTGCCCAGCGGCAGGCAGAGGGTGAACGTCGAGCCGATGCCCGGTTCGGAGCGGACTCGCAGGGCGCCGTTGAGGAGCTGGGCGAGTTCGCGGCTGATGGAGAGGCCTAGGCCGGTGCCGCCGTACTTGCGGGACGTGGTGCCGTCGGCTTGCTGGAAGGCCTCGAAGATGACGGCGAGCTTCTCCGCCGGGATGCCGATGCCCGTGTCGTGCACGTCGAAGGCCACTGTGGACGGATCGTCCATGCGCACGTGCAGCCGGATTCCGCCGTCGTGGGTGAACTTCACGGCGTTGGAGAGCAGGTTGCGGAGGATCTGCTGCAGCCGGTGTTCGTCGGTGCGCAGGGTTTCCGGCACGTTCGGGTCGACGCGGACCGAGAACTCCAGGTTCTTCTCTGCGGTCAGCGGCAAACACAACGTCTCGACGTAGCGGACCAGCTCGTCGACGCGGACCGGGTCCTCGTGCAGGGTCATGTGGCCCGCCTCGACCTTGGTGAGGTCGAGGATGTCGTTGATGAGCTGGAGCAGGTCGGAGCCGGACGAGTGGATCGTGCGGGCGAACTCGACCTGCTTGGCGTTGAGGTTGCCGTCGAGGTTGTCGGCGAGCAGCTTCGCCAGGATCAGCAGGGAGTTGAGAGGAGTCCGGAGTTCGTGGGACATGTTCGCCATGAACTCGGACTTGTACTTCGACGCGGTCTGGAGCTGGCGGGCGCGGTCTTCGAGCTCCTCGGAACCCGCGCGAAGCTCGGTCGTGAGGCGCTGGGACTCGACCAGCAGGGCGTCGGTGCGGGAGTTGGCGAGCATCGTGTTGACGTTGACGCCGATGGCTTCCTTGAGCTGGTCGAGCAGGTCGAGGTGAACGTCGGTGAACTCGTTCAGCGACGCCAGCTCGATCACGCCCAGGGTCTCGCCCTGGAAGAGGATCGGCAGGATCACGAGGTTGACCGGCGCCGACTCGCCGAGCGCCGAGGAGACGGTCAGGTAGCCGCCGGGGACCTCGCTGACCAGGATCGTCTTCTTCTCGAACGCCGACTGGCCCACCAGGGTCTCGCCCACCGCCACGCGGGTGGTGCGGGCGGCGTCCAGGCGGAAGCCGTAGGAGGCGGTGAGCTCCAGGGTCTGCTTGGAGTCGTCCTCCTCCTGGATCTGGAAGAACGCGCCGTGGTGCGCGCTGACCAGCGGCGTCAGCTCGCTCATGATCAACGAGGCCAAGGCCCTGAGATCCCGGTGGCCCTGCATCAGGCCGGAGAGACGGGCCAGGTTGGTCTTGAGCCAGTACTGCTCGCGGTTCGCCCGGGTCGTCTCCTTGAGGTTCGCGATCATCTGGTTGACGTTGTCCTTGAGCTCGGCGAGCTCTCCGGACGCGTCGACGGTGATCTGCCTGGTCAGGTCGCCCGCGGTCACGGCCGTGGCGACAGCCGCGATGGCGCGCACCTGGGTGGTGAGGTTCGAGGCCAGCTGGTTCACGTTGTCGGTCAGCTTCGACCACGTGCCGGCGACACCGTCCACTTCGGCCTGACCACCGAGCTTGCCCTCGGTGCCGACCTCGCGCGCCACACGCGTGACCTCGTCCGCGAACGACGACAGCTGGTCGACCATCGTGTTGATGGTGGTCTTGAGTTCGAGGATCTCGCCGCGCGCGGAGACGTCGATCTTCTTCGTCAGGTCGCCCTGAGCCACCGCGGTGGTCACCTGGGCGATGTTGCGGACCTGGTTGGTCAGGTTGTCCGCCATGAAGTTCACCGAGTCGGTGAGGTCCTTCCACGTGCCCGCGACGCCGGACACGCGCGCCTGGCCGCCCAGGATGCCCTCGGTGCCGACCTCGCGGGCGACACGGGTGACCTCGTCGCCGAACGCGCGCAGCGTGTCGACCATGCCGTTCAGCGTCTCGGCCAGGGTCGCGACCTCGCCCTTGGCCTCGACGGTGATCTTCTTCGAGAGGTCGCCGTTCGCGACGGCGGTGGCGACCGTGGCGATGTTGCGGACCTGGTCGGTCAGGTTGTCCGCCATCAGGTTGACGTTGTCCGTCAGGTCCTTCCACGTGCCGGCGACGCCCTGCACGCGGGCCTGACCGCCGAGGCGGCCGTCGGTGCCGACCTCGCGGGCGACGCGGGTGACCTCCTCGGCGAACGACGACAGCTGGTCGACCATCGTGTTCAAAGTGGACTTCAGCTCGAGGATCTCGCCGCGCGCGTCGACGGTGATCTTCTGCGACAGGTCGCCGTTCGCCACCGCCGTCGCCACGTGGGCGATGTTGCGGACCTGGTTGGTCAGGTTGTTCGCCATGAAGTTGACGTTGTCGGTGAGGTCGCGCCACGTGCCCGCGACACCCGGCACCTTCGCCTGGCCGCCCAGCCCGCCCTCGGTGCCGACCTCGCGCGCCACACGCGTGACCTCGTCCGCGAACGACGAGAGCTGGTCGACCATCGTGTTGATCGTGGTCTTGAGTTCGAGGATCTCGCCGCGCGCGTCGATGGTGATCTTCTGCGTCAGGTCGCCGCGCGCGATCGCGGTCGTGACCTGGGCGATGTTGCGGACCTGGGTCGTCAGGTTGTTCGCCATGACGTTCACCGACTCGGTGAGGTCGCGCCACGTACCGGCGACGCCCGGCACCTGCGCCTGACCGCCGAGGCGGCCGTCCGAGCCGACCTCGCGGGCGACGCGGGTGACCTCGTCGGCGAAGCTCGACAGCTGGTCGACCATCGTGTTGATCGTCGACTTGAGCTCGAGGATCTCGCCGCGCGCGTCGACCGTGATCTTCTGCGTCAGGTCGCCGAGGGCCACCGCGGTCGTGACCTGGGCGATGTTGCGGACCTGAGTGGTCAGGTTCTCCGCCATGTAGTTCACGTTGTCGGTCAGGTCGCGCCACGTGCCGGCGACGCCCGGAACCTTCGCCTGGCCGCCGAGCTTGCCGTCGGTGCCGACCTCGCGCGCCACACGGGTGACCTCGTCCGCGAACGACGACAGCTGGTCGACCATCGTGTTCAGCGTGTTCTTGAGCTCCAGCATCTCGCCGGAGACGTCGACCGTGATCTTCTGCGTCAGGTCGCCGTTCGCCACCGCCGTCGCGACCTGGGCGATGTTGCGGACCTGGTTGGTCAGGTTGTTCGCCATCGAGTTGACGTTGTCCGTCAGGTCGCGCCACGTGCCGGCGACGCCCGGCACCTTCGCCTGACCACCCAGCCGGCCGTCCGTACCGACCTCGCGGGCGACACGGGTGACCTCGTCCGCGAACGAGCTGAGCTGGTCCACCAGCCCGTTCACCGTCGACCCGAGCGTCGCGAACTCACCGCGCAGCGTCTGGTCCGACATGCGCTTGGTCAGGTCACCCTCGGCGACGGCGGCGAGCACGCGGCTCAGCTCCGACGTCGGCCTCATCAGGTCCTCTACCAGGCCGTTCACCGAGTCGGCGATCAGCGACCAGCCACCGGCGGTACCGGCGGGCGCCACCCGTTCGGTGAGTCTTCCCTCCTGGCCGACCGCCTGGCGGACCCGGCCCAGCTCACCGGCGAGCCACTGGTTGCGCTCCGCGATCTCGTTGAACACGTCGGCGAGCGCGGAGACGGGCCCGTTCCCCGGCACCACCAACCTGCGGCGGAAGTTGCCGTCACGCAGGTCTCTCATCGCCGAGAGAACCCTTTCGAGGGTCGCGTCCGTCTCTTCGTTGGCCGTGGTCACCATGCCTCCGTGCCTCGGTGGTCGCAGCCAAGCCTGCCACGTTAGGTTGGGAGCGAGGTAACTTGATGCCGCGATGCACGCCAACTACCCGCAGGAGGCCGTGATGATTCGGCCGAGTGCGCTGGACAACAGCGGATGAGCAGCGCCGTGGGCATCGACCTCGACGGCTGGCAGCGCCTGGTGGACGGGCTGCGCGAAGCCGTCATCGTCGTGGACCCCTCCGGTGTGGTGCGCGTCCGCAACGCCGTGGCGGCGGAGCGGTTCCCCCGGCTGTGCCTCGGCGAGCACTTCGACATGCACGTCGCCGGCCGCCAGCTGGAGCTCGGCGAGGGCTGGAGTGCCTGGTACTTCACGGACTCCACGCTCGACCACGCCCATCTGCGGCTCGCGGGCGGCACCTCGCGCCAGACGACGTTGAAGACCATCGTGCAGCTCGCGTCGGAACTGCTGGGCGAGCACTGCGTGGCCGTGGTGCCCGCGACGCGTGACCGTCTGGAGTGGTGGCGGTGTGGTGGCGGTGAGCCCACGGTCACGCGCACACCGCGCCGGGCGTCGGCGATCACGGAGGTGCTGACCGGCGAGTCGAACCTCGTGAGGATCACCTCATTGGGCGAAGGTGGCTGGGGCGTGCCGGAGGACTTCGGCCGCGCGCTGGCCGTGCCGCTGGGCGTCGGCGGCGCGCTCGTGGTGCTGCGCCAGGGCGACTTCACGCCGAACGACGTCGAGCGCGTGCGGTTGTTCGGCAAACACGCCGCCGTCGCGCTGGACGCCGCGACCAGGATGACCGAGCAGCAGCGCACGATCGACGTGCTGCGCTCGGCGTTGCTGCCGCTGCCGCTGCCCGAGGTGCGCGGCGTGGAGATGGGCTCGGTGTTCATCCCCGCCCACCAACGGGCGCTCGTCGGTGGCGACTTCTACGACGTGCACCCGCGCACGGACGGCTCGGCGACGTTCGCGCTGGGCGACGTCTGCGGCCACGGCCTGGAAGCCGCGGTCCACAGTGGACGGGTGCGGCAGTCGTTGCAGGCGTTGTCACTCGTCGAGACGAACCCGGTGCGGCTGCTGCACCTGCTGAACACCTCGTTGCGCGCCACCGGTTCCAAGCTCTTCACCACGATCGTCGTGGGCGAGCTGGTGCCGTTGTCGGCCGGGGGAGTGCGGCTGTCCCTGGCGTCCGGCGGGCACCCGGCGCCGTTGATCCTGCGGGTGGACGGGTCGGTGCAGGAGGTCAGCGCGCCCGGTGCGATCGTCGGCATCTTGTCGGACGTCCGGTTCCACGGCGAGCAGGTCACGCTGGCGCCCGGCGACACGCTGGTGCTGTATTCGGACGGCTTCACCGAGGCCCGCGCGCACACCGACCGCACCGAGTTGTTCGGGGAGCAGCGGTTGCGGGCGGTGCTGAAGGAGTGCAGGGGGATGTCGGCGGAGGAGATCGCGCGGCACTGCGAAGAGGCCGTGCTGAAGTGGCTGGACCGCGACGACCACGACGATCTCGCTTTGCTGGCCGTGCGGGCCGTCTGACCGATACGCTCCGCGGCAGGCGATCTCACTGGGGGAAAGAATGAGAACTCGGCTGCTTTGCGCTGCCTCGATCACGGCGCTCTCGTTGTCCGTCGTCGTGCCTGCCTCGGCCGATCCGGTGGCGACCCAGCTCCCGCACCTGCCCGGCGCCACGGTCAGCCAGGCGTTCGGGATCAACGACGCGGGCGTGGCCGTCGGCTACTCCGGCAGCAACAGCTCGCCGTACTGGAGCCACGCCGTGCGGTGGTCCGCGGATGGCACGGTGACCGACCTGGGCGGCCTCCAGGAAGGCGCGTCGAGCTCGGCGCGGGCGATCAACACTGGCGGTGTCGTCGTCGGCGACTCCTACGCCGACGGGGTCAACACCCCGGTCCGGTGGGGCGCGGACGGCGTGATCAGCACCATGGCCTCGCCGGCGGGCTACACCACCGCGTACCCCCAGGCCATCAACGACGCGGGGCAGGCCGCCGGCTACGGCTGGAACACCTACCCGTCCCGAGCACTGCGCTGGCAGGCGGACGGCACGGTCACCGAGCTGCCGCCGTTGCCCGGCGGTTACGAGAGCAGCATGGGCGAGGGCATCGGCGCGGACGGCACCGTCGTCGGCAACTCGCAGGGCGGCGGACTGAGGCTGCGGGCCACGAAGTGGAGCCCCGACGGCACGATCACCGATCTGGGCGTGCTGCCGGGCGGCCACGAGAGCAGGGCGCTCGGGATGAACCGCAACGGCGTCATCGTCGGCGTGGTGCGCGCGGCGGACTGGCAGGACCACGCGGTGAAGTGGCTGCCGGACGGCACGATCGTCGATCTCGGCATCCCAGCGGGCGCCTCGTCCGCCTACGTCCACTCGATCAACGACGCCGGTGACGTCGTCGGCAGCACCTACCTGAACGGCAACCGCGGGGTGCGCTGGGGCAGCGACGGCACCACGAGCCTGCTGCCCAAGTTCAACGACGAGGGCAGCGAAGCCTGGGCCGTCAACAACAACGGCGTGGTGGTCGGCAGGAGCGGCAACCAGTTCCGCGCGATCAAGTGGCAATAGCCCTTGTGAATGAAATTCCCGGTACAAGCGTTCACCGCCTGTTTCTTTGTGGCGCCAGATCGACCGGTTGAGATTTCCGCATGTCCCACTCACACGATCACTCGCACGGTGATCACACGCACCACCACCACGAGGTCGAGCCGGTTGAGGGCAGCTGGCTCGACCCCGAGGACGACCGTCCCACGTCGGTCGGACGCCGCGGTTTCCTCGCCGGTCTGGGCATCGCGGCCGGTGCCGCCGGTGCCGTCGCCGTCGGCACGGGCAAGGCCGAGGCGCACGTTCCCGTCAACCCGTGGGGTGGTGGCGACCGCTGGTACGCCGGTGACCACCACATCCACACGCAGTACTCCGACGACGGCCAGTACCCGATCGAGCACCAGGTCCGCAAAGCCCGCGAGTTCGGGCTCGACTGGGTGGTGATCACCGACCACGGTGGTCCCGCGCACCAGAAGTTCTCGATCGACCAGGTCACGCCGGACATCGAGCGCGCGCGTCGGGCACACCGGGACGTGCTGGTCTACCAGGGCCTCGAGTGGAACATCCCGGGCGCCGAGCACGCCACCGTGTTCATGCCGCCCGGCAAGCACACCGTCGACATCCTCAAGGCGTTCGAGCTGTCCTACGACGGCCGCATCGCCGGCAACGCCGAGCCGCTTGCGCTGTCCGCGCTGCGGTACCTGGAGGCGCAGGTCCTCTCCGGACGGACCGAGATCGCGCTGATGTTCGCGAACCACCCGTCCCGGCGCGGTGTGGACAGCCCGCACGAGCTGCGCGGCTGGCGGGACGCGGCGCCCGGTGTCGCGGTCGGCATGGAGGGCGCGCCCGGCCACCAGGCCGCCGGAATCCCGAAGTCCGCGGGCGGCCCCGGTCGTGCGCGCGGCTACTACGACACGGCCGCCCCGCTGCCCGAGTCGTTCCCCGGCTACCCGGCCGAGGCCTACCGCACGCACGGCGGCTTCGACTGGATGACCGCGAAGGTCGGCGGCATGTGGGACGCGCTGCTCGCCGAGGGCCGTCCGTGGTGGGTCACCGCGAACTCCGACGTGCACCAGGTCTTCAACGACACGCTGACGCAGGGCAAGCAGGACTACGCCACCACCGGGTCGAAGGGCGCACCGATCGACTCGGGCGTCAAGCAGACCAACTACGGCGACTTCTTCCCCGGCCAGTACGGGGCGAACGTCGTCGGCGCTCGGTCACGGTCCTATGTGGACATCATGCGGGGTCTGCAGTCCGGCAAGGTGATCACGGTGCACGGCAGGCTGATCGACGGCCTGCAGGTGCGCGTGCAGTCGCGTGACGACTTGCGCGGCGTGACCTTGGGCGGGCGGACGTTCGTGCGCCGTGGCGGCGACGTCGAGGTGACGATCGAGATCGATCGCGCGTCCGGGCCGAACTTCTCGGGCGCTGTGCCCGTTCTGGCCAAGGTCGACCTGATTTCGGGCCCGGTGACCGGTCCGTCGGTTGACCGCGATGTCTTCCTGGCGCCGGAAACGTTGGTGGCCAAGACGTTCGAGGTGCCCCGCAAGGGCAAGATCCGGTTCACGCACACCTTCAGAGGAGTCGAGCGCTCGTTCTACCTGCGGCTGCGGGGAAGTGACGGCAAGCGCCTGACGTCGGACGGCAACCCGATGGTGGACGAGATCGCGAACTCGGACCCGTGGGCGGACCTCTGGTTCTACGCCAATCCGGTGTTCGTCGACGTGATCTAGTGTGGGCGCGTGTCCATGACGCGCAACCCCGATCGCCTCGTCCTCTTCACCGACGCCGTGGTCGCCATCGCGATCACGTTGCTGGTGCTGCCGTTGGTGGAGATCGTCTCGGAACCGGGCGACGAGCCCCCTGCCGAGATGGTCTCCCACCACTGGCCGCAGATCTTCAGCTTCCTGCTGAGCTTCGCGGTGATCGCGCACCTCTGGTTCACGCACCACCGGCTGTTCGAGAACGTGAAGCGGTACAACGCGCCGCTGGTCCTGCTGAACATGGGCTGGCTGCTCACCATCGTGGTGCTGCCGTTCCCGACGGGGCTCGTCGGCGAGCACAGCGGGGACACGTTCGTCCGGCTGTTCTACGTCGGCACGATCCTGGTGAGCAGCCTGTTCCTGACCGCGCTGACCCTGCTCGTGCACGGCAGCCCCGCGCTGGCCGTCGAAGCGCGCGGCCTGTCGTTGCCGGTGGTGCTGCGGGCGGTCACACCGTCCACCTTGCTGTTGCTGGCGTTCGTGCTGGTGCCGTACATCGGTTACAACAGCATGTTCCTGTTGCTGCTGAGTCCTCTGATCGACGTGGTCACCGCACGCCGTGCGGCCGGAACTGCACGCTGATCCTGGGGCCGACGACCTTCGACGTCTTCGGGATGGCGTGCTCCCAGGTGCGCTGGCACGAGCCGCCCATCACGAGCAGATCGCCGTGGCCCAGCGCGTACTTGTGCGTCTCGCCGCCGCCGCGCGGGCGCAGCAGCAACGCGCGGGGCGTGCCGACGGACACGATGGCGACCATCGTGTCCTCGGTCTGGCCGCGGCCGATCGTGTCGCCGTGCCAGGCCACGCTGTCCCGGCCGTCGCGGTAGTAGCAGAGGCCCGCGGTGGTGAAGGGTTCCTTCAGTTCGGGCAGGTAGTGGCTGCTGAGCGCGTCGCGAGCCGTGGTGAGCACGTCGAACGGCAGGTTGCTGCCGTAGAAGCAGAGCAGGCGCGGCACGTCGACCACGTTGTCGTACATCTGCCGGCGCTCGGCCCGCCACGGCACCTCGGCCACGAGCCGGTCGAAGACGGCGTCGGCACCCGCGAGCCAGCCCGGCTGCACGTCGATCCACGCGCCGTCGTCCAGTTCGGTGCGGCGCGGGGTGAGCGGAGCCAGCGCGGGCTCCGCTTCCAGGTCGAACAACGATCCCTGGCGCATGGGACCGCAGTGTAGTCGAACACGTGTTCTACCGCTTCGTCTCGTACCTGGTCAGGAGCACGCCGTCGGGGAACGTCCTGGTCTCCACCAGCGTCAGGTCGACCCAGTTGTCCAGGGCGGTGAAGAACGGCTTGCCGCCGCCCACCAGGACCGGTGCGGTGACCAGCACGTACTCGTCGATCAGCCTGGCCCGCATCGCCGTCGCGGCGAGCGTGGCGCCGGCGATGTCCATGCGGCCGCCGTCCTCGGCCTTGAGCCGGGTGATCTCGGTGACCGCGTCGCCGGTGACCAGGCGGGCGTTCCAGTCAACCGAGCTGAGCGTGGAGGAGAACACGACCTTCGGCATGGCCTTCCAGCGCCGGGAGAACTCGACGTGCTGCGCCGTGGCGCCGGGCTGCTCCTCGACAGTCGGCCAGTGGGAGCTCATGTCCGTCCACAGCCTGCGTCCGTACAGCGACAGCTCGGTCGACCCCACCCGGTCGGACCAGAACTGGAACAGCTCGTCGCTCGGCACGCTCCACCCGAGGTCGTCGCCGGGTGCGGTGACGTAGCCGTCCAGGGACACGTTCATGGCGAAGGTCAGTTTCCGCATCGCGTCAGCCTCTCGTGAGTCGATGTTCGGTGTGTGGACCGGCACGGCGTGGCGAAATCATCGGATAATGCGGGCCATGACTGGGGACGACGACGAAGAAGAGATCGTGCAGATCGGCGAGAACGTCACCAACGTCGTGCGCGGCAAGGTGCACGGCACTCTGGTGCAGCTGGAGAGCGTCGAGGGCGATCTGACGTTTCCCGAGCCCAAGGACGGCGAGGACTAGGGCTTCAGCACGGCCCAGACCGCGTCCGCGACGATCTCGCGGGCCTCGGCCAGGTCGAACACCCCGAGCAGGAACCGGCGCACCGACTCGTGCGCGGGCCCCATCACCACGGGCTCGAGTGCCCACGGCGGCACCTCGCGCAGCTCGCCGTTCTTCATGCGGTCGAGGAACCAGCTCAGCACCGGCTCGAACTCCCGCTGCTTCGTCTCGGGGTCGGCGTGGTCCGGTGCGGCGTAGAGGAAACGCGCGCGGCTCGGGTTCGCCATCACCCAGTCCAGGTAGCGCAACGCCAGGTCGGGCACGGCGGCGCAGGCCGGGCGGGCGTCCAGCGCGGGCAGCATGGCGGCGACGCAGCGGCCGTAGCTGTCGGCGTAGAGCTGCGCGAACACGCCCGCGCGGCTGCCGAAGTGGTGGTAGATGCTGCCGTTCGACATGCCCGAGCGCTCGGTCAGCGCGGCGATCGTGACGGCGTCGAGGCCGCCTTCCTCGACGAGCCTGAGCGCCGCGTCGAGGAGAGACTGTCGTCGGTCAGCCATGAGGGTTAGAGTACCGCTCTGGAGCGACGCTCCAGAGAAGGGGAGAAGCAATGGCGCTGTCGATTCCCGACCAGCTGCGCGACCGGGTCGCCCGCACGCCCGACGCCGAGGCGATGCGGTACCGCACGTCTGCTGGCTGGACCTCGCTCACGTGGGCTGAGCTGCAGGAACGTGTCGCTGCGGCGGCGTTCGGGTTGCGCGCGGCAGGGCTCGGGAAGGGTGACCGGGTCGCTCTCATGGGCGGCACGAGCATCGAGTGGATCATCACCGACCTGGCCGTGCTCGCCGCCGGTGGCGCCACCACCACGATCTACCCGAACAGCACCAGGGGCGAAGTCGCGCACATCGTCAGCGACTCCGGCAGCCGCGTGGTCGTCGTGGACAGCGACGAGCAGGCCGCGATCATGCCGGGCGAGGTCGAGGTGCTGCGGTTCAGCGCGGTTCCCCAGGGCGACGGCGACTACGACGCGTTGATCGACGAGCTGCGGCCGGACGACCTGGCCACGTTGATCTACACCTCAGGTACGACCGGCACGCCCAAGGGCGTTGAGCTGACCCACGACAACTGGCTGACGACGTCGGAATCCATTGCCTCGCTGGGCATTCTGCTGCCCACCGACCTGCACTTCCTGTGGCTGCCGCTGTCCCACGCGTTCGGCAAGGTGCTGACGATGGCGATGATCGCCGCAGGCGTGCCGACCGCCGTCGACGGCAGCGTGGAGCGGATCGTCGACAACCTCGGCGAGCTCAAGCCGACCATCGTGGCCGCCGCGCCGCGCATCTTCGAGAAGATCCACGGCCGGATCGTCGCGGGTGCGCGCGAGAAGGGCGGGCTGACGTTCAAGATCTTCAGCTGGGCCGACCGCGAGCACGGGCCGGCGACGCGCTGGCTCGCGGATCGCCTGGTGTACAGCAAGTTGCGCGAGCGCGTCGGCGGCCGGATCCGGTACTTCGTGTCCGGCTCGGCGCCGCTGGCTCCGGAGATCGCCGAGTTCTTCGCGCGCTCCGGCATCACGATCCTGGAGGGCTACGGCCTGACCGAGTCGTCCGCCGGGTCGTTCTTCAACCGGCCGGGGCAGATCCAGATCGGCACGGTCGGGCCGCCGATCCCCGGCATGGAGGTCAAGATCGCGGACGACGGCGAGGTGCTGCTGCGCGGCCCCGGTGTCATGCGCGGCTACCACAACCGGCCGGACGCGACGGCCGAGACGATCATCGGTGGCTGGCTGCACACCGGCGACATCGGCGAGCTCGACGAGATGGGCCGGTTGAAGATCACCGACCGCAAGAAGGAGCTGATCAAGACCTCGGGCGGCAAGTACGTGGCGCCGGCGCGGATCGAGAGCATGATCAACGCGGCGTCGCCGTACATCAGCAACGTGATCGTGCACGGTGATCGGCGCAAGTACTGCGTGGCTTTGGTGACGCTCGACCCGGACACCGCTTCCGGTCTCACGGACGCGGAGTCCGAGGTCGAGCACGCCATCAAGATGGTCAACGCGCAGCTGGCGCGGCACGAGACGATCAAGCGCTTTGCCGTGCTGGAGCGCGACTTCAGCGTCGAGGACGGGTTGCTGACCGCGTCGCTGAAGCCGCGCCGCCGCGAGATCGAGAAGCGCTACGCCTCCGTTCTCGACAGCCTGTACTAGTCGCAGACAGCGCCACGCGACGCCGAGCCGACCAGCTTGGCGTACTTGGCGAGTACGCCGCGTTCGTAGCGCGGAGGCAGGGGAGCCCAGCCTTCCTTGCGGCTCTCCAGGTCGGCGTCCACGTCGAGCGTGCCGTCGGCGACGTTCAGCGTGATCCGGTCGCCGTCGCGCACGAACGCGATCGGTCCGCCGTCGACCGCCTCCGGTGCCACGTGGCCGACGCACAACCCCGTGGTGCCGCCGGAGAACCGGCCGTCGGTGAGCAGCAGGACGTCCTTGCCGAGGCCCGCGCCCTTGATCGCCGCGGTGATGGCGAGCATCTCGCGCATGCCCGGCCCGCCCTTGGGGCCCTCGTACCGGATCACCACGACGTCGCCCGCGGTGATCGTGCCGTCTTCGAGGGCGTCCATCGCGGCGCGCTCGCGGTCGAACACCCGCGCGGTGCCGGTGAAGACGTCGGAGTCGAAGCCCGCGGACTTCACGACGGCGCCTTCCGGGGCGAGCGTGCCTTTCAGGATCGTGATGCCGCCGGTGTGGTGGATGGGCTTGTCGAGGGCGCGCAGCACGAGACCGTCGGGGTCGGGCGGGGCGATGTCGGCGAGGTTCTCGGCGACCGTGCGGCCGGTGACGGTGAGGCAGTCGCCGTGCAGGAGACCGGCGTCCAGCAGCGCCTTCATCACCACGGGGACGCCGCCGATGCGGTCGACGTCGGTCATCACGTGCCGTCCGAACGGCTTCACGTCGGCCAGGTGCGGCACCCTCGCGCCGATCCGGCTGAAGTCGTCCAAGCTGAGTTCCACACCGGCCTCGTGCGCGATCGCGAGCAGGTGCAGCACGGCGTTGGTGGAGCCGCCGAACGCCATCACGACGGCGATCGCGTTCTCGAACGCCTCGCGCGTCATGATCTGCCGGGCGGTGATGCCCTTCCGCAGCATCTCCACCACGGCCTGGCCGGACCGGCGCGCGAACCCGTCACGGCGGCGGTCGGTGGCCGGGGGAGCGGCACTGCCCGGCAACGACATGCCCAGGGCTTCCGCCGCGCTGGCCATCGTGTTCGCCGTGTACATGCCACCGCACGCGCCTTCGCCGGGGCAGATCGCGCGTTCGATCAGGTCGACGTCCTCACGGCTCATCAACCCGCGCGCACAGGCCCCGACGGCCTCGAACGCGTCGATGATCGTGACCTCTTTCTCGGTGCCGTCGGTCAGCGTGACCCGGCCCGGCAGGATCGACCCGGCGTAGAGGAACACGCTGGCGAGGTCGAGCCGCGCGGCCGCCATCAGCATGCCGGGCAACGACTTGTCGCACCCGGCCAGCAGCACCGAGCCGTCGAGACGCTCGGCCTGCATCACCGTCTCGACGCTGTCGGCGATCACCTCCCGCGAGACCAGCGAGAAGTGCATGCCCTCGTGGCCCATCGAGATGCCGTCCGACACCGAGATCGTGCCGAACTCCAGCGGATACCCGCCCGCCGCGTGCACCCCGTCCTTCGACGCCTTCGCGAGGCGGTCGAGCGACAGGTTGCACGGCGTGATCTCGTTCCACGACGAGGCAACGCCGATCTGCGGCTTCTCCCAGTCCTCGTCGCCCATGCCGACGGCCCGGAGCATCCCGCGCGCGGCGGTGCGCTCCAGGCCGTCGGTCACGTCGCGGCTGCGTGGCTTCACGTCGGGTGTCTCGGTCATGAGGGCACGCTAGCCGTCAGTGGAGCCGCTCTCATCCGCAGACGCGCGGAAGTCGAGCAGGAGAGTGCTCCTGTGCCACGCCAGCGCGATCGGAATCAGCAGCAGCGCGTATGCGGTGCTGGGTACAGCGACCCAACCCGAAAGGTGTCGTGCCGCCTTGACGAGCATCAGAGCGATATATGCGAGGTAGATGATCCCGACGCCGCCGTACGCGATGATTACCGCGAATCGTTGCGCATGAGGAGCCGTGTGGACATTGGTGGCGCGCTCACTTGCAATAACCCCGACGGTGCTCATGTCAACGCCCGGAATCTGCGCCGCCGACACGAGTTCGCGTTCCAGGGTCAGAATGGAACGAGCTCGCAGGGCCGCCACGTTGAGCAGGGTCGCGTGGAACGCGGCGATGCACACCAACGGAAACGGCAACAGCGCGATTGCCCAGCCGAGCAGGTCGATCTTGTCGTAGAACGCGATGGTTCCCACGAGGTAGGTCACGGCGGCCCCCATCGTGGCGAGGCTGACGGTGAGCGTGGAGCTCCGGTCGGCGCGGTCCGCCTGGTAGATCGAGGTGAGTATCTGGAGGCGATCGGCCACTGCGTTTCCCCAGGGTCTGTCGGAGTGCTCCGGACGTGCTGGCGGCTTGATCGATCGTCCCGTGGTGGTCGTTACACGCGCGGTAACGTGCCCACTCCTGCTTGCGAAGTCCTGGTGAGCGGGCAGCGAGGGGGAAACACGAAAGTGCAGAGGCTTCGAGATCTCGTCGTGGTGGTGCCGGGAATCGGCGGCAGCAAGTTGACGTTGCCGAACGGCGAAGTGTGGGAACCTCGTGCGAAGGGCATCGCAAGGGCGGTCATCCGGCCCTCGACACTGGACCTGGAGCGCTTTCCTGAACTCGAACCGGTTGACCTGATCCGCACTTTCAGCGTGCTCGGCCCCAAGCTGACGGTGCACGGTTACGACAACCTGCACACATTGCTGAACACCAACTTCCGTGATGTCGCAACACATGTTCATCGTCGCGGCGTGCCCATCCCCGCCAGTACCGACGTGTTGTTGTTCCCCTACGACTTCCGTCAGTCCGTGCGTGACGCTGCAGAGCGTCTGGCGGCCGCCGTGCACGAGGTTCTGGGCGGCGAGTCGCGGCGCAGGGTCATCGTGCTCGCCCACTCGATGGGCGGTCTCGTCGCGAGGTACTGGATCGGGCCGCTCGGCGGGTGGTCCGTCTGCCGTGCCCTGATCACGCTGGGCACACCACACCGGGGTGCGCCGAAGGCACTCGACTGGCTGGTGCGGGGTCCGGGATTCGGAGCCCTGCGCCACCCCTCGGTGCGGAAGGTGTTCCGGCAGTGGCCGTCGATGTACGAGCTGCTGCCGCAGTATCCAGCGGTGTGGGACGAGCGGGTCGGCCGTGAGATCGAGTTGACTGCGCTGCGCCCGTCCAGCTACTCCGCCCAGTTCGCGACCATGGCCGCCGCGGGACGTGCCACTCACGACGACATCGCCGCGGCCTGGGCGGACATCCCACCGGCTCGGATGCCTGATGTCGTGCCGTACTTCGGACGTGGCCACGGCACGCCGAACGAGGTTGTGCTGCGGCCGGACGGAACGCTGGACGTGCTGAAGCGGGATCCGCACTGGCGTGGCAACGTCGGGTGGACGGGAGACGGAACCGTTCCCGCGTTGTCGGCGATCCCGCGCGAACTGGGCGAAACGAGGGCGGCGTGGCGCGGTCTGCGGGAACGTCACGGGCCTATGGCGCACACACCGTCGATGATCGAGTTGCTGAAGTCGTACGCGGGGGAGGCTGTGCCGACGAGGGGCAGTGACACGCCTTCCGGTCCGTGGCTGGGCATCGACTTCGAGGAGATCGTGCCCGCGGGCGAGGAGACTCAGGTCGGCGTGACCATCCAGCCGGGCGGAACCGGCGCGGCGGACATGCGCCTCTTGCTCTCTCCGAGCGGCCTGGCGCATGTGCCGCCGATCACCATGTCCGGGGCCGGCGAGGTGTGGATGGCGACGCTGCCTGCGCTGGACGCCGGCCGATACCGGCTCGACTTCGAGGCACGCCAGGTCGGGGGCCCAGAGTCCGTGTACGCGTCGGCCGACCTGGTGGTGCTCGACGCGGCATTCGAGGAGTGGTCGTGAATCGGCCGATGTGGAACCGGCTGGAGGATCCCAACCTCCTGCTGCGTTTCGTCGAGACGAGAACGGCCGCGACGCTGCTCCCCACGCTGCCGCCACGTTCCACCGGCGTCGGCCCAGGACCGATCGATCGGACGAGGACGGTGTACGACGCCTTCGTCGGCGTCGGCATCCGGTACGCCGACGAGTCCGCGGCGGGACAGGACGGCTGGCAGGAGATCCGAGGCCCGACCGAGGTGCTGAAGACCGCCAGGCTCGCGAACTGCGTCGACTTGGCTGTCGTGTTGGCGGGAGCCTGCCTCGATGCCGGTGTGCACCCGCTGATCGTCCTGCTCGAGCCGATCGCGGGCGGACCCGCGCACGCGCTCGTCGTGGCCTGGACTGCCGGCACGTGGCCGGGACCGGGAGCGGCGGCGGAGTACAGGGACTTCGCGCCGGATGGTGACGGGGTGTGGCCGCGCGGACTGCGCGACGCCCCTGAGGGGCCCGGTGCGTTTCTCCCGCTCGACGTCACGCGGGTGACCGGCATCGGCGAATCGTTCGACGACGCGGTGCGCGCGGGCGCTGACCTGCTCGCGTCTGAGTCGTTCCGCGTCTTCGCGACGCTGGACGTCGGTCTGCGCTATCGCAAGCAGGGCGAGTTCCGCGCGGAGCCGCGGCGGCTGACGGGCATCCAGACGCACCGCGAGGAGGTCGCCGGCCTGCGCGACCTCCAGCAGAACCTGCTGGAGGCCAACCTGCCGTTCGTGCCACCGACAGATCCGGGCGCACGCTCCGCTCCACACGTGCTGCTGGAGCGGCTCGGCGCGGAGACCGGTGCGCCTGGCGTGCTGCTGGTGGGTGCGGCGGGTGTGGGCAAGACCCGGACGTGCTTCGAGGTGGCCGCGCAGGCGGTGAACGACGGATGGGCGGTCATGCACATAACCGCCGGCGAGGCCGCCGTGACGAGCACCGACCTGTACGAGGCGATCATCGCGGAGCACGCGGACCGGATCCTGATCGTGCTCGACTACCTCAACGCGTACGCGCAGCGCCTGGACCTTGCGACGTTGCGCTACCGGGTGCTGGCAGACGCGGCCAGGTACGGCACGAAGGTCGCCTTCATCGCCTCCTGCCGGCCCGGTTGGCACGCAACTACCGACGCGCCGCTCACCCTGCTCTTCGACGTGGTCGAACTTGAGCCGGACGACGCACAGACAGTCGCGATCCGCGACCAGATACTGCGTCGGGTCGCGCCGCACGCGACCCACGATCTCGGGCTGCAGGAGATGCGCAAGCTGGCGGGCAGCAGACCTGTGATCGCGATGCTGATCGCTTCCGAGGTCGAGAGGTTGCACGAACTCGGGGACCTGAAGTCCGCCCTGCCCTCGATCCGTCCCGCAGATCTGCTGAGTTGGCTCGAACGCAGGCTTGCGGAGGACGACCTGCTGCCGAAGCGTCCCCGCAGACTGTTCGCGGACAACGACGCTGAACCCAGCCATGAATTGCAGACCTGCGTCGCGATGCTGCTCGCCACCCCCCAACCGGAGGCAGACCTGATCGCCTGTGGTGAACAGGTGAAGAACGCGGAACCGGTGCTGCGGCAGCTGATGGCGATGAAGTGGCTGGTTGCCACGTCGACAGGGATCGTTCCCGCACACGACCTGGTGACCGACCAGTTGGTTGAGAAGATCCTGCTCCAACAACCAGGCGCGGTCGTGCAGGCAGTCGTCGCAGACCGCGTGCTGAACGCGAGCTTGACCGCCGCGCGCACCGTCGGGCGTTATGCGATGAACCTCGGCCGTATCATCCGCGACATGGCGTCGGCGGAGGCGTCCGCACTGCGAAGCCATTGTGCGTCCTGGATCTCCGGCAACGCGGTGGCGGCCGGCGAGGCACTTGCCCGGGGCGAGGACGACGGTGCCTACGCGATCGGGTCGGTGTTGGAGAGCCCGGCGTGGTCGCCCGTCGCGTTCACCGCGTGGACCGACGTGGTGGATCCCTGGCTGCGGCAGCACGCACGCTCGATCTCCGCCCGGCACCTGCTCTACAAAGGACTGCGGTCCGACGTGGGCGAGACCGACGAGCACCTGGTACCCGAGTCGATGGCGTGGCTGGAAGATCACGGCAACACGGCGGAGGCGGGGTTTGTTCTCGCGCCGTTGCTGGCGCGTCAGCTTCCTGGTGATGTTGCCGGTGAGGCCGTGGGTTTCGGGTTGGCGTGGCTGGCGATCCATGATGATCTTGTTGAGGCGCGGTTCGTTGTTAGTGCGTTGCTGGGGCGTGAGCTTCCTGGTGATGTTGCCGGTGAGGCTGTGAGCCTTGCGTTGGCGTGGCTGGCGATCCACGGTGATCTTGGCGAGGCGCGGTTCGTTGTTAGTGCGTTGCTGGGGCGTGAGCTTCCTGGTGATGTTGCCGGTGAGGCTGTGGGTTTTGGGTTGGCCTGGCTGGCGGCCCACGGTGATCTTGGCGAGGCGCGGTTCGTTGTTAGTGCGTTGCTGGGGCGTGAGCTTCCTGGTGATGTTGCCGGTGAGGCTGTGGGTTTTGGGTTGGCGTGGCTGGCGGCCCACGGTGATCTTGGCGAGGCGCGT
>NZ_JBFAYI010000010.1:200015-233652 GCF_040681245.1 Lentzea sp. NPDC051838
TGCGTTGCTGGGGCGTGAGCTTCCTGGTGATGTTGCCGGTGAGGCTGTGGGTTTTGGGTTGGCGTGGCTGGCGGCCCACGGTGATCTTGGCGAGGCGGGGTTTGTTCTCGCTCCGTTGCTGGGGCGTGAGCTTCCTGGTGATGTTGCCGGTGAGGCTGTGGGTTTTGGGTTGGCGTGGCTGGCGGCCCACGGTGATCTTGTTGAGGCGCAGCACGTGCTGCAATCGCTGTTGGCTCGTGAGCTTGGTGACGAGGACGGGGAAGCTGCCGTCGGCTTGGCCATGGCGTGGATGAACCTCCACGGCCGTGAACCCGGTGCGCAGTTCGTGCTCGGCAGGCTGCTGCTACGGGAGCTCGGCGTCGTTCGCCGGCAGGTCGTCGTGGACATGGCGCTCGTGTGGATTGCTCACAACGGAGTTGGCTCGGATTTCGTCTCGAAATACGTCGCCCGGCAGAGACTGATGACCGAAACGGTGGCGGCGGCCACCGTCATGTGGGCGTCGAAGAATCCCGACGACGAGGATGTCTGGTGGCGCCTTTCTCCTATCTTGCGAGATCTGAGGAAGTGGCCACATCTGTTGATGCCGTTGCTGACTGCGGTGGAACGAGCCACGTGGACGTTGTCGTCGGAGAATTTGTCGGCCAGAAACTCGAAATCTGAGATCGACGGCCTGATGGACCAGCTGTGTCGACGCAGGGGGCTGAAATACGGGATACCGGCTGCCAGGCTCGACGACGTGCTGGTCCTGTGGTTGCACCGTCCGGAAAGCCTCAGTCCCCACTGTTCGCCTGGGTCGTACTACCTGGACATGTTGTTTCGCGTCACCAGCTTCGTGATCGTTCCTGGTCGGTTCCCAGGCGACCCTCAGCACCTCTTGGACCGGCTCGAAGCCTGGATCGAGAACTGGCAGTGCGCCGGTGAGCAACGTGACGAAGCGCGCTCTCACGTGGCACGCACGAGGATCTACCTGTCGAGGAGGTGAGGGTGGTCGCGGGCGGCGACCACCCTCGTCGCGACTAGGCCGGATTCGCCGCATGAGTCAGCGTCTCCCAGGCGACGAACAGGTTGTCCGTCCCCTGTGGACGTATCCGTTCGGTGTAGGCCTGGGTGTTCGCCATCGCGATGCCCAGCCGGGTGTTCAGCGCGTTGAACGACACCTCCGACGTCGGCCCGAGGTTCTGCTTGAACGACCCGCCGCACAGCCACGACGGCACCGGCTCACCGTTCTGGTACTTGGTGTGCAGGCCCCACGCGTGCCGCATCCGGTCCTTGATCTCACCCCAGATGTCCTGGCCCTGGTGCTTCGCGGTCTCGGCGAGGTGCGAGGCGGCCACCAGCCCGTACGCGGTGTGCGTGAAGTCCCGGCAGGTCTCCTGGGTGAGCCCGTCGACGAACGTGGACTGGTTGTGCCAGTAGGAGATGATCTCGGACCTGGTGTCGATGCCGCTGCCCGGCGGTGTCTTCGGCAGTGCACCGTCGGTGGTCAGGTAGATGTAGGCCTGGATGCGGGTGCGGAAGATGCTGATCGCCTTGTCGTAGGCGGCGCGGTCCTCCAGGAAGACCGCGATGCCGATCGACGCCTCCATCATGCTGAGCTCCCAGTTGCCGTTCGTGTTCGCACGGCCGTTCTGGATCTCGGGCAGGTAGACGTTGCGCAGCATGGTGCCGAACCGCGCGCTGTTCGGCCAGTTCCCGTAGACGTGCTTGATGATCTCGGCCGCCTTGGGCCACGAGGAAGCCGACCACGCGGTCTGCAGCGGGGCGTTCGAGTTGGTGTGGTCGCGGATGGTGGCGGACCAGGCGTCCATGATCTGCACGGCCTTGGTCGCGTACCGGTTGTCGCGGGTGATGTACCAGGCGAGCGACAGCGTGTAGGCCGCGATGGCGTCCTCGCGCTCGTCGGTGCAACCGT
This sequence comes from Lentzea sp. NPDC051838, assembly GCF_040681245.1. Classification (NCBI taxonomy): domain Bacteria; kingdom Bacillati; phylum Actinomycetota; class Actinomycetes; order Pseudonocardiales; family Pseudonocardiaceae; genus Lentzea; species Lentzea sp. NPDC051838. The sequence continues at coordinate 201,928 of NZ_JBFAYI010000010.1, forward strand.
AGTTGGGGTTGGAGTAGGAACCGCACTCCACGACGGCACGCGGCTTCGGCGTGCGGTTCAGGTCGGCGTACTTCGACGCCATCATGCGGTCGTAGGCGAGCTTCCACGGCTGGGCGCCCGCCTGGACCTTGGCGCGCACGAAGTCCAGCTGTGGCCGGGACACGACGACTCCCGGGTGGACGAACGTCGCCGGAGCCGCTTGGGCGGATCCGGCGACCGGTACTAGCAACGATGCCAGCAGTGCGATCAGCACCGCGCAGGAACGGGTGACCATGCGGCACAGTGTTAGTGGTCTATACCTTTGCGGTCAATGATTCCGGCACAACGTTCACGCTGGTGAACTGCGTCGCCATTCCCGCAGGTCGGTGAAGTACTTCAGAGCCGCCGCGTGCGCCTTGCGGCCGACGGTCAGCTCCTCGTCCTGCCACGAGTACCGGTTGCCCGGCCCGGCCGCGAGCACTCGCAGCGGCCAGTCCCTGCGGTCCATGTCGCCGAGCGCGTAGACCCGCATGTGCTCGGGGATGGCCAGGTACGCCTCGCGCACCGACGCGCGGTTCTCCTCGGTCTGCTCGTCGAGGAAAACGTCCACCGCCGCAAGGCATCGGGCCGTGGAGTCGGGCCTGCCGGCCAGTTGGTCGACGTCGTCGCGCACCTCGGCGAGCAGTGCTTCGGGGGTGATCCAGGACTGGGGTTCGGCGAACTTCCACGCGCCCAGGTGAAGCGCGGACCCTTCAGCGCCTTCGGGAAACTCGGTGGCCACCTTGCCCGAGGCGAGCATTCCGGCGAACTCGTCCAGCGTCACGAGACCCCAGCAGTCGAGCATCCCGTCGGCGTAGATGACGAGATCGGTGAGGAAGTACCTGTCCCCGTTGCGAACGAAGACAGGCCGCCAGGTGCCGTCGATCCGTTCGCCGTCCACCTCGCGCCAGGTCCGCCGTTGTGCCATGCGGGACAGGGTAAACACGCGAAATCCCCGGTGCGCGGGAGGTGCACCGGGGATTTCGCGCTCTCTCAGAACTGGGTCACTCGCGGCACTTCTTGCCGGAGTTCACGCAGTTGACGAGACGGTTCATGATCTGCTGCGACATCACGTTGGCGAAGTCGTCGTGGTCGGAGAACGGGTTGTGCTCCTCCTCCGGGAACGAGTCCACCTTGTACTGACCCTTCTGCTGGATGTCCCTGGGGATGTTGTAGGTCAGGGAGATCCGCAGCTGCGGGACAGCCTTGAAGCCCTTCGGGCACTTGCCGGAGTTCTTGTCCGGGAAGACGATGTGCTCGCGGTGCTTCGCGGAGTCGATGTTCTTGCCGTCCCAGCAGCTCGGGAAGTCGTGGATGCGCTTGACCTTCGAGCCCTGCGGGCAGATCGGGTACTTGTTGATCAGCACCTTGTCCTCGAAGCCGGAGCAGGTCCACGAGTCCTTGGCGTTCTTGGTGCCGTTGGTCGAGACCTTGGCGTCGCCGTAGAGGACGCGCAGGAACTTCGGCATCGCGACGACCTTGCCGACGGGCGAGCCGCGGAACTCGAGCTGGGCGACCTCGGGACGCTGGATCACGCCGTCGTTGCCCTCGAGCTCGAGGTCGGCGTTCTCCTCCTTGTTGTTCTGGTTCTTCTTGTTCTCGGTGCCCTCGGCCTGAGCCTCGTCGTTGTTCTCGGCGCCGTCGTCGAGCTTGGCGGCCTTCTCGCCCTGCTTCTTGACCGCGCAGGCGGCGGCCGGGTTCAGGTCGGGAGCCTGCTTGCCCTGGCGGCTGAACGCCAGCATCATGCGGTTCAGGATGGCGGCGCGCTTCTCGCGCGTCGGGCCGACGATGACGTTGTCGATGTCCTGAGCCTTGGTCTGCTCGAGCTTCTTCTCGGCCTCGTCGGTGACCTTCTCGATGTTCTCGAGTTCCTTGTCGATCTCCGCCTGGGCCTTGTCCGGGATGTCCTCGGGGAGCTTGGAGGCGACGTCGGGGCACTCGAGGCGGGCAGCGGCCTTGTCGGCCTTGTCCTTGTCCTGCTGCGCCTTGTCGTCCTTCTTCGGCGGCTGCTTGGCCGGCTCTTCCTCGTCCTCGGTGTCGATGCGGACGACAGGCCAGAAGTACGCGGACTTGTCACCGTTCTTGCAGGTCGTGCCTGCCTTCTGCAGCGACTTGTTGTTCGAGTCGGCGTTCGTGGACAGGTTGCCGACGTAGTCGTGCAGGTGCTGGGCACCGTTGCGGACACCGGGCTGCGCGATGAAGTTGTCCGGGTTGAAGTGCCCGTTCTCGTTCCGTCCGCAGTCGACGATGAAATTGCCCTTGGAGGCGTTGCCCTGCTGGTTCACTTTCTTGACGTTCGGCTTCACCTTGGTGATGTCGACGAACAAGTTCTTGTCCGGGCCATCGGCGAGCGCGGCGCCATCAGATGAGCTGATCGCCACCACCGCGGCACCGCCAGCGACCAGCGCCATCGCCGCTGCGGCGGCGGTCAGCCAGATCGTGGATTTCCTACGGTGAAAAGCCATTTGCCACCTCGTGTAGTCCGATAAAACGGCATGGTGAAGCTGACGGCGGTTAGCCGTGTTGTTCGGGTTTAAGCTCGGTGTGCGGTTAGAACGAACGCGAACTGCTTCGTCGGCTCGTCGTTTTCTTCTTGGACCGGGAAATCATTCGCATTCCGACCAGCGCGAGCGCGAGCACCGCTATCGCACCGAAGAAGACACCGTTGTTGTCCCCGAACACGCCTTGCTCGGCGGTGCGGGTGAACTTGGTGCCCTCCGGCACTGTCGGGATCACGCCGTCGGTCGGGTTGGCTGACGCCTCAGCGTTGTTGTCCCCCGTTGGTTCCGGTGCCCCGGAGGCAGCCGTGGGGGGAGCGAGCGGTTGAGGCGACTCCAGACCGGCGAAGTCGACCTTGCCGGTGTCTTCGAGCACCTTCATGTGGTCGAAGACGGTGATCATCGCTTGCGTGGCCAGAATGCGGATGAGCTCGTTCTTCGTGCCCGCCCGGATCTGCGCGGCGTAGGCGTAGACCTTGCCGTGCGCCGCGCGGAGCCGGTTCGCGAAGACGACGTCGAACTCGTCGCCGTTCGCCGCGTCCATCTCGCCGAGCCAGCCCTTCTGCTCGTCGGAGGCCTCCGTGGGCAGCGTGTGGCCGAGCAGGACGCCTGCCCGGTTCACGACGTTGTCCAGCAGCGTGTGGCCCTCGATGAGGTGCTTGCAGGCTTCCTGGATCTTGGGCTGGTCGGCTCGCTTGGCCTTGCCCTTCTCGCCCGCGGGCTTCTCCCACAGCCCGGCCTGCTTGACCCGGTTCATGAAGTCCCGGTCGGCAGGTCCGAGCGGACCCCACTGGGTCTGCACGACCTCGTCGCCCGTCCCGCCACTTCCGGGCGGCGGGGTCGAAATCGGGGTCGAGGGAGTGGAAGGCTGACCTGATGCGACCCCGGTGGTGAGCAGCACGGCCAACGCGCAGCCGACCAACGCGACGAGGAGTCGCGCCGGCGTTGCCAAGTTCATGGGGAGTCGCACGATCGGGACTACGGCTGGGAAAGGGAGCCCGCCTCAGTTCGAGACCCCGGCGTTATCAAAACGTTATCGAACCCCGCGCAACCCCGGTTCGAACGCGCGACCTAAAGTCCTGAGCATGAGCAAGCGTTTTGTGGCGTTGGGGGATTCGTTCACCGAAGGAGTCGGTGACGAAGACGCAGGTAGGCCCAACGGGGTGCGTGGCTGGGCGGATCGCGTGGCCGACGTTCTCGCCGCCGATCCCGAGTTCAGCTACGCCAATCTCGCCGTGCGGGGCCGGTTGCTGCCGCAGGTGCTCGACGAGCAGCTTGAGCGCGCTCTCGCGATGAACCCGGACCTCGTCTCGCTCTACGCGGGTGGGAACGATCTCATGCGGCCGAAGGTGAACATCGACGCTCTGATGCGCCGGTACCGCGATGCCGTTGCGCGCGTCGCGGGTGCGGGCGCGCGCGTCATCCTCTTCACGGGTGTCGACGGGGCCGACGACCCGGTGTTCCGCAAGATGCGTGGTCGCGTGGCCATCTACAACGAGCACGTGCGCGCGATCGCCGCCGAGTTCTCGTGCGTTCTGGTCGACATGTGGGCGATGCGGCAGCTGCGCGACCGTCGCATGTGGTCCGCGGACCGGCTGCACCTGAACTCCCTGGGGCACACCGAGGTCGCCATTTCTGTGCTCGACGGTCTCGGGGTCTCGCATTCCTTGCAGCGGACCGTGCTCGGGGTGGCTCCTCTGGTTGACCGCAGGGTTCGGCGGGCGGAGGACTGGAAGTGGGCTCGGGAGCACGTCGTTCCCTGGGTGATGCGCCGGTTGCGCGGGGAGTCGTCGGGTGACGTCGTGCGGGCTCGTCGTCCGGAGCTACTGCCGCCCTCGTAGGTAGAACGTGTTCCTTGGCGCAAGGTGGTCTAACGACCTAACAGTGCTTTGGTGACGGTTTTCCTCGAGGTTGTTTGCAGATAGAACGCGTTCTAGATTTCGTGTCCGCCACCTGGGTGAAATCGCTGGTAGCAGGCCCGGGCTGCACCGATGCAGTGGCCTAGCGTTCGTCCGCATGCATCGCAGTGCTGCGCTGATCGCGTTGGTGGTCTGCGCGTTGCTCGCCGGGTGTGGCAGCAGGCTCACCGCCGAGCAACGCGCCGCACTCGCCGTGCCCCAAGGCGGCGGATCGGTCGTCCAGGACGGCTCGGTGCCGGTCGAGGACGGCGCGGCGCCCGGTTCCGACGGCACCGCGGGTCAGCCCGGCAGCGACGGCACCGCCGGGCAGCCCAACAAGCAGCCGAACCCGCCCGGCAGCATCGCCGGCGGCTGCCAGGGCACCGGTGGTGCGACGGACAAGGGCGTGACCCCTGGCGAGATCACCATCGCCAACATCTCGGACATCAGCGGGCCGGTACCCGGCCTGTTCCAGGCGGCGCAGCAGGGCACGAAGGCGTTCGTCGAGTACTTCAACGCCACCCAGGGCGCGATCTGCGGCCGCAAGCTCAAGCTCGTGTCGTTCGACTCGCGCACCGACAGCGGCGGCGACCAGCAGGCCACCTCCCAGGCGTGCGAGCAGGCGTTCGCGCTGGTCGGTTCGATGTCGGCGTTCGACCAGGGCGGTGGTCCCGCCGCGACCGCGTGCGGCATCCCGGACCTGAGGGCCTCGACCGTCACCGCCCAACGGCAGCGCGTGCCGGTGAGCTTCGGCGCCGCGTCCAACGTGGTGAACCTGGTGTCCACGGCAGGCCCGGACCTGGTGAAGTCGACCTTCCCCGGCGCGATCGGCGCCGCGGCCTACCTGTACCTGAACGCCGACGCGAGTGCGCAGAACGCCCGCAGCATGCAGAAGGCGGCCGAGGCCCGCGGCATCAAGTTCGTCTACACGCAGGCCATCGACATCGCGGACGTCAACTACGCGCCGTACGTGGCGAAGTTGAAGGAGACCGGCACCAAGATCGTCTACTGGATCGGCTCCGGGCAGTACGCGGTGCGGTTGCAGCAGGCGATGCGGCAGCAGGGGTACACGCCGGAAGCGTTCATCACGGAGCCGTCCGCGTACGACCCGCAGTACATCAAGCAGGGCGGCGCGGCGGTCGACGGCACCGTCGTCTACACGAACGGCGCGCTGTTCGAGGAGAACAACGCGCAGGTGACGTTGTACAAGCAGTGGCTGGGCCGGGTGGCTCCCGGCGCGGCGCCGACGTACTTCGGGATGTTCGCCTGGGCCGCCGCCCGGTTGTTCGTGCAGACGGCGGCGAAGGTGGGGCCGCAGCTGACGCGGAAGGCGATGCTGGACGCGGTGCGTGGGGTGCACGACTTCACGGCTGAGGGGATGGTGGCGCCGCAGGACGTCGGGGGGAAGCGGACTTCGGCCTGCATGACGCTGGTGCGGCTCAAGGGTGGGGCTTGGTCGCGGCTGGCGCCGGCTTCGGGGTACGCGTGCGGCTCCTTGATCGACACGGGGGTGGGCGGATGACGGCCCTCCTCGCCTACACCATCTTCGGCCTCGTGACCGGGGGCGCGTATGCCGTCGTCGCCGGCGGTCTCGTCCTCACCTACAGCACCTCCAAGGTGTTCAACGTCGGCCACGGCGCGATCGGCATGGTCATGGCGTTCCTCTACTGGGAGCTCGCCGAGAACCGCGGCCTGCCCCAATGGCTCGCCCTGCTGCTGGTGGTCGGCGTGTGCGCGCCGCTGTTCGGACTGCTCATCGAACGGTTCATCATGCGTCGGCTGGCCGGTGCCCCGGTCGGGATCACCCTGGTGGCCGGAGTCGGCGTGCTGGTCGGCCTTATCGGCGCGGCCCAGGCGATCTGGCCGCCGGAGGCTCGGCCCGTGCGGCCGTTCCTCGACCAGTACGGCATCCACATCGGACAGTCCTATGTGAGCGGCCACGACCTGGTCACGCTGGCGTGCGCGGTTCTGGTCGCGGGCGGGCTGTACGTGCTGCTGAACCGGACCCGCACGGGCCTGGCGATGCGGGCGTGCGTCGACGCGCCCGAGCTGGCCGCGTTGTACGGAACGCGCCCGAACCGGCTGTCGGCGTTGAGCTGGGCGATCGGGTCCGCGTTGGCCGCGCTGGGCGGCATTCTGCTCACGCCGGTCGTGCAGCTCGACTACGTGACGATGACGTTGCTCGTGATCACGGCCTACACCGCGGCTCTCGTCGGACGGTTGCGCAGTCTGCCGTTGACGTTCGTGGGGGCGTTGGGGCTCGGGCTGGTGCAGTCCTACGCGGTGGCCTACCTGCCGTCCTCGCCGTTCTGGATCTCCTTCAGGGCCGCGATTCCGGCGCTGCTGCTGTTCGTCGTGCTGCTGGCGATGCCGCAGTCGCCACTCAGGATCGGTGGCGTGCGGGGATCGCGCGGGGTGACGGTGCCATCCGGACTTGCCACCGGCGTGGGTGCGGCGCTGTTCCTGGGTGTGGTCGTGGTGCTGGCGCTGCTGGTGGACAAGGTGGTGGCCGGGCAGCTCGCGCTGGGGCTGGTGTTCGGGATCGTGCTGCTGTCGATGGTGCTGCTCACCGGGTACGGCGGGGTGGTGTCGCTCGGGCAGTTCACGTTCGTCGGCGTGGGCGCGGTGACGGTGGCGCGGCTCGGTGGCTCGCCGTGGACGCTGGTGGTCGGCGCGGTGGTGGCGGCGGCGATCGGTGCGGTGATCGCGTTGACGGCACTCCGGGTCAGCGGGCTGTACCTGGCACTGGCGACGTTGGGGTTCGCGCAGCTGATGGACAAGCTCGTGCTGCAGTCGCCGATCGCGTTCGGGGTGCGGGGGAGTCTGCAGGTGCCGGCGCTGTTCTCGTCGACGGCCGCGCAGCTCGTGTTGGTGGCGGTGGTGTTCGCGCTGGTCGGGGCCGGTGTGCTGATGATCAGGCGCGGACGGCTCGGGCGGCGGATGATCGCGGTCAAGGACAGCTCGGCTGCGTGCGCGACGCTGGGCATGAACGTGCGCTGGATCCGGGTCTGGGTGTTCTCGCTGTCGGCCGCGATCGCCGGGCTGGCGGGCGGGTTGTTCGCGCAGCTGCGGGAAACCGTGGCGGCGAGCGACTTCCAGCTGTTCAACAACCTGCCGCTGCTGCTGTTCGCGGTGATCGCGGGCGTGACGTCGGTGTCCGGCGCGGCGCTGGGCGGCCTGCTGCTGATGCTGCTCCCGGTGCTGCAGAGCGGTTTCCCGGCGTTCGCGGGGGCGGCGGTCGTGTTGCTCGGCGTCGCGGCGGCCGGGTTGGCGCGTGATCCCAACGGCCTGATGAGCTGGTTCTTCCGCGCCTGGTCCTGGCGGCGCGCATGAGCACACTGCGGGTGGAGGGCGTGACGGTTCGCTTCGGCGAGGTGACCGCGGTGAACGACGTGACGTTGTCGGTCGACGTCGGCGTCACCGGGCTGATCGGGCCCAACGGGGCGGGCAAGACGACGTTGTTCGACGTGATCAGCGGGTTGCGCAAGCCGTCGGCGGGCCAGGTGCTGCTCGGCGATGCCGACATCACGTCCTGGGGGCCGCACCAGCGCTCCAGGCAAGGCGTGGCGCGAACGTTCCAGCGACTCGAGGTGTTCGGGTCGCTGACGGTCTGGGAGAACGTCGTGGTGGCGCTGGAAAGTCGCCGCCGGCCCGCTCGGCTGGCCGCGGAACTGCTGGAACGCGTGGGAATCGCGGAGTTCTCGTCCAACCAGGCCGACACCGTGCCGACCGGTGCCGCGCGGCTGCTGGAGCTGGCGCGCGCACTCGCCACCGATCCTTCGTTGCTGCTGCTGGACGAACCGTCGTCGGGGCTGGACCGGGCCGAGACCGACGCGTTCGGCGAGCTGCTGCGGGAGCTGGTGGGGGAGGGGCGCTCGGTCGTGCTGGTCGAGCACGACATGGACCTCGTGATGGGCTACTGCGACGTCGTGCACGTGCTGAACCTGGGCCGTCTGCTGACTTCCGGGACGCCTTCAGAGATCCGTGAGCACGCGGGTGTCCGGGAGGCGTATCTCGGATGATCGATCTGACGGACGTCCACGCCGGGTACGGCCGGATCGAGGTGCTGCGCGGAGTGTCGCTGAACGTGCCGCGCGGCACGGTCACCGCGTTGCTCGGCCCCAACGGCGCGGGCAAGTCGACGTTGGTGAAGGTCCTGAGTGGACAGCTGCGCGCCACGTCCGGGCACGTGCACCTCGGCGGAGTGCACGTGAACGACGCCGCGCCCGAGGAACTGGCTCATGCGGGCCTGTGCACGATCCCGGAAGGCCGCGCGATCTTCCCGAACCTCACCGTCGCCGAGAACCTGCGCCTGATGCGCGGAGATCCTTCCGTTGTCTACGAGCGGTTCCCGAAGCTGCGCGTGCGGCACAAGCAGCTCGCGGGCTCGATGTCAGGCGGTGAGCAGCAGATGCTCGCGTTCTCCCGCGCGTTGATCACCGACCCGGCGGTGGTCGTGATCGACGAGCTCTCGATGGGCCTCGCGCCGGTGATCGTCGCCGAGCTGTACGAGGTCGTCCGCGAGCTGGCTTCCGGTGGCGTGACGATGTTGATCGTCGAGCAGTTCGCCGAAACGGCCTCGTCGGTGGCGGACCAAGTCGTCGTGATGGCGCACGGCGAGATCGCGGCCGACACCGACCTGGCCTCTGTCTACTTCGGAGGGACGTCATGAGGTACGCACTCGTCCTGCTGCTGCTCCTGCTGTCCCCGGCGCCGGCCCGAGCCGCTTCGGAGATCGGCGGCTTCACTCTCTCCGCCCACGCCGCACCGGTGTCCGTGCTGCTGCACACCGACCTGATTCCCGTGCCCACCGAACCGCAGGGCGAGGTCCACCTCTCCTACACCCAGACCGAGCTGGGCTCCGGCCCGATCGGCCGTTCCCTGGCGAGCTCGGTGTGGCCGGGCGCCGCCGTCGGCACCGGTCTGCCGCAGCTGCTCGGCTTCGCGTATCCCGTGCAGGCCAACGCGGCGACGCCCGGCGGCCCGGCGGACGAGTCGAAGTCGGGCATGCGCGCCACCGCGAGCGCGGCCAAGACCGAGTCGTACGCGGGCGCCCGCCAAGAAGTTCCTTTCCTGCTCACCACCGACGGCCTCTCCTCAACCAGCACGAACGCTGTGTCGGCTGCCGAGGCGCGGTCGTCGGCCGTGACGTCCGCGCAAACGATTTCCCTTTTGGCCGGCCTGGTCGTGATGTCGGGTGTTCGCTTCGAGTCCGTTGCGGTCAGCGATGGCAGCAAGGGCAGCGGCACGAGCACGTTCTCGGTGGCGGAGTTCACCGTGCTGGGCCAGAAGTTCCCGGTCAAGTCACCCGCCGCCCCACCGGACGGCCTGCTGAAGGCGCTGGAACCACTGGGGATTTCCCTGGCCTGGCCCGAGGCCGCCACGAAGGTCGAGGGAACGGGCGCGACGTCCAAGTCCCGCGGCCTGACCCTGACCATCGACGTGCTGGCGTTGCGCACCAAGCTGGGCCTCGGCGGCATCCTCGACGGCGTGCTGGCCCCGTTGCTGCCCAAGGAACTCGTGCCGCTGCTCAACCCGCTGCGCAAGATGGTGGTGATCGTCGGTGACACCGAAGCAGTCGCAAACGCTTCCGCTGTTGCTTCGATACCGCCGCCCGATGTCCCTGTGCCCCAAGCACCTCTGCCACTGCCGCCCGACGCCGGCGGCTCAGCGCCCTCACCCGGCACGTCCCCGGTGGCCGGTGTCACGCCACCCAAGGCCGTGACACCTGTGGCCAACGCCCGAGCCAAGCCCCGATCCCTGCTCGACTTCCCCGGCGTGCCCGCGCTGATAGTCCTCGCCGGACTCGGGGTCGCCGCGGCAGGAGCGTTCGGCATGAAGTCGTTCGGCACGTTCCTGCTGGGCGGCGCTCCCTGTCCCTCCGGGCACCCCACCGGTGTCCCCGACCTGCGGGTGAAGCCATGACGATGCAGGACCGGCGGCGCGCCAGAATGCGCAGTGGAATCGGACTCGTCGGCACGATGCTGATGACCGCGGGCATCGCTGCGATCCTCTTCGCGTGGTGGGGCGTTGCGCACACCGGGTACGTGTGGGAGCAGATCCCTTATGTGGTCTCGGGCGGAATTCTCGGTGTGGGGCTGATCGGGGTCGGCGGCTTCCTCTACTTCGGGTCGTGGCTGACCAAGCTCGTGGAGGAACAGCGCCAGACCACCTACGCGCTGCTGCAGCTGCTGGAGGAACGCGAACGGGACGCGGAACGGGTCTAGCGCGCGGTCAGAGCGTAGGCGGACAGCGGCACGTTCCCGCTCTTGCGCGCGACCTGCCGCAACAACTCCTTCGCCAGCCCGTCCGGCGCGTCCTCCAGCGCCGCGGCGATCTCCCAGTCCGCGTCCTGCAGCCCACTCGTGTCCACGGACGTGATCTGCTCGACCTCCCAGCCCGTGCTCTCCAACGCGGCCAGCAGCGTGGCACGGGTGAGCGGCGCACGGATGTTGCCGTCGGTCTCGCCCATGCGGTCCTGCGCGAGCACGGCCAGCAGGTGCGGAACCTGGTTCGGGTGCACGGGTTCCGGGTCCCACTCGGCGAAGCACAACCTCGAACCGAGCGTGCGGATCTTCGCCAGTGTCCGGGACAGAACATCCGCGGACGCGAAGTACCACGAGCAGTGGGCGAGCACCACGAGGTCGTAACCGGTACCGACGTCATCGCGAAGCACGTCCGTCTCGTACCGCATGGAGATGCGAGAGCCGAGCGGCCCGTCCAGCAGCACCCGCGCGGAATCACCAACGGTGACCGGTGAGCCGTACAAAGGCGGGGCGATGTCCACTCCGACGACCGTCCCGTTTGGACCCACGAGAGACGCCAGCACCGCGGTCATGTCGCCCTGACCGCACCCGACCTCCAAAACCGAGGCACCGTCGGGAATCCGCCACTCCGAGGCCAACGCCAACCGATATGTGGTCTGTGCGACCTGGATGTCCGGATCGGGCACCCACGCGGCCATGAGCTGGGCGATTTCGTGAGCGTTCATCGCGTCAGACCCTAGGAGAGCGGTTCCACGACCGCACGCCGATTTGGCTTGTTCACACCCTTGAACCATTGGTTTAGACCAGTTAACGTGCGACCCATCACGTTCCCCCTGCACGTGAAGGAGCACCATGAAGAGGTTCCGCTGGCAAATCCTCACCCTCGGTCTGGCGGTAGCCACCGTGGTAGGAGGCGTCGTAGCCGCTCCCGCGAGCGGTGCGACGGGCGTGACGGCGGCGTTCACCAAGACGTCGGACTGGGGCAGCGGTTACGAGGCCAAGTACACGATCTCCAACGGCGGCTCGTCCGCGCTCTCGTCGTGGACCGTCGAGTTCGACCTCCCGAGCGGGCAGTCGATCGCGTCGCTCTGGGACGGCTCGTACACCGCTAGCGGCCAGCACATCACCGTCAAGAACACCTGGAACGGCAACGTCGGCGTCGGCGGCACGGCGAGCTTCGGCTTCACCGCGCGCGGATCCGGCGCGGACCCGTCCGGCTGCAAGATCAACGGCGACTCGTGCGACGGCACCGGCAACCCGCCGACGACCACGACCACCACGACGACGACCACCACTACGACGTCGAACCCGCCTCTGCCCGGCACCGGCCGCGGCGCGCCCTACCTGTACCTGGGCTGGGGCAACCCGCAGAACGCCACGCAGGTCATGAGCTCGACCGGCGTCAAGTGGTTCACGCTCGCGTTCGTCCTGTCCGGCGGCGGTTGCACGCCGGTGTGGGACCAGGGTCGTCCGCTCACCGGCGGTGTCGACCAGCAGACGATCAACGCCATCCGCGCGGCCGGCGGTGACATCGTGCCGTCGTTCGGTGGCTGGAGCGGCAACAAGCTGGGCCCGAACTGCTCGACCCCCGAGGCGCTGGCCGGTGCGTACCAGCAGGTCATCAACGCCTACGGGCTCAAGGCGATCGACATCGACATCGAGAACTCCGACGAGTTCGAGAACACGACCGTCCAGGACCGGATCATCACGGCCCTGAAGATCGTCAAGCAGAACAACCCCGGCATCCAGACGATCGTCACGTTCGGCACCGGCACCACCGGCCCGAACTTCTACGGCGCGCGGCTGATCGACCAGTCGAAGGCGCTCGGCGCGAACATCGACATCTTCACGATCATGCCGTTCGACTTCGGCAGCTCCAACGTCCGCACCGACACCATCGGCGCGGCGACCGGGCTGAAGAACAAGATCAAGTCGACGTTCGGCCTGAGTGACGCCGATGCGTTCAAGCGCGTGGGCATCTCGGGCATGAACGGTCTGTCCGACCAGCGCGAGCTCACGTCGGTCGACGACTGGACGGCCATCCGCGACTGGTCGAAGTCCAACGGACTGGGGCGCCTCGCGTTCTGGTCGGTGAACCGCGACCGCGGCGGCTGCGACGGCCAGGTGGCGTCGAACTGCTCGGGCATCCAGCAGGCCGACCTCGCGTTCACCCGCATCACTGCCGGTTTCTAGGCGGTCACGAGCCGTCAGCGCCATTTATTCGGTGGCGCTGACGGCTTAGCCTTGTCCCATGCGCCGACGACATTGATCTTCAACTGATCTATCTAGAACCGCGACGGCTTGGGCGTGGTGTTCGCACCTCATCCCGATCTACGCGCTGTACTCGTTGCTCTTCGCCGACAGCGGGCTGTCGGACGCCTCCATCTCCGTGCTGCTCGCGATCTGGTCGACGACAGCGGTCGTGTTCGAGGTGCCGTCGGGTGCCATCGCCGACCGGTTCTCACGGCGAAGCTCTTTGGTCGCAGCAGGTTTGCTGCAGGCCTTGGGATACGCGTCGTGGGTGCTGTTCCCGTCGTTCTGGGGCTTCGCGGCCGGTTTCGTGCTGTGGGGACTCGGCGGAACGCTGACGTCCGGCGCGTTCGAGGCCCTGCTGTACGACGGGCTGGCGGCCAACGGCGACGAAGCGCTCTACGGGAAGCTCAACGCGCGGGTCGACACGATCGAGCTGATCGCGCAGGTACCGGTCGCGGTCATCGCCACCGTGCTGTTCTCCTTCGGCGGCTACGAGCTGACCGGCTGGATCTCCGTCGCGATGTGCGTCGCGTCGTCCGTGATCGCCTTGCGGTTCCCGGAACCTCCTCGCGAGTCGGACGAACACGAGAGCTACTTCGCGACGCTGCGCGAGGGTCTGCGGGCGTCCGTGCCGATCAAACGTGCTGTGCTGGCAGTGGCTCTGGTGTACGCGATCGACGCGTTCGAGGAGTACTTCGCTTTGCTGGCCCAGGACTGGCACGTGCCGACGGTGTGGGTGCCGCTCGCGACCATCGGGGTGCCGCTGCTGGGTGCGGCCGGTGCGTCGCTCGGCGGGCGGTTGCCGTTCCGGGGCTGGGTTCTGTTCGCTGCTGGCGTGGTGCTGATGCTCGCCGCGGTGTGGGCTGTGCCGTGGGCGATCGTCCTGTTGGGACTGTTCTACGGCCTGTACCGGTTCGTCCTGGTGCAGGTGGAAACCGAGCTGCAGCACCGGATCGAGTCCGATGCCCGTGCCACGGTGACGTCCGTGGCCTCGATCGGGTCCGAGTTCGTGGCGTTCGCGATCTACGGGCTGTGGGTGCTCGGGTCGGCGTTCGCGATCGGTGTGCTGATTCTGGTGGTGGCGCTGGTGATCCGGCGTCAGTGAGGAAGAGCGCGCTTCGGCCGGCGTTCGTCGTTGCTGTCGCGGTAGTCCTCGATCGCGAGCGCCACGTCGAACGCCGTCCGCGTGCCTTCGAGCGCGGGCAGGTAGTGGACGCCGCGGGCCAGCGCGTCCAGGTCGACGCTGAAGTACACGCCCATCAACGGGTTCACGAACAGCTCGCTGCCCTCGGTGCGGCTGGTGAACCGCACGTCGCCGAACTCGCCCCTGAGCGCGGCCGCGATCTGGCCGTTGACGATGCTCGGCGACAGCGGCGTCGCCTCCTGCGCCTGCTGGACCGCGGTGGTGTAGGCGCGGGCCTCGTGGCTGTCGGACGGGATCGACAACGCGCCCAGGTACGCGCCCTGCTTGTCCAGCGCGGCAAGGTTTTCCAGCACGTGCGCGTGGCACACCCCGTGATACGCGTCGATGCCGAACCCGAGGCTCACGACGATCTTCGCGGGCACGTCGAGCGCGTGCACCGCGGCGAGGCTCGTCATGTCCTCGGTCGGCGTGCCGAGGTGCTGTTCGTCGCCGCGCAGCAGGATGTCCGTGCCGCCGTCGACCAGCACCACCGCGTCGATCTCGAGCTTCTTGACCAACGTCCGGTAGGCGCGGCGCAGTGGTGTGACGCCCGTCCTCGGGAACGCGTAGACGGTGTCGCCGAGGAACCGGGCGAGCTCACGTTCGGGGAAGTAGGCGTCCTCGCCGCTGGTCTCGGGTTCGACAGCGGCCAGCCCGCGTTCAAGCCACGCGTCGAGGTCGAGGCGTTCCAGGTCGCTGAAGCTCAGGCTGGCGTAGTGGACCCGCTTGCCGAGACCGCGCAACGCGATCCCGAGCGGCAGCCCGGCGAACACGTCGAACCCGCCGCCCGCACCGGCGATCAGGACGTTCCGCGCACCGTGGAGTCTGGCGAAGAGCGGCGGCTGGGCAAGGCTGAACACGTGTCCGACAGTAGCTTTTCGATCTGCTCCTGGCTGCTGACTTTGATCAGCAACCGGTCGGGGTCGAGCGCGAGGCCGTCGTCGAGGTGGTCGGCCAGCACACCGAGCCGGGGGTTCGCGGCTTGGTCGCGATACCGGGCGACGTGTTCGGTCTGATCGGCGAACACGAACAGCCCGTCGTCGTGCTCGGCGGCCAGATCGGCGATCTCAGGTGAGCGCGTACAGGCGTGCCACACGTAAGGCCTGGTGGGCCACAACGATCTGAGCGTCTCGTAGTGCTCGATCGTCAACGGCAGGCTGTACTCGATCTCCTTGCCGAACCACCCGAACACCTTCGCGGTGTTGCCCCTGCCGAGCACGAGGTCGACCCGGTCCGGGGCGAGCAGGCACAGGGTGGCGTACTCGGCCGCGAGCCGCGCCGGGTCGTTCGTGGTGATCAAGGTCGTGGCGGTGGAGAGCCGCAAAGTCGTCCGTGCGGCGATGAACGCGAGCAACGTGGTGGGGGAGGACGAGGTGTAGGGCGGGTTGTGGTGCTCACCGACCGCGAAGACGTCGAAGCCCGCTTCCTCGGCCGCCACCGCGAGGCCGACGATCTCGGCCGGGGCGAGGTCACCGGCGGTGAAGACACCGAGTTGCACGGATTCAGTGTGATCGGTCGAGCCACAACGTCCACAGGCAGCCCGCCGCGGCCAGCACACCGCCGGTGGCCAGCGCCATGGGGATGTCCTCGGCGTTCGCGACGAAACCGAGCAGGATCGGGCCACCACCCAGGCCGATGTCGATGAACGCGCTGGCGGTTCCGGACGCGGCGCCGCGCTGGTGCGGCTCGGCGGTGGCGAAGATGGCCGCGAAGAACGCCGGGGTGCTGAAGGTGACGCCCACGCCGAGCACGATGCTGCCCACGATGAGCGTGTCCGGGGTGGCGGTGAGGACCAGCCCGGCCGCGATGGTGGCCAGTGCCGCGGCGCCGAGCTTGAGAGGCGGCAGGCGGTCCGGGACCTTCGCGAACACGGCCCTCGCCGTCACGACCGTGGCGCCGTAGAGGAACAGGGGAAGGCTGGTGTTCTCGAGTCCGGTCTGCTGCGCGCGCAGTGCGGAGAACGCCATGAACCCGCCGCTGGCCGCGAGTGCCGTGCAGAGCGCGATGGACGCCGGGACGGCCGGGCGGTGGATCAGGCTCGACCGCGTGGCTTTGGTGGGCGTGCCGGTCTCGCCGATGAACACCACGGTCACGGCGGTGGCGATGCAGAGCGCCGCGGCGGTGAGCCAGGCGGCGGGGAACGAGAACCGCGTCAGCACCTCGCCGAGCGGTGGGCCCGCGGCGAGTCCGAGGTAGAGGCTGAGCGAGTTGAAACTGAGGGCTTCGCCGAGGCGTTCCGGTGGGGCGATGTCGACGAGCGCGGCGAAGGCGGCCACGAAGTAGGCGGCTTCGCCGACGCCCAGCAGGAGTCTGAGGGCGATGATCGTGGGCAGATCGGTGGCGAACGTGGTGAGGGCGAGGCTGATGGCGGCGAGTGCGGTGCCGCCCAGGAGCAGCGGTCTTCGTCCGATGCGGTCGGTGAGGCGGCCTGTCACCGGGCGGAGCAGGAGCGCGGAGATGGCGAACGCACCGAACGCGAGGCCCGCCGCGGCTTCCGAGTCGTGCAGCGGGCCCGTGACGTACAGGGGCAGGGCGTAGACCGCGATGCCCATCGCGGTGAAGTAGCCCAGGTCAGCGGCCGTGAGAAGGGCGAAGCGCGAGGTCAGCAGGCGCGCCATCGCAACAGGGTGCGCTAGGCGGCGCCGTTCCGCATTTCGGGCACGAACGCGGCGAAGGTGCGCAGGCCGGGGTGCAGGGCGCAGCTCCAGCTGTCGAAAGTGCTCATCAGATGAGCACTTTCTGGCCGGTCCCCAACTCGACCTTCCAAAATTTTCTGGGGAGCCTCCCGAAGGTGCCGCCACCTGGGCGATTCCACTGGCAGCGGCGTAACGCCAGGATCTGCGGATCAGATCAAACGTCACAAGCCGGACATTCGCGGAGGCCGCCGTGCTAGTCGTCCAGATCTTCCTGCCGCTGGCGCTGGCCCTGGTCATGTTCGGACTGGGCCTGACCCTCACCGTCGCCGACTTCGCGCGCGTCGCGAAGTACCCCAAGGCCGCGCTGATCGCGTTGGTCTGCCAGGTGGTCGTCCTGCCCGCGATCTGCCTCGGGCTCGTCCTGGCGTTCGGGCTCAAGGGCGTGCTCGCGGTCGGCATGATGCTGCTGGTGGCGTCGCCGGGCGGGACGTCGGCGAACCTCTTCAGCCACCTCGCTGGCGGCGACGTGGCGCTCAACATCACCCTCACCGCGATCAACTCGGTGCTCGCGGTGTTCACGTTGCCGGTGGTGGTCGGGCTGAGCATGGCGCACTTCCTGGGTGACGACGCGGCGGTCGGGTTGCAGCCGGCGAAGTTCGTGCAGGTGTTCGCGATCGTGCTGGTGCCGGTGGCGATCGGGATGTGGGTGCGCAGCCGCTTCCAGGCCTGGGCGCTGCGGATGAACGACCCGGTGCGGATCGCGTCCGTGGTCGTGCTGGTGCTGGTGATCATCGCGGCGATCGCGCAGGCGTACCAGCAGCTGCTCGACAACATCGGCACGCTGGGGCCGGTCGCGCTGCTGCTGAGCATCTTGAGCCTGTTGATCGGGTACTACGTGCCCAAGGCGTTCAAGGTCGAGCGGAGTCAGGCGGTCGCGTCCGCCATGGAGATCGGGATCCACAACGCCACGATCGCGATCACGTTGGCGTTGACGGTGTTGAACGACGAGACGATGGCGATTCCGCCTGCCGTGTACGGCGTGCTGATGTACCTGCCGGCTGCGGTGGCGGCTCGGTTGCTGTCGCGGCAAAAGGGGTTGCGCGCGCAGCTAGGTTGATCCACGACATGCGTTCAACCTTCACAGCGGCCGTTCTCGTTGCCGCAACAGCAGTTCCCGCCCACGCCGCGGGAACCACCATCCTCACCGACACAGGATTCGTGTCAGGAAGCATCACCAACTCTCAGCGCTCCTTCCAAGGAGTTCCTTTCGCCGCGCCGCCGATTGGCGCCAACCGGTGGCGCGATCCGCAGCCGGTCCAGCCGTGGCACGGCGTCCGTTCGGCTGTGCGGCCCGGACCCCGATGCGCACAGGACGAAGGGCTCGGCAGTCCGGCCAGCGACAGCGAGGACTGCCTGTACCTCAACGTCACCACACCGGCCGCGGCGGTGAACCGGCCCGTCCTGGTCTGGATCCACGGCGGCGGCTTCACCAGTGGCGCCGGGTCGGGCTACGGCGTGGACCAGTTGGTGCGCAACAGTTCCGTCGTCGTCACGATCAACTACCGGCTCGGCGCGTTCGGGTACTTCGGGTTCCCGGGGCTCGCGGGTTCGGGAGCGTTCGGGCTGAGGGATCAGCAGGCCGCGTTGGAGTGGGTGCAGCGCAACATCAGGCAGTTCGGCGGAAACCCGCACAACGTCACGCTGTTCGGGGCGTCGGCGGGCGGGCTGTCGACGTGCGCGCAGCTGACCGCGCCGAAGGCCGTGTTCCACAAGGCGATCATCCAGAGTGGACCGTGCCAGCTCGGGATTCCCGCGGGGGAGGGGCAGGTCGACCACCCGTGGGTGCAACGTGAGGACGTCGAGCAGACCGGTGCGAAGGCGCCACACGGTTGCTCGGACCTCGAGTGTCTTCGCCGGCTTGCTGTCGGGGAGATCAAGAAGCTCACGCCGTTGTTCGCCAAGCCCGCGTACGGCACGGAAGCCTTGCCGCACAACCCGATCACGGCGTTGCAGCAAGGCCGCTTCCGCAAGGTTCCGGTTCTCGCCGGCACCACGCGCGACGAGCTGACGGTGTTCGTGGCGATGTACTACCCGCCGCTCGACGCCGCCGGGTATTCCGAAGCCCTTGTGCAGGGCTTCGGCTCGGTCAAGGCCGGGCAGATCCTGGGTGCCTACCCGCCGAAGGGTGGCGACGAGCGGAAGCAGCTGTCGACCGTGCTCACCGCGATGACGTCGACCTGCGCGACTGACGAGCTCCGGGCGCAG
The DNA here is from genome assembly GCF_040681245.1 of Lentzea sp. NPDC051838. Taxonomy (NCBI): domain Bacteria; kingdom Bacillati; phylum Actinomycetota; class Actinomycetes; order Pseudonocardiales; family Pseudonocardiaceae; genus Lentzea; species Lentzea sp. NPDC051838. The sequence goes on from NZ_JBFAYI010000010.1 coordinate 220,945, forward strand.
ACCACCGCGTACGGGTACGAGTTCGCCGAGCCGAAGCCGCCGATGATCTTCCCGGGCATGCCGGAGTTCGACTACGGCGCCTACCACGGCTCGGAGCTGCCGTTCGTGCTCCGGTACGGAGATGTCGAGCTGGACGCTGAGCAGCGGACGCTCTCGGGCGAGATGGTCGACGCGTGGACGAGGTTCGCGCGGACCGGACGTCCTGGCTGGGATCGCCAGGACGTCCGGATCTTCTCCACACAGCGGACGGCACCGGTGCATCACCGGTGCGACCTGCTACGAGGTTGAGCCCTGCGGCGCGCGTCCGTGCGACTTGCCGGGCGCGCGCACCGCGTTCACCGTCGAGGTGTCGAAGGCGAACGTGATCACCGCGGAGGCGATCGCGTCGGCGTTGACGTCGAGCGCGGTCAGGTTGAGGTTCTGCCTGTTGTCGCACGGCTGGTGGTAGCACAGGTCGTACGCGACGCCCGCGGTTCCGCCGTACCGCGCGGCCTGCTCGGCCGTCTTCACGCCCTCCGCTCCGGTGAACAGGCCACCGGCGGGGATGTTGACCGCGATGAACGGGCCGTAGTCCGAACGACCGGAGAACTCCGTGTCCTCGAACGGCAGACCGCGGCCTGCGTAGAACTTCTCGAACACGTCCTCGATCTCCGCCGAACCCGGCGGGATCGGCACGGGCGCGGTGCCGCTCGAGTCGTCACCGTCGTAGACGCCGAAGAAGTAGTTCGGCGAGCCGACCATGTCGAAGTTCAGGTACAGCGCGATCTTGTCCTGCTCGGCCTGGGGCAGCGTGGCGACGTAGTGCTCGGACCCCAGCAGGCCCTCCTCCTCGGCACCCCACCAGGCGAAGCGGACCTTGGCGTTGGTCTTGACCTTCGACATCTGGATCGCGGTCTCCAGCAACGCCGCCGAGCCGCTGCCGTTGTCGTTGATGCCGGGGCCGTCCTGGACGCTGTCGAGGTGGGCGCCCGCCATGACGACGTTGTTCGCGTTGCCCTGATCGGACTCGGCGAAGATGTTCCACGCCGTGCGCGTCTCCTCGGTGAAGTCGACCGTCACCCGCACGATGGCGCCAGGAGTGCTCGCGAGGTCCGCGCCGGCCGCGAAGGTCGCGAACACCACGGGAATCGCCAGGCCAGGGGTGTCTCCGATGGGCGTGACCAGGCCGGTGCGGCCCTCCTGGCCCTCGTTGAACAGGACGACCGCTCCCGCGCCGGCCGCCTGTGCGTTCAGCACCTTCACGCTGAACCCGCACGTGCCGCGCTGGATCAGGGCGACACTGCCGGCCGCCATCCCGGCGAAGTCGGCCGCGTCGCACCCGCTGGAGCTGGTGTTCGGAGGGTTGGAGGGGTTGATCGCCAGGTCGACCGGGTGAAGGGTGCTGGTGACGGTGCCCTCGAACGTCGGCTCGAAGCCGTTGCGGTTGAAGTCGGTGTCCCGCTGGTAGAACCGCGGGTTGGGTGAGATCCGGTCGAGCTGCGAGTGGTCCTCGACGTAGGGGAAGTCGAACGCCTGCACGCTCGGCGAGTAGCCGGCTGCGGTCAGTTTCGACACCACGTAGTTCACCGAGGCCTGGTATCCAGGACGTCCGGCCGCGCGGTCGCCGTTCGCGGTTCGCAATGGGCTGCACCGCGTCGAGATGGCGCAGCACGTCGTTCAGCGTCACGGCCTTGGTGAGTTGGCGGGAGAGTTGTTGTTGGGATCAGCGAGTGCCTGTCCGGTCACAACGAGTGGTAAGACCAGTGCCAGCACGGAGAACAGCGCCGTGCGCCGCCGACGTTGAGCCATCAGGTGTGCCTCCAAGCGTTCATCGCCGCCGAATGCATCCCCCGAGGTTCCTTATCTGTCCGATGTGTCTTGTGTTACACACTTTGCGCTGTGTAGTTGTTTGATGGGAGGTGGGTGTTTGTTCCGTTTGCTGGAGACCGCCGTCCACGTCGAACCGCTGGAAGGAGACGGGCTCACCAACGTCCTGCACCTCGTGACGCTGGCCGACGGGCGCAAAGCCGTGCTGAGGCAACCGAAAGTGGCGCGCGACCTGCCGAAGTTCGTGGTGCCCGGCGCGCCGGAGATCCTCGCCCACAACGGACGCGGCGACGTGCTGGTCGAGTACGTCGAGGGGCGGACGCTCGCCGAGGCGCTGCCGGTGCCCGACGAGGTGTGGCGCAACATCGGCCGCGCGTTCGGGAAAGTGCACCGCGTCGGCCTGCTGCACAACGACGTCAACCTCTACAACATCATCGTCGGTGCCGACGGCAAGGCCACGCTGATCGACTGGGACAACCCGGGCCAGGGCAACCCGCTCGACGAGCTGGCGGCGTTCGAGGAACACCTCTACCTGCACGGAACCGTTCTGCCCCAAGCGTTCTGGACCGGCTACGGGTACGTGCCGGACCTGAACCTGCTGCGCACGCACCGGATCGCCGGCTGCATCGGCTGGCTCGCGAGCGAGGACTGGCGCGAGTGGGAGGACGACAGGACCCTGTCTCCGCATCTGCTGGCCAGGGTCCGGAACTGGCGGCGCCTGCTCGCGCGCTGGCTCGCCGACCAGCTCCGGACCGCTGTGTTGGAGACCGATGGGCTAGCGGCTGAGGTTGCGGTACTTCAGCACCGACAGCGGCCAGAACACCGCCACGAACAGCGCGGGCCACAGCACAGCCAGTAGCAACGAGTGCTGCGCGGCCCACGAGTCGCCGCCGACCCCGGGGTTGCCGAACAACTCACGCGCCGCCGCCACCGTCGACGACAGCGGGTTCCACTCCGAGACGGCCCGCAGCCAGCCCGGCATCAGCTCCGGCGAGACGAACGTGTTCGCGAACATCGTCAGCGGGAACAGGAACATCCACGACGCCTGCGCGGCCTCCGGCTTCACCAGCAGGCCCAGGTAGATGCCGACCCACACCAGCGCGAACCGCAGCCAGAGGAACAACGCGAACGCGAGCAGCGCGTTCATCAGACCGTCGTGGAACGACCAGCCGATCACCAGGCCGCACAACGCCAGCACCAGCAACTCCAGCGACGAGTTGACCAGGTCGGCGATGCTGCGCCCGGCCACCACCCCCGTCTGGGACATCGGCGAGGCGCGGAACCGGTCCGTCACGCCCCGGTCGGCGTCCATCGACACCATCATCAGCGTCGTGCCGACACCGAATGCGATCGTCTGGCCGAACATGCCAGGCAGCAGGAACTCGATGTAGTCGCCGCCGCCGAAGACGTTCATCGCGCTGCCGAACACCAGCCCGAAGATCAGCACCGAGATGATGGGGTAGGCGAGGTTCGCGAACACCCTGACCGGTTCGCGCAGCCAGTGGATGAGATCGCGCTTGGCCACGACCCACGAGTCGACCAGGGCGAACTTCACCGCGCTGACGCCCATCGCCCGCTGAACCACCATCGCACCCGCAGTACTCCCGCCACTCGCGCCTCGTGCCACCGAAGCGGACACCACGCTGTTGCCGCTCATGCCCGGCGCCCCCGAAACGGCCACCGTGCGCTCCGCTCCGTTGTCGCTCATGCCCTGTGCTCCCGAGACGGCCGTCGTGGCTTCTGCTCCGTTGCCGCTCATGCCCCGTGCCCCCGAGACAGCCGCCGCGCCCTCTACTCCGCCGCTCATGCCCGCTCCCCAGCGCCCTCGACGGCCTTGTGTCCCGTGATCGCCAGAAACACCTCGTCCAGCGTCGGCCTGCGCAACGCGATGTCCTCCGCCTCGACCCCCTTCGCGGCCAGCGCCGACGTCACCCGCGTCAGGGCAGCCACCCTGTCCACCACCGCCGCGCTGACCCGGAACGAGTCCTCGTCCACCTCCGCGTCCGGCCCGAGCACGTCCCGCACGACCGGCAGCTCCTCCGAAGTCCGCACGACGACCTCGATCCGGTCACCGCCGAGCTTCGACTTGAGCTGGTCCGGCGTCCCCTGCGCCGCGACCCGGCCGGTGTCCAGCACGACGATCTGGTCCGCCAGCTGGTCGGCCTCGTCGAGGTACTGGGTCGTGAGCAGGACCGTCGTGCCCTCCGCGACGACCCGCTTCACCTCGCGCCACACCTCGCCGCGGTTGCGCGGGTCCAGGCCGGTCGTCGGCTCGTCCAGGAACAGCACCGACGGCCGCATGATGAAGCTCGACGCCAGGTCCAGCCGTCGTCGCATGCCGCCCGAGTACTGCTTGGCGCGCTTGTCCGCCGCGTCGGTGAGGCCGAACTGCTCCAGCAGCTCGTCGGCGCGGGCAGCCGCCTGGCGCTTCGAGAGGTGGTAGAGCCGCCCCCACATCACCAGGTTCTCCTTGCCGGTCAGCACGTCGTCGACGGTCGACTGCTGGCCGTTCAACGCCACCTGCCGGCGCACCTGGGACGCCTCGCGCGCCACGTCGAAGCCCGCGACCTCGGCGCGGCCTCCGTCCATGCGCAGCAACGTGGCCAGGATGCGCACGGCCGTCGTCTTGCCGGCGCCGTTCGGGCCGAGCAGCCCGCACACCGTTCCGGCTGGCACGGCCAGGTCGAACCCGTCCAGCGCCGCCTTCTTGTCGAACCTCTTCCGCAGCCCTTCCGCGAGCACTGCGTGTCCCACGACGTTCACCCCCACGGCTTAACTGTGTACAACGTAAGCTAGGTGTACGTTGTACACGGTTCTAGGATTCACAGGCAAGCAATTTGTGAAAGAGGGGGCTGGGTGAAGCAGAGTGATCGGGACCGGGCCGTCCGGCTGCTGTGGGAGCCGCAGCCGGAGTCGAGCAGGGGTCCCAAGGCCGCGCTGAGTCAGTCGCGAGTCGTCGAGGCGGCGCTGAAGGTCGCCGACGCGGAGGGCGTCGAGGCGATCACGATGCGCCGGGTGGCCGAGACGCTGGGCTTCACCACGATGTCGTTGTACCGGCACGTGCCCGGCAAGTCCGAGTTGCTCGACCTGATGGTGGACGCGGCCTGGGGTGAGACCGCTCCCACGCCGGCCGGTCCGTGGCGGGACGGGCTGGAGCACTACGCCGGCGAGGTGTGGCGGATGTACCGCGCGCATCCGTGGATGCTGCAGCTCACCACCTCGCGCCGCACGCCGGGCCCGCGTGCGATGGCCGCGTTCGACCGGGCGCTCGCGGTGGTCGCCGAGCTCGGCCTGAAGCCGGAGGAGATGGTCGCGGTGGTCACGGCCGTTGGACACTTCGTCGACGGCGTCGGCAGGACGATGGCGGACCGGGTCAAGGCCGAACGGGAGACCGGTGTCTCCGAGGAGGCCTGGTGGGATGGCCAGGACGCGTTGTGGGAGCACTTCACGCCCGAACGGCTGCCGATGATGACCCACATCTGGAACACCGGCGGGTACGAACGGCCCATCGGGGAGTTCGAGTTCGGTCTGGCGCGGGTGCTGGACGGCCTTGCGGTGTTCATCGAGAGCGAGGAACGGCAGAGGGAAGCACAGGTGGTTCGTCGAGAGACGTGCCTGTAGCCATTCAAGACACCTTGAGTCGTCCGATCGAGTGAAATGCCCTGCTCTCGTCACCCCTGAACGGTAGTTGCGCGGTTACGTAATGCCATTGTTATGCGCAATCAGAATGAACTCGTTCGCGAGCTGAACCAACCACTCCTATCTGCCCGTTTTCACTTACGACACCGTTTCGCCGCGGGGGTCGAATCGGGACGACGAGGAGGTCGTATGACAGCTGGCGCGCACGACGCGGTCACCCTTGGCTGCTACGCGCTCGGCGTTCTGGACGCGCACGAGAGTCTTGGCGTGGAGCAGCACCTGAGGGGCTGTCCGTCCTGCCGTGCGCAGGTCGCCGACTTCCATCGGATCCGCATGGTGCTCGACGAGGTGCCCCGTGAGGCGTTCCTGCACGAGCTCGAGGACGACCTGCCGAAGCCTTCGGACCTTCTGCTGCAGCGCACGCTGCGGCAGATCCGGAACGAGTCCGTCATCCCGCAGCAGCGGGAGGTCGAGTCTCGTCCCAGAGCCAGTCCGCGGCCGGTGGAGGAACTCCCCGAACCGCAGCACGCCAAGCCCCGGCGCTGGCCGGGCTACCTCGCCGCCGCGGCTGTAGCCGCGGTGGTGGCGTTCGGGGGTGCCGCGGTGTTCATGCAGAACCAGGGGCCGGGAACGAACGCAGCCGCGTCCAGGACGGGTGAGGCGACGCTGGGCGGGATCAAGATGGTGGCGGAGATTTCGCCGTCGTCGCAGGACCGCTACGAGGTCAAGGCCGACATCCAAGGTCTGCCGCTCGCACAGAAGTGCAAGCTGGTCGTCGTCAAGGCGGACGGCAGCAAGGCCGAGGCGTTCGCCTGGACCTCGAAGTCGCCTGGCGCCAAGGTGTCCGGCATGGTCAGCGTTCCGCCGGACCAGGTGAAGTCGATCGCGGTCGAGAACGCCGAGGGCAAGGCGTTCGTGGTGGCGAACCTGCAAGGACAGTAAGGACAGTAAGGACAGAAACGGACAGAGGCCCGGATTCCGATGGAATCCGGGCCTCTGTCCGTTGCGTCTTACATTGATGTAATTCAGACGGCCTGCAATGTGAGCCATGCTCCGACGACGATCACCATCGCGGCTGTGCCGACGGGTGCGTAATGCGACAGGACGCGGGTGGCACGGCCGTCCAGGAATTTCTCGACGCGGTCACGGGCTTTCACCAGCAGCAATCCGACGGCGGTGAGCGTGCCGGCCATGCCGATTCCGTAACCGAGGACCAGCAGGACGCCGAACCACGTCCGGCCCAGGGCCATGGCCCCGAGGAGCACGACGAGCGCGGACGGTGACGGAACGAGTCCGTTGGCCGCGCCCATGCCGATCAGGCTTGCCCGGCTGTACCCGTGGCCGTGCCCGGTTCCGTGCCCATGACCGTGTCCGTGGCCATGACCGTGCCCATGTCCGTGGCCGTGCCCATGTCCGTGGCCGTGCCCATGTCCGTGGCCCACGCCCGCGCCGACGAGCGCCGGTTCGCGGGTCATGGCCGAGCGCAGCAGGAACACGCCGATGACGGTGATGAGCAGGCCGCTGACCAGCCCGAGCCAGCGCAGCACCTGCTCGCCGGCCAGCGCCGAGGAAGCGCTGATCACCAGGCCCAGCACCAGAACGCCGCCGGTGTGCGTCGCGGTGACCGAGGCACCGACGATGAACGCGTCCTTCGGCGTGCCCTGACGGCCCGCGAGGTAGGCGGCGATGAGCGTCTTGCCGTGACCGGGCAACGCCGCGTGCGACGCGCCGAGCAGCAGCGAGAGCAGAACAGCCAAAAACCCCAGCCAGGGGGTGAGGTCGTCGCTGCCCAGGATGTCGTTCAGGGCGGACGCGGTGACGCTCAACGACTGGATGGGGGAGCCGGACGCCTGCTTGGGTTCTGATCCGCTGCCGGGCGAGGCGGTGAAGGTGACGGACCGGACGTCCATCGGGTTGCTGAGCAGGTCCTCGGGGTACGTCCGGAGCTCGTTGCTGATGCTCTCGGTCGGCACGGAGGAGCTCGTGAGCTTGATGCCGGAGCCGGCCGCGGTGATTTCCCGCCAGCCCACGCGGTCGATGTTCGACTCGTCGCGGAACTGCAGCTGAGCTGGCCGGTCGAGGTCGACCTTGGCGGTGAACTCGCAGACCAGGCGGGTCGTCGCGAGATCCGCCTGGCCGGTGGGGTGTTCCTTGGTGGCGCTGGAGAGCGTCCACGTGATCTGGCGCCCGTCCACTGTGGACTGGTCGGTGCGGGAGACCTCGTCGCACCACTGCTTGGCGTCCTTGGCCTTCAGGTTCTCCTGCAGCGTGGGGATCTCCGCGACGTCGACCACCGATCTCAGGTCGATGCGGTCCGGGTGCAGGTGCAGGCCGTGGTAGTGGTTGACGCTGAAGTTGCCCAGCGGGTGTGCGGACGCCTCGCCGTGGATGAAGAAGATGCCCGCGATGAGCAGGGCGACGACCAGGACGGGCCGCACGACCCAGTTGGACAGGCTCACCTGCCGCCTCGCAGCTCGGCGAGCTTGCGGCCCGCCTTCAGCGCCTGCAGCGGGGAGAAGTTCGCGTTCAGCCGCAACGCCTGCACCAGGGCCTCCTGGGCCTCGGCGACCCGGCCGAGCGCGGCGAGGATCATGCCGCGGTGGTAGGAGAAGGTGGCGTTCTGCCAGCCCAGGGCGACCGCGCGGTCGGAGTAGCTCAACGCCTCGGCGTCCCTTCCGTTCATGTGCAGCGCCCACGCCATCGCGTCGGCCACGAAGACGCTCTGGCGGCGGCTCCACTCGGCCTCGGCCCGGCGCAGCGCCTGCATGCCGTCACCCCGGTCGGCGGCGACGAGGGCGGCGGCGAGGTCGTCGGAGGCGCCCTGCGACTCCATCAGCCGCTGCTGCTCGGACAGCACGTCGTACTGTCGTTGCGCCTCTTCGGTCTTGCCGTTCGCTTCCAGCAGCTCCGCGTACTCCTGCAGGTACTGCGGCAGGGGAGCGCGGGCGACGAGCTTGCGGTAGATGTCGATGGCGACCGGGGCCTCACCCCGTGCCGCCGCGACCTTCGCCTTGCCTTGAGTGAGCGCCATGTCGTCTCCTCTCGCCGCCAGTCCCTGCTCGTAGTGCTGAGCGGCCTCGTCGAGCCGGTTGTGGTCGAACGCGAGTTCTCCCAGCCTGTACTGGCAGAACGCGATCTCCTCCGGCGTCGCGGCCGCGGTCAGCGCGCGCTTCATCGCGTCGCGGGCGCCGTCGACGTCGCCGTGGAGCTCGAAGTGGAAGGAAGCGCGGGCGAACGATGCCGTGTTGGGCTTGAGGTCCAGCATCTTCTGCACCGCGTCCTGGGCGCCCGTGTCGTCGCCGAGCTGCGTCAACGCGTCCGCCAGCACGCCGTACGCCTCCGCGTTGGAGGGGAGGGCGGCGATTGCTTTGCCGGCCCAGTCGCGGGCCGTGTGGAAGTCGTGGCGGGCGTTGGCCAGCGTGCCCATGCCGATGGCGGCGAGGCCCGTGTCGCCCGCGTTCTTCAGCGCGCCCTCGGCCTTGGCGTAGTACGTCGGATCGGCCGTGACGCGCGCCAGCTCCACATAGGACGCACCCAGCTTCGCCCAGGAGTCCTTGTCCTGGGGCAGGGTGTGCAGTCGCTGCTGCAGCTGGTGCACCACGCGGTGCATCTCGTTCTGCTGCGCGACAACGGGAACCGGTTCGCCAGAATTCGGCGCAAGGGGCGCGCCCCCGGCCCTGCTGTCGGCAGGACCGGAGGCGGCGAGGTAGGCAAGCGCCGCGGTGACCAGGAGAACCACCGCGACGACCTGCCGTTGTTGGTACTTCACTTCGAGTGCGACCCGTACTTGCGGATCGACTGCTGCCGCTTGCGCCACAGGAAGAAACCGACACCGAACACAGCCGCGGAGCCGACTGCGGTGGTCATCGCCATCGGGTCGAGGTTGCCGATCTTGCCGACCGGGTTGACCGCGACGTTGGCGCTGGTACCGGAGGTGTTGACGGCGGTGCCGTTGCGGGGCTGGGCCACGTACGGGAAGTTCGCCTCGAAGGGCTGGTCGTTCGCGTCGACCTTGTCACCCGTGGCGAGCGCCTCGACGATCTTGCCGGACGCCGCGGCACCCTCCATCGCCTGCACGGCGATGTCGACCACGTCGTCGGTGAGACGGCGGCCGTTCGGGAAGCCCTGCGTGTCACCGGCGAGCAGGCCGAGACGGTTCGGGTTGGCGTTCGGGTCGATCATCAGGTTCAGCCGCAGCATCTCGCTGGGGCGGAACCGGCGCTGGTCGACGTCCGCGTTGTTGACCTGCGAGTTCAGGTCGGCGTTGATCTGCGCGCCGAGCTTCTTCGTGATGCCGGTCAGGAAGATCTCGGCCAGGTCGTCGCGCTGACCCTGCGGCGCCGGGATCTTGTAGATGCCCTCGATCAGCTTCGGCAGCTCCGGGTTCACCACCCGGTCCACCAGGTCCTTCACGCCGGCGTCCTGGTCGGGGCGCAGGCCGTTGAACGCGTCCTTCAGGCCGGCGGGAGCGACGACCTCGTTGACCAGCGGGTTGCCCAGACGGGAGACCTGCACGAAGTCACCGACGGCCTCCGCCTTGCCGGGCGAGAGCTTCAGCGTGCGGCGGGACGTGGTGCTCCAGACGCCGATGTTCGGGTTGCGGTGCACGTCGTTCTTGAGCGCCAGCGCGTGCTTGGGCAACTGGATCGCGATCGTGTTGACGTTGTAGCCACGCAGCGTGTCCTGGCCGACCTCGCTCAGGTTGCCGCCGTAGAGCAGGTCGAACACCCGCAGGTCCGCGAAGAACGCGTCGTCGGACGGACCGACGTAGACCTTGCCACCGCCCGGGATCTCCTTGATCGCCTGGTCGCGCAGCTTCTTGAAGTCCGGCATCGACGCCGGCCCGTTGGGCGACGGCGCGACCTGGGCGTTGTTGACGAGCTTGACCTTCTGGCCGTTCGAGTAGATGGCCTCGAGGTCGTAGCGCTGGCGGAACAACAGGTTCTCGTCGTCGAGCGAGTCCACCACACCGTTGGCGTACAAGAACGTGTTGTTCTTGCGCTTGTCGTCGTTGTGGAACATGAAGCGCAGAACGACGTCGGGCTTGGCGTCACCGTCGTTGTCGACGTTGAAGTCGTACTGGGCGTCCTCGGCCCACGGGAAGAAGTTGGGGCCGCCGTTGGGTTCCTGGAAACCGGACCAGTTGCCGACCAGCGTGACCGTGTCCTTGCGGTCAGGGCTGACGAACGCGTAGAGGTCCGTGTTGTCCACGGCCGGGTCTCCCGCGATGAGCGGGGCCTCGCGGTGTGACGAGGCGGTGGAGGTACCGCCGAACATGGCCGCGTTGAGCAGTGTGGCGGCCACCAGCGCGGCCGCAGCCACCTGGCCGCGCCGACCGCTGAGGACGTGCGGTGATGACATTTCAGGGGACCTTTCGGTGAGCATTTCAGACGCTGTTCGGGTTGGGCGCTCTGCGTCAGGCGCTGTGCATGAGCAGCGACGGTTCGCTGGAGTGGCTTGGGGTGTGGCTCGAGTGGTTGGTCCACCTCGCTTGGGTGAAGTCGCGAATGCCTTCGACGAGACGTTCCACGTCCTGCTCGGGACGCACGACCAGCCGGGCGAACTTGCTGGTCATGCCGAGCTTGTTGCCGCATTCGCGGATGAAGACCTGGTGCTTGGACAGCAGGTGGTCCCGCAGATCACGGCCGTCCATGCCACCGCCGAGCTTCACGAACAGGAAGTTGGCCTGCGAGGAGTAGACGGTCAGGTCCGGGATGCGGGAGAGCTCCATCCCCATCCGGTACCTGTCGCGTGACAGCAGCCGCAGGCTTTCCGCGTACTCCGCCTCGTGCTCGGCCAGCATGAACACGATGGTTTCCGCGAGGGAGTTGAGGTTCCACTTCGGCAGCGTCTTGCGCATCTTGCCGGCCAGCCCCGGGTTCGCGACCAGGTAACCGAACCGGATGCCGTGCAGGCCGAAGTTCTTGCCGAGGCTCTTCAGCACCACCACGTTGGGCCTGATGGACGCCTCCGCGGCGACGCTCGGGTTGCGCTCGACCTCAACGAAGTCGATGAACGACTCGTCGATGATCACGAGATCGAGGTCGCTGAGCTCGTCCATGAACCGGACGATCTCCCGGCGCGCCAGATATCCGCCGTCGGGGTTGTTCGGGTTGCAGATGACCGCGACCCTGCTGCCCCTCGTGCGGATGAACTTGATGTACTCGTCGATGTCGAGCTCGAAGTTGTTGCTCTCCTGGAGCAGGAACATGTCGACGCGCTTGTTGCTCTCCATCGGCTGGTCGGTCCACCGGCCGAAGGTGGGGATCGGGATCGCGATGCTGTCGTGGATCCAGAGGTGGTCCATCCACGTGATGAGCTCGGTGCTGCCGTTCGACATCGCGAGCGTGGCCGGGTTCAGGCCCAGGACCTTCGACAGCTGGTCCGCGATCTTGCTGGAGTCGCTCGGGTAGAACTTGAGGACCGATTCGAGGTTCTTGCTCAGTTCCTCGAACATCTCCGGCGTCGGAAAGTACGGGTTGCAGGGGATGCAGAAGTCGACGAGCTCACCTGCGCCCGTGCGCGACAGCTCGAAATAGGACGGGCTGTGCGCGGTCTGCTGGAAGAGACCCGAGTCCACACCATGCCGCACGCGATCACTCCGTCCCTCGGTCCGTTTCCGACACCGGGGCATACGTGCCGTTGTTCATCCCGGTTCACGGGTCAGTTTCGGGAAGGTCTCGAGCGGGTCACGCTGCGCAACCTGTGAGGTGGGGTGTTCGGTGTGGGGATCGCCCGGTGTTCGGTGTGGGGATCGGGTGGTGTTTTCGTTCGGGATGTTTTTCGGGGGGCCGGATTTGTTGGGGCCTTCGGCCGCGCGCTGGGTCCGTGGGTCGTCCCCCGGTTGCGTCGGCGGGCGGCGGTTGGTTGTCCGTAGGTGGGCGCGTGCCGTCTGGGGCCTGGCGGTTGCGATCCGCGATTTGGGTGGGTGGTCGGCTTGGTCTGGGCGGGTCCCGTTCCGTGCGCGGCTCCCGTGGGTGGTCGGGCTTGCGTTGGGGCGCGTCCCGATTCCGTGCGCGGGCCTTGTGGGTGGTCGCCTTGTGTAGGGCGGGTCCCGTTCCGTACGCGGTTGGGGTGGGTGGTCACCTCGGCGGGGCGCGTCCTGTTTCAAGCGAGGGCTCTGCCCTTGCCCCGCCAATCTGATCAAAGACCCACCAGCGCCGTCGGCGGGTTGATGGCACGCCTGTTGCTTTGGGCGGCTGCCGGTTGCGTTTCTGGTTGCGGTGGTGGGGTGGGTCCCGTCACGAGTCGCGTCCGAGCGAG
>NZ_JBFAYI010000011.1:0-226064 GCF_040681245.1 Lentzea sp. NPDC051838
CACGCTTTTCGTCGACTTGACCTCCCCTCCCCGGTGTGGCTCGCTCCGACGCGACTCGTGACGGGGGCCACCGGACCGCACCACCTACGCAACAGGCAGCCGCTGTAAGCAACAGGCGTGCCATCAACCCACCCGCAGCGCTGGCCCCCTGATCAGATTGGCGGGGTCTGGGGCAGAGTCCCAGGAGGGAAGCACGCAACAGGAACTCTGACTACGCAACTGGGGAACGGCACCGGACACGCAACAGCCACCCGCCGACGCAACAGGGGGACGACCCACGGAACCGGCGCGCGCGGCCGAAGGCCGCCAACAGCCGCCAACAGCCGCTTCACCCAACAGACCAGTAGACATCTCACTACCGCTGAGTAACGTGGGTCACACCCCTACTCGGAGGTAACCATGACCGTCGACGAGCGCGCGGCCAGGCAGGTCGCCGAACAAGCACGGGAAACCCGCTGGCAGCGACCGAGCTTCGGCAAGGAGCTCTTCCTAGGTCACTTCCGAATCGACCTGATCCACCCCCACCCCACCGGCACTCCGGAAGACCGCGCCAGGGGCGAAGCCTTCCTGGAAAAACTCCGCAAGTTCACCGAGTCCCACATCGACAACACCGTCATCGAACGAGACGCCCAAATCCCAGACGAAGTGCTCAAGGGCCTAAAAGACCTGGGCGCCTTCGGCATGAAGATCAAGCCGGAGTACGGCGGCATAGGACTGACCCAGGTCTACTACAACAGGGCCCTGATGCTCGTAGGCTCAGCCAGCCCAGCAATCGGCGCCATGCTGAGCGCTCACCAGTCCATCGGCGTCCCCCAGCCGATCGCGATGTTCGGCAGCCCAGAACAAAAACAAGAGTTCCTACCAAGGTGCGCCAAGGGCGAGATCACAGCGTTCCTGCTGACCGAACCAGACGTAGGCAGCGACCCGGCCCGCCTCGGCACCATCGCCACCCCGGACGGCGACGACTACATCCTCGACGGCGTAAAACTCTGGACCACCAACGGAGTAGTAGCCGACCTCCTGGTCGTCATGGCCCAAGTCCCGGACCGAGGCATCACAGCGTTCGTCGTGGAAGCCGACGCCGAAGGCATCACAGTCGAAAACCGCAACGCCTTCATGGGTCTGAGGGGCCTGGAGAACGGCGTGACGAGGTTCCACAACGTCCGAGTCCCGAAGAAGAACGTGATCGGCAAGGAAGGTGCCGGCCTCAAGATCGCCCTGGCCACCCTGAACACCGGCCGCCTGAGCCTCCCAGCCCTCTGCGCGGGAAGTGCGAAGTGGTGCCTCAAGATCGCAAGAGAGTGGTCCACCGAACGCATCCAGTGGGGCCTCCCAGTAGGCAAACACGAGGCCATCGCCGGCAAGATCGCCTACATCGCCGCGACGGCCTACGCACTGGAAGCAGTCCTGGACCTGAGCTCCGAGCTGGCGGACGCCGGCAGCCACGACATCCGCATCGAGGCAGCCCTCGCCAAGCTCTACGCGAGCGAGAAAGCCTGGTTGGTGGCCGACGAACTGGTCCAGATCCGCGGCGGCCGAGGCTACGAAACAGCAGAAAGCCAAGCCGCACGAGGAGAACGCGGCATCGCGGCCGAACAGGTCCTCAGGGATCTCCGCATCAACCGCATCTTCGAGGGCTCGACGGAGATCATGCACCTGCTGATCGCCCGAGAAGCGGTAGACGCACACCTCAGCGTCGCCGGCGACATCATCGACCCGGACGCCGACCGCCAGGCCAAGATGAAGGCCGCGGCGAAGGCGGGCGGCTTCTACGCCAAGTGGCTGCCGACGCTCGTGGTCGGCAAGGGCCAGTCTCCTGCCGGTTACACGGAGTTCGGTCCGCTCGCCAAGCACCTGCGGTTCGTCGAGCGCTCGGCCCGCAAGCTGGCGCGGCAGACGTTCTACGCGATGTCGCGCTGGCAGGGGAAGATGGAGCGCAAGCAGCGGTTCCTCAGCCGGATCGTCGACATCGGCGCGGAGCTGTTCGCGATCAGCGCCGCGTGCGTGCGGGCGCAGCAGGACAGCAACCCCAACGCCGCGGCGCTCGCCGACGCGTTCGCCAAGCAGGCGCGGATCCGCGTGGACGAGCTGTTCGACAAGCTGTGGCGCAACACCGACGACAGCGACGTGGTGCTGTCCAAGCAGGTTCTGGACGGCAACTACACGTGGCTGGAGGAAGGCGTGATCGACGCGTCCATCCCCGGCAGGTGGATCGCGGACTCGGAGCACCACGAGTCGACCGCGACGAACGTCCACCGACCGACACCCAGGTAAGCCCGTTACTGCACTGGGCAGGCTGATGGTGCGGGCGCGGCACCTGCCCAGTGCACGGCCGGTAGGGGGCTACGTCCCCCGCATCCCCCTACCGACTCCCCTTGCAACGGAAGGACACAACACCCTCCAGGTGGAGGTGCCGGTAACGCTAAGCGATAAATCACCGTTCACAGTTACGACAATTGAGTGAACTACCAGGTGAGGGTCGCTCGACTACTCTCAGAGAGTAACTTCGAAGACCAATTCACGGGCGGCTTCGAGGCCCATCGCGATGGCTCCGGAGAGCACCGCGCCGTCGCCCAGCGACCCCGCCACGATCCGGGGCGCCAGCGGCGTCATCGTGCGCAACGCAGCTTCCATCGGCTCGAGCAGCAAGTCAACGTTCGAGCCGACACCACCACCCAGAACGACCAGTTCGGGGTCGATCACCGCGGCCACCGACGCGACGAGGAACGCCAGCCGTTCCGCCTCCACCCGCACGACCTCGGCAGCGTGCGGATCTCCTGACCTGGCAGCGGAAAACACCTCCAGAGCCGTCCGTGCCGGCAACCCGCGGTCACGAGCCTGCGCCACAACGGACTCGGCGCGAGCAGCCTCCTCGAACTGTCCACCCTGGACGTCCGAACCGGACTTCCCGTACGGCAGGAACCCGACCTCGCCCGCCGCCCCGTGCGCGCCGCGGAACAGCACGCCGTCGACGCAGATTCCCATGCCCACACCGGTTCCGACGGTCACGCACACGAACACGCGCACCTCGCGAGCCGCCCCGTAGACGTGCTCCCCCAACGCGGCCAGGTTCGCGTCGTTCTCCACGACCACCGCAGGCCCCAGCGAGGATTCCAGCCCGTCGAGCACACCGACCGACTCCCAGCCGGGCAGGTTGGGCGCGTGCCGCACCACGCGTGACCGCTGGTCGATCACGCCGGGGCTGCCGATCACCTTCACCACGACGTCCGACAAGGCGATCCCCGCGTCGGCCACGGTGCGCGACGCCAGCTCCGTCACCGTGCGCACCAATGAAGACGCTGACTTGCTGCGGTTGCGCTCGTCCACGCGCGCCACCACGGAGCCGCCCAGATCGGCCACAGCGGCCCGGATCCGTTCGCGGCCGATGTCCACGCCCAGCACGTACCCCGCCGTCGGATTCGGCTCGTAGACCACGGCGGAGCGGCCAGGACCGGCTGTCGTGCGGCCGATGGGGCGCACGAGCCCGTGCCGTTCGAGATCGACCAGAGCCTGCCCGACAGTCGGCTTGGACAGGCCGGTGTCCTTGGCGATCTGCGGCCGGGTCGCAGCACCCAGACGGCGCAACCGGTCCAGCACCGCGCGCTGGTTGAGCACGCGCATGCCCGCTGGTGTACCCACCTCTGGCGGCTTGCGGTCGGTCACCGACCGAGTCTAGATCTTGAACGGTGGTCCCTGCGCGCAACTGTTGAGAGGACAGTTTCGAAGACAATTCCCGTCCGGTCCCTTGACAACGATGTCACGTGCAGAAACGCTGCCTCCCAAATGGGGCAGGCGAGGCGGCGGAAGGGTTGCAATGAGGCAACTGGGGAAGAGACGAACTACTACTCTGTTGAGCGTTGCGATCACTGCGACACTGGTGTGCGGCGTCACCAACGGCAGCGCTGCCGCCGCACCAGAGGAGCAAGGCGTGGGCTTTTCGTCGTCCTTTGAGGACGGTCAACCGCAACCGTCCTGGGTCAGCACGGTCGAGACCGACGCGGCGGGGCAGCCGAAGTCGGCAGGCGTGATCGGCTCCAGCGGCACGGGCACCCCTGGCAACATCGCCGACAAGGCGTTCACGGCGTCCAACGGGCCGAACCCCGAGAACGAGAGCCCTACCGAGATCAACGACCTCAACGTCAACACCAAGTGGCTGGTCTTCGCCTCCACCGGCTGGGTGACGTTCGACTTCAAGTCGGCCGGTCCGCAGACGATCAAGAAGTACACGCTCTCGTCGGCCAACGACGAGCCGGAGCGCGACCCGAAGGACTGGACGCTCCAGGGCTCGAACAACGGCACGGACTGGACCGTTCTCGACACGCGCAAGGGTGAGAGCTTCTCCGAGCGCTTCCAGACCAAGGCCTACGACATCGCCACGCCGGCGGCGTACCAGCACTACAAGCTCGACATCACGGCGAACCACGGCACGGACATCGTGCAGATCGCCGAGGTCGAGCTCTCCGACGGCTCCACCAACCCGCCCGCGCCGAACATGCGCAGCCTCGTCGCCGCCGGTCCCACGGGTGGTTACACGTCGAAGTCGAAGGTCGGCTGGACCGGGCTGAAGGCGTTCCGCGCCCAGGGCAGGCACACGACCGAGGGCCGGGCGTACAGCTACAACAAGGTCTTCGACGTCGACATCCCGGTCAGCGCCAAGACCGAGCTGTCGTACATGATCTTCCCAGACTGGGTGAACGACAACCTGAGCTACCCGAGCACGTACTCGGCGGTGGACCTCGCGTTCTCCGACGGCACGTACCTGAGCGACCTCAAGGCTGTCGACCAGCACGGCGCCGTGCTGTCGCCTGCCGGTCAGGGCGCGGGCAAGTTCCTGTACGCCAACCAGTGGAACAAGGTGGCGTCCACGATCGGCGCCGTCGCGGCCGGCAAGACGATCAAGCGGATCCTCGTCGCGTACGACGGTCCCAAGGGCCCCACGGAGTTCGGTGCCTGGTACGACGACATCCGCATCGGTGACGTCGTGACCAAGCAGTACGCCAAGCCTTCCGACTACGTGCTGACCACGCGTGGCACGAACTCGAACGGCTCTTTCTCGCGGGGCAACAACTTCCCGGCGACCGCGGTGCCGCACGGCTTCAACTTCTGGACCCCGATGACCAACGCGGGTTCGCAGAGCTGGCTGTACGAGTACCAGCAGCGCAACAACGCGCAGAACCTGCCGACGCTGCAGGCGTTCACCGCGTCCCACGAGCCCAGCCCGTGGATGGGTGACCGGCAGACATTCCAGGTCATGCCGTCGGACAAGGCGCCGACGCAGGACCGCGCGGCGCGTGCGCTGGCGTTCAAGCACGACAACGAGGTCGCGAAGGCGCACTACTACGGCGTGACCTTCGAGAACGGCATGAAGACGGAGATCGCGCCGACGGACCACGCGGCGGTCTTCCGGTTCACGTTCGCCGACCAGGGCCAGAAGAACCTGGTGTTCGACAACGTGAACAACCAGGGCGGACTGACCCTGGACGCCGCTTCCGGTGTCGTCACGGGCTACTCGGACGTCAAGAGCGGTCTCTCGACCGGTGCGACGCGCCTGTTCGTCTACGGCAAGGTCGACAAGGCGGTGACGGCGAGCGGCAAGCTCACCGGCGCCGGTCGTGACAACGTCGGCGGCTACTTCTCGTTCGGCGACAAGACCGTCGAGCTGCGCATCGCCACCTCGCTGATCTCCGTCGACCAGGCGAAGTCGAACCTGGAGCAGGAAGTCAGCGGTTCGGACACGTTCGACTCGGTGCGCGGCCGGGCACAGGCGGCGTGGGACAAGGTGCTCGGCATCCTGTCCGTCGAGGGTGCGTCGGAGGAGCAGCTGATCACGCTGTACTCCAACATGTACCGGCTCTACCTCTACCCGAACTCCGGCTTCGAGAAGGTCGGCGACAAGATCCAGTACGCGTCGCCGGTCGCGCCCGCCGTCGGTCCGAACACGCCCACGAAGACGGGCGCGAAGATCGTCGACGGCAAGATCTACGTCAACAACGGCTTCTGGGACACCTACCGCACGACGTGGCCCGCGTACTCGTTGTTCACGCCGTCGAAGGCCGGCGAGATGGCCGACGGGTTCGTCCAGCAGTACAAGGACGGCGGCTGGATCTCGCGCTGGTCCTCGCCCGGTTACGCGGACCTGATGACGGGCACGAGCTCCGACGTGGCGTTCGCGGACGCGTACCTCAAGGGTGTCAGCAACTTCGACATCAAGGCCGCCTACGACGCCGCGGTGAAGAACGCGTCGGTCGTGCCGCCGAGCAACAACGTCGGCCGCAAGGGCATGGACCGGTCGATCTTCCTCGGCTACACCGGCAACGACCAGATGGACTCCGAGGCGTGGTCGTGGGCGATCGAGGGCTACCTCAACGACTTCGGCATCGCGTCGATGGCGAAGGCGCTGCACGAGAAGACGGGTGAGAAGCGGTACGCCGAGGAGTACGAGTACTTCCTCAACCGCGCCCAGAACTACGTGCTGACGTTCGACCAGCGCGTCGGCTTCTTCCAGGGCCGCAACGTCGACGGTTCGTGGCGTGTCGCCGATCCCGCGAAGTACAACCCGCAGGACTGGCGCTACGACTACACCGAGACGAACGGCTGGAACATGGCGTTCACGGTGCCGCACGACGGGCAGGGTCTCGCGAACCTGTACGGCGGACGGGACAAGCTGGCGCAGAAGCTGGACTCGTTCTTCACCTTGCCGGAGACCGCGAAGTTCCCCGGCGGCTACGGCGGCGTGATCCACGAGATGATCGAGGCGCGGGACGTGCGGATGGGCCAGTACGGCCACTCCAACCAGCCTTCGCACCACATCGCGTACATGTACAACTACGCGGGCAAGCCGTCGGGCACGCAGGAGAAGGTGCGGGAGATCCTGTCGCGCCTGTACGTCGGCTCGGAGCAGGGCCAGGGCTACGCGGGTGACGAGGACAACGGCGAGATGTCGGCGTGGTACCTCTTCTCCGCGCTGGGCTTCTACCCGTTGCAGATGGGCAAGCCGGCGTACGCGATCGGCTCGCCGCTGTTCACCAAGGCGACGGTGTCGTTGGAGAACGGCAAGAAGCTCGTCGTCAACGCTCCCAAGAACAGCGCGAAGAACATCTACGTGCAGGGCGTGAAGGTCAACGGCAAGGCGTGGACGAAGACCTCGCTGCCGCACGACGTTCTCACGGCCGGTGCGACGATCGACTTCGACATGGGCCCGACGCCTTCCTCGTGGGGCACGGGTGCTGGTGACGCGCCGGACTCGATCACCACGGGTGACGCGGTGCCGACGCCGCTGCGGGATGTTGCCACGGGCGTTGGTACGGCTGCCCTGGTGGACAACAACTCCGGCACCTCCGCGGTGGTTCGCTCGTTCGACTTCAAGCCTGCGGACACGAAGGAGAGCGCGTCGTTCTACACGCTCACGAACGCGAAGACCGGCAAGTCGCCCTCGTCGTGGGAGCTCAAGGCCTCCTACGACGGCAAGACCTGGGCGACGGTCGACAAGCGTTCCGGTGAGAACTTCCAGTGGCAGCAGTACACCCGATCGTTCAAGATCGCGTCGCCGGGCCGGTACAACTTCTACAAGCTGGAGTTCTCGGAGGACGTCGCACTGGCGGAGTTCGAGCTGATGTCGAAGCCGCTCGCCAAGCCCACCACGACCGTGACCGGAACCGTCAACGGCGGTCTGACGGTCAAGGGCGTGACCTATGTGGACGGTGCCACGATCAACGGTCCGGTGACCGTGCAGAAGGGCGCCACGCTGTACGTCTTCGGCGGCGAGATCAAGGGACCGATCTCGGCCTCGGACGCGGCTTCCGTGGTGCTCGTGGGCACTCGTGTGGGCGGTCCGGTGTCGGTCAACGGTTCCGCGACGGAAGTGGCCGTCGAGAACACCTCTGTCGGTGGCCCGGTGTCCCTGACGTCGAACAAGACCAGGTCGGTGGTCGCCTTCTCGACCGTCGGCGGGCCGTTGTCCTGCACGGGCAACAACCCGGAGCCGGTGAACAACGGCTTCCAGAACGACGTGAAGGGTCCGAAGGCCGGACAGTGCACCGGCCTGTGAGCTGAGTTCGTGAGAGGGCCGCGTTCCTTCGGGAGCGCGGCCCTTTTGCTATGCCGCGATCGCGCGCCGACGCATCTTCGCGCGCTGGTGGATGCCGGCGCCGAAGAGCTGGTAGAGCACGCGGACCGGGGCCGGCAGGAGCTGCAGGAAACCCGCCCGTTCCCGGGGCGTGGTCTCCTGGAGGATCATCCCGATGGCGTCGAAACCCTTGGCGCCCTTGGGCATGCTGCTGGCACCGTTCTTGCCGAGCGCGTCCCACTCGGCCTGCGTGATGTGGATCGAGACCAGCGGGAGGACCTTGCTCTCCTCCTCGGTCAGGTGCTCGGTCAACGGTCCCGACATGCCGTGGAGGACCTCCGCGAGCTCGTCGCGAGTGATCGCGTCGGCATTGTTCCGCCAGTGCGGAAGCAGCTGCTCGACCCGTTCCAGCGCCCCGCCGACAACCTCGTGCTGCTGCTCCATGCGCTGCACGAGCTCGGTGTCCATACCGCCCACGCGCTCCAGCAGCTTGGGCCAGAGCATCTCGTCCTCGCCCACGTGATGGTGGTGCAGCAGGCCGGCCATCATCTCGACGAACTCAGCCACGTACTCCGCGTTCTTGCGGTCGCCAGGAGCGACGCCCCGGACCAGTGCGGGCATCGCGGCGAACTCGCGCTTGAACCACCTGTGGATCACCACCATCTCCCAGGTGTCCACGGTGCTGCGGTGCTGTTTTGCGGCGTCCATGGCGGTGACGGTAAGTAGGCGCCGCGGGTCCTGCCACGGCTTCGCGGATTCCGTTCCGTTTCCACGGGCCAGCGCACGGTCTCATCCGAGGGGCCGAAGGCAGGCAGGCGCGCTGGTCTGTATCGAGCAACCGATTCCGTTCGAGCCGGAAAGGCAGCGTTCCGTCACAGGTCACGGTCTTTCCCGTTCACCTGAAAGGATCTATCCCTTTCAGACATACTCCGATGAGATCTTGGCAAATCATCGGCGGTGACTGGGGAGGCTGTTGTGGTGCCGTTCGAGCGAGGCCGCGTCTGGTTGGCCGTGCCACAACCGCGCTCCGAGGCTCTTCCGTCACGAACCGGCGCGCCGTCCACTAAGGACGGGATGCGCGACCTGCCCGCCTCACCACGAAAGCTCCCGGCACCGCTGCGCTGACGAGCCGCCCTCGACCTGCAACGTGGCGTGCTCGATGTGGTACTTGGCGGCCAGCATCTCCTGCGCGGCCTTGAGCACGCCCGCGTGATCGGCGTCCTTCGCGGTCGTGAGGTGAGCGCTAGCCACCTCCATGCCACTGGTGAGCGTCCACACGTGCAGGTCGTGCGCCTCCGTGACACCAGGCAGCTCCGCGAGCGCCTTCTGCATCTCCGTGACGTCCAGCCGCTCCGGCGCGTGCTGGAACAGGATGTGCAGCGCGTTCTTGGCGAGCCCGTACGTCCGCGGCAGCACCCACACACCGATCAGCACACCCATGATCGGGTCCGCGTACTTCCACCCGGTGGTGATGATGATCAGCGCCGAGATGAGCACACCCACCGACCCGACCAGGTCGGCCAGCACCTCGAGGTACGCGCCCTTGACGTTGATGCTGTCCTTCGCACCCTCTTTGAGCACGCTGAAACTGACGAAGTTGGCGATCAGGCCGAGCGTCGCCGCGATGAGCACAGGCCACCCCGGCACAGCGGGCGGCTCCTGGAACCTGCCCACGGCCTCGTAGATCACGTACCCGGCCACACCGAACAGCAGCACCGCGTTGGCGAGCGCCGCCAGCACCTCGGCCCGGTAGAACCCGAACGTCCGGTTCTTCCCGGCCTTGGCCCTCTTGGCCACGAGAATCGCCGCCAACGCCATCCCGACGCCGAGCACGTCCGTGAGCATGTGCGCGGCGTCCGAGATGAGCGCGAGGGAGGACGTCGCGAACCCCACGACGAACTCGACCACCATGAAGACCGCGCCGATACCGAACGCGACCCACAGCTTGCCGGCGTGCTGACCGCCGCCGGAAGCCGATCCGTGCCCGTGCCCGTGACCCATGACTCGCAACATATAGCGATATGCGCATGAGTGCAATCGGCGGTATTCCTGACCAGGCGTGAAGGTGACAGAGCCCACGCCCCGCGGGCTACGAGGGGTGGGTGGCAAACCCGCTCGCTCCGATGCGCTAGGATCTTCCACGTAGCTACGGCCCCCGTAGCTCAGGGGATAGAGCACCGCCCTCCGGAGGCGGGTGCGCAGGTTCGAATCCTGCCGGGGGCACCAGTGAAAACGTCCGTTGAGCAGCAGAGATGCGCTTAGCGGGCGTTTTGCTGTAGGTAGGCATATCGGGCAAAACCCAGCCGTGGGCGGGCGTCTGTGCCGATGGTGTGCCGACGAGAGCCTTTCAATGCTGGCGGGCCTGGGCCCGTTTCAGCATCAGAAGACCTGCCACTCCACCTGCGGCCAAGCGCAAGCGGCCGGGCAAGAAACAGCGCTGACACTCCTAGTCCTCTTCCAGCTCCCGCAGGACTCGCTGAACCTTGTCCACCAGCCCCTGCCTGCTGCGCTCTGCCAGCGTCAACGCCTCACGAGCCAACGGCAACGCGGCCGCGTTGCCCTCTGCGCGCCGCACGGTTTCGGCCGCGTGGATCAGGATCTCGATTCTCTCGCGGGTGCCGGTGTAGGCGAGTGCCCCTGAGGCGATGACGTCGCGGTAGATCGCCATGGCCTGGTCGAGATCGCCCAGGCCAAGGTGGGCTTGGGCCAGCGTGTCCGCCGTCATCACCGTTGGCACGTCGCGCGCGAGTTGCACTTCCAGCGCGGCGTTCGCGATTTCCACGGCCTCGGCGAAGTCTCCCGCCATGCAGAGGATCCAGGCGAGGCTGTTCATCGACAGCGCCCAGCCCGCTTCGTCGCCGGCCAGCCGGCGGTGCTCGACGGAGAGGCGGGCGTAGTGCAGCGACTCGTCGTGCCGTTTCAGCCAGAGGTAGGTGCCCGCCAGTTCGCCGGCGGTCGAGGCGATGCCGTGCAGGTGGCCTATTTCCTGACGGATGCGCAACGCTTCGTGCAGCAGGCGCAGTGACTCGTCGAGGTCGTACATGTTCTTGTAGGTGCTGCCTAGGGTGCTCAGCGCTACGGCTTCGGCGTAGCGGTTGCCCAGTCGGCGGCCGGCTTCGAGCGCGATGGTGTTCAGGCGGATGAAGTCCTCGCTCGAACCGTGGACGTGCAGGTAGCCCCACATGTCGGTGGGCAGTTGCCAGGCGTGCTCGAGGTGTTCCGCCGCTAGAGCGAAGTCGCAGATCTCGACCAGCACGTCGTGTTCGCGCCGGAGCCAGGCGAGTGCTTCGTCCCGGCCGCTGAAGTCGATCACTTCGACGACCGGGTCGCGCTCGGTCAGGGGGAGCTCGGTCCTGCTCGCGCGGATGGCTCGGTCGGCGCGGTCGACCGAGTGGAGGTAGTGGTCGAGGAGGCGGACCACGGCTGCGTGGCTGTCCTCTGTGGACTCCTCGTTGCCGGCGCACTCGCGGGCGTGCAGTTTGAGCAGGTCGTGCAACGAGAAACGCAGGGGTGCGTACTCCTCGACGAGGTGGGCGCGGGCCAGTGCGCGCAGGAGGGCCAACGCTCGGTTGCTCGGCACGCTCAGCAAGGCGCCCGCGGAATGCGGGGTGAAGTCGGCGCTCGGGGCGAGGCCGAGGACGCGGAACATGCGGCGCTCGTCCGGGCCGAGTTGTTCGTACGACAGGTCGAAGGCCGCGCGGACGGCTGCTTCCCTGTCGTCGCCGATCTCCAGCTCCGCCAGCCGGTTGTCGCCGCTCAGCTGGTCGACCAGGTCCTGGACGCCGCGATGTGGATCCGCGGCCAGCAGGGACGCGGCGATGCGCAGGGCCAGTGGCAGGCATGCGCAGAGGCGGGCGAGCTCCGCGGTGGCGGCGGGTTCCGCTTGAGTGCGGTCGGCGCCGATCACCTTTTCCAGCAGTCGTACGGCGTCGTCCAACGGCAAAGTGCCGAGCCGCAGGACCTTGGCGTCGTTCAGCGCGACCAGGCCGCGGAGGTCGGACCGGCTGGTGATCACCACGATCGACCGGCCGCCCGCCGGCAGCAGTGGCCTGACCTGGTCGGCTGTCCTGGCGTTGTCGAGGAGCACCAGCACTCGGCGGTCGGCGAGCAGGGATCGGTAGACGCCGACGCGCTGTCCGGTGTCGCCGGGGATCTCCCCCGAGGACAGGCCGAGTCCTCGCAGCAGCTGGCCGAGCGCGTCGTGGGCGCTCAGCGGTTCGTCGCGGTCGTAGCCGCGCAGGTTGACCGCGAGCTGCCCGTCCGGGAACCGGTCCCGCACGCGATGGGCCCAGTGCACGGCGAGCGCGGTTTTGCCCACGCCGGCCGAGCCCGCGATCGCCGAGATCACCACCGCCTGGCCCGCGGTGCCCGTCGGCAGCAGGTGGTCGAGCCGCGCGAGGTCTTCCGAACGTCCGGTGAACCGGGCGAGATCAGGCGGCAGCTGGCGCGGGGTCGCGGTCTCGCGCCGACCGGTCAGCGCCGGTTCCGCCCGCAGGATCGACTGGTGCAGCTCTCTCAGACCGGCACCCGGATCGATGCCCAGTTCCTCCGCCAGCAGATCGCTGACCTGGCGGAACGCCTCCAGGGCCGCCGCCTGCTGGTCGGCGCGGTAGAGCGCTGTCATGAGCTGCGCCCAGAACCGTTCGCGCAGCGGGTGGTCAGCGGTGAGCGCCCTCAGCTCGGCGATCAGCTCGGCGGAGCGGCCTTCGTTCAGGTCCAGCTCGATGCGCCGCTCCACGACGGCGAGTCGTTCCTCCACGAGCCCCGGTACGTCCTCGCGGTGCAGCGCGTCCGACGAGACGTTGCTGAGGACGGTGCCTCGCCACAACTTCAACGCCGAACGCGGGTCGCTGCCCGCGAGCCTGCGGAACTGCAGCAGATCGAGGTTCTCGACCTCGGCGAAGTACCCGCCGACCGTCGTGCGCACGCAATTCGCCGGACCGAGTGACTGTCTCAGTCTCCGGACGGTCATGTGCAGCGTTTTCGTCGCCCGGTCGAGCGAGGGTGGCGAGCCGTCCCACAGCCGCTCGACCAACTCGTCCACCGGAACGAACTGGTTGGGGCGCAACAACAAGGAAGCCAGCAAAGTCCGGCTGTTACCGGCGGGCACCACCACCTGGCCGCCGTTGAAGAGCACTTCCAACGGCCCCAGCACCCGGTACTCCGCGCCCCGCACCCGTGGAGTGTATGACGGCTCAACCAGCGTGATCGTCAGGTTTCGTCAGGCACGGGGCGCGTTTCGGGCGGCGTTCGCAGATCGGACGCGACTGGCCGACATGCGGTACAACCCGGGGCAAAACGCACATCGACGACAACAAAGGAATGTGCGGCAGCAAGTCCTACAAATGCGCACAAATTAGTGAGTGTGAATAAGTTAGTACTTGTTAACGATCGCTTGGCAACCGATCCTTTCCCTGCTCCGTCAAGACATTCACCTCGACGAACATCCGGCTCCCCCTGCAACCGAGAGCCGGACCGTTCGCCCTGCAACGAGGAGAACAATGCAAGCGAGACGTAGTTTCGTGCTGGCCGCGGCAGGTTCACTGGTCGCTGCCGTTCTCACCCAGACGGGAGCCCACGCGGCCCCGCAGCCCCAACCGAGCCAGACCGCCGAGGCGATGGCGGTGGACGCGGCCGCGAGCCTCGTCGACAGCCGGCCCGCCCAGCTGCACGCCAGCGCGAACGACTCGTTCGTGCGGCACAACGTCATCTCGTCCACCAACGGCCTCAAGTACATCCCGTACGAGCGGACCTACAAGGGAATGCCGGTCGTCGGTGGTGACTTCGTCGTCGTCACCAACTCGACCGGGCAGGTCCTGCAGACCTCGGTCGGCCAGAGCGCGACGATCGACATCACGAACACCAAGGCCGGGGTGACCAAGGCTCAGGCCGAGGCCGCCGCGAAGACCGCGATGTCCACCGTGGACAGCGTGGGCAGCGCCGAGCAGGTCGTGTTCGCGCTCGACTCGACGCCGAAGCTCGCGTGGAAGGTCTCGGTCGTCGGCCGGGACTCCGAGGGCCCGAGCAAGCTCGACGTGGTCGTGGACGCAGCCGACGGCAAGGTCCTGCACCAGCAGGAACGGGTGCTGCACGGCACCGGCAACAGCGGGTGGAACGGGCCTTCCGTGCCGCTCGCCACCACGCAGTCCGGGTCGACGTTCTCGATGAAGGACCCGAACCTCACCAACGTCAGCTGCCAGGACGCGGCGAACAACACCACGTTCACCAAGTCCAGCGACACGTGGGGCAACGGCACCGCGTCCAACCGCGAGACCGGCTGCGTCGACGTGCTGTTCGCGGCGCAGACCGAGTCGAAGATGCTCACGCAGTGGCTGGGCCGCAACGGTTTCGACGGCAACGGCGGCGGCTGGCCGATGCGTGTCGGCCTGAACGACCAGAACGCCTACTACGACGGCAGCCAGGTCCAGATCGGCAAGAACACCGCGGGCCAGTGGATCGGTTCCCTCGACGTCGTGGCGCACGAGCTCGGCCACGGCATCGACGACCACACGCCGGGCGGCATCTCCGGCGCGGGCACCCAGGAGTTCGTCGCGGACGTCTTCGGCGCCACCACCGAGTGGTTCGCCAACGAGCCGTCTCCTTACGACACCCCGGACTTCCTCGTCGGCGAGACGATCAACCTCGTCGGCAGCGGCCCGATCCGCAACATGTACAACCCGAGCGCCCTCAACCACGCGAACTGCTACAGCAGCTCGATCCCGAACACCGAGGTGCACGCGGCCGCCGGACCCGGCAACCACTGGTTCTACCTGCTCTCCCAGGGCACGAACCCGACCAACGGCCAGCCGACCAGCACCACGTGCAACAACACGTCGATCACCGGCCTCGGCGTCGAGAAGGCCATCAAGATCTTCTACAACGCCATGCTGCTCAAGACCTCCGGCAGCTCGTACCTCAAGTACCGCACGTGGACGCTGACCGCGGCCAAGAACCTCTACCCCGGCAGCTGCGCGGAGTTCAACACGGTCAAGGCCGCCTGGGACGCGATCAGCGTGCCCGCGCAGTCCGCCGACCCGACGTGCAGCGCGACCGGCACGGTCACCGTCAGCAACCCGGGCAACCAGTCCAGCACGGTCGGCACCGCCGTGTCGCTCCCGCTGTCCGCGAGCGGCGGCACCGCGCCGTACTCCTGGTCCGCCACGGGCCTGCCCGCCGGTCTGTCCATCAACTCCAGCAACGGCACCATCTCCGGCACCCCGACCACCGCGGCCACCTCGAACGTCACGGTGACCGCGACCGACAGCGCGAACAAGAGCGGCACCGCGTCGTTCAGCTGGACCGTCGGCACGGGCGGCGGCAACTGCTCCGGCCAGAAGATCGCCAACCCCGGCTTCGAGTCCGGCAGTGGTTCGTGGACGGCGACCTCCGGCGTCATCGGCCAGCACGGCACGCAGGAGCCCGCGCGTTCCGGCACCTGGGCGTCGTGGCTGAACGGCTACGGCTCGTCGCACACCGACTCGCTGTCCCAGTCGGTGACGATCCCCGCCGGCTGCAAGGCCTCGCTCACCTTCTACCTGCACATCGACACGGGTGAGACCGGCAGCACCGTCTACGACAAGCTGACGGTGACCGCCGGCACCACCACGCTCGGCACGTTCTCGAACGTCAACGCGGCGTCCGGCTACGTGCTCAAGACGTTCGACGTCTCCTCGTTCGCGGGCCAGACGGTGACCTTCAAGTTCACGGGCACCGAGGACGCTTCGCTGCAGACGTCGTTCGTGATCGACGACACGGCGCTCACGCTCAGCTGACGCACACCTGCGCACCGTCTCAACGGGACGGTGCGCAGGTCAGCAACCACTGCGGTGGCACCAGATCGCTCGCCTCCTCCAGCACGAAACCGCAGGAGGCGAGCAACTTCTCCCACTGCTCGACCGAGTGGACGCGACCGCCGTTGTTCGTCATCAGCTCGACGTCGAGGAGCTTGCCCCAGTCGTAGGTGTTGCCGGGCAGGCCGACCGACTCGATGAGGTGCAGCCGGACGTCGGTGCGGTCGCCGATCGCGCGGCGCACGGCCTGCAACGTGTCGCGGACCAGCCGGTCGTCGAAGCAGTGCAGGGTGTTCTTGATGAAGTAGGCGTCGACGTCGGCCGGGATCTGGCCGGGCAGCACGCCGGGCACCAGTTCCAGCCGCGAGTCCGTCACCTCCGCCAGCACCTCGGGACGGTCCATCAGCACGCAGCTGAGGTGCGGGTGTTGTTCGCGCAACGCGAGCAGGAACGTGCCGTTGCCACCGCCGAGGTCGGCCACGCGCTTCACGTCGCGCAGGTCGAGTCTGCGAGCCGTCTCCGCGGCGACTCCCCTGGTCAACGGCGCCCAGGCGCGCTGGTAGATCGCGCCCAGAGCGGGATCCCGCGCCAGGTGCTCGAAGAACGACGTGCCGTTGGCCGCCGGGAAGCCGGGTTCGCCGGTCTCCAGCACCGAACCCAGCTCGGCGAACGAGTCCTGCATCGGCGGCGAGTTCAGCAGCAGCGTCAGGTCGCGCAGGCCGAGATCCACGTCGGAGCGCAGGAACCCGGCCATCGGGGTCAGCGCGAACGTGCCGTCGGGTTGTTCGGCGAACACACCGACCGAGGCGGCGGCGCGCAGGCAGCGGCGCAGCGGATCCTCCAGCACACCGCAGGCTGCGGCCAGGTCCGCGACCGAACGCGGACCGTCGTCCAGCAGGTCGGCGACGCCGAGGCGGGCGAGCTCGTAGAGCGGCTGGGTCACCCACTTCGCGGCCACCAGGTGCATGAGCTTGACGTGTGGCGGCATCCAGGCCGCGAAGATGTCCACTTCGGACATTGAACGAACCCCCCTAGTCGAACCGAAGAGCGAGCCAGCGCAGCAGATCCGACTGTGCGGCGGCCATGACGCCCGAATGATCGGCGCCCTCGTAGTACTTGAACGTCACGTCGGAGCCCGCCGCGCGCAGCTCTCGCGCCGTCTCCTCGCTGGACGGCGGGTACACGCCGAAGTCGGCGGTGCCCTGCGCGATGTAGACGGGGCGGGCGTGGCGAACCCGCGGGATCTCCGCGAACCGCATGAGCTCCAGCAGTTCCTCGTCGAGCTCGGCGCCCATGTGCCGGACGTCCGCGTTCTTCAACCCGGCCACGGCCTTCTCGACATCGGCGAAACAGGCGCTCTCCGCGACGCGCAGGATCTCCTCGCCGCGTGGGGTGAGGTAGCGCGAGACGTCGAACGTGTCCGGGTACATGCCGGCGAGCGCACCGATCACCAGCGGCATGTACGCACTCACCGGCGCCGTGGGATCGGCAACCCTGCCGATTTCGAAGAACTTGCGCCAGTGCGTCGGCGGCGCGGTCGCGATCGTGCCGCGGAAGTCGAGCTCAGGGGCGTAGCGCGGGGCGATGCCTCCGGTGAACAACGCTGCCGCGCCGCCCTGCGACTGGCCCGCGACCGCCCAGTGCCGTGACACCGACCGGTCGACGGATCGGGCCGCGCGCACCAGGTCGGCAACGGCGTACGCGGCCGATCTGCCGTGCATGTACGGGTGCACGCCCGGTGTGCCGAGGCCTTCGTAGTCGGTCGCCGCGATCGCGTAACCGTTGGCCAGCCAGGTTTTCAGGTAGTCGACGTCACGCTGGGACCGGCCGGCGGACGACGGCGCGCAGGCGTCCGCGATGCCCACCGTCCCGTGCGCCCAGGACAACACCGGCCACCCACCACGCGGCGGAGTGCCGGCCGGGACGAACAGAGCCCCGGTCACCACGGCGGACCTGCCGGTGAACGACGTCGAGCGATAGGTGATCCGCACCGCCGACGCGGAACCGGGCAACCGCAGTCCGGCGGGCAGGTCCGCCACGTCGAGCACCGATCCCGGGCCGGAGGCCTGAGCGGGTACCGGGTTCGCCAACGCCAGCACCGCGAGGAGAACGGCCAGCACCCTCATGACAGCACGACCGGCAGCGCCCGCATCCCGCGCATCACCATGTTCTGCCGCCACGGCAACCGCTCGTACGGCACGGCCAGCTTCATCTCGGGAAACCGCGTGGTCAGCGAGGTGATCGCGACGGCGGCCTCCATCCGCCCCAGCGCGTTGCCGAGGCAGTGGTGCGGGCCGTGACCGAACGCCAGGTGGCCCTCGCCCCCGCGCACCGGGTCGAGCTTCTGAGGGTCGGCGA
This sequence comes from Lentzea sp. NPDC051838, assembly GCF_040681245.1. NCBI lineage: Bacteria > Bacillati > Actinomycetota > Actinomycetes > Pseudonocardiales > Pseudonocardiaceae > Lentzea > Lentzea sp. NPDC051838. The sequence continues at coordinate 18,214 of NZ_JBFAYI010000011.1, forward strand.
ACCGGGCGGGATCGCGGTCGGCGGCCGCGAAGATGATCAGCACCGGGTCACCGGCGGCGATCGTCGTGCCGGCCACCGTCACGTCCTCGGTCGGGAAACGCCAGGTCGCGGACTTCACCGAACCCTCGAACCGCAGCAGCTCCTCGACCACGCGGTCCACAGTGGACGGATCTTCGCGCACGCCGTCGAAGAGCGTTCGGTGGTGCAGCAGCGTCGCCATGGCGTTGGCGATGAAGTACCCGGTGCTCTCGTGCCCCGCGAAGAACAGCTGGAACAGCAGCGAGTTCAGCTCCTCGTCGACGATCTCGCCGCGGTCGAAGGCCTGCAGCAGCAACGCGAGCAGCCCGTCGCCCTCGCGGTTGCCCGGATCCTTCACCAGTTCCCCGAGGTAGTCCGAAAGCGAGCCGATCACCTCGAAGAAGACCTGGTCGTGCTCGACCTCGCCGCGCAGCACCTTGCCACCGAGCCGTTCGAACACCTCGGCGCCACCCGAAGGCAGCCCGATCAGCTCGGCCAGCACCCGGATGGTCAACGGCAGCGCGTAGTCCCCGAGCAGGTCGGCACTGCCGGACAACGAGTCCAGCAGGTCGTCGCTGATCCGGGAGACCTCGGGACGCAACGCGCCGAGCCGCCTGGCGGTGAGCGCGCGGGACATCACCTTGCGCAGCTGCGAATGCCGCGGCGGGTCCGTCGCGAGCAGGTGCCTGCCGTAGAGCGACTGCTTCTCCTCGGTCTGCAACCCGAGCATCAGCGCGCGCACGTCCTCGCGGGTCGACGCGGGTTCGATGCTCATCCGCGGATCGACGAGGAGATCGCGGGACTCCTGGTAGCCGCACACCAGCCAGGCGTGCAGACCAGGAGCGACCTCGACGCGGGAGACAGGCCCCGCGTCGAGCAGAAGTTGGTACGCCCCATAGGGATCACGGGCGAAGTCGGCGTGGAACGGGTTCGTCAGTGCGGCGGTCAAGTCGGCACTTCTCCTCGCGATGAAGATCGAGTACGCGCGTGCCGACAGCTGTGGTGCTTCCGACTATGGCCACAAGTTCCGCACTCGTCAAACGTTTCGCGGCAAGCAGTTGCACGATCAGTCCGGGACAGAGATGTTCGTCCGATCGGACTAGCGACACCCCTATCAACGTTTGTTAGCGTGGCGATTGGCAGCCGGGGGGCTGGGGGCTTGAGCCGATTCTCACCGTCCACGTCAAGTGGACTTTCCACCGCGATGGCGTATGCGCAACGCCGTTCGCTGAGCATGGGCTCAGACGTTTTCCGCTGGCCGGTTGTTGTCTCACAACAATCAACCACTACGCAATCAGCGTGAGGGGAGTTTTTACCATGCAGCTCGTTTCCGAGAGTGCGGTCGAATACCGGAACGGGACCACCCAGGTCTCGCTCAACGACGGTCGCACCGAGGCTGTCGTCGTGCCTGGTACCTGCTGCTGCACGGCAGCCATCGCTCGATAGTCCAGAGCCGACACTGTGGTAGCGGCCGGGCGGGCCGGTTCATCCGGCCCGCCCGGTCCGCTTTTTAGGGGGATTTCTCGATGAGCTTCCGCGTGCCCGGAAAAATCGAGGACATTCGCGACTCGCTGATCATCACGGAGACCCGCGAAATCAGTCCGGATGTCCGATCTGTCGGATTGCGCACCCATGCCACCAGATTCGACAATTTGACCGAGACGAACGTTCTTCCGCGCGTCGCGGACGAGTTCCTGGTGGCGAGCCGCAACCGGCGCCACGACCGGGAGACCCAGCTGTCGGTCACCCACTACTTCACCGACGCGGTCACCACCGTGCTCTCCCAGGTCGGGGTCGAGTCGGCGCGCGACGCCGAGCGCGTGCCGCTGGGCACCTCGGCCGCGGCGGGCGCCGGCTTCACCGACGTGATCGGACGCAGGCGCAGCGTCCGCGAGTTCACCGGCGGCGAGCTCTCCTTGCGGCAGCTGGCTTTCCTGCTGCGCTGCGGCGGCTCCGAGTCGGCGGAGGTGGACGCGCTGCTCTCCGACGACAGCACGGTGCCGCTGCGCCTGCGCACCGCTCCGAGCGGCGGCGGGCTCTACCCCGTCGAGATGTGGGTCGCGGCGCGCGGGATCGGCGGGCTGCGCAAGGGCGTGTACCGCTACCTGCCCAGGGCGGACGAGCTCGAGCTGTGGTCGGGAGAAACCTCGGTCGACGCCGTGCTCGAGTCCTGTGTGGACAACGCGGGTGGCATCGACCTGAAGTCGACGGCGGCGGTGCTGCTGTTCGTGGCGCAACCGTGGCGTTCGATGCGCAAGTACGGCCCGCGCGGCATGCGGTTCGTGCTGCACGAGACCGGCGCGATCGCCCAGAACGTCCACCTCGCGGCCACCGCGCTCGAGGTCGGCAGCGTCGACTACTCGAGCTACTACGACGACGAAACCCATGCGGCACTGGACGTCGACGGCGTGTTCCGCGCTGTCGTCCACATGGTGCTGCTCGGCTGCATCGACTGACCTGGGGGTCACCATGTCCGGTAACGAAGCACGGCGGAAGCGATCGGTCTCGGTGATCGGTCACAGCGCGGACGTCGTCGAACTGCGCAGCGGCGTGTGGAACATGAAGTCGTCCACGATCACCGACCGCACCGGCTCCGGCAACCTGCTGCCGATCGTGCGCGGGCTCGACGGCACGACCAGTCACAAGGAGCTCGCGAAGTCGCTCGGTGTCTCGCGCGCGACCGTCGAGTCCGTCGTGGACCACATGCGCACGCTCGACGCGATCGAATGGGGCGCTGGCAGCGCTCTCGACGCCTACCTCGACCAGGTGCACACGCTGCGGGTCGAGGGCGAGACCGAGCAGGAGATCGACCGCGTCGTGCTCTTCGGCGACCCCGCGCTCGCGCAGAGCATCGCGGCGGTGCTGACGGACGCCGAGATCGCGAAGGTCGAGGTGCCCGGCGCAGACGACCGGCTGGTCCGGCTGCTCGACGACCTCGATCCCGCCGTGCTGCACGACGGACTGCGGTTCACCGAGCTCGTCGAGGAGTTCTCCGCACTGCGGGGCTCGTTCGTCGTGCTCGCCGAGTCGGTGATCGACCCGGTGCGCTTCCAGGCGTTCAACAGGATCGCGCTGGAGCTGGGCGTGCCGTGGACGCACGCCGCGCTGGACGGACCGTTCGTGTTCGTCGGGCCGACGTTCGTCCCTCGCAGCTCGCCCTGCTACGAGTGCTTCGAGACGCGGGTGACGATGAACCTGCGGGAGAGCGCGAGCTACCAGCGGTACAAGGAGGCGCTCGCGGCCGGGAACGTCGTCGCCGGGGCACCGCCGGTGCTGGCGGCACTGCGCGGCCTGCTCGCCTCGCACACCGCGCTGGAGGCGATCAACTACGTGAGCGCCCGCAGCACGTTCACCATCGGCAAGGTGCTCGGCATCTACCTGCCCACCATGGAGATCGCGTACGACGAGGTGCTGCGCCTGCCCGGCTGCCGGTCCTGCGGGCCCCAGCGCGGCCGCGACGACAGCAGCCTCTACTTCGACGCCAGGGCGTGGATCAATGAGTGATCTCGCTGTCTTCCAGGACGAGGACGCACGAGCCCAGGACATCCGTGCGCGCATGCACGGCAAGCTGTGCGGTCTGGTCACCTCGGTCGGAGGCTTCAACCGGGGGCTGCGGGCGCCGCGGCTGTACGTCGAGGGCGGCGAGCTCACCGGCGTGCACGTGTGGCAGAACCGGCCGGCGCCCAAGCCCGGCTCGTACCACATCGGCGGCTACGGGTTCCTGCCGTTCGAGAGCCGGATCCGGGTGCTCGGCGAGACGGTCGAGCGCTACGCGGGGTACGCGGGCACCGTAGGCGGCAGGTTCCCCGTCACCTTCGCGACGCACGACGAGCTGACCGCGCGCGGCGAGCCGGTGCTGGAAGCGGGCGCGCTGCGGTTCTTCACCGCGGAACAGCTGGCCCGGCCCGGTTTTCCGTACGAACCGTTCGACACCGCGGCCCCGCTGGGCTGGATCCGCGTGCCCGACCTGACCACGGGCCAGGAGTGGCTCGTGCCCGCGCAGCAGTTCCTGCTCGGGTACATCCCGCCGAAGGAAGAACCGTGGTTGCTCTCCGCGGTTACCACCGGCACGGCCGCGCACACGTCCCCGCATTCGGCTCTGCTGGGCGGAATGCACGAGCTGGTGCAGATCGACTCCGCGATGGGCCACTGGCACGGCGGCCTGGCGAGCGCGCGCATCGAGCTGGACGGCCGGTTGCGCGGCATCACCGCGCTGCTGCGGCGCGGGTTCCAGGGCAAGATCGCACCGGAGTTCCACCTGCTGCCCAACGCCGACCTGCCCGGCTTCAGCGTGGCGTGCCTGCTGCGGTCGGCGAAGGGTGCCGTGCCCGCGATCAGCGTCGGGCTGGGCAGCGGCACCAGCCTGGCGCGGTCCGTCTACCGGTCGTTGCTGGAAACCGTTGGCGTGCAGGCACTCGCGTCGTGGTCGTTCCTGCAGGCGAAGCTCGACGCGGAGGACGAGAAGACCGACCAGGCGCGCCTCGCCGGGATGTTCGACCTGGAGTCGAACGTCGGCTACTACGCCGGTCCGGACGCGGCCGACCTCGTCGAGCAACGGTTCGCGCACAGCACGACCGCGCGGGCGAGCGACCTGCCGCCCGACGACACCAGGACGCCGCGCGAGGTGGCGCGCAACGTCGTGGAACGCTTCCGCAGCACCGGAAAGCGGCTGTTCTGGGCCGACCTCACCGCCCCGGACATCCACGATCTCGGGTTCACCGCGATGCGGCTGTGGTCGCCGGACACGATCAGCCTGCCGCTGCCGAGCGCACCGCCCGCCGCGCATCCGCGGTTCGCCGCGTACGGCGGATTCGTGAACCCGCTACCGCATCCGTACCCGTGACATGCGCGAGTACGGACTGACGACGCTGTTCCTGTGGGGACTCGTCGCGATGGCGCTCGCGTCGCACGGGCACGGCCGGTGGTTGGAGGGCCGGGTGCGGGTCTCGACCGTGACCGTCTACCTGGCCGTGCTCGGCGTCCTCAGCGCGTCCGGCGTCTGGTTGCTCGGGCCGTCGGTGTGGTGGCGCGGTGACCTGCTCGGACTGCTGTTCGCGGTGCCGGCCGGCGTGCTCATGGCCGTGCTGACCTGGTACGCGGACACGACGCTGGTCCGCAGGCTGGTCAAGCCGAAGCCGCGACCCGTGCGCACGACGACGGGGAGGGCGCGGCCGATCGGCATGGCGGCGGGCGGGAAACCCGAGCCGCGCAGGACGAACCAGTGGCGGGACAGCGACAGGGACGCCGCGACGAGGATCGGCGTCGGGTCGCTCGTCACGGGCGCTGTGTTGGAGGAGGTGGTCTACCGCGGGGTGCTCGTGCGGATCGCGTTCGAGACGCCGGTGTGGTCCGCGGTGGTGCTGCTCGTCCTCGCGGTGTTCGCGTTCGCCTTGTCGCACCTGCCTTTCGGGTGGCCTCAGGCCGTGGCGAAGCTGCCTCTTTCGGTGCTCGCGATGGTCGTCACGCTGGCGACCGGCACGCTGCTGGCGGCCGTCATCGGGCACGTGCTGTTCAACCTCAAGGTGTGGCAGCGGTATCGGCGCACCGGTGGTGCGTTGTGAACCGCAAGAGCTGGCAGTTCACCGTCGCACTGCCGGTGGTGGCGTCCGTGCTGGCGCTGCCGTTCGTGTTGTCCCGGTTGCCAGGTCTCGGGCTGGCGCAGGTGCCGCTCGGGGTGCTGGTCGGTGCGGGCGAGTTCGGGGTGGCCGGGTTGCTGTCCACGGTCGTGGTCAGCCTCGCGGACCGCGACCAGGTCGGTGAGCACAACTGGCTCGCGATCACCCGAAGTCCGCTGCTGCGGCCCTATCGCGCGATCGCCGACCGGTTCCCGCTGCCCGCCGTGCTCGGTCTGTTCGCCCTGGTGGCGGTGGCGACCGAGTTCTTCGCCCGTGCCGTCGTCGCGGGACTCCTCGGCGGCGTCCCGGCGGTCGTCGTGTCCATCGGCATCTCGTGTGCTTTGTGGACGGTCACGGCCGGCACGTGGCGCACCGCCCGGCTCGGGCTCGTCGCGGGCGCGGTGACGGGGCTGGTGCACGGGATCCTCTTCGTCCACACAGGTCAGCTCGCCCCACTCGCGGCCGCCACCCTCACGTTCCTCGCACTCGCCGTTCTCTAGAACTCCGGAGGTACCGCAATGAAGTTCGGCATTTCGCTCCTGCCAGACTGCCGCCCCGCCAAGCGGAGCGCGGCCCAGTACTACTCGGACGTCATCGAGGTGTCCGCGCTCGCGGACTCCCTCGGCATCGACTACGTGAAGATGACCGAGCATTACATGAAGGACTACGGTGGCTACTGCCCGAGCCCGCTCACGTTCCTCGCCGCCGTCGCCTCCCGCACCGAGCGGATCCGGCTGATGACCGGGGGCATCCAGGCCTCGTTCCACCACCCGGTGCAGCTCGCCGCGCAGACCGCGCAGGTGGACGCTCTCAGCGGCGGCCGGCTCGACGTCGGGTTCGCCCGCGCGTGGCTGCCGTACGAGTTCGAGGCGTTCGAGGTCGACCTGGACACGAGCCGGGCCCGGTTCATCGCCACGATCGAGGCGGTCGAACGGCTCTGGACCCAGGAGAAGGCCAGCGAGGACACCGAGTTCTTCCGCTACACGGACATCCCGTCGCTGCCGGCGCCGACCCAGAGCCCGCACCCTCCGGTGTGGGTGGCCGCGGTGCGGTCGTTGCAGAGCTTCGCGTGGATCGGCGAGAAGGGGTTCAACCTCCTCATCGCTTCGCCGCCGCGGGAGGAAGAGCTCCCTCGCACCAAGGAGATGCTCAACGTCTACCTGGAGACGTTCGAGCAGGAGCACGGGGCGAGCGGCCGTGCGCCGGGCGTCGCGCTCAGCATTCCGCTCTACATAGCGGAAACCGACGACGAGGCCTACGCGAAGGCCGAGCCGTTGCTGCGGGAGTACCTCGACGTGTGGGCGGAGGCGGCCGACTCGTGGAAGAACGTGACCTCGCCGGACTACCAGGGTTACGCGGCGGCCGGCAAGACGTTCCGCTCGGTGACGGCGAAGGACCTGCGCAGCGTGGCCACCGGGGTGATCGGCTCCCCTGCCACCGTGCTGGAGAAGATCGAGGAGATCCGGGCGAACCTGCCTGTCGACACCCTGCTGTGGCAGATCGACTTCGGTGGCCAGGACCTCGAGTCGATGAGCCGCAGCGTGCGGTTGTTCGCCGAGGAGGTCATGCCCAAGGTGCGGTGAACCCCGACGGGATGGGGGTCGGGCGGCGAGCGGGGGGATGCTCGCCGCCCTCGTTCGCCTGCCGATCACCTGCGGGCAGCCGCGGGGGTTCGATCGGAGGCGATGTCTTCGGATCCCTTGCGGCCGACCAGGATCAGCGTGATCACGGCCGCACCGAGCAGGATGGCCGCGCCCACGTACTCGGCGAGGTGCAGGCCGTCCACGAACGCGAGCTTGACCGCGTCGCCGATCGGGCCGCCCTGCCTGCTGGCCGACGACGCACCGGACGAGATCCCGGCCACGACCTTGGCGCGCACCTCTTCCGGCAGGTGCATCGCGGTGAGCCGGTCCGAGGTCGAGGTCGTCATCCGGTCCGTGAGCAACGCGCCCAGGACGGCGATGCCGATGCCACCGCCGAGCTGCCGGATGGCGTTCGCCGCACCGGAGGCCATGCCCGCGCTGCGAGCAGGCACCCTGCTCATCACGACCACCGAGATCGGAGTGAGCGTGAGACCCAGGCCGACACCGATCAGCAGCACGACCCACCAGTAGTCGGCGAGACTCGCGCCCACTCCGTAGAAGGTGGCTCCCCACAAGGAGAGCGCGGCCGCGACCAGGCCGAGCGACAACGGGATCCCGCCGCCGAACTTCGAGGTCATCCAGCCAGCGATCGGTGCGGCGACCATGGACAGCAGCAGTGCGGGCAGGATCGCGAGACCCGCGCCGCTCGCCGACCAGCCGAGGATGTTCTGCAGCCAGATCATCATGTAGTAGGTGATGGCGAACAGTCCGAAGTAGACGGCGAAGCCCGCGAACACCGAGCCGGTGAACCCGCTGTCGCGGAACGTCCGCAGGTCGAGCATCGGGTCCTTCGACCGCAGCTCCACCACGATGAACACGACGAACAGCACCAGCGCGACGGCGTAGGCGCCGAGCACCCACTGGTCGGTCCAGCCTCGGCGCGGGCCCTCGATCGTGCCATACACGACGGCGGCGATCCAGGCGATCGAGAGGACGGTGCCCGCGAGGTCCAGGCGGCGGCTGCCGTCCGTCACCGACTCGGGAAGGTAGGCGACACAGGCGATCAGGCCGAGCACGGCGATCGGCACGTACATCCAGAAGATCGACTGCCAGCCCCAGGCGTCCACCATCGGACCACCGACGGCGGGACCGATCGACACGGCCGCACCACCGATGCCCGCCCAGATGCCGATGGCGCCCGCGCGTTGCTTCGGGTCGGTGAAGACGTCCCTGATGATGGCGAGCGAGGTCGGCGTGATCCAGGCGGCGCCGAAGCCCATGACGAGCTGGCTGCCGATCAGCAACGGGACGCTCGTGGCGAGCGCGGAGGCCACCGCGCCGGCCAGGAACACGAGGAGCCCCAGCACGAACGCCTTCTTGCGGCCGTGGATGTCGCCGAACGTGCCCGCGGTCAGCATCAGCGCCGCGAACGTCAGCGAGTAGCCGGCGACGATCCACTGCACGTCGGTGATGCTCGCGTGCAGGTCGAGCTGGATCGCCCGCAGCGCCGTCGACAGCACGGTGCTCTGCAGCATCGTGAGCACCAGCGGCACGCAGAGCACGGTCAGGACCAGGTAGCGGTTGCTCTCTCGTCGTTCTTGTCGTGCTTGTCGTGTGGACACTCCCCCACCCCTCTAACAACGTTCGTTTCTCTAACGCCGTTAGGCTACCAGAACAGTGGTAGCCTTTGGCTCGCCGAAACCGACTTTTCAGATCCCGTCCGGGAGATCCCCATGACCGACCCGTCCGACGCGCGTTCCCGGACGCTCGCCAGGCGCCGGTTGCGCACCAAGCGCACCCAGCGCGCGCCGATCACGCTGGACGACGTCGTCGAGGCCGCGTTTCGGCTGGTGGACAAGGACGGCATCGAGAAGCTGACGATGCGCAAGCTCGCCGACGAGCTCGGCATCCAGGCCGCGTCGCTGTACTGGCACGTGAAGGACAAGGACGAACTGGTCGACCTGCTGGCCGAGGTCCTCTTCGCCGACATGGACCTCAGCAAGATCGAGGAAAGCCCGTCGTGGCGGGACAACCTGTGGCGTTTCGCGCACGCGTTCCGCGCTCACCTGGCCGGTCGGCGCGACTCGGCGCAGATCCTCGCGAACCGGTTCGTGCTCGGCCCGCACGTGCTCGCCCACCTGGAGCGCCTGCTCGGTTGGCTGCGCCAGTCCGGTTTGGACGATCAGTCGGTCGTGTACGCGTTGTACGACACCATGGTCTTCGTGCACGGCTTCGTGCTCTGGGAAACCGCGCCGATGTCCGCCCAGGTCGCGCGCGGCGAGCCGGTGCAGGCGTACCTGGAGGCGGTGCGCGCCGAGATCGAGGAACTGTCCGATCAGGACTTCCCGCACACCGTGGCCCTGGCGGGGCTGCTGACCGGCCCGAGCAACGACGACAGGTTCGAGTTCGGCCTCGACTGCCTGCTCACCGGCATGGCCGCGCGCATCAGGCACTGACCCGCACCCGGCCGCTCGTGGTGGCCACGCTGACCAGCTCCGGCGTGCACCCGGTGATCGCGAGGTCGCCGGAGACGGTCCGTCCGTCGAAGCGACAGTCCTTGCCCAGCACCGCGTTCGCCGCGCCCGAGACGCTGCCGAACCGGATCACGCCCGCGTTCATCGCGACTTCGAGGTCGCCGGACACCGTCTCGACGTCCAGCGTGCCGTCCAGCCTGACCACGACGTGCGCGCTGACCGTGCGGATCGCGACTTTCGCACCGGGCGCGACGCCGACGTGCACCACGACCGTGCAGCGGAACATGCGCTTGCGTTGAGCGATCTTGAGCACCCCGCCGGCGTGCTCGACCGCGATCGGCGGCCCCGCGACGCGGCTGACGTCGACGAACGACGGACCTTCCGACACGCGGATCTCGCCGGCGACGAGGTCCGCGTGCAGGTCGGTCACGTCGGGCAGGCGCAGCAACTGGGGACCAGCGATCAGTGGCATGCACTCGAGGTTAACCTAACGAACATTGTTAGGGAAGTCAGCCAGTCGTCCCGGGACAGGTGCCGGAGAACGTCTGCCCGGTGCGGAAGTACCGGACAGCCTGCTCGGCGCAGTCGACGACCCACAACGAACCGTGCGCGCCGTCGTCCACGGTCAGCAGCGCACCGCCGATCTTCCGCTGGATCTGCTGTGCGAAGACGTGCGGCGTGGTGGTCTCGTACTTGTGCCCGGACAGCTGCAGAGAGCTGGTCGTCCGCTTCAGCTGCCACGGCGTCGCGGGCAACGGCCAGCCCGCGCACCAGTTCCCGTACCCGTGGCCGTTGCGGAAGAACGGGTACTTCTCCTGGCGGTGTTGCTGCTGCCGCCACGCTTCGTCGACGTCCGGCGCCTTCCCCTGGTCGTTGCACACCACGGCGCGCTGCATCAGCAGGCCGCCGTAGGACACCGGAGTCAGGCCGAAACCCTCGTTCTCCGGTTCGTTTCCGGTCAACGGCGGCACACCGCCGGTGCGCAGCGCCGCGAAGGACTCGCCGACCTGCGGCCACACCGAGCGCTTGTACGAGAGCAACGCCGCGAACCTGCCGTTGCCCGGCCGCGCGAGCAGGTCCGCGATCGTCTTCGTCACGGCTTCGGACGTGGTGCCGAGGTGGTACGTCGCGTCGCGCTCTGCGAGCCAGCCGGCGAGGACCTCGTAGTTGGCCTGCTTGGCGGCGGACGAGCCGAGGTTCATCGTCTCCAGGGTGAAGTCCGCGGGCATCACGGAGTCGAGCAGCATGCGGTCGACGCGGTTGTCGTGGTGGCTGCGGTAGACGGCGCCCAGCGCGGTGCCCCAGGAGATGCCGAAGAAGCTGATCTTCCGCTCGCCCAGTGCGGCACGGATGCTGTCCACGTCGTCGGCGACGGCCCTGGTGGACAGGTTCGTCAGCAGCTCGCGGTCGTAGCCGACGCAGCGGGCGTTCGTGCGCGCGTTGCGCTCGTAGTCCTGCCGGAACTGCACTTCCTGGCTCGCCTGCGGATCCGGCTCCGGTCCGTCCTCCGGCGTGGCCTCGCACTCGACGCCACCGCTGAACCCGACCGCGCGCGGGTCGAAGCCGATGAGGTCGTGGTCGGTGTTCAGGTCGGCGAACTTCGTCTTCGTCAGGTCGAACGGCATGCCGATGCCCTGGTTGCCGGGGCCGCCGGGGTTCAGCAGCAGGACACCACGCCGCTTCTTCCGGTCGGTGGCCTTGATGCGGCTGATGGCGAGGTCGATGGTGCGGCCGTGCGGGCGGGCGCGGTCGAGCGGCACGGTGACCTTCGCGCACTCGCTGCGATCGTCGTCGGGGTACCAGTTCCGGTGGACCTGCCGGCACGGCCGCCAGTCCAATGTGGACGCGTTGGCGGCCGGGACGGTCACGAGCGGAACGACCAGCAGCGCCACTGCAGCGGCGCGTAGAGAGTTCGACACCTGGCTGAGCGTAGGAATGTCGTCTGTGCGCGCGGATCATGCGCACGGATGATCCGCGCGTCCTACCTGAGGCGGATCACCACGAGTCGCGTGACCAGGTCTGCTCGGTCATGTCCTGGTCAGGTTCGGGTGCACGGAACCGCGGCTTCGAGGGCACTGGCTCGTCCTCGGCGAGCCGCACCAACTCGGCGTGGCCCTGCTCGGCCTTGGCCTGCCTCTCCTCCTCGGACGTGGTGGCGTACCAGGAGGAGAGCGCTTCCGCACCGGGGCCGAGAGCCTCGTCGTAGGCCCGGCTGCTCAGGATCTGTGCCGGGGTCAGGCGTCCGGCGAGCAGCTCCTTCGCCATCTCGGCCAGCACCGGGCTCTTCTCGTTCGCGGCCAGTTCGGTGAGCAGCCGGCGTTGGTGCCGCTCGAGGCCGATCTCCGTCACTTCGCTCACCTCGTGAGGGCCGGGTGCCCGTACGAACCGGGCAGCGGGTGGGCCTTGAAACCGTTGTCGCTCATGACCAACAGGATCTCGGCCTTGGCCGTCCGGACGATCTGCGACATCACCTGGAAGAGCTCACCGATCTTGCTCCACGTCTCGATGACCTTCATGCACTGCCACGCGGCCACCGACCACAGCACGGCGGGCGCGACGACGCTCTCGGCCATCACCCCGCCCGCGATCGCCTCGACGGTGATCCAGAAGACCTTGTCGAAGATGTCCTGCACGAGATCACCCGCGACCTTGGCGAACTCCCGCACCCCCGCCGCGACCTTCTCGTACTCCTCCTTGAGCTTCACGAAGGCGTCCTTGTGCTGCTCCAACGACGTCTGCAGCCGTTGGAAGTACGCGTAGGACCCGTCCGCGGCCTTGCCGCTCCACGCGTTGAGCAGCAGGCGGTGGTTGTCCATGACGTTGCGGCCGACGTCGCTGCAGAAGAAGCCGAGCGAGTTGAACCCGCCACAGCACTTGCTGAACGCCTCCCAGTCCCCCGCGATCTGCTTGCTGACCCACTCGGCGGGGTTGACGCCGATGAGGACGTCCAGCACGTTCGCCACCCAGTAGCCGGGGCTGACGAGGTTGTTCAGCGCGTCCACCACGGCCATCGGGTCGAGCGGCTCTTCGGCGGGTTGCGGCGGAGTCAGCCTGCCCTCCGGGAACATCGTTTCCCTGAGCACGAACGGCCCGACGAACGGCTGCACCGACGGGTGAGGCACGTCCGGCAGCTTGTTCTCGAAGCTCCGCGCGGTGGCCTCGTCCGTCGTGCGGTAGTACTTGGCCGTCTTGGCCATCTCGATGGCGTTCGTCTTGCACACCGCCGTCAGCTGGGCCAGCGCCTCGCCGATCTGCTGCTGCAGCGCGTCGTGCTCGGTGAGGAACTCGGCGATGATCCCGTCCTGCTGGTCGGTGATCTCCAGATGCGCCTTGGCGTACCGCTCGGCGGACTCCGAGTGCTCCTCCTGCTTGCCGAGAACCACCGCGAAGTCCGCGATGACGGCCGGTGACGCGTGGAAGTCCACGTCCCCCTCCTCCTGGGTCTGTCCACGGAGGATAGAAAGGGGTCCTTGACGGTTTTCTTGAATGCGGGCGGTGGGCGTTGACCAGGTGGAAGCGGACGTTGTGGATCGCCGTGTTCGCGCCGATCCTCATCGGACTGCTCGCGGGCGGGATCTTCGGCCACTGGGTGTTCCTGGCGGCCTTCGTGATCTGGCTCGGCGCGCTGGCCTGCGTGTTGCGAGCGGAAGCCCTCAACGCCAGGGCGCGCGAACAGGAGGCGCCGAGCCCCGGACTGCTCGGCACGCGGGCCGGCTGGGGGTTGCTCGCGCTCCTGCTGATCTTCGGCAGTGCGGGACTGATTCGCGCGGTGCTGGGCGACTAACGACCCGACGGCGGCGTGCTCGCCGCGATGTCCTGCACGACCTGACAAGCGCTGTCCACCGGGTCCGCGGCGTTCGCGTGCACGGCCAGCTTGGACAGCAACGCCTTCAAGCTCGCCTGGTCCTCAGCCGACAACCCGGCCAGCACGTGCGCCTCCGCGTGCCGCAGCCGCAGGTCGAGCGCGGCCAGGCGGGCACGGCCGGTTTCGGTGGCCACGACCAGGCGGGTGCGGCGGTCGGTGGGCGCGGCCTGGCGGGTGACGAGCGACGCGCGTTCGAGGTCGTCCAGCAGGTAGGTCATGACCGTGCGGTCGATGCCGAACTGCTGGCACAGGGCCGACTGGCTTTCGGGCTGGTCGCGCACCGCGGCGGTGAGGATCTGGTAGCCGCGGTGGCCGCCGGGGAGGTCGCCCACCGCCACGTTCGTCGCCTTCACGTAGGCGCGGAAGACCACGCCGAGGGTGAAGCCGAAGTCTTCGTCGAGGGCGGTCACGCACTCAATCATAGCCGCGACAGAACGTCTGCCTGACAGAACATCTGTGTGGCATACTTTCGGCATGCCAGATTACGGCCACTCGATCGAGTTCGGCGTGTTCCTGCCGCCCGCCGCCGACCGGTTCGGCGACACCTTGCGGCTCGCGCAGGCCGCTGACGTGCTCGGACTGGAGTTTGTGAGCATCCAGGACCATCCGTACAACTCGACGTTCCTCGACACGTGGACGTCGTTGTCGGTCATCGCCGCGGCCACGTCCAACGTGCGCGTCTTCCCCAACGTCGCGAACCTGCCGCTCCGGCCACCCGCGATGCTCGCCCGTGCCGCGGCAAGTCTCGACGTCATCACCGGCGGCCGGGTCGAGCTCGGACTCGGGGCCGGGGCGTTCTGGGACGCCATCGCCGCCATGGACGGGCCGCGCCGCACGCCGGCCGAGTCCGTCGAGGCGCTCGAAGAGGCGATCGACGTGATCAGGACACTGTGGACTCCAGGACGCGGGATCCGGTTGCAGGGCAAGCACTACGAGCTCAACGGGGCTCGGCCAGGACCGTTCCCCGCGCACGACATCGGCATCTGGCTCGGCGCCTACAAGCCCAGGATGCTGAAGCTCACCGGTCGGAAAGCCGACGGATGGCTGCCGTCCGCCTCGTACGCGACGCCGGACCAGTTGCCCGAGATGAACGCGATCATCGACGAGGCCGCACAAGAGTCCGGACGATCACCAAAAGACATCCGCAGGCTCTACAACATCGGCGGCGAGTTCAGCGCCGAACAGCTCGCCGAGCTCGCGCTGACCCACGGCATCAGCGGGTTCATCCTCGTGGTCGACGGCGACGACGACCTGCGCCGGTTCGCCGAGGAGACCGCGCCGGCCGTGCGAGAGATCGTCCAAGAGGAACGAAACCCAAAAGCCGGTGGCCGGCTCGGGGTCTTCCCGACGCCGGACAACGGCATCCGGTTCTCCCAGGAACGCCTGTGGGACGAGTCGAAGCGTCCGACCGGGCCGGAACGCGATCCGGACGCCGTCTACACCGCCACCGGCCGTGCGCACGGGCAGCAGCTCATCGACGTGCACGACCACCTGCGGCACGAGCTGGACAAGGTTCGCGACCTGGTCCAGCAGGTCGCGGACGGCACGCTCGGGGTCGGCGCCGCGAGGTCGGAGATCAACACGATGACCATGCGTCAGAACAACTGGACCATGGGCGCGTACTGCGAGAGCTACTGCCGGCTGATCACGATCCACCACTCGCTGGAGGACAGGTCGCTGTACCCGCAGCTGCGGCGCGGAGACGAACGGCTCGGGCCCGTGCTCGACCGGCTGACCGAGGAGCACCACGTCATCCACGACGTGCTGGAACGCGTCGACGCGACGCTCGTGGCGATGGTCGCCGAGCCCAAGAAGATCGTCGACCTGCAGGACGCCGTGGACGTGCTCACGGACACCCTGCTGTCCCATCTGTCCTATGAGGAGCGCGAGCTGGTCGAACCGATGGCGCGGATTCCGTACCACTACTGAGTGCACCTGGGCGTGTGCGGCAACGCAAAGCACACGGATGCCCGGAGACTGTGGTGCGTGGACACCAGGAAGCGAGTGGATCCGGTCCGGCGCGGTCGCACGATTCTGGGTGCGTCGCTGGTGGTCACAGCGGCTGCCGCGGGCACACGGGCCGCCGTCGGGTTCAGCCACGAGACCGAGACCGAGCAGGCGATCCGGGCGAAGGACGGCCTGGACGTGACCGTGGCGCTCCACTCAGGACTGACGTACGCGTGGCTCGTGTTCGCCGTGCTCGCCGGAATCGCGGCCGTTCCATTGCTGGTCAACGGAAGCGGCCGGCTGTTCGCCGCCGGGGTCTGCTACGCGCTGGGCATGCCGTTGCTGTTGTTCGCGATCGGTGTGCCCGCACCGGTTTCCGCGGTCAGCACGTGGACGTGGGTGGGGTGCGGCGCCATCTTGCTGCTGGGGTGCTTCGTGATGCTGACGTCCGGGCCCGTCCCCCAGCAACAACGCCGCCGATCTGTGCGATCTCGCTGAAATCCGCGGCCACGCCTGGCAGGGTGGCCGCCATGATCGAGACAGCCCGGCTGGCCGGGTTCTTCGCCGCCCACGGAGTCTGGTGCGTCTCAGAGGGAGAGACGCTGGTCCCGTTGCTCGGCTACCAGCACGCCGCCGGCGAGTACGGCATGGACCGGTTGATGTACGACGACTACGCGGAAGGTGCCCGCGCGGGCCAGGACGCGTTGGCGGACGGCGATCCGAGCTGGGTCGGCGCGGTGCTGGTGGCCGACGGCTACATCGACCTGGAGCACGGCAAGACCGACGCGCTGCTGATCGAGGCGGTCGAGTACGGCGCGTACCGGCAGGGCCTGCGGGTCGCGATTCCGTACCGGCCGGCCGAGCACGGGTTCGCCGTGCACAAGCCGAAGTTCCTGGACTGGGACGGAGACCTCGCCCCGCTGGGGGAAGCGTTCTTCGTCGGTGCGTCTTCCCACACGGAAGCCAACGCCGTGTGGGAAGCGCACCTGGACGAGTCGATCTAACGGGCCGAGACCACCGTGCAGGTCGCGGACGCCTGCTTCAACGGGTTGCTCTCGGACACGGCCGTCAGCGTCACCTTCGACGACACCGGCCCACTGCCCCGCTGCGCGTGCACCGCGACGTTGACGGTGCCGCCGAACTTGGCCGTGGCCAACGCGTTCGGCACCGAGACGGTCCAGCCGTTCGCCGCCGTCGCCGTCACCCGGTAGACATCACCGTCGATGTACTGGGTGACGGGTTCGGGGTGCTGCGAGGTCGGCGGAGCGGCGCGACCGGTGTTCACCACCGGGAAGCGACACGTCGCCACGCCGTCCTGCGTGCTCGACGTGCCCGGCATGACCTGCACGCCGCGCTGTTGCGGGCCCGCGCCGTCCAACGAGCGGATGGCCACGGTGTACGACAGCACGCCGCGCGCATCCCGTTGCACGTCGAGGATGTAGAAGTGCAGACGGTTGGCCGTGTCGACGAACTCGTACTCGCTGCCCGAGTTCGTGCCCGCGTGGAACAGCGCGTCCGACAGCTGCCGGTAGTCGCCGACCGTGATCGGGACGCGCGTGCCGTCGGGCAGCACGTAGTCGGTCATGCCGATGTCCTGCGGGTTGGAGTCGATCACCCACGTGAACGGTGCCGCGTCCTGGTTCTTCGTCTTGGCCAGCAACACACCCGCGTCCGGCGTGAACGAGTCCGCGCCCATCCGGTCGACGACTTCGAGCGTGTAGTTGTTGTAACCACCGCCGTCGCAGAACGGGTTGGTGTTGACGTTGCACGACGGCGTCCGGTCGGCGTTGAGCGCCAGGTTGATGCCGGTCAGACCAGAAGCTCCGGGGTTGACCTCACGAGCGGTGATCTTCGCGATCACCGCACCGGAACCTGAGAGCGCTTCCCTGGACAGGCGCAGGACGTTCTTCTCGTCGACGATCCCGAGCTTGATCTTGTTGCGCAGGGTTTGCTGTGCGCCCAACGACGCGCCACCGGTCGCCGGGATCGTCCAGCGCGAGTGCGGGCCGCCGGGGCCGTTGAACGAACCGCGCGACAGCATGTCCCACGGGCCGCTGTAGTCACGACGCGGCGGGGTGCCGTACGGGTTGTTGTAGTTGTCGCCGATGCCGAGGATGTGGCTCAGCTCGTGCGCGTACACGCCCTGGCCGGAACTTTCGGCCTGAGTCGACGAGCCACCGCCCGCGTTGGGCCAGATGCTCGAACCCGCGGCCCACGAAGTCCAGTCGACGTAACGGGTTTTCGACCAGTTGGGCAGCGCGGGATCGGGCGGGCCGAAGGCGTCGGTGACGTCCTCCTTGGTGCGGAACTTCATCATCCCGAACTCCTGCCAGGTCCCTGACTCGTCCTGACCGGCGGAGAGGTAGTAGATGAAGTCGTAGCCCGCCGGCACCCCGCTGCCGACGTCGGCGACCCACGCGGCACGGCCGTCGGTGCGGATGTTGCGGTTGCACGAGTCACCGGCAGGACA
Organism: Lentzea sp. NPDC051838; assembly: GCF_040681245.1. Classification (NCBI taxonomy): domain Bacteria; kingdom Bacillati; phylum Actinomycetota; class Actinomycetes; order Pseudonocardiales; family Pseudonocardiaceae; genus Lentzea; species Lentzea sp. NPDC051838. The sequence goes on from NZ_JBFAYI010000011.1 coordinate 36,186, forward strand.
GCCGGTGCCGCCCTGGAACTCCATGGCGTACTCGTGGTCCTTGCCCGGCATCGTGTACGGGCCGAACGCCTTCAGCTCGACGCCGTAGCGCCCGCCGGAGGTCTCCATCCAGTACTCGTGCACGGTGTGGCCGCGGTTGAGGGTGTTCGGCTTGTTGAGGAAGTCCTGGTAGAACTGCGCGACCTGCGCCCGCGGCACCCCGTTCGCCTCGGCGCTCGGGTTGCCGAACACCGTGGAGTTCTTGGGCTGCGTGACGACGAACGGCTGGTTCGGGTAGTCCAGCAGGACCAGCGCGCCCTTGAAGTTGCGCACCGAACCACGCGCCGCGGGGTCGGACCAGTTCGTGCCGGGAATCTTCTTGTAGTCCCGTTCCCACGTCATGTGGTCGGGGTTGACCCAGTTCTGCGGGTCGATCGGGCCGGGAAAACCGTTGAGGGCGGCCACGCGAGCGTTGTCTCTGGTCTGCTGCCAGGGCTGCTGCTGAGGCCAGTGGTCGTACTGCCACGGGTGAGTTGGCTGTTCGGGAGCTGCGGCCGAGTTGCCGGCGGTGACCATCGCGATCGACAGGAGCGCGGTGATCAGCAGGGCAGGGCGCCGGTGTGAGCGATCCATGTGCCCACCGTGGTGCAGACCACGCCGCCTCAGCCACGGCCGATCGTCGGCACCTTATGATACCTTGAGGTCTCACGAGACCTTCAGGTCTCATAACCGCAGGAGGCAGTCATGCAGATCGAGGGATCCGTCGCGCTCGTCACCGGGGCCAATCGGGGTATCGGACACGCCATCGCGTTGGCACTGCTGGAGAACGGCGCGAAGAAGGTCTACGCGGGCGCGCGCAAGCCCGAGACGATCACCGACCCGAGGCTCACGCCGCTGAAGCTCGACGTGACCAACCCCGAGGACATCGCCGCGGCGGCCGAGCTCGCGCAGGACGTCAACATCGTCGTCAACAACGCGGGCATGGGCGGCGGCGAGGCGCAGCTGCTCAGCGGACCGTTGAGCACCGCGCGGGAGATCATGGAGACCAACGTGTTCGGGCCGTGGGAGATCGCCCGAGCCTTCGCGCCGAGGTTGGCCGCTGGAGCACTGGTGAACGTGCTGTCGGTCGTCTCCTGGTGGCCGATGGCCTACGCACCTGGCTACGCCGCTTCGAAGGCCGCCGAATGGTCGTTGACCAACTCGCTGCGCCTCGGACTGCCGGACACGCTGGTCGTCGGCGTGCACTGCGGGTTCGTCGACACGGACTTCAGCGCCTGGACGTCGGCGCCGAAGATCACCGCTCAGGATCTGGCTGCGCAGACCGTGGAAGCGTTGCGGGAGAACCGGATCGAGGTGCTCGCGGACCAGTTCACCCGCGACACCAGGGTGGCGCTGGGCGGCGGCATCGAGGCCGTGACGGCTTTCCAGCCCTAGCTGTCCAGCAACATCTCGACAATGCGGCGCGCGTCCTTCAACGGACGCGAGTCGCCGTAAACGAGGCCGTGCACCACAGCTCCGTCGACCTGGATCGCGATCATGCGGCCGACCGTCTCCGGGTCGGAGTGCCCCATCTCCTTCGCAGCCTTGGTGAAGGCGCCGGCGACCAGGTCCTTGTACTCGGCCGCCAACGACGCCGCCGGGTGATCCGCGCCGGTTTCCAGGAGCGTGCCGACGTAGACGCAGGCACTCAAAGTGCCGTTGTCGGCGAGGTCCGCGAGCCGGTCGAACACGCCGAGGACGCGCTGCCGCGGATCGGGGTCGTCCCAGTCCCCCAGCAACAACGCGAGCTGCTCCGGCAGGAATCCGCGCAACGCCTCGGCGACGAGCTCGTCCTTGCCCTCGAAGTGCCGGTAGAGCGACATCTTGCCCGCACCGGCCCGTTCCGCGATCGCCGCCGGAGCCGCCGCGCGCAACCCGCCCTCGCGGATCAGCTCGACCGTCGCGTCCATCACGCGCTGCTTCGCGTCCCGAGTGCCTGCCATACCTGCGATGATACCTCTAGGTCTCACACGGCAGGTTGAGGCGGACCGAGGCGCCCCGGCCGTTGGGCAGGAACCGCGCGGAACCTCCGTGCACCGCCACGATGTCCGCCACGATCGCGAGCCCCAGACCGGATCCGGGCATGCCACGGGCGGCGGGCGCGCGCCAGAACCGTTCGAACGCCGCTTCCCGGTGCTCCACAGGCACTCCAGGGCCTTCGTCGGTCACGGTGAGCCAGCCGGGCCGGGAGCGGACCGTGATCTTCGAGCCGGCCGGGCCGAACTTCACCGCGTTGTCCAGCAGGTTCAGCACGCTGCGTTCGAGTGCGGCCGCGTCGCCGAGCACGGTCCAGTCCGAGCGGTCGACGTCGAAGACGTGGTCGTGCGCACGGCTGCGAGCGCGTTTGACGGCCCTGTCGATCACCTCGGCGACGTCGACCGGGTCGCGCGCCAGCTCGCGGTCGTCGCGGGCCAGCACCACGAGCTCGGTGACCAGGTCGCTGAACTCACGGCTCTGGGCCTGCAGCCGGTCGAGAACCTCCCCGCGCTGGGGCAGCTCACGGCCGGTGCGTTCGCTGAGCACGAGCAGGTCGATGTTGGTGCGCAACGACGTCAACGGGGTCCGCAGCTCGTGCGCGGCATCGTTGACGAGGTCCTTCTGCCGGCGTCTGGACTCGGCGAGGGCGGCGGTCATCGACGTGAACGCGCGGCCGAGCCTCCCGACCTCGTCCTGGCCGGAGACGGTGACCGGCGTCGTCAGGTCCTCGGTGCGAGCGATGTGCTCGGCGGTCTCGGTGAGGCGTTCCATCGGGGCGAGCGCGCGCCGGGTCAACCACTGGCCGACGGCCGCCACCACCAGCGCGCCGAAGATCGACACGCCCACCAGCATTCCCGCGAGCGCGGCCAGCGTGTCGTTGATCTCGCCGAGGCTGCGGCTGAGGATCACGACCTTGCCGTTGCCCACCGGCATGAGCAGCAGCCGTGCCTCGGTTCCGGACTTGGTCACCCCGTCGCGGAACGTCGTGGTGTCCACGAAGTCGGCATCGGTGGTGACAGCCGGGTCGACGCCGGGCGGTGAGCACGTGGTGCCGTCGGCGTTGAGGGTCTGGATGCCCTGGAGCACCTGCTGCAGACCGTCGGCGGGCGGCCCCTGGCCGTCGTCGCAGGTCAGCTTGAAGTCGCGGCGATCACCCGGTCTCGGCGGACGGTTCAGCCCCGGAGGCGCGCTCGCCAGCATCGACTTGTCGAGCTGGGTGCGCAGGTTGTGCTCGGTGGCGAGCCAGGTGACGACGCTGATCCCCGCGATCGCCACCGCCACCACACAAGCGGTGATCAACGCGAGCTTGCTGCGCAACAACACCGGCGCTTTCACGACGACTCACGCAGGATGAATCCGAGGCCGCGCACGGTGTGCAGCAGGCGGGGACGGCCACCCGCCTCCGTCTTGCGGCGCAGGTAGCCGATGTACACGTCGAGGTTGTTGGTGCCCTGGTCGTGCCCCCACACGGCGTGCTTGAGGTGCTGCTTGGTGAGCAGCCGTTCCGGCTCCTTGAGGAACACGGCGAGGAGGTCGAACTCGGTCGGCGTCAGGTCTAGCCGCTCGTGGGCGCGGGTGACCTCGCGGGCCTGCGGATCCAGGGCAAGATCAGCGAATCGCAGTTCCGACGGGGTCTCCGCCCGGTTCCGGTTCTGCTTGAGCAGCGCCCGGACGCGGGCCAGCAGTTCCTCCAGCGCGAACGGTTTGACCAGGTAGTCGTCGGCACCGGCGTCCAGACCGGTGACCTTGTCGCCCAGCGCGTCCCGTGCCGTCAGCATCAGCACGGGCAAGCGCTCTCCCGCTGCCCGCAGCCGCCGGCACGCCTCCGAACCGTCGACGTTCGGCATCATCAGGTCGAGAATCGCCAGGTCAACGCCGGTGAGCCGGCGCAGCGCCTCGGCACCGTCCGCGGCGGTCGTGACCTCGTAGCCCTCGAACTCGAGGCTGCGCCGCAGACTGTCCCGCACGTCGGGGTCGTCGTCCACCACGAGCAGTCTCATGGAACTGAAGGTAAGGCCGGAGTCTGTGAGTCCGCTGTGCGACTCGGCCACCTCTCACGAATCTCTCAGCAGAAGCCAAGGACGTTCTCACGACCACCTCAGCAGTCTCGGTTGCACAACGGTCACAGCGCTGTGTCCACAGTGGAACGGAGATGACATGGCGGTGAGCACCGCGCAAGCCACGGGAACGGTGGACATCATGATCCCCGTCTACAACGAGGAACGCGCACTGCCCGGTTGCGTCGAGGTGCTGCACGCGTTCCTGAGCGAGCAGTTCCCCTTCGACTGGTCGATCGTGGTCGTCGACAACGCGAGCACCGACCGGACGCTGGAGGTGGCTTCGAAGCTGGCGACCCGGTACGAACGGGTGCGCGTGCACCACCTCGACCGCAAGGGCCGCGGCCTCGCTCTGCGCGAGTCGTGGGGCGCCTCCGAGGCAGCCGTGGTCGTGTACATGGACGTCGATCTCTCGACCGGGCTCGACGGGCTGCTGCCGCTGGTCGCGCCGCTGCTCAACGGCCACTCCGACCTCGCCATCGGGTCGCGGCTCGCACCTGGTTCGCGGACGGTTCGCGGTCCTCGGCGTGAGCTGGTTTCGCGCGCTTACAACACGTTGATCCGGTGGACTCACGGCGCGCGGTTCAGCGATGCGCAGTGCGGCTTCAAGGCGGCGCGCACCGACGTCATCCGGCCGTTGCTCGGACAGGCGCGCGACGAGGCGTGGTTCTTCGACACGGAACTGCTCTTGTTGGCCGAGCACAACGGTCTGCGCGTGCACGAGGTGCCGGTCGACTGGGTCGAGGACGTGGACAGCCGGGTCGACGTGATGGGCACCGCGGTCGACGACATCAAGGGGCTGATCCGCGTGGCACGCGCCAAGGCCAACGGAACCGCTCTGGTTCGCGGGCTGCCGCAACGACCCCAGCCGCGGGCCATCCATCCCGACGCCGTGCTGAGCCGCAGCGAGGGCGGGCTTTCCTGGCAGATGCTGTCGTTCGCGGTGATCGGCGTGATCTCCACGCTGGCGAACCTGGCTCTGTACGGCGTCTTCCGGCTCTGGTGGCCGGTGCTCGCGGCGAACCTCGTCGCGCTGGTCATCACAACGCTCTTCAACACGGAGGCAAACCGGCGCTTCACCTTCACCGCCCGCAACACCACCCGCGGCAAGACGCACCTGCAGGGTTTCGTGGTGTTCGGCCTCTACTACGCGTTCACGTCGGCCGCGCTGCTCGTACTGCACGCGGCCTCCCCCGACCCGTCGCGTGCTCTGGAGCTGGCGGTGCTGCTCGGCTCGTCGGCACTCGGCACGGTGGGGCGCTTCTTCCTGTTGCGGAGCTGGGTGTTCCGCCGGGACAACCGAAAGGAAACGGCATGACCGCCACTGCGGAAGTGGCCGCACCGGCTGACTCACCGGTCTCCGACTCAAAGCCTTCTCGTTGGCACGTATGGGCTCTGGTCGCGATCTGCGTGGTCGCGGGTGCGCTGTACGTGTGGGCGATCGGGGCCGGCCAGGTCGGCAACGCCTACTACTCGGCTGCAGCGAAGTCGATGTCCACGTCGTTCACCAACTTCCTGTTCGGCTCGTTCGACCCGTACGGCGTGGTGACCGTCGACAAGCCGCCGATGGCGTTGTGGCCTCAAGCCCTTTCGGTGGCTGTGTTCGGGTTCCACGGCTGGGCGGTGTTGCTGCCGCAGGTGATCGAAGGTGTGGCGGCGGTGTTCCTGTTGCACCGCACGGTTCGTCTGTGGGCTGACGAGAAGGTGGCGTTGCTCGCCGCGTTGATCCTGGCGTTGACGCCGATCACCGTCGCGATCAACCGGGACAACAACCCGGACACCTTGCTGGTGCTGCTCCTGGTGGCCGCCGCTTACGCCTTCACCAGGTCGGTCAAGTCTTCGGAGAGCCGTCCGCGGACCCGATGGCTGTTGTGGTGCGCGTTCTTCATCGGGTGCGGGTTCCTGACGAAGATGCTGCAGGCGTGGATCGTGGTGCCGGGCTTCTTCCTGGCGTACCTGGTCGGGACGTCGATGCCGTGGAAGCGGAAGGTGCTCGACCTGCTGGCGGCGGGCGGGGTGCTGGTGGCGTCGTCGTTCTGGTGGGTGGCGCTGCATGCTTGGTGGCCCGGTTCGAAGCCGTACATCGGTGGCAGCACTGATGGTGGGGCTTGGGATCTGATCATCGGGTACAACGGGCTGGGCCGGGTGTTCGGTGGCGACGGGAACCGGGGTGGCGGATCCGGTCGGACGATCGGTCAGATGCCTGCTGGTCAGGTGCCGTCGGGCCAGATGCCGTCGGGCCAGGTCCCGTCCGGCCAGTTGCCCTCTGGCCAGGTTCCCACTGGCCAAGGCCCCATGGAGTTCGGCGGTCCCGGCGGCGGTGCGATGTTCGGCGGCCAACCAGGCGCGACCCGCATGTTCGACGCCTCCGTCGGCGGCCAGATCTCGTGGCTCTTGCCGTTGTGCCTGCTGGTGCTGGTCGCGGTGTCCGTCGCGGGCATCCTGCGGTGGCGCCGTGGCGTACCCGGCAACCCGGCCGAACGCGCCGGCTGGTTCATGTGGGGCGGCTGGCTGCTGGTCACGGCCGTGGTGTTCAGCTTCGCGCAGGGCATCTTCCACCCGTACTACACGACGATGCTCGCTCCGGCGGTCGCGGCGATCAGCGCGGCCGGGCTGATGATGTTCTGGCGGGCCAAGAGCTTCGTGCGGTTCCTGTTGCCGCTGGGGATCGCGATCACGGCCGGTTGGGCGTTCGTGGTGGTGTCGCGGGACACGTCGTTCCACGGCTGGACGCGCTGGGCCGTGCTCGGGGTCGCCGCGGTGGCGATCGTCGTGCTCCTGGTCGGCCTGCGCCGGGCCGGGCTGGTGGCCGGGCTGGTCGCGGTGCTGCTCGTGCCGGCGGTGTGGTCGACGGCCACGGCCGCGACGGGCGGCGAGAACGGCGTCATGCCCGCCGCCGGGCCTGCGGTGCAGGGCGGTGGTGGCTTCCAGATCTTCACGGACGGCCAGCAGCCGCAGAACGGCACGCAGCAGCAGCCCAACGGCACGCAACAGCCCAACGGCGCGCAGCCACCGAATGGCAGCCAAACCCCCAACGGCCAAACCCCCAACGGCCAGACGCCTCAGCGGGGCAACCGCGGCCAGATGATGGGCGGACCGGGCGGCGGACGCGAGCTCACCGACGAGCAGAAGCGGATCCTGGCCTACGCCAAGGAACACGGCAACGGCGCCGAGATCACCCTCGCCGTCGCGGGCTCAGCACAAGCAGCCTCGCCGTACATCATGAACACCGACGAGGTGGTGATCGGCATGGGCGGCTTCTCCGGCTCGGACAACGCCCCGTCGGTCGACCAGCTGCAGCAGTGGGTCACCGAGGGCAAGCTGAAGTTCGTGCTCAGCGGCGGTGACCGCGGCGGCCCTGGTGGCGGCCGGGACAGCAACGGCCGTCAGCAGTGGATCGAGCAGCACTGCTCCACTGTGGACCCGAGCAACTACGGCGGTGGCACCCAAACCCTCATGGAGTGCCACGCGTAGAAAGGTGGTGCGCCCCAGAAACGTTCTGGGGCGCACGGCTTTCAGCAACGCTGGCTGCGGACGTGCGCGTCCTCGTGGGTCGAGATCTTCCGCCAGTAGCTGGCGGGCAACGAGAAGTCGCTCCACGACCAGAAGCCGGGCGGCAGCCACGCCGCGATCCGGCCGGATGCGTTGCAGGGAACCCAGAAGCCGTCCCAGTCCTGGTTGCGCGGAGTCTCCTGGCCCGGAGCCAGATAACGCCACTCGGTTCCGGGCGCCGGGCCGTTGGCGTCGAAGTCCTTGATCGCGTAGATGTAGACGCTGCTCTCGTTCATGACGGAGCCGCAGATGGCGCCGACGCAACCGCCCTGGATCTCGACGTCGCCCGCGGCCGACGCGTTGGCCATGCCCGCGGTCGACATGAGCGCTGCGGCCGCGAGACCGAGCGCGATGAGAATTCGCTTCATCGTTTCCTCCCCCTTCGTCAGGGCACGAGTGCCCATGCCTGCTTCGCACTGGCCTGGCAGAACGCCAGCCAGCGACTCTGTGTGGTGATCACGCCGTCGGACCCGGCCCGGACGAGGGCGGCCGACGAGTCGCGCTGGGTCTGCGGGCCCCAGTCGCCGTCGATTCCCGTGGAGTAGCCCCAGATGTACTGGCACGCGGCCTGGACGAAGTACGTCTGCGTGGCCGAGCCGGTGTTGAAGCTGGAGTCGCCGCTGCCGGAGATGGCGTTGTCGATGTGCACGTGGTTGTGGTGCTCGGCGTTGTCCAGGTACGAGATGACGTGCCGGAAGTGGTAGTGCAGCGACGCGACCGTGCCCCAGTAGCGGATGCGCGCGGTGCGCAGGGCGTCACCGGTGAGGTTGCGCCACTGGTCGTAACGACCGTTGAACGCGGTGAACATCGCGCCCGTGTCGCGGTTCGTGATGAGCAGCCGCGCGAGGTCGAACGCGCGACCCTCGCCGTGCATGCCGGGTTTGTTCACGTACGCGCCGTACGAGTAGATCTTGTGCGGCGCGGTCCAGTGGTACGGCGTCCAGTTGCGCCAGTGGACGTGCCACGTCTCCAGCCGCGAGTAGAAGCCGGGCTCGTAGCGGAACGACGTCTGGGCGCCGTTCACCTCGTAGAAGGTCGGCTGCGAGTTGATCTCGCTCTGCGTCACGAGAGTCGCCGCCTGGGCGTGGCCGGTGCCGAGCAGAACCGCCGCTGAGCCCGCCGCGGCTGCGGTGAGGATGCTCCGGCGGGACATCGATCCGTTCATGCCCAGCAGTCAACTGCCGGGCACGAGCCGGATCCCTAGTCCTGCGACCAGTCTTCGTCTTCCGGGGCGACCGGCGCTTCCTCCTCCTCGTCGTCGAGCCCGAGCACGCAGCGGATCTGTTCCTTGCTGGCTCCGAACATGAAGCACATGCCTTCGACGCTAGGTCTCCCTGTGGTCCGGTCGCTTCTCGATTCCTGCCCGAATACCCGGTTCGTTCACGTTCCTTCGCCAACGCGGACCGAACTGGAGGAGAAATTTGCTCGCGCACGGGTACCCACACGCATCCTCGTGCTGGGATCTGCGTCCTCAGGAGCGAGAGAGGGAGGCACACCATGTCCGATCGCGGTGACCGCATTGTCAGTGTGCTCGAAGAGGCCTTCAGCGGACTGTGGTCCTCCGACCCCGCCGCGTTCCGGCACAAGTTCCGCAAGATGGCGGCAGAACCGTTCGCGTTCTACAGAGGCAGCGCGTGCCTGTTCTACGCCGACATGGCCGAAATGCCCGACGACTGGACCGACGAGCGCACCAGCCGCATCTGGATCCAGGGCGACCTGCACGCGCAGAACTTCGGCACCTACATGGACGCCGAGGGCACGCTCGTCTTCGACGTCAACGACTTCGACGAGGCCTACCTCGGCTCCTACACGTGGGACCTCCGCCGCTTCGCCGCCTCGATGGCCCTGCTCGGGTGGCGCAAGGCGTTGCCGGACAGCGTGATCACCGACCTGATCCGCACCTACGTCTCGGCCTACGTGACGCAGGTCCGCACGTTCGCCTCGCGGCCCGGCGACGAGCTCTTCAGCCTGCGCCTCGACAGCACCGAGGGCGTGCTGCACCGCGTCCTGCAACGCGCCCGCCTCGCCACCCGCATCGACCTGCTGCGCGAGAAGACCACGATCCGCGACTACGAACGCACGTTCCGTCGTGACCGCGAAGGCACCCACGAGCTGACCTCGTCCGTGCGCGAGGCCGTCGAGGCGGCTTTCCAGTCCTATCTGGACACCATTCCGAAGGGCAAGCGCGCGTCGAGCCGCACCTACGCGATCAAGGACGTGGTGGGCCGCAGCGGCTTCGGCATCGGCTCCGCGGGCCTGCACGCCTACAACATCCTGGTCGAGGGCCGCTCCCAGGCGCTGGAGAACGACGTAGTGCTCTCCATGAAGCAGGCGAACATCGCCGCGCCGTCGCGAATCGTGGCCGATGCGCGCATCCGCGAGTACTTCACCGACCACGGTCATCGCACCGCCGTCTCCCAGCGTGCCCTGCAGGCCCACGCCGACCCGTGGCTCGGCCACACCCAGATCGACGGCACCGGGTACGTCGTCGCCGAGCTCTCGCCCTACGAGGCCGACCTGGACTGGTCCGACCTCACCGAGCCCGCGGACATGCTGCCCGTCCTCGACTACCTGGGCCGCGCCACCGCCAAGATGCACTGCGTCGCGGACGAGGACTCCTCGCAGACGCTCGTCGCCTTCCAGTGCGAGGAGGCGATCGCGGCGGTGATCGGCGACCGGGAGGCCGAGTTCGCCGACTCGCTGGTCGCGTTCGCGCTCGACTACGCCCAGAAGACCCGTGAGGACCACCGGCTGTTCGTGGACGCGTTCCGGGAGGGCCGGATCGACGGCGTGGGCTCCACCGCCTGATCAGCGGCCGGCACCACCGCAACGTCCCCCGTGCCCTCCCCCGCACACCGGGAGCGGGCACGTTGGCAACCCGCAGCGCCCTCGACACATCCCGCGAAGGCCGAATCAACGGCGTCGGCTCGACCACCTGATCAGCGGCCCGATACGACCACGACGTTTGCCCAACTTCGTGATCACATATTCATTAGAGGCGTACTCTGATCAATATGCGCATCCTCTTCTCAAGTGTTCCGCAGCACGGCCACCTGCTGCCGTTGTTCCCCCTCGCCCGCGCGTTCCAGCAGCGCGGGCACGAGGTGGCCGTGCTGACCGCGGCGGGCATGGAGCCGGTCGTCGCAGCTCAGGGGCTGAAGCTGCTCCCAGCCGGGCCGTTGCCGGACGCGTTGTTCGCCGAGGTCGCGCGGCGCACCGGGGCCGACCCGGCCAAGGCGCCCACGCCCGACTCGGTGGCCGAGTTCTTCGCCGGCACGCGGATCGACCTGACAGCGGACGAGGCGTTCGCGGCGACAGAGGGCTTCCGGGCGGATCTCGTCGTGGCCGAGTTGTGCGACTACGTGGGGCCGTTGGTGGCGGCCGCGCAGAACGTGCCGGTGGCGACCCTGGCGTTCGGGCCGCCGTTGCCGCCGGTGTTCACCGAGGCGATGGACGGCATGGCTCGCACGCGGCACGAGGCGCGGGGTCTGCCGTGGCAGCCGAGGAAGTGGCTGCTGGACACGTGGCCGGCATCGATGCGGGCGGACGAGTGGCAGCAGCCGGAGGGCTGGTTGCCGTTGCGGCCCGAGGCGTTCCGCGTGCCGAACGAGAACGGAACCAAGCCGCCCGCGTCGAACAGGCCGCGCGTGCTGGTGACGTTCGGGACGTGGTTCGGTGAGCCGAAGAAGCTCAGCCCGTTGCTGCGCGAGCTGTCCACTTTGGACGTGGACGTCGTCGTGACGCTGGGGCTGGCGGCCAGGCCGGAGGAGTTCGACGTCGACGGCGAGCGGGTGACGTTCGTCGGGTTCACGCCGATGGAGGATCTGCTGGACGGCGTGGACGTCGTGGTGACGCACGGCGGGGCGGGGACGACGTCGGCCGCGCTCATGAAGGGCGTGCCGCTGGTGGTGCTGCCGCAGGGCGCGGACCAGTTCTTCCAGGCCGAACGGGTCGCGGCGGCAGGAGCCGGCATCGCGCTCGACCCGCCGTCGCAGACGCCAGAGACGTTGCGAGCGGCTGTGCTGGACGTGCTGGAGAATGCCACCTTCCGGGACAACGTCACGACGATCGCCAAGGAGATCGCCGCCATGCCGGACGCGAACGAGGTGGCAGCCGTGCTGGAATCTGGCCTATGACGAGGTCGTACCACTCACCGCGCCGCGCGCGGGATGCCGCCGACACCCGGCGGGACATCCTGCGCGCGGCCGCGGAGTTGTTCTCCGCCAACGGGTATGCGCGCGTGACCGTGGCCGACATCGCCAAGCGGGCCGGGGTGGCGCAGCAGACGGTCTACTCGAGCGCGGGCAGCAAGTCGGAGATCCTGCACAAGGTGGTCGGCGAGTCGATCGCCCGCGCCGACTCGTCGGCGACGATCACGAAGATCCGGGAGGCGGACGGGCTGGCGACGGCGCTCACGTTGCTGGCCAGGGGAACCCGGCTGGGCAACGAGGGCGAGCAGCAGGTCATCGACGTGCTCTTCGGGGCGTTCCCGGTGCACGAGGACGGGGCCGCGCTGTGGGAGCAGAGCACGTCGGAGTACCGGCGGGCCCTCAAAGACGTCGCGGAACACTTGCAGGACAAAGGCCTTCTCAACATGAGCGTCGAGAAGGCCGCGGACGTGCTGTGGTTCTGCTTCGGGTTCGGGGCGTGGCGGACGCTCGTCAGGGAGTGCGGCTGGTCGTGGGACGATGCGGAGCGGTGGCTGGCGCAGCAGGCCGTCACGATCTTCACCCACTGAGCGGGGAGCCGTGGACATCGAGACACCCCAGGACGCGGCGAGTCATGCGCTGATGCTCGCGTTCGGGCGGTTGCAGGGGGCCGCGAACCGGCTGGAGTACCTGCTCGGCCGGGCGCTGGAGCAGGAGTGCGGGATCACGCACCTGGAGTTCGAGGTGCTGCTGATCCTCGCGAGGGCCGGCGAGCCCGGGCTGTCGATGCGCGCCATCAGCCAAGAGCAGGTGCTGACCACGGGCGGCGCTACGCGGGTGATCGACCGGCTGGAACGCGACGGTCTCGTCGAGCGCGCCCCGCATCCCACCGACAAGCGCAGCCGCCTGGCCAAGCTCACGTCCAAAGGCTCCAAAACCCTCGTGCACGCGGCGAACGTGCACCTGGCGAACATCAAGCAGCACTTCCTGGCCCCGCTGCCGGAGGGTCACCGGGAGCAGTTCGCAGAGGACCTCAAGCTGCTGAGCCACGCCGCCAGGGACGCCCTGCCACCACTGAAGTGACGCGGGTCACAAGGGGAAATATCTGACGAGTCAGATACTTTGTACCCATCGTGAAGCTCGTCTACGTCTTCGACGCCTACTGCGGTTGGTCGCACGCCTTCTCCGGCACGCTGGAGGAGGTCATCGCGCAGCACCCGGACCTGCAGGTCGACGTCGTGTCCGGCGGCCTCTTCACCGGGCAGCGGCGGGTGCCGATCCGCGAGTTCGGGTTCATCAAGGGCGCGAACGTCCAGGTCACCGAGCGAACCGGGGCGCGGTTCGGCGACGCCTTCAACGCAGTGCTCGACGAGGGATCGTTCGTCATGGACTCCGAGGCCGCCGCACGCGGACTGATCGCACTGCGCCAGGCAGCACCCGAGAAGGCCGCCGAGCTGGCGATCGCGATGCAGAAGGCGTTCTTCCACGACGGACTGAGCCTGAGCGACGCCAAGACCTACCGGAAGATCGCCGACGACTTCGGCCTCGACTCGGACGAGGTCGTGCAGGCGTTCAAGACCGCCGAGCCCGACACCGACTTCGCGGTGGCGGCACGACTCGGGGTCAGCAGCTTCCCGACGTTGATCGCCGTGCGGGGCAACGACGGGTTCGTGCTCGCCCGCGGGCACGCCTCGGCCGAGCAGATCGAACAGCGCCTGGCTCAGCTCGGCTGACCTCAGCCTTCGCAGTCGACGAGCGTCGCATCCGCCGTCTTCGAGACGTAGAAATCGGCGCCGCGACTGTCCTCGGCGACACACCAGGTCAGCGTCGAGAGGCCACCTGAGATCTCGAACCCGGTGACCCCGCTGCCGATCGACCGGCACCGGTCGAAGGTCGTGACACCACCGCACACCAGCACGCCCTGGGCCCGCGCGTTGGTGACCGTGCAGCCGGTGAAGCCGACCAGGCCGTCGTACACCGTGACACCGGTTCCGGGATCGCTGATCGTGACGCGGGAGAACTCGGCCCTACCGCTGTGCGTCCGAATGCCGTAGGCAGGCCGGATCATCCGCACGTCCGACATCGTGACACGGCCGTCGCTGAGGTGGACCGCCGCGTCGGCGACGTCCTCGAACACGCAGTCCCGGATGTCCACCACCGCCCCGGGGTCCATGATGCTCACGCCCTTGGAGCCGGTCATCGTGCAGCCGCTCATCGTGAGCAGGCCGTTGGCGGTCACCGTCGCGCGCAAATCGCAGTCCCGCAAAGACAACGAACTGTCCGAGTTGGACTGAACTCGGCCCGTCTCGATCTTGCACGACCGCAGCTCGGCCTCGCCGGGCACCCAGATCGACCCGGAAAGCACGAGATCGCGCAGCACCACCCCGCCGCTGAGCGTCAGCACGTGGGTCTCACCCGCGCTCAGCCTGACGCTGCCCGGTTCTCCCGCCGGACGGATCTCCACCGGCTTGTCGAGGGAGACCGCCTCCACGTACTCACCGGGGTCGATCTCGATGACGTCATCGGGCCGCGCTGCCTCGATCGCGTCGTAGATCGAGTGGAACCCGGCCGGCCCGATGCGGAACGGCGGCGCCGGCGGAGTCACGACCAAGGGATCGCTGATCTCATCGGGACGGCCGTTGCCGAACGAGTCGCACTGAAGGACCGAAGCCTTCTGCAGCAACGAAAAGCCCTGCCCGGCGTTGTTGTGCGCCGCGCACCGGAAGAAGGCCGCCTCACCGCCCACGACGAGGAACCCGTCGCGGTCGGAGTCGATCGCCTCGCACAGGTCGAACCTGGCCTTGCCGCCCATCATCCAGACCGCGGGCCCGTGCGTTCCCGTGAACCGGCACGACGTGAACACACCTTCGCCGCCGCTGACGAGAACTCCTTCAGCACCAACGTTCTCGACTCGCACGCTGTCCGCGCGCAGCACGCCGCCCTCGATCTCCAGCGCACTCCCACCACCGCCGTGCACGACGCCACCGGCGACCTCGACACGTCCCGACGACTTGATCGCGGCGACCGAACCACCTTCGAAGTCGTTGTCGCGCAACGTGATCGTGCCGCGCTGTTCCGCGAACACCGCATGCCCGCCCGAACGCACGAACCGGCAGTCCGCGACCAGGACGTCCGCACCGGGCGCCGCCACCACCGACGCCAGCCCGGAGTCCGCGAACTCGCAGCGCCGGAACTCACCACCGGCCGACTCGACCCGCACTCCGTGCAGCGCCTGACCGATCCGGCACCCGGAGAACTCCGGCCGCGCGCCCGCACGAACCCTGACTCCGATGTGGTCAGGAGCGCTGATGTCGCAGTTCGAGATCTTCGGCATCACCCGTCCAGCGACCTCGATCGCCGCCGCACCCCACGCCTTGCCGACGACCGTCAGATCGCGGACCGTCGCATCGGCGAGCAGCATCAACGTGTTGCCGGTGCTGGAAGACAGCGTGACCGTGCCAGGTCCGGAAAGCGGCCGCAGTTCGACCGGTTGGCCTACCACGAACTCGCCCTCGTAGTGGCCCGGCGGCAGCTCGATCACGTCACCGGGACGGGCCGACCGCAGCAGCGCCGGCAGATCTCTTCGCACAGAGCGAGAAACTACGTCAGTGCGCGTGTCCTTGGTGACGGTTCGTCCACGCGGCCACGGCGGGCAGCACGTCGGTGATCCACTCGCGCGCGGCGGCGGTGAGCTCGTAGCGACCGGCTCGGCGGTGCACGAAACCGTTGTCCTGCAGCCGCTCCAGCGTGTGGTGCACCTTCGGGCCGAGCGTCGTGGCGAGCTCCTCCGAGGCCTTCGCGCCCTCGGCCAGCGCGACCAGGACGTGCGGCAGCTGGTCGCTGCTCATCAGGTCCTGCAACGCGAGCAGGTGGTGCAGCGCCGAAGCGTCGGTGTTCCGTTCGGCGGCCGAAGCACTCGGGTCGTGCACCTGGACGCGTGCCCGGCCCTTGCGCTTGGCCCGCTGCAACGCCGCGTCCGTGTCGCGCACGAGGTCGATGAGCGTGTCGTCGCCACCCGGTACGTACGACGCGACGCCGATGGACGCGGTCTGGCCGTACAACGTCATGCCGTAGCCGTCGTTGGTGGTGATCTCCGTCTGCAGCGCCCGGATTCCGCGCAGCATCCGTTCCGCCACCACGGTCGCCTCGCCGCCCGTGGTGCGCGGCAGCAGGACCAGGAACTCATCACCGCCGTACCGGCACACGAGATCCGACGAGCGCGTGTGCGTCTTCAAGACGTCGGCCACGTCGCTCAGCACGACATCCCCGGCGGGGTGGCCGTACTCGTCGTTGATCTTCTTGAAGCGGTCGAGGTCGATCATCAGCAGCGCGACCTGCTCCCACCGGCGTTGCGCACGGCGGTACATCGCGGGTGCCTGGTCGTCCCAGCCCCACCGTCCCAACAGGCCGGTGAGACGGTCCGTCGCCCACGCCCCGACCGGCTGCGCGCACGCACCGCAGCGCGTGGGAGCGCTCTCGTCGTGCAGGCGCAGAGAACCGTGGTCCACTGGAAGCCCCATCCGCGCAGTCGTCATGAGTCCCCCCAGACATCAGCTCTGACTCGCCCGAACTGCCTCTTTCAACTCAGGTGACGTCGTTCGGATCAAACGCGACACAACAGTTGAAGCGGCGGAGTGTGATCATAGGGCTACACACAGGTGGATTCAACCCCTGTGATGCCATATGCTCGCCGGGTTCCACAACAGTGGAATGATCGCTGGCCAGGGGTCGCTCCAGCGGAGGTGTGGCGTGAGGCCGTTCGCCGAGGTGCTGAACGAGTTGTGCAACAACCCGCCCGGCGGCCAGGGCAAGGTGACCAACGTAGCGCTCGCCGCCGCCGTGAAGACACGGGGTGGGGACATCGGGCACGGCTACATCTCGCAGCTGCGCCTCGGCGTTAAGGACAACCCGACCTGCCAGGCCATCGTCGACCTCGCCGGCGCGCTCGGCGTGCACCCCGCCGTCTTCCTCGGCGGTCGCGGCTCGTTGCACCCCGGTGAGCAGCCCGGCTGGCGTCCTGCCGCGCTGAGCACGCTCTTCGAGGCCGTCCACCCGCCGGACCGCGGACCGTGGTCGCCGGAGGAGGTCGCCGCCTCGATCAGCTCGTCCGGCCAGTTCGGCAGCATCTCCGCGAGCTACATCCGCGAACTGCTGAGCAACACCAGCGAGAACCCGCGGCTGAAGCACATCCTCGGTCTGGCCGACCACTTCGGCGCCGACCCCGCGTACTTCTTCGACGACGACCTCGCCGCGCGGGTGGATTCGGAGCTGACGGACTTCCTGGCACTGCGCGAGCTCGGCGTCGTCGAGTTCGTCACCCGTCTGGCCGAACGTACGGGTGAACTGTCCCCGCAGGCCAGGGCCGCTGCGGTAGAAGGGTTCCGGCAGGCTCTCGAAGTCGGCGAGGGCTGGTCCTTCCCACTGAACAGCCGCCGTACATCCGCGGACCAGACTTGATGACGACAACGGCGTGAAGATCTCTGCCTGGACCGCCGCAGACGACACCGAGAGGAGGCGACGGGTGAACCGCAGGAAACTGCGCAAGCTGGTCGACGAGGTCGCCCGCGACCTCGACCTGCCGCCCGACGCCACGCACCAGGAGGCGAGCCGCCGGGTCTGCGAGCTGATGAGCGAACGGCTCGGGCGCGCTGTCGACGTCCGCTTCGCCGCCATCACGAACGCCGTGTGCCTGAGCGGCGCGACGGCGTTGCTCGAGAACGGCACGTACCTCGTGATCTGCGCGGACTCCCCGTCCTGGTACCACCGCCTGCACGTGCTGCTGCACGAGTTCGCGCACGTCCTGCTGGAGCACCAGCCCGTGGCGCTGGGCCGCAGCGAGGGCATGCGCAAGCTGGCGCCGCACCTGCTGCCGCGGATGGCGCAGATCATCGCGGGGCGCACGACGCTGACCGAGGACGAGGAACGGGAGGCGGAGAACCTCGCCGACCACCTGCTGGAGCGCCTGACCGAACACCGGGTGTGGGCCGACACGGCCGCCACCGAGGAGCCCGCGCACGTGCGCCGGGTGGCCGAGTCTCTCGAAGGAAGATCTCGCTGGGTGCGTCGTGGCGATCTTTAACCTGATCTACCTCTCGTGCGGCATCGTCGGACTGCTCCTCCTCGCGTACAAGATCCGCGCGTTGCGGTCGAGCTGGGGCAGCCCGCGCGTCGTCGCGTTGATCTCGACGGTGTTCTTCTCGGCGTTCGCGGTGTTCTTCGCGGCGCCCGCGAACATCACCTGGATCAACTGGACCAGTGGCGTGCCGAACTTCGCGGCGCTGCTGGTCTATTCGCTGGTCGTGTGCTTCGCCGGTGCCGCGTTCGCGTTGGTGCTGTACTGGCGGTATCCCCCGGTCCAGGCGTGGCAACGGGTTCGGCTGATCGTCGTCAGCTACTCGACCGTCGTCGCGGCGATGATCGTGCTGTTCTTCAAGTCCGAGCTCGACGAGGAACGTCAGGTCGACTTCGACACCTTCTACGCCACCCAGCCGACGGTGGCGGTGTTCCTGTTCATCTACTTCGTGGCCACCGGCATCGGCTGCGGCGGCCAGGCCTACCACTGCTGGCAGGGTTCACGTGACCCGGCGATCTCCGCCCGGCCGTGGCTCGCGCGGGGCCTGCGCTGGTACTGCGCGGCCGCGTTGTTCCCGACGGGGTTCGCGGTCATCAAGCTGTTCGTGCTGCTGATGGACTGGGCCGGCGAGCGCAGCTTCGACGTGCTGAGCCTGACCGCGCCGCTGATGGCGTCGCTGTCGATGATCCCGCTGGTGATCGCGATGGCGTTGCCGGTGCTCGGTCCGCGCCGCCCGTCGCCGTCGCTGTGGGTGCGGCGCTGGCGGACGTACTTCGCCCTGCGGCCGCTGCACCGCGCGCTGGTGCACGTGAACCCCGGCATCGTGCTGGTGGCGCCCGGCAAGTTCCTCAACCCGCACCACCGGGTGCGGCGGCAGATCATCGAGCTGAACGACTGGCGCTGGGCTCTCACGCCCTACTTCGACGGTTCGGTCGGTGAGGCCGCGACCTCGTTGGCACACCAGGCCTCGCTGCCGTCCGACGAGGTCGTCGCCGTCGTGGAAGCCGCGCAGCTGCGCGCCGCGGGTTCGTCCTCGCGCTCTTCGACGCCTGGGCGACGCCGCCCGGCCTCGGAGATCGTCGACGGCACGGACCTCGCCGCCGAGCACGACAGGTGGGTCCGCATCTCCCGGGCGTACCAGCACTCGCCGATAGTGGACGCGGCCGTCGCCGATGTCGTGCGCGCGGAAGCAGGGGGAAAAGAGTAGATGGCACCCACACACGCCGTTGTCCTCGGAGGTGGGCTCGCGGGCATGCTCGCGGCGTCCGTCCTCGTCAGACACTTCGACGAGGTCACCGTGGTGGAGCGGGACAAGCTGCCGGACGGACCGGGGTCCCGCTCCGGTGTGCCGCAGGCTCGGCACGCGCACCTGCTGATGTCCGGCGGGGCTCGCGCGATCGAGTCGTTGCTGCCGGGGACGCTGGACGCTCTCTTTTCTTCTGGGGCGCATCGGATCGGGGTGCCGAACGACCTGGTGTCGTTGAGCGCGCAGGGATGGGTGCCGCGATTCCCGGAGATGCAGTTCATCGTGTCGTGCAGCCGGGGTCTGCTGGACTGGGTTGTGCGTTCGCAGGCGTTGCGGGACAACAAGATTTCCGTTTTGACCGGGACTGAGCCGGTGTCGTTGCTCGGGGATCGTTCTGCCGTCACCGGCGTGCTCGTCGAGGATCGGATCTCCCGCGAGCAGGTCTCGCTGGAGGCACAGCTGGTGCTGGACGCGACCGGGCGCGGGTCGCGGTTGCCCGCGTGGCTTTCGGAGTTCGGGCTGCCCGCGGTGCACTCCGAGAGCGTCGACTCCGGACTTGCTTATGCCACCCGAATTTTCCGCGCGCCCGCTTCTGCCACCTCTGGCTTCCCGATCGTCAACGTGCAGGCCAATCCACGTGATCCTCATCCGGGCTGCACAGCCACGTTGCTGCCCATCGAGGACGGGCGGTGGCTGGTGACGCTGTCCGGCACTCGTGGTGGAGAACCGACCACCGAGGAGTCGGAGTTCGTCGCTTTCGCTTCCTCCGTGCGGAATCCCGTGGTCGGTGAGCTGATCGCGTCGGCCGAACCCCTGTCCCCCGTGTACGGGTCGCACAGCACCGCGAACCGGCGGAACTTCTTCGAGCGCTTGAAGTCCTGGCCTGCCGGGTTGCTGGCGCTCGGCGATTCCGTCGCGACTTACAACCCTGTCTACGGGCACGGGATGTCGATCGCCGCGCAGAGCGCTCAGGCGTTGGATGCCGGGCTGCGCTCGGGTTTCGGCGCGGCGCGGATCCAGCGCGACATCGGCAAGGTCGTCGACGGGGCCTGGGCCATGGCGACGAACCAGGACATCCTGTATCCGGGCGCGGTCGGCAAGCCGTTGCCGTTGGCAGGACGGGTTCTGCAGCGCTATGTGGACCGTCTGGTGCGCACGGCCACGACCGAGGCCGCGGTGACGCGGGCGTTCCTCGACGCGTTCACGTTGTCCGGGCCGATGGCTCGCCTGGTCAGCCCGCGCGTCATGTGGGCGACCATGCGAGGACCTCGGCGCTCGGTGTCGCCGGAACCCACGCTGACGTCGGACGAACGTTCGCGGGTCACGTCCGCGGAGTGAAGACCGCGCTCGACACGTACTCCATGGCCTTGCCGAACGCCGGGTCCGCCATCCTGGCGTTCAGCTCCTCCGGCGTGGGCTCGGCGACGCGCTGGTGGATCCACCACAGGTTTCCGTACGGGTCGGCGAACCTGCTGACCCTGTCACCCCAGAACAGCTCGGTGGGCTCGGTGATGACCTCTCCGCCCAGCGCCACCGCACGCTTGAGGGTCTCGGCGTCGTCGGCGACGTAGAGGCGCAGGAACGCCGGGGTCGGGTTCCAGTCCTGCTTGTCGAACAACATGACGACCGAGTCGCCGATCCGAACCTCGGCGTGGCCGATCTCCGGGGCCTCGCCCACGCGCCCGAGGTCGGTCGCGTCGAACACCTCCACGATGAAGTCGATCAGCTCGGCGGTGCGGCCGCGCGAGATGATCCACGGCGTCACGGTGTGGTAGCCCTCGGGCACGACGTTCATGGGTTCTCCGTCCCTTTCTTTCGAGGTCAACACGACCGTAGGACCCATGTAGGACGATTTCGGTCCTAGTTGTGGCCTAGATTGGCCTCGTGGGTGAAGCGGGGGTGGTAACGGCGGTGGGTGGACCGCTGGCCGCCGAGGTGCACGCGGGAGAGACGCAAAGCGGTCCTTGCCACATCCCGGGCAGGCGCGCACACCGGCCCTCTCCCGCCCTGCAGCAAAGCGCCACACCCTACGCAAGCCACCGCAGAGAGGTGCACACATGAGCGACGCCGGACGTTTGTTGCGCCTCCTCTCGCTGCTCCAAACCCCGCGCGAATGGCCCGGCAGCGAGCTCGCGGACCGGCTCGGCGTCACGCCGCGCACCGTGCGCCGCGACATCGACCGCCTGCGCGACCTCGGCTACCCCGTTGAGGCCACGATGGGTGTGCTGGGCGGCTACAAGCTCGTCGCGGGCACGGCTGTGCCGCCGCTGCTGCTGGACGACGAGGAGGCCGTCGCCATCGCGGTCGGGTTGCGGACGGCCGCGCGGCAGCCGGTGGCCGGTATCGACGAGGCTTCGTTGCGGGCGCTCACGAAGTTGCAGCAGGTTCTGCCGCCGCGGCTCGCGCGCCGGGTGTCGTCGCTGACGTCGGCCACCGCGCCGCCCACGGCCAGTTTCGCCTCGTTGGTCGACCCGGCGCAGCTCACGGTGATCGCCGCCGCGGTGCAGGCACGGCAGCGGGTGCGGTTCGGGTACGTGACGCAGGAGGCCGCTGTGTCGAAGCGGCACGTGGAGCCTGTTCAGTTGGTCGCGCTGGGGCGGCGCTGGTACCTCCTCGCCTTCGACGTGGAACGGGACGACTGGCGGATCTTCCGGATGGACCGGATCTCGGACGCGCTGAACACCGGGGCGCGGTTCACCGCCAAGCAGCCGCCGGGTGGGGACGCCACCAACTACGTGACGCAGAAGATGTACGAGTCAGCGCCGACCTACAGGGCGCGGGCGACGCTGCGGTTGCCGGTGGACCTGGCGCGGGCACGGCTGGCGGACTTCGCCGGCGATCTGGAAGCCCTCGGCGACGACGAGTGCGCGTGGCACAGCACCGAGGACACGATCGACTACCTCGCGTTCCGCCTGACCTTGCTCGGATGTGAGTTCACCGTGCACGGCCCGCCGCAGCTGATCGACCACCTGCGCGGGCTCGGCGCGCGGATCAGCCGCTCGGTGGAGACGCCCTGATGCCCAGGACCGGCTGACCGCCCTGCACACCGGCGTAGGACCGGTCCCACGGCCAGCGGCCAGACTCGTCGGCGTGGACGAGTTGCAGGGCCGCGATGCCCTCGCCGTACAGCCTGGCCGACACCAGCAGGTGCGCCCACGGCCGCTCCACGCGCACCACCTCCAGCTCCGGGCCGCCTGCCAACGCGAACCGCCGGCCTGGAGACGGGACGCAGCTGTGGGTCAGGTGTTCGGCCGTGTCGTCGAGCAGACGGCCCGCCTGAAGGACGGGCATGCCCGTGACGACGAGCTCGGGCAGGCCGTGCGCGGTCAGGCCGACCGTGTAGGCCCAGGGCGGGTGGGCCCTGTCCCGTTCGATCGCCTGGACCGCCCAGCCGCGCACGTCGATGCAGCGACGCAACGTGGCCAGGTGTTCTTCCATGCGGCTGGCGGGGTGGTCGCAGTCCCAGCACATGAGGGGCTCCTCGGGGTCGGGGTGAGTGGGCGAGGTCGTGCCTCGTCCAGTGTGCCGAGGAGCACCGACAAGATCGTTTGGGCAGTTCGTGGACAGAAAGTGGACAAACGATCTGTCGGCCGTCTGGATCGTTAATCTGCGACGCACGGAGGATCGTCCATGCGCCAACGAACGCTTCTCATCGCGTTGTCTGCCATCGCAATCGTCGCGGCGGCGGGCATCGTGATCGTGCTTCAGCCGGGCAAATCCACAACCGAACGACAGCAGCCGGGCTTCGTCGTCTCCTTCGCCGCAGCGGAAAGCGCGCTCGGAGACGACCGCGAGAACCAGCTCAGGGACTGGGCGCGGATCGGGCTCGCGTCCCACCTCGACCTGGACACGCGGGCGATGCGCGACGCGTTCTTCGACGCGTTTCCCATCAGGGACAACGGGTTCGCGGACCTCGCCAGGCAGCCGACCGGCCCCGGCAGGAGCCTGCTGCACCAGGACACCCTCCACCTGCTGATTCCACGCGACGACGTCAACGACAAGCGCACCGCGGGACTTCTGCTCGACCAGCACCGCACCGACACCGGCAGCGACCCGCGCAAGGTGCAGCTCCACCGGTACGAGATCGGCGACAGCACCATCGCGATCACCGACGAGGACGTCCAGCCCACCAACGACTTCCGCGCGAACAACGGTTATGTCAGCGAACGAATAGACGGCGGACCGGGCGAATTCCTCACCAAGGCGAAACATCTGTCCACACTGGAGCTGCGCGGCGACGAGGTGTGGGCGGGCGGCTGGACCTGGCCGGGCCCCGACGTCACCGCCGAGGACATCTCGGTGCTGCAACGCGCCTACGCCAAGCAGGAGCAGCCGGCGTTCTCCCTCGACCCGCCGCGCGAGACCCCGACGCGCGAGGACGTCCAGGCGGCGCTCAAGAACGTCCCCCGGCAGACCGTCGACCAGCTCCTCGCCGGGCAGGTCGATCCGCAGCTCGTCCAAGCAGGACTCTTCGACCAGGCCACGCCACAAGAGCTGCAGGCCGCAGGACTCCCGACCGACCGCACCGACCTGTGGACGATGCTGAACGTCCTGGAAAACCGCCCGCTCTACAACGAAGCCCGGTACGAAGGCGGCATCCAGGGCACCGAAGTCGGCATGACCCTCTTCTACACCGACCTCATCGCCAAGCAGTGGGTGGACGGTGTCGGCGACGGCGTTCCGACGATCACCGGTTTCGTGCCGGACAGCAAGGCCGTCACGCCACCAGCGCACTGCGCGACCAGCCCGACCGCCGAGAGTGGCCGCCTCTGGTTCGGCCAGAACGACAAAGCCTTCAACTTCACCAACGACAAGGCGTCGCTCGGCGCGCAGTCCACCAGGCTCTTCTCCCGTTCGGACGGCGCGGAAGGCGAGGTCGAGCCGAGCTACGCGTTCGGACGAGGCTTGAGGTGGTGGGACGAGCACTACCAGGAAGTCGCCGACCACGAGGCTCAGTACGCGCGGCTCGACCAGATCATGCGCTGGAGCGGCGCGCTGGAATGGCTGCAGAGCAAGGGAAAACAGCTCCGCGAGACCGAACCGAAGAACAGCCTCAAGTTCGCCGACTGGTACCACGACCGCAAGGACCTCAAGGAACGCGGCGACGTCCGCCCGATCCAGCCGCCGTCCGCGAAGCACGAAGCCGTGCTCACCAAGCCGTCCAAGGCCTACAAGAACTGCGGCTTCTACGGCGTGCGCGGCGGTGTCTCGCTCGGCGACGGCATCGCGCGCATCGGTGACGGCTACAAGGCCGACCTGCCGGAACCGGCCAGGCGTGCCGGACCGACCGAGAAGTCCTCGACCCTGGACAACGCCGGCGGAAAGATCACCGAGGTCAGCGTCGGCAACCAGCACGAGGTCGTCGACCGCGTCGAACGCACCCTCACCACCTCCGACGGCACGGCCAGAACGGAGACCAAGGCCACCGGCCGCGAAGTGATTCCGTTGGGCGAGCTGAAGGTCATGCAGCCGGCGACGACCGTGCGTCAGCTCGCCACCAGCCTCAAGGCCGATCGCGGCACGATCGACTACCGCGTCGACTACCAGGGCAACCACCTCGGCACCCTCACCACGGCCAAGTCCCGGTCCTTCATCTCGATCGGCTGGACCAAGGGCCTGGTGCACAGGATGATCCGTGCGCTGCTCCCGAAGCAGCACGGCACCGACGCCTTCTACAGCCAGCGCGACACCAACGGCGACACCCAGTACCGCATCGGCGGCAAGGACGAGCCGTGGCTCACCGTCGGACCCGATCGCCCGCCAACAGGATTCGCTCTCCGCACGGGCACGCAGAACCCCGACGGCATCACCACCCACCTGCTGGGAGAGCTGAAGCCACGAGCCCCGCCCACGGGCGAATACATGACGCTGAAGTCCACAAAGGACAACGCGCCCACGGTCTCGTTCAGCGACACCGCACCGACAGGCCGCCTGATCACCGTCCACACCCCGGAAGGACGGACGTCCCAGCTCCACGTCGACAACGACCAGGTCACCGTCCCCACCAACGATCCCGTGGTGGGCCACAACGGAACAGACGAAGCCGCAGCCATGCTCCGCGAGATCGCGGACGCCATCGCCACCCCAGGCCGGACGGACGGCCTGTTGCGCGCGGTCAAGTTCGGCGACGTCGGCGCCATGATCGGCGACAAGGACGTCTACCTGAGCTCGTCGGCACAACAGTGGTCCACCAGGGTCCTGGAAGCCCTCAACGGCGACACCACCATGCGCATCACCGACGGCATGGCGATCCACGTCGACAAGTCGCCGCTGCACCACGTCAGCACCAACAAGGCCGCTCTGAAGGACGTGCTCAACGCCTCCAACACGACCGTCTACGTCAACGAGAGCTTCCGAGCCACCCTGGGCACGAAAGACGGCCCGGTCGTCGCGGACGCGCTGCAGCAGGACATGACGGTCACCATCAGAGAAGTCACCGCGGAGAAGCTGCAAGAGATCCCGGCGGACGTTCTGGTCCACCGCAACGCCGAGTGGTCGCGCGTCGACACACCGCCGAGGTTCGGCGGTGTCTCCACCAGCCTCGACATCGTGATCACGCTCAACTCCAGCGTCCCACCGAGCAGCTCACCAGCGACGCCGAAACGCCCAGCCGCGCGGATCGTGCTGATCTGCCCGGAGGACGACAACGCGACCGGCTGCGGTGACTGACGTGGAACTCGAACCCGGCACGCCGCTCGCCAACGCGATCAGGTCCGCGCAGCAGGCCGCCCGGCGCGGTGACGCGCACGGGGTCGACCACGCCTACCGCAAAGCCGCCAAATTCAGCCGGATCATCGCCCACGACCACTGCGCCACCCTGCTCAACCTGGGCGAGCTGGCACTGGCCGCCGAACGGTGCGACGAGTACCTCACCACCACCGACGACACCGAACTGCGCGTCCTGCGCGCGCAGATCCGCAGTGCCGCGACGGATCACGCCGAGGCAGCACAGGACGTGCGCGACCTGCGCAAGGGCGACCTCACCGAACTGCAGCGGGCGATGCTCGCCCGCGTCGCCGCCCTGGCCGCCGCCGACCGGTACGACTACCCCACCGCGGAAAGCGAGCTGGACGCGGCGGAGCGCCACTTCCGCCGCGCGGGCCACTCCGAGCACCTGGAAGCCATCGGCGGCGACCGGCTCCTCCTCGACGTCCGCAGGGGCACCCGTGTCACGAAGATCGACGGCCCGGCCCCGCGCACCCCCGCCGATTTCCTGCTGCGGTCCGCGATCCTGCGCCGCGACGTCCGGTACGAGGAAGCGCTGGCGCTGATGACGAGGTGCGTCACCAGCTTCGACGTCGAGCCCGCACTGCGGTTCGCCGTCCTGCGCGAGCTGGCCGTGCTGCTCGTCATGACCAAGCAGGCGGGCGTGGCACTGCGACTCCTCCCGCTGCTGGTGGCGGAGGCGGGCCCGGAGGTGCTCTCCAAGCTCCCGGACGCCACGCAGGCGCTCAACCCCGAACGCCGGCTCGACCGCGTCCGCCGGTTGATCACCGAGGACGAGCTCACCAAGGCGGAAGCCCTGCTGGGCGAAGGAAACTCTCCGCTCTGGCACCTCACCGCTGCCGAGCTCGCCTACGCCAGGGGCAGGCTCGACCAGGCCGCGCGGCACTTCCACCGCGCGGCCCGCACCGACCTCTGCGAACTCAAAGCCTTGGCACTGCGCAAACTCGGTGACACCTACGCCGACGCGCGGGACGAGGACCGAGCCGCGAAGTACTGGTCCGCGTCCCACCACCTCGAAGAGGACATCGCGAGCCAGCAGGACAGCCCCGGCATCAGGATCGCGATGATGCGGCTGGCCAGGGACGAGCACGACGGCCGGGTCCTCGCCGCCGTCCGCCGGGTGCGCCGGGACGGCGAGAAAGCCCTGGCAGCACTGGCAGTCGCCGTCGAAGCGGCCAGAGGCGCCACGATCCTCACCGAACCACGCGGCCTGCCGGGGTTCACCGACCTCAAGGCCGCCAGGCTCTGGCTCGGCAGGGTCGTCAAACACCTGCCGCGCAACCAGGTCGTGTGGATGATGCACGCGACACCGGAACAGCTGCACCACGTGATCATCGGCCGCAAGATCGTCCACCTGACCAAAGACGTCCACGTCAGCGAGCTCGCGAAGACGATCCGCGAAGTCAAGGCGTGGAAACCGAAGTACGACCCGGCGATCCTCGGCACCCTGCTCACCGAGCTGACGTCGTTGATCGCGCTGGAAGACGTCATCAAGGCACTGCCGCCGAAGACCACCAGGATCGCCGTGGTGGCGGGAGATGTGCTCGCGGACATCCCGCTGGCAGGCCTCCCGGTTCCCGGCACCAAGCTCTACCTGGGTCTCACGCACGCCCTGTCGAACCTGCCGTGCCTCTCCGCCCTGTCACCCCTGAAGCACCGCTCCCAAGGGCAAAGAGGCGACGACACAGCGATTTTCAGCCCCGACCCGAAGCTCCGGCAGTCCACGGCGAGCGGTGAGAAGTTCCGGGAAGCCGCGGAACTCGAGTCCACGCTGAAGGAACACCGGTTCCAACGCATCCGCATCGACGCCCACGGCACGCACGACCGAATCGACCCCGCACAGTCGTGGCTGACCTTCGGCGAAGAGCGGGTCACCGCGGAAGTGCTGGGAAACCTGGACTTCAGCGCGTGCGGCACGGTCGTGCTCGGCGCGTGCGAGTCCGGCATGGCCCAGCAACGGGGCCGCGACGAGAAGGTCGGCTTCGTACGGTCGGCCATCACCGCGGGCGCCGGAGCGGTCGTGGCGGCGCGGTGGCGGGCCGAGGACGAGGCCGCGCAGAAGGTGCTCGACGCGTTCGACCGCAACCTCGCCAAGCTGCCTCGCGACCGCGCTCTGCAGCACGCGCTGCGAGAGGTGGGCGACCGCCATCCCGCGGACTGGGCGTGCTGGTCCCTCTACGGCGACGCGGGTGTCCAGACCAAGGCAGGCCCGCTCCGCAGAAGACTCAGGAAGAACGGAGAACCCGTGCCGCTCGAAACCCGTCCCAAGGTGTTCCTGTCGTTCGCCGGCAAGGACCGCCCGCACGCCGAGCAGCTGCGCGCTGACCTGGAGCAGCGCAACGTCAACGCCTACCTCGACGAGAGGGAGATGGCGCCGGGCGACAACGTGGTTCTCGGCATCAACGAGGCGCTGGCCACGTCCGACTACTACGTCCTGCTGTGGTCGGCGAACACCCCGAGCCGCGACTGGGTGACCGAGGAGTGGACCGCCGCGTTCAACCTCCAGGTGACGCGGCGCCGCGCGTTCCTGTTCATCGTGCGGCTCGACGAGGAACCGCTGCCGCCGCTGCTCGCACCGCGCAAGCACATCGATCTGGTGGAGGCCGCCGATCGGCTCGTGGCGACGTGGCGCTCGGACCGCAAGTCCGAGCTTCCCGTGTTCCCGCAACCGGTTCCGCCCGCGCCGGACGGCCCGACCGTCGCGCTTTCGGTGCGCAGCCACGACCTCGGCGTCACGCACGTCGTCATGACCCCGTTGCACCTGACCGGGGCCGAGCTGTACCGGGCCGTGCACAAGGCGTTGCAGCTGCCGAAGGAACAGGCGACGTTCAACGGCACGATCGGGATGCGGTTCTCCTACGAGCTGTTCCAGCAGGAGAAGCCGATCCCGGACGACCAGTCCACTGTGGAGCTGGTGTCCGACCTGGTGGACATCGCGGTCCGCGTCGAGTCGTTCGGCCCGCGCGGCCCCTACAACAACAAGGAGTTCCGCCCCGACGACGAGCTCGACGAGGGTCTGGACGTGGACCAGCAACGCATGCTGCTCGTCGCCGCCTTCCGCCATCTCCTTCCTTAAAACGATGAAGGGAACCTTCATCCACCTCACGTGGATGAAGGTTCCCTTCATCTCTCACATCAGGACCTGCGTCGGCGTGCCATCAGGGTGATGAACGCGCCACCGAGCAGCAGGGCCAGTGCGGTGCCGAGCAGGCCCCACACGGTCGCACCCGTGCTCGCCAGTGGCGGTGCGGGCGGCTTGGGCAGCAGACCCGCGTCGAGCGTGAGGTCGACGCGCTTGTCCTTGCCCAGCTTGACGACGTGCGTGCACCCGGAGGCCGGATCGGCGTCCGAATCCTTGCCGTCGTCACCGACGTTCGGCGTGGTCAGCTTCCGACCCGCCACCAGACCCGTCAGAGGATCGGCGTTGAAGCAGACCTTGTACTCACCGTCCGGCAGGTCGGTGAACAGGTACTTGCCGTCCTTGTCGGTCTTGGACTGCGCGACCGGCTTGCCGCTGCCGTCCTGCAGGAACACCGGCAGATCCGGAACTCCCGGCTCGCCCGCGTCCTGCACACCGTTGGAGTTGTTGTCGTACCAGACGAAGTCACCAACGCGGTTGGTCGGCGACACCAGACCCAGGTCCTGCGTCAGGTCGACACGCTTGCCAACACCAACCGTCACCGGCGGCGTGCAGCCACTCGCCGGGTCGACGTCCGAGTCCTTCGCGTCGTCGCCCACGTTCGGCTTGGTCGCGAGGTATCCGGCGTAGGCGCCCGGCAGAGCACCCATCTCGAAGCACACCTTGTAGGTGCCGTCCGGGATGTTCGGGAACTCGTACTTGCCGTCCTTGTCGGTCTTGGTCGGGTCGCCGACGGGCTTGCCGTCCTTGTCGACCAACTTCACCGGCACACCAGGCACACCGGGCTCACCCGGATCCTGCACCCCGTTGCGGTTCGTGTCCGACCACACGAAGTCGCCGATCTTGTTCGGCGGCGCGACCAGACCGGCGTCCAGCGTCAGGTTCTTGCGCTTGCCCACCCCGAGCACCACGGGCAACGTGCACCCGGTCGCCGGATCGGCATCGGAGTCCTTCACGTCGTCACCCGCGTTGTTCTTGGTGAGGGTGTAGTCCTTCACCGCGGCGGGCAGGTTCGCGACGTCGAAGCACACCGTGTACTCGCCGTCCGGCAGATCCCGGAACAGGTAGATGCCGTTCGCGTCGGTCTTCGTGGTGGCACCGGTGTTCAGCTTCACGGTCACGTCGGCCACGGGCTTCTCGCCCTCGTCCTGCAGACCGTTCTTGTTCGCGTCGATCCACACGAAGTCGCCGAGCAGGTTGATCGGCGCGTGGATGCCGGCGTCCACGGTGAGGTCCTCGCGCTTGCCCACGCCCAGCGTCACCTCGGGGGTGCAGCCGGTGTCGACGTTCGCATCCGAGTCCACCGCGTCATCGGAACCCGCGTTCGGCAAGGTGTAGAAGAAGTCCTTCACCGCGTCCGGCATCGGGCCGAAGCACACCGTGTACTTGCCGTCCGGCAGATCCTCGAACACGTACTTGCCGTCCGGACCGGTGGTCGTGGTCTTGTCACCAGTCTTGACCGGCACGTTCGGAACACCAGGTTCGCCGTCGTCCTGCACGCCGTTCTTGTTGTCGTCACGCCACACCAGGTCACCGAGCCTGTTCGGCGGCGAGACCAGACCCATGTCCAGGGACAGGTCGACGCGCTTCCCGACTCCCAGCGTGGTTTCCGCCGTGCAGCCCTGAGCGTCCGCGTCGGAGTCAACGGCGTCGTCATCGCCCGCGTTCTGCGTGGTGACCTTGTAGTCCTTCACCGCCGCAGGCAGGTTCGCGATGTCGAAGCACACCTTGTACGTGCCGTCGGGCAGGTCGTTGAACAGGTACTTGCCGTTCGCGTCCGTCTTCGTGGTCGCGCCGGTGTTGAGCTTCACCGTCACGCCCTCGACCGGAACGTCCGACCCGTCCTGCAGACCGTCCTTGTTGACGTCGATCCACACGTAGTCACCGAGGCGGTTGACCGGCGGAACAAGACCCATGTCGATCGTCGGGTCCTCCGGCTTGTCGACGTTCAGCGTCGTGTCCGGCGCGCAACCCGTTGCCACGTCGGCATCCGAGTCCTTCGTGTCGTCGCCACCGAGGTTCGGCGTCGTCGGCACGTAGTCCTTCACCGCGTCCGGCATGTTCGCGATGTCGAAACAGACCTTGTAGGTGCCGTCGGGCAGGTTCGGGAACTCGTACTTGCCCTGGTCGTTCGTGGTGGTCGTCTTGTCGCCCACCTTCACGACCACACCGGGCACACCGGGCTCGTTCGGATCCTGGACGCCGTTCTTGTTCTCGTCCTTCCAGACCGTGTCACCGAGCTTGTTCGGCGGCCTGATGCCCAGGTCGAGCGTCAGGTCCTCCCGCTTCGCACTGCCCAACGAAGTGTCGGGCGTGCAGCCCTGAGCGTTCGCGTCGGAGTCCTTCGCGTCATCCCCGCCCGCGTCGGGTCGAGTGACCAAATAGGACTGGTACGGCGCCGGCATGTTCGCGATGTCGAAGCACACCTTGTACGTGCCGTCCGGCAGGTTGTCGAACACGTACTTGCCCTGAGCGTCGGTCTTGGTCGTCAGGTCGCCGACCTTGACCGTCACGCCCTCCACCGGAGTCTCGCCGGAGTCCTGGACGCCGTTGCGGTTCGCGTCGACCCAGACGTAGTCGCCGAGCTTGTTCGGCGGCGAGACCAGACCCATGTCCAGGGTCAGGTCGACCCGCTTCCCCACGCCCAGCGTGGTTTCCGCCGTGCAGCCCTGAGCGTCCGCGTCGGAGTCCTTCGCGTCGTCACCACCCGCATTGGCAGTGGTGACCTTGTAGTCCTTCACCGCCGCAGGAAGGTTGGCGACGTCGAAGCACACCTTGTAGGTGCCATCGGGCAGGTTGTCGAAGATGTACTTGCCGTCGGCGCCGGTCGTCGTGGTGGCACCGGTGTTCAGCGTCGCCTTCACGCCCTCGACCGGAACGTCGCTGGCGTCCTGCAGACCGTCCTTGTTGACGTCGATCCACACGTAGTCACCGAGGCGGTTGACCGGCGGGATGATGCCGAGGTCGATCGTCAGGTCTTCCGACTTGTCGACGTTCAGCTCGGCCTCGGGTGCACAACCCGTTGCGGGGTCGGCATCCGAGTCCTTCGCGTCGTCGCCACCGAGGTTCGGCGACGTCGGCACGTAGTCCTTGACCGCGTCCGGCATCGGGCCGAAGCAGACGACGTACTTGCCGTCGGGCAGCTTGTCGAAGACGTACTTGCCGTCCGGACCCGTCGTGGTGGTCTGGTCGCCGGTCTTCACCGGAACGTCGGGCACGCCGGGCTCGTTCGGGTCCTGCACGCCGTTCTTGTTGTCGTCACGCCACACGAGGTCGCCGAGCTTGTTCGGCGGCCTGATACCGGCGTCCAGAGTGAGGTCTTCACGCTTGTCCGGACCCAACGTCGTGGTCTGCGTGCACTTCGACGTCGGATCGGCGTCGGAGTCCTTCGCGTCGTCGGACCCGGCGTTCAGGCGCGTCAACAGGTAGCCCGCGTACTCGGCCGGAGCGGTCGAGATGTCGAAGCACACCTGGTACGTGCCGTTGGGCAGCTGGTCGAAGACGTACTTGCCATCGGCACCAGTCGGTTTCGGCTGGCCCACGGTAGCGCCCGTGCCGTCCTTCAACGTCACGGTCACGCCGGGAACACCGGGCTCGTCGCCGTCCTGCAACCCGTTGCGGTTGGTGTCCTTCCAGACGAAGTCACCGAGCTTGTTGTTCGGTGGCACCAAACCCGCGTCCAGCGTCAGGTCCTCGCGCTTCGCGGCACCCAACGTCGTCGTCGCGGTGCAGCCGTCGGCCGGATCCGCGTCCGAGTCCTTGGTGTCGTCACCGGCGTCCTTGCCGGTGAACACATAGCCCGCGTACTGGGCGGGCAACGTCGACAGGTCGAAGCAGACCTTGTAGACGCCGTCGTCCAGCTGGTCGAACAGGTACTTGCCGTCCGCACCCGTCGGCTTCGTGGCGACCTGAGTACCGTCGCCCTTCTTCAGCACGACGGTCACACCCGGAACACCGGGCTCGTCGGCGTCCTGCAGACCGTTGCGGTTCGTGTCGACCCAGACGAAGTCACCGAGCTTGTTCGTCACCTTCGCGACGATGCCCGCGTCGATCGTGTGATCGGCCGTACCCGCCTTGCCCGTGGTCACCGACGTCTTACCGGCGGTGTCCACATTGGAGTCGATGACCCGGTCGGGTCCGGACTCCTTGGAAGTCCACTTGAGATCGGCCGCGGCGGGAGCACCCGGCAGGCCTGCCGGGTTCACCCCGCTCAGGTCGAACGTCAGGTTGTAGCAGTTCTCCGGCTTCAGACCGTCCGCGACGCCGAAGTAGTACTCACCCTTGGTGTTCGTCGTCTTCACCGGCAGAGCGGCACCACCGGCACACGGCGTCGCGGTGACCGTGACACCCGCGACCGCCGGCTCGTCACCGTCCTGCGTGCCGTCGCCGTCGGTGTCGAACCAGACCCGGTTGCCCAGCTGGACCGGCGCGAGATCGCACAACGCTTCCAGGTCCGCGAGACCGTTCGCCTTGCCCCAGCCTTCCGTGGTCTGGTTGGAGATCTCGTAGGAGTTGGAGTGCTGCGCGTTCTCCATCGTGCCGTCGGCGCGGTTGAACCAGCCGACACCGCCCGTGGTGATGGTCAGCGGGTCCATGATGATCGCGGGCATGCGGTCGGCGGACTTCACCAGTGCCGTCGCGCCCTGCGAGGTTTCGTGGTGCGGGTTGTACTCAGCGGTGCCACCCCAGTACTCGCCTGGGTAGTACTCAATGACGTCCGCGGCCTCGTTGCCGGAGTTGCCGTTCGTGCGGTTGTTCGGGCAACCGCCGCTGCCCTCCCAGTTGTAGGTGTTGCCGGACTTGCAGGCGCGGTTGAGGTCACCGCCGCTGAAGCCCTCCCAGCCCTTGTTCGGCTCCTGACCGTTCGGCGCGGGCATCTCGAAGCCGGTCATGTCACCGAAGCGGTCGCGGAAGTCGAGCACCAGGTCGCCGTTGGCCTCGACCTCGATGTCGGTCAGCAACGCCATCGGCCGCGCGGCGCAGTTCGGGCAGTCGCTGTTGCCCTTGAGGATCTGGGCCCACGAGTCGTTCCACGGCAACCACTTGTTGCTACCGGGCACCAGGTTCGACGCGAAACCGCGCGGGAAGTTCAGCGTCTTGGTGAGCACCGCGGCACCGAACGCGCCGTTCTGGAACGGGTACACGACGGCCTTCATGTCCGCCGCGTTGTTCGTGCTCTGCGCCGAGCAGACGCCGCCGAGGTAGACGACGCCGTCACGAACACCGATCGCGCCGGGACGCCAGTCGGCGGGGCACGCCGTCGCCGGAGTCGCGTAGGAAGCCTTGGGCGCAGCCGCGGTCGCCTGCGTCGCGTCGTAGACGTAGAGCTTCTTGTCCGCCATGTTGACGACGTAGAGCTCGCTGCCGTCCTCGGACAGGTCGATGTCACCCAACGACTCCGTGCCGGGCACGCTGTAGAACGGCCCGTCGAAGTTGGTGTTCATGTTGTGCGGCTTGGTACCCGCGTCCGGCACGGTGGCGAACAGCGTCGCGGCGCCACCGGTCGACGGCGTCACGTAGATCGCGCCCTGGCCGCTCGGACCGTAGGCGGCGAGCCGCTTGGCGAACGCGCCCGCGAAGATCCGCTTGTCCTGCTTGCGGTACGCGAGACCGAACACCGTGCCGATGTCGCTCTGCTTGAGCAGCACCGAAGGAGTCGGGTTCTTCTGCCGCGCGGTCCACGGGAACGAGATCAGCGAACGCGCGTTGTTGTCGGCGCCCGGCTTGACCGCGTTGCGCT
This sequence comes from Lentzea sp. NPDC051838, assembly GCF_040681245.1. Classification (NCBI taxonomy): domain Bacteria; kingdom Bacillati; phylum Actinomycetota; class Actinomycetes; order Pseudonocardiales; family Pseudonocardiaceae; genus Lentzea; species Lentzea sp. NPDC051838. Next base: position 70,862 of record NZ_JBFAYI010000011.1, read on the forward strand.
GGCAGGAGGTCACGAGCGTCGGGTTGGCCTGGCAGTAGTCCGCCGGGTTCCACAACGCCGTGGTGACGCTGACGTTCTTGCCGCTGGAGACGTCCACGAACATCGTGTTGCTCTCGAGTCCGGTGCCCGCGGGAGCCGGGACGAGAACGCTGCCCGCGGGCGGGTTCACCTGCACGCGGTACTTGCCGCCGCTGACCGGGCCGAGCCCGACGGCGACGTTGCCCGCCGCGTCGGTCGTGCCGGTCGCGGTCTTGCCCGACGGATCCGTGACGAGAACGGAAGCGCCCTGCACACCAACTTCCAGAGCGGCTTCGTACGTGCCGTTGGCGTTGACGTCGCGGACGACCTTGACGGTCAGCGAGCCGTCACCAGGGCCGGCCTGAGCTGTCGGTACCACCACGGCGGTCGAGGCGGCCACCAACGCTGCCAGCGCGGCGGCAAGTGGTCGTTTCACGAGAGGACGCTCCTTGTGCAGCTGAACGAGGGAACTTCGGGGGTGACCGGGCCTCCCTGCGGAGGCCCGGTCAGTTACCGCGTACTAGCTACGGCGACGGCGGGCCTGCAGCAGCAGGAACGCGCCTCCACCGATCAGGGTCAGCGCTATGAGGAGCAGGCTCCACACGGTCGCACCGGTGCTGGCCAGCGGCGGTGCCACCGGTTTGGGCAGCAGACCTGCGTCGAGCGTGAGGTCGACGCGCTTGTCCTTGCCCAGCTTGACGACGTGCGTGCATCCGTTCACCGGGTCGGCGTCGGAGTCCTTGGCGTCGTCACCGACGTGCGGCGTGGTCAGCTTGCGGCCGGCCACGAGGCCCGTCTGCGGATCGGCGTTGAAGCAGACCTTGTACTCACCGTCGGGGAGGTCGGTGAACAGGTACTTGCCGTCCTTGTCGGTCTTGGACTGCTGCACCGGCTTGCCGCTGCCGTCCTGCAGGAACACCGGGAGGTCCGGCACACCGGGCTCGCCCGGATCCTGCACACCGTTGGAGTTGTCGTCGTACCAGACGAAGTCACCAACGCGGTTGGTCGGCGAGACGAGGCCGAGGTCGAGGGTCAGGTTCTCCCTCTTGCCCACGCCGACCGTCACCGGAGGCGTGCAGCCCGTCGCCGGGTCCACATCGGAATCCTTACCGTCGTCGCCCACATTCGGCTTCGTAGCGAGGTATCCGGCGTAGTCGCCCGGCAGTGCGTTCATCTCGAAGCACACCTTGTAGGTGCCGTCCGGGATGTTCGGGAACTCGTACTTGCCCTGGGGATCGGTCTTCACCGGCTCACCGACCGGCTTGCCGTCCTTGTCGACCAGCTTCACCGGCACACCAGGAACACCCGGCTCGCCCGGATCCTGCACCCCGTTGCGGTTCGTGTCGGACCACACGAAGTCGCCGATCTTGTTCGGCGGCGCGTAGATGCCCAGGTCGAGCGTGTAGTCACGGCGCTTGCCGACGCCGACCGTGGTGGTCAGCGTGCAGCCCGTCGCCGGGTCCACGTCGGAGTCCTTCGCCACGTCACCGGCGCGCGGCTTGGTGACGACGTAGTCCGCCACCGCGGCAGGCATGTTCTTGATGTCGAAGCACACCTGGTACGTGCCGTCCGGCAGTCCGTCGGTGAAGTAGTACTTGCCGTTGGCACTGGTCTTCTGGGTGCCGAGTTCCTTGCCCTGAGCGTCCTTCAGGATCGCGGTGACGCCCTCGACGGGCTTCTCACCCTCGTCCTGGAGGCCGTTCTTGTTGGCGTCGATCCACACGTAGTCGCCGACACCGTTGGCGGGCGGGTGGATTCCGGCGTCGACGGTCAGGTTCTCGCGCTTGCCGGGACCCAGCTCCACCTCGGGGGCACAGCCGGAAGCCGGGTCGGCGTCCGAGTCGTGCAGATCAGGCTCTGGGGCGACGTCACCGACGTTCGGCGTGGTGAAGACGAAGTCCTTCACCGCGTCCGGCATCGGGCCGAAGCACACCGTGTACTTGCCGTCCGGCAGATCTTCAAAGACGTACTTGCCGTCCGGACCGGTGGTCGCGGTCTTGTCACCAGTCTTCACCGGCACGTTCGGAACGCCGGGTTCGCCGTCGTCCTGCACGCCGTTCTTGTTGTTGTCCTGCCAGACGTAGTCGCCGAGCCTGTTCGGCGGCGCGACGAGACCCGTGTCGAGGGTCAGGTCGACGCGCTTCCCGGTGCCCAGCGTGGTTTCCGCCGTGCAGCCCTGTGCGTCCGCGTCGGAGTCCTTCGCATCGTCACCACCGGCGTTCTGCGTGGTGACCTTGTAGTCGGCCACCTTCGCCGGGAGGTTCGCGATGTCGAAGCACACCTTGTAGGTGCCGTCGGGCAGGTCGTTGAACAGGTACTTGCCCGTCGCGTCCGTCTTCGTGGTCGCACCGGTGCTCAACTTCGCGGTGACGCCCTCGACGGGAATGTCGCTGCCGTCCTGGAGGCCGTCCTTGTTGACGTCCACCCACACGTAGTCACCGAGGCGGTTCACCGGGGAGATCAGACCCAGGTCGATCGTCGGGTCCTCCGGCTTGTCGACGCTCAGCGTCGTCTCCGGCGCACACCCGGTCGCGGGGTCGGCATCCGAGTCCTTGGCGTCGTCCCCACCCTGGTTCGGCGTCGTCGGCACGTAGTCCTTCACCGCGTCCGGCATCGGGCCGAAGCACACGACGTACTTGCCGTCGGGCAGGTTCGGGAACTCGTACTTGCCGTTCTCGTCGGTCGTGGTGGTCTTGTCGCCCACCTTCACCGTCACACCGGGAACGCCGGGCTCACCCGGATCCTGGACACCGTTCTTGTCGGTGTCGATCCACACGAAGTCGCCGAGCTTGTTCGGAGGCCTGATGCCCAGGTCGAGCGTCAGGTCCTCGCGCTTGGCACTGCCCAACGACGTGTCCGGCGTACAACCGTCGGCACCCGCGTCGGAGTCCTTCGTGTCGTCGCCACCCGCGTCCGGCTTCGTCACCAGGTAGCTCTGGTACGGCGCGGGCATGGTCGCGATGTCGAAGCACACCTTGTAGGTGCCGTCGGACAGGTCCTCGAAGATGTACTTGCCGTCCGCACCGGTCTGGGTGGTCTTGTCACCCAGCTTGACGGTCACACCGGGAACCGGGGTCTCCCCCGAGTCCTGCACGCCGTTGCGGTTGGCGTCGACCCAGACGTAGTCGCCCAGCCTGTTCGGCGGGGAGACCAGACCCAGGTCGAGCGTGAGGTCCTCGCGCTTTCCGCTGCCCAGCGTGGTTTCCGCCGTGCAACCGTCCGCACCCGCGTCGGAGTCCTTCGCGTCGTCGCCCGCGTTCTGCGTGGTGACCTTGTAGTCCTTCACCGCGGCAGGCAGGTTCGCGAGGTCGAAGCAAACCTTGTACGTGCCGTCCGGCAGATTGCTGAACAGGTACTTGCCCTGCGCGTCCGTCTTCGTGGTCGCGCCGGTGCTCAACTTCGCCGTGACACCCTCGACCGGAACGTCGGTGGCGTCCTGCAGACCGTCCTTGTTGACGTCGATCCACACGTAGTCGCCGAGGCGGTTCACCGGCGAGACCAGACCCATGTCGATGGTCAGGTCTTCCGGCTTGTCCACGTTCAGCTCGGTCTCGGGCGCACAACCCGTTGCGGGGTCGGCATCCGAGTCCTTCGCATCGTCACCGCCGTTCGGCTTGGTGACCTGGTAGTCGGCCACCGGAGCCGGCAGGTTCTTGATGTCGAAGCAGACGGTGTACTTGCCGTCGGGCAGCTTGTCGAAGACGTACTTGCCGTCCGCACCCGTCTGCGTGGTCTTGTCACCCAGCTTCACCGGCACGTTCGGCACCGGCTGCTCGCCGTCGTCCTGCAGGCCGTTCTTGTTCGCGTCGATCCACACGTAGTCGCCGAGCCTGTTCGGCGGCCGGATGCCCGCGTCGAGCGTCAGGTCCTCGCGCTTCTGCGGTCCGACAGTGGTGGTCTGCGAGCACTTCGACGTCGGATCGGCGTCGGAGTCCTTGGCGTCATCACCCGCGTTCGGGCGGGTGAGCAGGTAGCCCGCGTACTCGGCCGGAGCGGTCGAGACGTCGAAGCACACCTGGTACGTGCCGTCGGCGAGGTTGTCGAACAGGTACTTGCCGTCCGGACCGGTGACCTTCGGCTGGCCCACGGGGTTTCCCGCGCCGTCCTTGAGCGTCACGGTCACGTTCGGCACGCCCGGCTCGTCGGCGTCCTGGACACCGTTGCGGTTGGTGTCCTTCCAGACGAAGTCGCCGACCTTGTTGTTGGGCGGCGCGATACCGGCGTCGAGCGTCAGGTCCTCGCGCTTCGCGGCACCCAACGTCGTCGTCGCGGTGCACCCGTCGGCCGGATCCGCGTCCGAGTCCTTCGCGTCGTCACCGGCGTCCTTGCCGGTGAACCCGTAGCCGGCGTACTGGGCGGGCAACGTCGACAGGTCGAAGCAGACCTTGTAGACGCCGTCTTCGAGGTTGTCGAAGAGGTACTTGCCATCGGCGCCAGTGGGTTTCGTGGCGAGCTGGGTGCCGTCGCCCTTCTTCAGCACCACCGTGACGCCCTGAACACCAGGCTCATTGGCGTCCTGCAGGCCGTTGCGGTTCGTGTCGACCCAGACGAAGTCACCGAGCCTGTTGGTGACCTTGGCGATGATGCCCGCGTCGATCGTGTGGTCGGCCGTGCCCGCCTTGCCCGTGGTCACCTGGGTCTTGCCGTCGGTGTCCACATTGGAGTCGATGACCCGGTCCGGGCCGGCTTCCTTGGTCGTCCACTTCAAGTCGGCCTTGTTCGGGTTGCCCGGCAGGCCTGTCACGTTCACGCCGCTGAAGTTGAACGCGAGGTTGTAACAGGTTTCCGGCTTCAGGCCGTCCGCGGCGCCGAAGTAGTACTCGCCCTTGGCGTTCGTGGTCTTCACCGGCAGCGCCGCACCACCGTTGCACGGGGTCGCGGTGACGGTGACACCCGCGAGGGCGGGCTCGTCGGCGTCCTGCGTGCCGTCGCCATCGGTGTCGTACCAGGTGCGGTTGCCGAGCTGGACCGGTGCGAGATCGCACAGCGCCTCGAGGTCGGCGAGACCGTTCGCCTTGCCCCAGCCCTCGGTCGTGGCGCTGATGACCTGGTAGGACTGCGAATGGTCGGTGTTCTGCATCTGACCGGTCTTGCGGTCGAACCAGCCGGTTCCGTTGGTTCGCACCGAAAGCGGGTCCATCACGTTGGCGGGCATGCGGTCCTCGCCCGGTACGAGTGCGACCGCTCCGAGCGACGTCTCCTGGTGAGAGACGTTGGAAGTGCTACCGGTGGTGAAGTACTCGCCGGGGTAGTACTCGATCACGTCGGCACTCTCACCCCCGCCGATCGGCTCCGCGGGGCGGTTGTTCGGGCAGCCGCCGGTGCCCTCCCAGGTGAAGGTGTTGCCGGACTTGCAGGCCCGGTTGAGGTCACCGCCGATGATCGCGTTCCACGTCTTGCCCTTGTCGCTGCCGTCCGGTGCCGGGGTCTGCTGACCGACCTGGTCACCGAACCGGTCGCGGAAGGCCAGCACCAGGTCGCCGTTCGTCTCCACGCCGATGTCGGTCAACATGGGCATCGGCCAGGTGATGTTCCTGGAGTCCGGGTCGAACTGCGCGCCGGACTGGGGCTTCGAGTCCGGGTCCCAGGTGTCCTCCCACGGGTGCCAGAACTCGCTGCCGTCCTTGTTCACCATGGCGAAGCCGCGCTTGAAGTCCAGCGTCTTGTTCACCGCGGCCGCGCCGAACGCACCCGCCTTGAACGGGTACACGACCGCACGCAGGTCGCTTGCCTTCTTGGTGGACTGGCCGGAGCAGACACCGCCGACCCAGACCGTGCCGTCGCGGACGCCCAGTGCGCCCGGTCGCCAGTCGCTCGCGTTGGGGCAGGCGCCAGCCGGGATGTCGTAGGAACCCTTGGCAGCGGCGGCCGTCGCGCCGGTCGCGTCGAAGACGTAGAGCTTCTTGTCGAACATGTTCACGACGTAGAGCTCGCTGCCGTCGTCGGAGATGTCGATGTCACCCAGCGACTGCTTGCCTGGCACGCCGAAGAACGGGCCGTCGAAGTTGGTGCCCATCGCGTGCTGCGTGGCACCCGCGTTCAGCTTGGCGAACAGCGTCGCGCTGCCGCCCGCCGCCGGGGTCACGTAGATGGCGCCGGGGCCTTCGGGGCCGTACTTCGCGAGCCGCTTGGCGAACGCGGCAGAGAAGATCCGCTTGTCCTGCTTGCGGTACGCGAGGCCGAACACGGTGCCGAGCTGGCCCTGGTTCGCGAGGTTCGCCGACGCCGCGGTGCCCCGTGCGGTCCACGGGAACGACACGAGGTCACGACTCGCCGGATCGTCCTTGAACGTCGTGATGTCGCGCTGGCACGCGGTCACCAGGGTCGGGTTGTCCTGGCAGTAGTCCGCCGGGTTCCACAGGCCCGTGGTGACGGTGACGTTCTTGCCGCCGGAGACGTCGACGAACGCCGTGTTGCTCTCCAGCGTGCCGCCCGCGGGTGCCGGCACGAGGGTGCTGCCCGCCGGCGGGTTGACCTGCACGCGGTACTTGCCGCCGCTCACCGGGCCGAGCCCGACCGCCACACCGCCGGACGCGTCGGTCGTGCCGGTCGCGGTCTTTCCGGCGGCGTCGGTGACGAGCACCGAGGCGCCCTGCACCGGCACCTCCACGGCGGCGTCGTAGTTGCCGTTGCCGTTGACGTCGCGGACGACCTTGACGGTCAGCGAGCCATCACCGGGACCGGCGTGCGCCGCGGGTACGACCACGGCGGACGAGGCGGCCACCAGTGCGGCGAGCACTGCGGCGAGCGGTCGTTTCACGAAATCGCTCCTAGACAGCAGGGACGGGGGCACACTTCGGGAATCTGGAAAATGCCACCGTTTCCGCAGGTCCGCCCGGCTACCCACCGCAGGTTGTCCCACTTATCGGTGAACTTGCCTCGCAAAGTTGGCCGCATGAAGACGTTTACTTGTCGCTTTCCGTAGAACGCCCTTCCCGTTTCAGGTGAAGCGTTCTCCACTTCCGTGGAATCAGGTTTAGAGCTGACCGTTGCCGTCCGCGACTGTCCACATGGGAGGTTCGCTCTTCTGGGTCGTTCGTGAGTGCGGATGTCACGGCTTGACCACACGGCACATGGGGCTGAACGGGTGAACACGCGTGGCGGACTCAGCCTTTCCTGGCTTCAGCGCCTGTAACCGGTGAAGGTCGCCTTCGGGCGGTGAACGACTCGTTTCGACGCTGAAGGGGAGGCCGTTGAGCACACCGGAGCCGGACCAGGGCTTCGCGGAGTTCTTCCGCACCTGCCTGCCCGTGCTGACCAGGACGCTGACGGCCCTGACCAGCGACACACGCGCCGTGGACGATGTCGCGCAGGACGCGTTGGTGATCGCGGCGAGCCGATGGCACGACATCCGCTCGTACGACAAGCCCGAGGCCTGGGTGCTGAAGGTCGCCATCAGGCTGATGCGCCGGTGGCAGCAGCGGGTGTCGCGCGAAGCCCCGTTGGATTTGGTGGATGTCGTGGAGCAGGTGCACGACGTCGAAGCTGTGCACTCGGCGTTGCGGTCGCTGTCGCCCCGGCACCGCGAGGTCGTGGCGTTGCACCACCTCCTCGGCTACTCGGTCAGCGAGATCGCCGCGGTGCTGGTCGTCGGCGAGTCGACAGTGCGGACGCACCTCACCCGCGGCCGGGCTGAGCTGCGGCGAATTCTCGGAGGTTCCTCATGAACGAGCTCGTGCGCGAGTTCGAGGTGGACGAGGCGGTCGAACGGATCTACCGCCGGGGCGAGGCGCTGGAACGGGCTGGTGATCTGAGCGGGGCCGCTCAGTGCTTCCGGGTTGCCGCCGACCGGGGCCTCGGTGACGCCTCGGTGCGCCTCGCTCGTGTGTTGTTCCTGCTCGGTGAGGTCGTGGAAGCCCAGCACTGGTACTCGGTTGCCGTCGCCGACGGGTTCGACGCGTCGTTGGTGCAGACGGATGTCGTTGCACGGCAGCAGTTCCTGGAGCACGCGGCCCGAATCATGGTTGGCGCGCCGACGTTCGACTGGGTGCCGGACGTGTTGCCGGTTGGATCATTGGATGTCGACGTCGTACGCGCACGGACTGACGCGCTGCGGACGTTGGACGAGCAGTACGGCGGCATTGCTTGCCACGCCTCGGTTCTGGAGCATCTCGCTTTGGTCGAGCCGTTCATCGTGACCAGCTCCACGCCGATGTGGACGGCAGTGGCGGAGGTGCACGAGCTGGCGGGGTGGACCGCGTTCGACAGCGGTATGCCCGGCGTTGCGCTGCCGCACTTCTCGCGCGCGCTGACGTTGGCCCGACAGGCCGAGAACGAGTCGTTGATCGCCTCGGTGCTGACCCGCGCGGGTCGAATGTTCCTGCACCACAACGCACCTGACGATGCGCTGAAGGCGTTCCAGCTCGGGTTCGTGGCGGCGCACAACTCGTGGGCCGACCGGCACGACCTGTCCGATCCGGAGAACGCGATCGCGGCACTCACCACAAAAGTCGATACGTACAGCGGTGGCATGGTCCGCGCCCGCACGATGACGCTGATCGCCTTGGCACGCAACCACCTCGCCGTCGGCAACACCGCGACCGCCGCGTCGTTCGCGGAGAAGGCGCTGGCAGCGGGAACGAACCTGCGCTCGGCGCGCACCGCGGACCAGCTGCGGCGGCTCGACCGGGAAGCCAGAATCGCCGGTGCCTCGGCGGTGAGCGAGCACATCGCGGCCCGCTGACGTTCACCCGTTCCGGCCGATACACGCGTGCGCGCAAACAGGTAGGTTCTGCGCCATGGCCGAGCCTTTCTCGTGGGTGCCCGCAGGGATCAACACGGACGTGCCGAGCGCCGCGCGCGTCTACGACTTCCTGTTGGGAGGTGGCCACAACTTCGCCTCGGACCGCATGGTCGGCGAGAAGGTCCTGCAGATCCTGCGCGACGGCCGCGCCATCGCCTCGTCGAACCGCTCGTTCATGCGCCGCGCCGTCCTGCTGATGATGGAGCAGGGCATCACCCAGTTCCTCGACCTCGGCTCGGGCATCCCGACGGTCGGCAACGTCCACGAGATCGTGCAGGCCGAGAACCCCGACGCCCGCGTGGTCTACGTGGACTACGACGAGGTCGCGGTCTCGCACAGCCAGCTCATCCTGGAGGACAACCCCAACGCGGGCGTCGTCCAGGCGGACATGTGCAAGCCGGCCGACGTCCTCTCCGACCCGGTCGTGAAGGACCTGATCGACTTCTCGCAGCCGGTCGGCTTGCTCATGGTCGCCGTGCTGCACTTCGTCTCGGACGAGAAGGGCCCGGCCGAGGTCGTCGCCCACTACCGCGACGCCATGCCGCCGGGCAGCCTGATCGCCCTCTCGCACCTGACCGCCGACTTCAAGCCCGCCGAGATGGGCGCGGTCGTCGAGGCCATGAAGCACAGCCGCGACCCGATGTACTTCCGTTCGCGCGCGGAGTTCGAGCCCCTGTTCTCCGGCTTGGAGCTCCTCCAGCCGGGCGTCGTGCCGGCACCGTCGTGGCACCCGGAACTCGGCCCGGCCGGAGAAGGTGGCCCGGAGGACGTCTACGTGGGCGTCGCTCGCAAGCCTTAGCGGAACTTCCAGGCCTGCGCGGCGGAACCGTTGCAGGACCAGATGTTCAGCCGCGTGCCGGGCGTGGTCGACGCGACCGGGTCGTCCAGGCACAGGCCGGACTGCGGGTTCTGCACCGAGCCGTCGGTCCGCACGCGCCACTGCTGCGCGCCGGTGCCGTTGCACTCCCACAGCTGCACGATGGTGCCGTTGGTGGTGCCGCTGCCGTTGACGTCGAGGCACTTGCCGGAGATGGCGATGGTGCCGTCGGCGACGACTCGCCACTTCTGGGCGTAGGAGTTGTTGCACGTCCAGATCTGGACCGGGTTGCCGTTGGCGGTGCCGCCGCCGTTGTTGTCCAGGCACAGGTTCGATGCCGCGGCGAGCTCGACCGAGCCCGTGCCGGACGGGAAGCGGTCGGCCGGCAGCTGCGGTGTGTTGCGGTGGTAGAAGTCGACGGCCAGGTAGTTCGGGGACTTGCGGGCCGCGGGTTCGCAGAAGCGCTGGGCCCGGTTGACGGCCTTCGAGTTGTCGGTGGCGACGGTGCCTTCCATCGGGACGTCGCGGAAGTGGTTCATCACGAACAACGGGCGGAAGTTGGCTTCTACAGCGGTCAGCGGCTTCTCGCCCCAGCGGGAGTAGCAGGACCAGTCGGACGTGCCGGTGCCGGAGCCCATCGACCAGTAGTTCTCGACGGTCCAGTCGCGCTGGTAGAGCACGCCGGAGTCCTCGCGGCCGTCGCGGCCGTGGTCGGTGAAGATGAGCAAACGCTTGCCACTCGCCCTCATCTGGGACAACGTCGGCCAGCCGTTCTCGCGCACGCCCTCGGCCCGGTAGAGCACGTCGTAGAGGCCCTGCACCGATGCGAGAGAAGAGCGCAGCGTCGCGGCGTCTACGTAGTCCTCCAGGAAGACCGTGACGATCTCGGTCGGGCGTGCTTTGAGGAAGTCGACCATGCGCTGGAGGTCGACGCCGAGGGCGACCGGGCGGCTCACCAGGGTGCAGCTGTTGTGGCAGAGGATCGCGCCGTCGGGGGTCTGGTGGATGTCGAGCATGAAGCCGCGCACGCCGTCGTTGAGCTGCTGCACGATGCCGCGGGACTGGTTCGGCGCGATGTTGCCGAACGTGAAGCCGCCGTCCACGCCGTTCGCGTAGGCGTTGTGGGCGGTCAGGAACGTCATCTCGTCCAGGCGCGGGTCGGCAGGGGGCTGGACGCGGACCGGGTTGACCGGGGTGAGGAACCAGGTGTCGTTGCCGGTGCCGACGCGGACCTGGTCGGTGCCGGACGCGATCAGGTAGCGCGCCGAGCCGGGGTCCTTCAGCCGGTATCTGTCCTGGTCGTCGAGCGTGGCGACCCACTGGGCGTCCGCGCTCGAGCAGCTGACCATCTGGGCGGCGTCGCCGGAGCGTCCGAGGCACAGGCCGCCCTCGGAGAGCGTGCTGCCGTTCCAGGTGAACTGCTGGCGGTCCTCGTCGCCCTTGGGGCGGTGCTGGACCACGGACGAGCCGGAGACGGCCGTGTTCTGACCGGTCACGGCGCTTTGCAGGTAGTACGAGCCGTTGGGTGCCGCCTGCGCGTCGACGGGGACGAGCAGCAGCGACAACAGCGCGAGTGCAGGGATGATGCGCATGGGGTGAAGGCTCACTGATGGGCGTGAACGTGAAAAGACTTCACACCGAAATCCGTCCGAACTGAGACATGTGTGGTCCGGACCACAAAACCGGATGCAGCGGACGACGGCCTTGAGGGGGTTTCCCGAGCCGTAGAAGTTCACGGACAACGAAGGGGGCGGCGTGGGGTTCGACCAGTTCGTCGCTGAGCGGCTTGACCGGCTGTTGGCGTATGCCACGGCGATCACCTGCGACAAACACCTGGCGCAGGACATCGTGCAGAACGTGCTCATGCGCGCGCAGGGCAAGTGGGAGCGCATCGGAGCGATGGACGCTCCCTATCTCTACGTGAAGCGCATGGTGACCAACGACTACCTGTCGTGGCGGCACCGCAGGGCCGCGCGGGAGATCGCGGTGGAACGGAGTGAGCTCGCCAAGCACGTGCCGTCCGCGGCTGACCCTGCCGACGCGCACGCCGAACGCGAGGCCATGCGCGCGCGGATCGCCGTGTTGCCGCGCAAGCAACGTGCGGCGTTGGTGATGCGGTTCTACGAGGACTGCTCCGACGCGGAGATCGCCTCAGTGCTCGGTTGCGCGGAATCGACCGTGCGCAGCCAACTCTCTCGCGCGCTGCAGACGCTGCGTGCCCACGAAATCGCCCGGTCCGCCACCATGGGGGTGCACTCATGAACGACCTCATCCGCTCGGCCATCGCCGCGGAGGCCGACCAGCGTGTCGACTCCCGGACCGTGATGGCCGAACTGCACAAGCGCAAGAAGGCCCGCAAGCCGTTCGGCCTGATCGTCGGCGTCGCGACGCTGACCGTGGCCGCTGCCGCCGCGGCGGTGATCATCCCGACGGCCGTCAGGAAGACCGACGCCTCGCCCGCCATCGCACCGGCACCCGCGGCTACCGGCCAGAACGTGCTCCTGCTGGGCCTCGACGACTTCAACCACGCGGACGCGATCGTGTTCGCGCACTTCGGCGAGGACGGGACGGTCAGCGCGGTGTCGTTGCCGCGGGACGTGGCGGCGCGCGGGGAGAAGCTCAACGGTCTGTTCCTGGAGAACCCGTGGTCGCTGACCGGCGCCGTCGAGGAGCTGACCGGGCAGAAGGTCGACCACTACGCCGCGGTGAAGATGTCCGAGTTCGGCAGGATCTCGCAGGCCGTCGGCGGTGTCGAGGTCTGCCTGTCCGCGCCGGCCAAGGACAAGTTCAGCGGCACCGACCTGCCCGCGGGCAAGCAGACTGTCCAGGGTGACCAGGCGATCGCGTTCCTGCGTCAGCGCCACGGTCTGGAGAACGGTGACCTGGACCGCGTGAAGCGGCAGCAGGCGTTCCTCACGTCGCTCGCCTCCAAGATCACCAAGGAGAACGCGCCCCGGCTCGCCCAGGAGATCAGCAAGTCGATCCAGGTCGACCCTTCGTTCGACGTGCTGGAGTTCGCCAAGAGGTTCCAGGGGCCGGTGACGATCAAGTCGGCGACGCTGCCGGTCGGCGAGGCGAAGGCCACGAGCAACGGGCAGGCGTTCATCGTCGACCCGAAGGACGCGAAGGAGTTCGTCGGCAAGCAGTTCGAGGGTGGTCAGCCGGCTCAGTTCGGGTGCGTCCGCTGACGTTCACACCAATGGAGCATCAAGTCGCCCGGATGCGGTGTCGATGACCAGCATGTAGCCCGCCAGATGGCCGCTACGATCAATTCGTGCGCGAACCACTTGAACGTGACTCCGAGATCGCGCACATTCGTGAAGCTCTCGACGCAGCCACCCGTGGTGAGGGTCGTGTCGTCGTCATCGAGGGTCGTGCGGGCATCGGCAAGACCAGGCTCGTGCACGAGTGCCGTGAGCTGGCCAAACAGCGTGGATTCGGCCGTCTGCAGGCTGTCGGCGACGCCCTGGAGAGCGCCATGGCGTGGGGCGTCGTCCGGCAGATGGTCGAGCGGTCGGTGTCGCGGTACTCGGGCGAGATCCGGGAGAAGATCCTGGCCGGGCCGTCCGGGGCGGCGCTGAAGGCACTCGACGACGCGGCGCTCGATCCCAGCGAGGCCGAGCTGGCCCGCACGTTGCACTCGTTGTGGTGGGTCGCGGTGGACCTCTCTTCCACCCGCCCGCTGCTGATCACGGTCGACGACGCGCACTGGGCCGACCTGTCGTCGCTGCAGTTCCTGGTCTACCTGTCACGACGGATCGCGGACCTGCCGATCACCCTGGTGGTCGCGACCCGGCCGCCGGCGGACAACTTCGGGCCGCTCGCGCAGCTCAGCGTGTCGGCGGACAGGTTGCTGCCGCGGCCGCTCACCACCGAGGCGCTCGGCGAGCTGGTCGCAGGGCATCCCGACGTCGTGCAGGCGCTGCACGCGGCGAGCGGCGGCAACCCGTTCCTCACCGAGGTGCTGGTCGACGAGCTCAAGGCGCTCGGGCTGCCGCTGAGGGACTCGGCCACGGCCGCGAAGATCAGCGGGCTCGGGCCGAGCACCGTCTTCCGCGCCACGCTCGGCCGGTTGCCCGCGGACGCCGTGGCGCTCGCGGGTGCCGTCGCCGTTCTCGGGTCGCACGCCGATCCGTGGCAGGCCGCTTCTCTCGCGGACGTCAACGATCTGCCTGGCGCCGTCGAGGCGTTGGTGGCGGCCAACGTGATCGTCACCCGCGAGCACCTGGAGTTCGTGCATCCCGTTGTGCGCGAAGCGGTGTTGACGGGTCTCGGCCCGATCGCGCGCGCCTCACTGCACGCGCGCGCCGCGAAAGCGTTGTGGGAGGGCCATTCCCCGGCTGATCGGGTGGCGGCCCACCTCGTGCACGCTCCGAAGGGGACACTCCCGAACGCGGCCGACGTGCTGCGCAAGGCCGCATCGCAGTTGTTGGCGGCCGGCGATCCGCACACCGCCGCCGCGCATCTCCAACGCGCCGTGGACGAACGTCCGAACGACGCCGCCCTACGAGCCGAACTCGGCCGCGCGCTGCTGCGAACCGGCGACGCCGTCAACGCGCACCGCCACCTGAAAGCCGCGGCGGCCGGACTCGCGGATGCCGAACTGGTGGCGGCGGCCGCGTCGGCGACCGCCGTGGTGGAAGGTCCCCAAGCCGCCATCGACGAGCTCACCGACGCCATCGCGGCCCGGCCGGCCGGCGAGTCGCGCCTGCACCTCGAGGCACGGCTGGCGGTGTTCCGCTCGTTCCTGCCCGACTACCGGCAGGCCTCGTCGATGCACCTCAGCGCCTATGCCGGCCTCGCGGGCAGCACGCCGGACGAACGAACGTTGCTCGGCCTCCTCTCGCAGATGGGCCGCTACGAGGTGTGGCCGCACGACGAGGTGGCGGCGACGGCGACGCGTGCGCTGGCCAACGGCGCGTACCTCGACGACGCGACGGGTAGCACCGACGCGATGGTGGCGTGGCTCGTGGCGTTGCTCGCGTTGATGGCCGCTGATGGCGTGGACGTTGCCCGGCGCGAGATCGAGCGTGCGCGGCTGAAGGTGCGCGCGCACGGCTCTCCGGTCGAGTTCGCGATGGTCACCAACGCCTCGCAGTTCCTGAACTGGCGCTGCGGCAACATGCAGGCCGTCGAGGCCGAGGCGGAGGGCGCGCTCGCCGCGATCGCCCACGAGGACCCGGTCTCGCAGGTCATCGGACTGCGGGCCACCTCGACGCACTTCGCGGTCTACGCGGCGCTGGAACGCGGGGACGTCGACGCGGCCCAGGCCGTGATGGACGCGTTCGACCTCAACGACGCGACCACGATGATGCCCACGATCTGGCTGCACGAGCCCCGCGGCCTGATCGCGCTGGCTCGCGGCGACGCGGCACGAGCGCTCGACGAGGCGTACCGGCAGCGCGACGCGATGGCGGCGGTCCAGGTGGATCCGCCGACGATTCCGTGGCGCGGGGTGGCCGTCCGGGCGTTGCTCCAGCTCGGCGAGCCCGCCTGCGAGCTCGCCACCGAGCAGCTGGGCATCGCGCGGAAGTGGGGTGCCGCGACGGAGGTCGGCGCGGCGCTGCGGTTGCTCGCGCACACCTCCCCCGACGGCCGGCTGGAGCTGCTGACCGAGTCCGTGTCCACTTTGGAGGGCTCACCGGCTCGTCTGGAACTGGCCCGCTCGCTCGTCGACCTCGGTGAGGCGATGCGGGTCGCGCGCCGGCGTTCGGACTCGCGGGAACCCCTGCACCGGGCCATCGACCTCGCGAGCGAATGCGGTTCCGCCGTGTTGCGCGCGCGAGCCGTCGAGGCGTTGGAGGCGATCGGCGACCGGCCGCGCAGGCAGGTGGTGATCGGCGCCGAGTCGCTCACGGCGTCCGAGCGCAGGGTCGCCGACCTGGCCGCGGCGGGACGGGCGAACCGGGAGATCGCGCAGGAGCTGTTCGTGACCCCCAAGACCGTCGAGAATCACCTCGGCCGGATCTACACGAAGCTCGGAATCGCAGGTCGCAGGGATCTCGCTCGCGTCCTTGCCTAGTACAGAGGGGTGTGGGGGTAGGCCTGATACACCCATCTTTTCTCGCGGAGGGTTGAGGGATCTCCCCTCATGCCTTTGGGGGTCCGTCCCGGCGAATCTTGTGTCACCACAGGGGAACACAAGATCTCAAAGGGGACACCGAAATGATCCGCAACGCTCTGCTCGCCGCCGCCGCTCTTACCGCCGTCGTCGCCCCCGCGGCCAACGCGGACCCGATCGTCGGCCAGCCCGCTCCGTGCGTGACCGCCTCCGACCTGGTGGGCCCGGACTTCAACGTCCGCAAGTGCGGCGTGAGCGATGTGGACCAGTTCCGCGTCAACCTGGACAACAACGGCAACGCCTACTGCGGCCCGACCTCGCTCTACAACGTCCTGCACTACTGGGCGCACGTGAAGGGCGCCCCGATCGGCTGGGGCCCCACGCGGGTCAGCGACATCGACCCGCAGGACCAGAGCGACTACGACCTCAACACCGCCGCGATCGCCAAGATCGGCTGGGACGCCAAGTACAACGGCGCCACCAACCTGACGAACCTGCGCACCGCCTGGGACAACGCCACGAAGCCCGCCCGTGACGCCGGCTGGACGACCTCCCGCGGTGTCGTCAGCACGCTCGAGAACCCTGACTTCGCCGGTGAGCTCGCCAAGAAGCTCAACGAGGGCCCGCTGCAGCTCGTGTACGGCCGCTACAAGGACGCTCCCGGCGACTACGCGTTGCAGCGCAGCGGCGGCCACATCGTCACGGTCGTGTCCGCCACCGGCACGTTCGGCGGCAACACCATCAAGCTGAAGCTGGCCGACCCGGGCCGTGCGGGCGACCACGGTGACGCCGACTACCTGACGACCCAGTCCGACTACGAGGCGCTCGACGTCACGCTGACCAAGCGCGCGTTCCGGCAGTACTCGCCGTCCAAGGACGACGAGAGCACCGCCGAGGACGAGTCGATGGAGCCGGGCACCTACAAGTGGGTGACGCGCTGGGAGCTCACCGGTCCGCGCTACCTCAGCGACACGACCCGTCAGATGGTCGAGGGCTTCAACTGGTTCGACATGGCCAAGTAGTTCCGAGCCGAGCAACTCTTGAAGGAGAAACCGAAATGATCCGCAACGCTCTGCTCGCCGCCGCCGCCCTCACCGCCATCGTCGCTCCCACTGCTTCCGCCGACCCGATCATCGGCCAGCCCGCCCCGTGCGTCGGCGCTTCCGACCTCGTCGGCCCGGTGTTCACCGTTCGCAAGTGCGGCGTGAGCGACGTGGACCAGTTCCGCGCCGGCCTCGAGAACAACGGCAACGCCTACTGCGGCCCGGCCTCGCTCTACAACGTCCTGCACTACTGGGGCCACGAGAAGGGCGCCCCGGTCGGCTGGCTCACCACCAAGGTCGGCAACCTCGATCCGAAGGACCAGGCCGACTACAACGTCATCACCAACTCGATCGGGCGCATCGGCGTCGACGCCAAGTACAACGGCGGCACCAACATGACGAACCTGCGCACCGCGTGGGACATCGCCACCAAGCCCGCCCGTGACGCCGGCTGGACCACCTCACGCGGTTACGTGAGCACCAACGAACAGATCGACTGGGCGGGCGAGCTCGCCCGGAAGCTCAACGAGGGCCCGTTGCAGTTGGTGTACGGCCGCTACAAGGACGGCCCGCAGGTCGGCTCGCTGCAGCGCACGGGCGGCCACATCGTCACGGTCGTCGCCGCTTCCGGGACGTTCAACAACACGACCGTGCAGCTCAAGCTCGCCGACCCCGGCCGCGCGCTCGACCACGGCCAGGGCGACTACCTCAAGACCCAGTCGCAGTACGAGTCGCTCGACGTCTACCTGGTGCGGCAGAACATCTACGAGTACGTGCCGGTCAAGGACGACGAGAACACCCGCGAGGACGAGTCGCTGCAGCCCGGCACCTACCGCTACGTGCAGCGCTGGGAGCTCTCCGGCCCGCGCTACCAGAGCAACACCACCCGCCAGTTCGTCGAGGGCTTCAACTGGTTCGACATGGCGAAATGAGTTCCAGCGATCCTCAAGGGCCGCACTCTTCAAAGGGTGCGGCCTTTCGCCATAACCTGGCCGGTATGGGGAGCCGCGATCGGGAACAAACGCGCCGCCGGTTGCTGGACGCCGCGTTCGTCGAGTTCGCGGCCTACGGAATCGCCGGCGCGCGGATGGAGCGCATCGCCCGCATCGCCGGGTGCTCCGCAGGCCTCGCCTACACCTACTACGGCGGCAAGGAAGAGCTGTTCGACGCCGTGCAGTCCGAGGTGGTGGACGCGGCCTTCGTGCAGTTCGACGCCGTGGACCTGCCGGGGTACGCGGCCCGGTTGTACGACCGGCAGCACGAGCACCCGGAGTTCGCGCGGCTCGCGACGTGGCACCGGTTGGAGCGGCCGGGGCGGGTGAGCCGGTCCGCGGAGATCGAGGCGATCCGGAACGCACAGAACTGCGGGCTGGTGTCCGGACGGTTCTCGGCTGAGCAGGTTTTGGCTCTGGTGCTGGCGATCGCGTCGATGTGGGCCAACGTTCCGGCTGACGGCAGTGATCACGTGATCCGCAGGCGGACCGTCGAGGACGCCGTTCGGCGGCTGGTCGAGCCGTAGCTCAGTCGGTGTCCGTGACGCAGAGGACGGTGACCTCGGCGTTGGCGAGGTCGGTCAGCACGTACGTGATGTCCCAGGCGATGTCGTGGAACCACGGCGTCCACGGGGCGTGGCTGATGTCGACCCGGAAGTCCTCGAACCGGTTCTGCGTCAACGCTTCGACCGCGGCGGTGGCGATCGCCTTGGCTTCCCGTGCCGGACCGTCGAACGCCTTGTACGCACCGCCGTTGACGATCAGCCCGGCGAGGAGTCCGTCCAGGCACAGCGATCCGGCCCACTGCTCCTCGAAGCTTCCGTCGTCCGGCTTCTCCGGGATCTTCAGGTCGCGGAGTCCTTCCCGGACCACCGCGTCGCTGAAGAAGAACCGCAGGAAGTGGTAGTCGGCGAAGCGGTTGCGCGAGAGGTACCAGGCCGTCGCGTCCGGGTAGGCGACCGCGCGGAACCTGGCCAGCAGGTACCCGCCGTTCACGTGGGTGGCCGCGAGCTGCCGCAGGAGAGGTTCGAGCGCCGGTTCGGTCACCGGTACTTGCGACCAGACGATCTGATCCCGCGAGGCGACGATCTCCGCGAAGTCGGGTACGTCGGCGTCCCAGTCGATCTCGTTCCAGCTGCGCGGCATGAACTGAGGTTAGCCTGGCTGTATGCGTGTTCTCGTGGTTGCCGCTCCACTGCTCGGTCACGTCTTCCCGTTGATGCCGCTCGCGCTCGCGTTGCGCGATGCGGGACACGAGGTCGTGGTCGCGACCGGTGGCGAGGCGTTGCGCGTGCACGACTCCGGGCTGCACGTCGAGGACGTCGTGCCGGCGAACGTCCGGTTCGGACCGATCGCGTTGCGCATCATGGTCACGCATCCGTTGGTGGCCAAGAGGGAGATGCGGGGCAGCGGCAGGCTGGACTTCGTGTCACGGCTCTTCGGCACGGTCGGTGACGCGATGACGAAGCCGTTGCAAGCGCTTGCCTCGAAGTGGAAGCCGGACGTCGTGGTGCACGAGCCGTTGGCGGCCGCCGGGTCCGCGCTGGGTGTGCCGTCGATCGTCCACGACGTTTCGTTGTTCGACGGGCTGGAGCTGACGGCGGCGGTCGGTGCGCGGATGAAGGCCGAAGTGCGTTCTCCCGCAACGGTTCTGCGCACGGCACCACCGAGCCTCGCTCAGTTTCCCGGCGGCGACCTGATGAGGTTCGTCGCCTACAGCGGTGACGGCGAGGTGCCGCAGTGGCTCGCGGAACCCGCGGGCAAGCCGCGCATCCTGGTGAGCCGCAGCACCGCACCCGGTCCCGGCGCGGGCCGGATGATGGACGCGGTGGTCAAGGCGGCCGCGCACGTCGACGCGGAGTTCGTGCTGGTGCGGGCGAACCGCGTGGAAGGCTTGCCGGACAACGTCAAGACGGTCGGGTGGGTGCCGATTCCGCGCGTGCTGCCGTTCTGCGACGGCATCGTGCACCACGGCGGCGCGGGCACGTTGCTCGGCGCGCTCGCGGCCGGGGTGCCGCAGCTGGTCGAGCCGGGCCCCGGTGATCGGACCGTGCACGCGGACGCCATCACGCGCAGGACGGCCGGGCTCAGGGCACACCCGAAGGAGGTCACGCCCGACCTGCTCACCCAGCTCATCGAGGACGCCAGGCTGCAACGGGCCGCGTCGGAGGTGCGGGACGAGATCGCCGCGATGCCGGCGCCGTCCGAGATCGCGTCCAACTGGGAAGAACTAACCCCGTTGAAATAAAAGAGCACCTATCGTGGGCCGTGTGCGCATTCTCTTCTCGAGCTTAGGCTCGCACGGACACATGTACCCCTTACTCCCGCTCGCGAACGCCGCCCGCGAGCAGGGACACGAGGTTCTCTACGCCGTCGACCGGGAGTTCCTGGAACTCGCGCGAAATCAGGGTTTCACCGCGATCGAGGCGGGTATGCCCATCTGGGAGGCGTTCAACCAGGCGAACGCCAAACACGGCACGGCGGAGTTCAAGCGGGAGATGCTGCGGCAGACCGCGGTCGACGCCTTCGGCTCGATCCTGCCGCGCAAGTTCGCCCAGGACCTGACGCCCGTGCTGGAGCGGGAGAAGCCTGACCTGGTCGTTTTCGAGCTCATCAACCCCGGCGCCGGCATCGCGGCAATGCAGGCGGGAATTCCGGTCGTCTGTCACGGTTTCGGGAAAATGGACGAGACACTGGTACCCGAAGCCATGCAGGACCGGTTTCTGGAGTACGTGAACGAGCTCGGCATCAGCGTGCCGAATGGGCATCATTACGGACTCGGATCGCCTTACATCGACGTCTTCCCGCCGTCCATGCAGGATCTTGACTATCTTTCCGACGTGCACCGGATTCCGCTGCGCCCGGTTCCGTTCGCCGAACCGGGTGAATTGCCCGGTTGGGTGATTGAGCGCGCGAAACCGCTCGTGTACCTGACTTTCGGCACCGCGTTCGCGAACCAGGAGGTGCTGGAGAAAGCGATCGCCGGGCTGTCGGGACTGGATGCCGACGTGCTGGTCGCCACCGGGCCGCTGGTCGAGCCCTCCGCGTTGCCCGACGTGCCGGACAACGTGCACGTGCTGCCCTGGGTGCCTCAGGCCGATCTGCTCGCGCACGCAGATCTCGCCGTGCACCACGGCGGCGCGGGCACCACGGTGGCGGCCATGGCGCGCGGCGTGCCCCAGCTGATCCTGCCGCAGGGCGCCGACCAGTTCCGCAACGCCGAACTGGTCGAGAACAGCGGCCTCGGCGCACGGCTCGTCGGCGAGCAGTTCACCGCGGACGCCACTGCCGAGCTGACAGCGAAACTCCTGCGCGACAGCCACCCCGCGGTGGCGAAGGTCGCCGCCGAGATCGCCGCGATGCCGGCCCCGGACGAGGTCGTGCCCGCACTGGTCGAACTCGCCGGCTGACGTGGGAAACCGGTGCCTACTCGCTGGGCACCGGTTTCAGCGCGGACAGGGCCTCGTCCACGGAGTCGTGCAGCGACAACACGTCTGCGACACCCGTGACCTGCAACGGTCTCTTGACGGCACGATGCGGCGCGACGACGTGCAGACCCTTGCAGTGCTCGTCGGCGAACTCGTGCGCCGTGATCAACGTGGAGATGGCGGTCGAGCCGAAGAAGCTGACCCCGGTGAGATCCGCGACGACCGCGGGACCATCCGAGGAGATGCCGAGCCGCAGAGCGTCCAGCACGACGTCCGCAGTGTCGACGTCGATCTCGCCTTCCACCGCGACGACGACAACTCCGGCGACATCCGCGGCTCGCACTGTCAGCAGGGGTGATTCCTTGGACTGATCTTCGTTCACCAGCACTCCCCGGTGGCCGAAGCACGTAGATACCGGTCCGAGCACGCTGCTGAACCCGGTTGAGGCTCCGACGTTACGGCTGTTGCTTCCGCACTACAACCTACCCGCTCACCGCGTACCGGAAGTTCCGCGCACTGCCGACCACGAACGGCCGAACCTCGTCGAACACCGCCGCGTGCTGCTTCTCGGCACCGAGCCGGGGCGAGATCAGCTTGATCAGGTAGGCGGCGTCGCCGGTCAGAGCGCCTCCGAGCGGGGTGACGCCGACGAAGATCGGCACGTCCGAGTCGGCGGCTTTCTGCCGAACCCGTTGCAGCGCCTCCAACGACAGATCACTCAGCAGAACGTTGTCACCTTGGTAGGTGTGCGGCGGGAGCGGCTTGCCGGCGGCTTCCGCGAAAGGCTTGCGGCCGAACTCCTCGGTGAGCCTCGGGGCCACGCGGAGGTGGTCGACGTCGAACGGCCGCGTGCTCGCGAAGGTGATGCGGACGGCCTCGCCCAGCGTCGTGAGCGACGCCGTGACGTGGCTGGGCAGGTCCCACTTGTGGAAAGCCTCGAAGACCTGCGCCGCGTGTGCCGCGTCGAAGTACATCTCCCCCGCGTGGACCTGGTCGATCTCCAGCAGGTCGAACTCCAGCGCGACCACGACCTCGCCGACCTTCTCCGTCTTGCGAACGCGGTCGTTCGCGAAGCCGAACTCCCTAGCCAGCAGGCCGTAGCCGCCGCCGAGGGTGTAGCCGACGACGCCGACGTCGCTCGCGTCGCCGCTGAGCGGGGCCAGGCCGTGGGGTGCGGCGGCCTCGACGACCTGCTGCCACACCGCACCCGCCTCGACCCTGGCGATCTTGGCCTGAGGGTCGATCTCCACCTCGTTCATGCGTTTGGTGGAGATCAGAACGCCGCTGGTGGCCGTCGTCAGGCCGTGGCCGGTGGTCTGCACCGCGTACTCGAGGCCGTGGTCTTCGGCGTACCGGACGGCTTCCTCGACGTCCCGAACCGTCTCCACCGCGAAGATCACCTTCGGTTCGTGGCGGAGTCCGGTCTGGAAGCCGCTGCGTTCTTCGTCGTATCCGGTGTCTCCGGGAAGGAACTTCTGCATGCTTCGAGCATGGTTGCGCTGCGGTTATAAGTCCAAGATCTGGTTGTGCTTGCTTCTATAATCGTTGGTTATGGAGCTTCGGCAGCTTGAGTACTTCGTGGCGGTCGTCGAGGAGGCCTCGTTCACGCGGGCAGCGGAACGGGTGCACGTCGCGCAGCCGGGCGTGAGCGCGCAGATCCGGCGGCTGGAACGGGAGCTCGGGCACGACCTGCTGGACCGGTCGGGGCGCACGGTCACGATGACCGACGTCGGAGCCGCCGTGCTGCCGTTGGCGCGGGCGGCCCTGCGGTCTGTCGAGTCGGCGCGGCGGACCGTCGAGGAGATGGCCGGGCTGGTGCGCGGTGCCGTGCGGGTGGGGATGGTCGTCTCGTGCGGGATCATGGACCTGCCGGAGCTGTTGTCGTCGTTCCACTCATCGCATCCCGGTGTCGAGATCACGTTGTCGGAGGCCAACTCCGATGCGCTGGTCGAGTCCCTTGTGGATGGTCAGCTGGACTTCGCTCTCATCGGGTACGCCGGTGACGTGCCGGACGGGCTGTCGGTGCGAGTGCTGGCGGATGAACCGCTCGTGGCGGCGGTTGCTGTCGGTGATCCTTGGTACGGCAGGGAATCCGTCACGGTGGACGAGCTGCTGACGCGCGGGCTGATCTGCCTGCCCGCCGGGACGGGGCTGCGCGGGGCGTTGGACGCGGCCTGCGGTGGACGGCCGCCGCGGATCGCCCTCGAAGCATCGGCACCACCGATGGTGATCACGCTGGCTCAACGCGGGCTCGGTCCGGCGATCCTGGCGTTGTCGATGACCGACGGGCTGCATCCCGTCCGGATCACCGACCCGTCGCCGCGCAGTCAGCTGGCGTTCGCGTGGCGCACCTCAGGCCCGCACAGCCCGGCCGCGCGTGCCCTGATCAGGCTGGCGGAAAACCGCGTGACAACGGATCTTTAGCGGTGTCATGATCGACGCATGTTCCTGACGGCTGAGCACAACACGTTCGCGGGTGTTCCCGCGGGCGCGCTCGCCGTTGCCTCGGCACAGCTGGCCGGCGCTCGAATCTGACCCTTCTCCAGTCCCCTCCCCAGGACCGCTGGAGGAGGGTCGTAGCGGTCGATCGGTCTTGGAAATCCCAGCTGCACCTTCGAGGACAAAGGAAATGAAGCAGGAGTTCGTGCGCGCCAAGCCGCACCTCAACATCGGCACCATGGGACACGTCGACCACGGCAAGACCACGCTGACGGCCGCCATCACCAAGGTTCTGTCCGAAATGGACCCGTCGGGCACCACCTTCACCGCGTTCGACCGCATCGACCGCGCCCCGGAGGAGCTCGCCCGCGGCATCACGATCAACATCGCGCACGTCGAGTACGAGACGCCCACGCGTCACTACGCGCACGTCGACATGCCCGGCCACGCCGACTACGTGAAGAACATGATCACGGGAGCGGCGCAGCTGGACGGCGCGATCCTGGTCGTGTCCGCCGAGGACGGCACCATGCCCCAGACGCGCGAGCACGTGGTGCTGGCGCGGCGGGTCGGCGTACCTCACGTCGTGGTGGCGCTGAACAAGGCCGACGCGGTGAGCGACCCGGAGCTGCTCGACCTGGTGGAGCTGGAGATCCGCGACCTGCTGTCCACGTACGGCTTCGACGGCGACGCCACACCGGTGGTCCGCGTGTCCGGCCTGCGTGCGCTCCAGGGAGACCCGGAGTGGACGGCGTCCGTCGTGCGGTTGCTGGAGGCGGTGGACGAGCACGTGCCGGTACCTGAGCGGGATCTGTCCGGACCGTTCCTGATGCCGATCGAGAACGTCCTGACGATCACCGGTCGCGGCACCGTCGTGACGGGTGCCGTCGAGCGCGGTGTGCTGGGCCTCGGCGACTCCGTCGAGGTGATCGGTCTCGGTGACGCCGTCTCGTCGGTCGCCACCGGCATCGAGACGTTCGGCAAGCCGATGCGGCAGGCCCAGGCGGGAGACAACGCCGCGGTGCTGCTGCGCGGTGTTCGTCGTGGCGAGGTCAGGCGCGGCCAGGTGCTGGCCCTGCCGGGCAGCGTGGCGCCGCACACCAGGTTCCGCGCGTCGGTGTACCTGCTGTCGGCCGCCGAGGGTGGCAGGCACACGGGCATCGCCTCGAACTACCGGCCGCAGTTCCACTTCCGCACCGGCGACGTCGTCGGCGTGGTCGAGCTCGACAGGACGCTGGCACTGCCAGGAGACACCGTCGAGGTCACGGTGGAGCTGGGCAAGGCGGTGGCGATGGACACCGGGCTCGGATTCGCGATTCGCGAGGGCGGCAAGACCGTGGGTGCCGGCACGGTCGGCGAGATCCTCGCTTAGGGCGGCGGTGACGACCCGAGAAGGTGGTCGCGCTGCCTTGATGGAAGCGCGGCGGGACTTCGGTTCCGCCGCGCTTTCTCACGCTGCTGCGGCCTCCATCACGTAGACCGCGTACGCGGACCGGATGATCGGCTGGGCGACGTTGCGCACCCGTACCCCGCCCGGCGTCATGCCCTGCTCGGTACCGAAGTGCGCGTGCCCGTGCACCGCGAGATGTGTGCCGGTCGCGTCGATGGCCTCTCCCAGCAGGTACGAGCCGAGGAACGGGTAGATCTCCGGTGGCTCGCCGCGCAACGTGTCCGGCACCGGCGCGTAGTGCGTCAGCGCGACCTTGATGTCGGTGTCCAGTTCGGACAGTGCCTGCTCCAGGCAGGCAGCGATGTCACAGGTGTGCTGGATGAACGCCTTCATCTCGCGCTCGCCGAACGCACTCCCGCACTTGCCCGCGAACCCGCCGCCGAACCCCTTCACGCCCGCGACACCGAGCGTGCAGCCGTTGATCTCGGCCACGAAAGTCGACCCCTCCAGGACATGAATGCCCTTGTCCTGCAACGTCTTGGTGACCTGAAGAGGCTTGTCGTCCTGATGGTCGTGGTTGCCCAGCACGGCGACAACGGGCACCGCCAGATCCGCGAACTCGTCGGCCACCACCGCGGCCTCGGCCACGGTGCCGTGCCGGGTCAGATCGCCGGCCAGCAGCAACACGTCAGCGTGCTCGCCGACCTTGTCGAGCGCGGGCCGGAGCCCGCCGCGCATGTCCTCGCCGAGGTGCACGTCCCCCACCGCCGCGATCCGGATCATCGCAGGTCCTCCTCACCGTCCGGTTCACCAGCGGGGGTCACGCGCACGTCGTTGAGGATCGTCAGCTCGGGCGCGACCTCGTGCAGGACCTCTTCCAGCGCGCGCCGGCGGTCCTCGCACGCCACGTCGCCGGAGACCATCGCGTGGTCGCCGCGCACGACGATGCGCACGCCGAGCTCGGCTGTTCTGGGGTCCTCCGCGACCGTCCTACGCAGGTTTGCCGCGAGGTACTGCTCGGATTCCATTGCCTCTCCCGATGATCTCCAGGCGTTCGATGAGCACCAGGAACGCTTCGGCGTACGGGGAGTGCTCGGTTTCCGAGCGCACCTGGTCCCAGTCGATCTGCTCTCTGAGGGCCCGCGCGAACGGCAGCAGCTCGCTGAAGTCGCAGCGGTGCCCGTCCAGCACGAGCAGCTTGCTGGTCAGCACGAACGTCGCGGGCATCACCGGCAGCATCACCGAACCGACCGGCATCTCCTCGGCCATCGCGAGGATCTCGTCGGTGACGGGGCGTTCGTTGGGCCGGAACAGCAGGTCCACCAACGAGTCGCCGTCGTAGACCTTGAGCAGCCAGTCCTCCGGCGGCTCCGCGGCCCGCAGCCCGCGCTGCACCAGAACGCGAACCGCTGCTGCAGCGTCCTCACGGCGCACCAGCAGATCCACGTCGTGCTCACTCGCAGGCCCGCCACGCGCGTAGCCCGCGCATCCGCCTGTCAGGGCGAACGGGATCTCCGCGCTGCGCAAGGCGTTCGCGACTTTGGTCAGCGTCCGCAGCAGCTCGTCCTGCACGTCGCTCATGCACCACCGGTTACCCCGGCAGGCTCGAAAGCGAACCTCAGACCTGATCGGTGGCGAGCCGCGCGTGGGTCTCGGTGTCGTAGCGCACGCCGTCGTAGAGCAGCCGGGCCCGTTCGACGCCCTCGCGCCGGAACCCCGCGCCGACCGCCACGCGGCAGGACGCCGGGTTGTCCAGCCGGTGCGCCAGCTCCAGCCTGAACAGACCGAGCTCGTCGAACGCGAACTTGCTGAGAGCCCGGCAGGCCTGGGTCGCGAGTCCCTTGCCGCGAGCCTCTTCGCGCATCCAGTACGACACCCAGCCGGTGAGGTGACGGTGTTCCACCTGCGACACGGCGACGTTGCCCACCGGCACACCGCGGTCCAGCACGGCGAAGGCGTACGCCGTGCCCTCGTCGCGCCGCTCCTCGAGCATCGCGATCCACTCCTGAGCGGCGGCGAGCGAGTCGATCGGTGTCGTGAACTGGCGGTCCATCTCGGGTTCGGCGGCCGCGGCCAGCACGATCGGAGCGTCGGAGGGCAGCCAGGGCCGCAGCAGATCCACCTGTGCAGCATCTGAAGTTGTGCGGCTCACTGCAACTCAAATAGGACGTCAGACGTCAAAAGGACAAGCCAACCCCAGGAGGCGCGGATGTTCATTTTCGGCTGGCGAACCACGATCGAGCAGCTGCGCATGCTGACGCTGGTGTGCGGACACTGCGGGCACCAGGCCGCGCACAACATGTTCCGCCGCTACACCAAGCCCACGTTTTTCTTCATCCCGCTGTTCACGATCAGCAGCCACTACGGCCTGCAGTGCACCTTCTGCGGTGTCTCCTACGACATCAGCAAGATCCACGCCCGTCAGCTCGGCGCGCACGCCTGACAACCGGACGCGTCCTCGTCGGTGGTGACGCGCCCGCACTCGGGGCAGATCAGCTCGAGTAGACAGGCCGGCTCAGCTTCAGGGACACGGCCGAGGTCCACAGCCATCCGATCGTGGCGACCACGTACAACAGAACTGTGCCGCCGGGGTTGCCCAGGAAAGCCATCGGGACCATCAGGAGCACGCCCGTCAGGCCGCTCACCACTGCCAGCCATCCCCCGAGCCTACGCGCGAACACGAAGCACGCGCCGATCCAGCCGATCATCGCGAGGCCGAACGCGACCGCGTGCAGCATGCCGTGCCACGACATCGAGTCGGGCACGGTGTCCGGTGTGCCCAAAGGAAAGCCCAGCCCCGGATCAGCCGTGAAGATCCCGCCCAAGATCATCCCGACGCCCATCAGGCCGATCAGCCGCGCACCCCACCGGCTGAACTTCGCCATCCCCGTCGCCGCGATGACGAACAGCGCGCCGCTCACGATGAAGTTCGCGATCTGGATCCAGCCCAGCGAGCCCAGGCTGAGCATGCTGAACGGGTGCCGCGACAGGTCGAAACCCTCGCGGGTGAGGGCCTGGGCGTACCCGACGACCAGGTAGAGCGGACCGGCGACGACGCCACACGCGATGCGGGACATGACTTCCTCCAGTGGTTGTGATGGCGAGAACGGAACCACCGACAAGTTTTTTTGTCAAGACTAGAAGGACTGTCTTGACGAATGGAGTTGTCGGCGCCAGGATGGGACCATCCACCGAAGCGACGAGGGAGAACCGATGGGCCACGCGTTCGAAGGCATCGACGACATCGAGGTGCCCGCGTCCGTCGAGGACGTCTGGACGGCCATCGCCACAGGGCCGGGCATCGACTCGTGGTTCATGGGCCGCAACGAGGTCGCGAACGGCCAGGTCAAGATGGCCTTCGGCGGGTACCAGCCGACCAGTGCGATCACGGCGTCGGAACCGGGCAGCCACTTCGCCTACAACAGCGGCGAGGCGCCCGACGGCCGGTTCATCGCCTACGAGTTCCTCATCGAGGGCCGCGAGCACAGCAGCACGGTGCTGCGGATGGTGACGAGCGGCTTCCTGCCCGGCGACGACTGGGCGGACGAGTTCGAGGCGATGCAGCTCGGCGGCGCGCTGTTCGTCCGCACGTTGCGCGAGTACCTGAGCCACTTCGCCGGCCGCACGGCCCGTCCGATCACGGTGTTCGGGCCGATGATCAGCGACTGGGACGAGGCCTGGAAGAAGCTCGACGCGGCGCTGAGCGAGAAGCTCCCGAACGCCGTCGAGTTCCACCGCAACGCCCACACGCTCGCGCTGCGCACCGACAAGGGCATGTACCGCTTCATGCGCGGGTTCTTCGGCCCGTTCATCGCCGCACACAACATCTTCGAGGGCGACGAGTCCGAGCAGGACTGGCAGAGCTTCCTCGACACGACTCTGGGAGAGCAGAAATGACGCGCTTCACGACCTCCGCCGACGGCACCCAGATCGCGTACTCGGTCACCGGCTCCGGACCCGCGCTGGTCCTCGTGGACGGCGCGCTGTGTCACCGCATGTTCGGCCCGTCCACCGAGCTGGCCTCGGTGCTGGACAAGAACTTCACGGTCTACACCTACGACCGCCGCGGCCGCGGCGCGACCGGCGACGGCGCGACGCCGTGGGAGGTCGACCGCGAGATCGAGGACCTCGAGGCGGTGATCAAGGAGGCCGGCGGGACCGCGTCGGTGTTCGCCGTGTCGTCGGGCGCGGTGCTGGCACTCGACGCGGCGACGAGGCTGCCGTCGATCACCCGGCTCGCGGTCTACGAGCTCCCGATGGTCGTGGACAACACGTACACGCCACGCCCCGCCGACATCGTCGAGCAGATGAACGGCATGCTCGCTCGCGACGACCGGTCCGGCATGCTCGCGAAGTTCATGAAGATGGTCGGCGTGCCCGGCTTCGGCCTCGCGATCATGAAGCTGACCCCGGTGTGGAAGAAGCTCAAGCTGGTCGCCCACACGCTGCCGTGGGACCTGCGCATCCTCGGTGACGACGGCCGCGGCTCGAAGCTCCCGGTCGACCGCTGGAAGATCAAGGTGCCGACGCTCGTCATGAACGGCGGCAAGAGCCCCGAGTACCTCCGCAACACGATGAAGAACACCGCGGAGGTTCTCGGAGACGTGGAGTACCAGGAGCTCGCGGGTCAGACGCACATGCTCAAGTCCTCGGCCGCGGCACCGGTGCTGGTGGAGTTCTTCTCGCGGGCCCAGCGCACCGCGGGTCCCATCGCGTAACCGGCCACGACGAACAACCCGCCGACCAGCAGCCACCCGATCGCGCCCCAGCCGAGCACGACGGTGGTGAGCAACGCGGGGCCGACCATGCGCGCGACCGCGGTTCCGGTCGCGAAGAAGCCCTGGTACTGGCCCTGCCGGTCGGAGGGGGCGAGGGAGAAGCTGATCTCCCACGCACCGGAGGCGAGCATCATCTCGCCGAGCACCTGCAGTGCGGCGGCCGCGACCAGCATCGCGGCCGCCTGCCAGGCGCCCATGCTGAACGCCGTCACCGCGAACACCGCGCACGACGCGAGCATGACCAGTCCGGCGTGCTTGACGAGCGTTGAAGCCTGGCTCAAACCGTTGGCACGCTTAGCGATCCGCACCTGGAAGAGCACGACGGCACCGGTGTTGAGCACGAGCAGCGCGGCGGCGAGCCACGTCGGCGCCTCGGTCCGCTGCACGATCCACAGCGGGATGATCAGGCTCAGCAACGGCATGTAGAGCAGCATCACCGCGTTGATCACCGTGATCAGTGCGTACGGGCGGTCCTTCAGCACGTCGAACTTGCCCTTGGCGCGGGTCATCACGGTCTCGGGCAACGTGCTCAGGATCAGTGCCGCGACGAGGAACGCGAGCACGTCGAGCACGAACACGGCGGTGTAGGCGATCTCGGTGCCGAGGTGCAGCGCGAACCCGCCCATCGCCGCGCCGATCGCGATGCCCGCGTTCGCCGTCGACTGAATCCGCGCACGGGCCCGTGTGCGTTCGGCGGGAGTAGTGAGGCCGGCGAGGAGGGCCTGCCTGGACGCCTGCAGACCGCTCTGGAAGCTCGCGTACAGGCACATGACCAGCACGAACGCGGCGAAGTCCCGGGTGAAGAGCAGGATCCCGATGCTCGTGGCCGTCAGCGCGGCGAGCACAACGGCAGTGGTGCGCGGACCCAACCGATCAGCAACGTGTCCCAACGCGACACCCGCGACGGCTCCGACGCCCCACGCGAGGGTCAACGCGAGGCCGACCCGCGCCGCGCTCAGGCCGACGACCTGGGTGAAGTACAGGGCGGAGACGACGAGAAAGCCGCCGTCACCGATCGAGTTCGTCAGCTGTGCGTACGCGAGTCGCCTGGTCATGTCCTAGACCGTATGGCGACGATTGGCCCTAGTCGTGGGACATCTGAATGCTGCTTCTTTGGGCCAATTTCGTACCGACCCACGACACGAAGAACGCCAGCGCGCCGATGATCACCGCGACGGACACGCAGCTCAGAGCCACATCGCCGTAACCGTGCGAGCGCGGGTCGAGGAACGGGTACGGGTACCAGTCCACGATCGGCCCGCGCACCAGCGTGTAGATCAGGTAGGCGAGCGGGAAGGCCAGCCAGGTCCACGCCCGACGCGTTCGTTCCGGTGCGAGCAGCCACTCCGCGACGACCAGGATCGGGACGACGACGTGCAGCACCCAGTTCGCATAAGCGGGTGTCTGCACGTCCACGCCCCTCAGCAAGATCGCGTAGACCAGGCCGGTCGTGGTCATGTAGAGCACGGCCGCGCCACGGATCTGCGCGGACACCGGCTGGAACACGCCCAGCAACGCCACGACCGCCGCGAACACGTTGGACAGCACCGTGAAGTAGCTGAAGTGGTTGACCAGGCGGAACTTCTCCCCCAGCACGACCACCAGGTACACCTCCGCCGAAAGAACCAGCAGGAACACGGCCATCCGGAGCAGTCTGATCACGGTCAGCATTAGAGCGCGGTTTCGAGCACCTCGCTGGCCGTGCTGATCCGCCGGCGACGCGCCGGGAGCCCGAACGTCGGGTGCGAGACGCTCCAGGCCGCGCTCTTGCAGATGAACTCCTTGATGCGGACCGCGGCCTTGCCGGTGACAGCTGACGGCTTGGGCTCGTCGTCGGGAGTCACCCACTGCATGACGGCGTCGTTGCGACCGAGGCTGATGCACTGGCCGTTGTAGCCGATCTTGTTCTTCGGAACCGCACGGCCGGTCAGGCGCGCGGCGATGGCGTCGGCCGCGAGGTGAGCAGTCGGAACGCCCGACGCGCACGACATCCGCAACGCCTTGCCGCTCCCGCCATGCGCGAACGCCGCGTCACCGACGGCGTAGACGTCCGGGTGCGAGACCGAACGCATGGTGTCGTCGACGACGATCTGGCCCGCCGCGGTGACCTCCAGGGTCGTGGCCGCGGCGATGGGGTGGACGGCGAACCCGGTCGTCCACACGGTCACGTCGGCGTCGATCGTGCGGCCGTCGACACCCTCGTGCACGGTGATGCCGAGCCGGTCGACCGCCTTGCGCAGGTGCTGCTGAGCCTTGTCGCTCAGCCAGTCGCCGAGCCCACCGCGCACGGCGAACGACACGTCGAGGTCAGGCCTGGCCTCGGCGATCTCGGTGACCGCTTCGATGCCCGTCAGGCCACCGCCGACGACGAGCACGGTCGCGCCCGCACCGAGGTCTTCGAGTCGCGCGTGAAGTCGTTGCGCGGCTTGCTTTCCGGCGATGTTGTACGCGTGCTCGGGAGTGTCCGCGGCAGTGCTGCCGAGGGCGTAGACAAGGGTGTCGTACGCGATCTCGCCGGTGTCGGTGTCCACGATCTTGCGCTCGGCGTCGACCGCGGTGACCCTCGCGATTCGAACCTGCACGCCGGTGCCCGCGAAGACGTCGGTCAGCTTGCGCGGCTTCAGGTCCTGGCCGGTCGCGAGCTGGTGCATGCGCACGCGCTCGACGAACTCCGGGTCGGCGTTGACGAGGGTGACCTCGGCGTCGAGCTTCCTGGCGAGGCGTCCAGCGGCGTTGGCTCCGGCGTATCCGGCTCCGAGGACGACGATGCGGTGCGTCATGGTTTCGCTCCTGTCTGGTTGGTCGCTTCCTGAACCGGACAGCGACGCGAAACCTGACAGGAGCGGACTGTGAGCTGGGTCACCAGCTGTCGACGAGCGGTTTCCCGTGGTCGGAGGCGGCCCAGTCACGTGCGAGGCGGTCGAGCTTGGCGGGGTTGGCCAGGGTGTGGACGGCCGTGACGCCCTCGGTCGTGACCTCCAGGGTGACCACGACGACGACCCGGTCACCGACCACCAGCACCAGCGCGGGCACGCCGTTGACGACCTCGGCGAACAGCGAGGGGCTGCCGCCGACCAGCTCGCGCTTGTCCTCGTCGATGGTGAACAGGGTGCGCAGGAACCTCGCGACCCTGAGCGCACCGATGATCGGCTTCGGCAGGCTGACGAACACGCCACCCCCGTCGCCGGCGTGGATCGCGTCGTCGGCGAGCAGCTTCACGAGCTCGTCCGTGTTGCCGCTGAGCGCCGCGGCGAGGAACTCCTCGACGATCTTGCGCGCCCCGGCCGCGTCGACCTCCACGCGGGTCTTACCGGTCGCGAGGTGTTGCTTGGCGCGCCGGTAGATCTGCTGGCAGTTGGCCTCGGTGAGGTCGAGGATCTCGGCGATCTCACCGTGCCCGTAGCCGAACGCCTCACGCAGCACGTAGACGACGCGTTCGTTGGCCGAAAGCCTCTCCATCAACGTGAGCATCGCGATCGAGACCGACTCGCGCTGTTCGACCGTCTCAGACGGGCCGAGCATCCTGTCGCCCGCGAAGACCGGCTCCGGCAGCCACTGACCCACGTAGGTCTCGCGCCGCGCCCGTGCCGAGGTGAGCCGGTTGAGGCAGAGGTTGGTGAGCACCTTCGTCAGCCACGCCTCCGGCGTCTCGACGAGCGCGTGGTCGGCGGCCTGCCAGCGCAGATAGGTGTCCTGCACCGCGTCCTCGGCGTCGCTCGCCGAACCGAGCAGGCGGTACGCGATCGCCTCCAGCCGTGGCCTGGACTCTTCGAACACCGCAAGCTCACGCGTCCCCACCAGCATGCGTCGCAGTCAATCACGGATGCATGCGAGCGCCCTTGAAGATTTTGTCGACGGCGTTCTTCTGGCCGTGGATCGCGATTCCGACCAGGTCGAGGTCCTGCGTGTGGACCTTCCGGACCGCCGCGCGGTTGTCCTCGTCGTTGCCCGTCGCGAACAGGTCGGCGGTGAAGATCGACATGGGCTGGTTGCGGCTGAGGGCACGCGCGTGGGCCTTGGTGAGCATCTCCTGGTCGCCCTGCAGGACCACGACGGGCTGGCCGAACATCGGCAGGTAGTGGACGTCGTCGGCGTCCACGTAGGGCTCGCCGAGGAGCTCCTTCGGCAACCCGCTGACGAGGAAGGCGGTGACGTTCAGGGCCTGCCAGCCGGCCAGGTCGTCCCGCAGGAGCACAGCGATCTTGGTGTCGAACATGGCACTGAGGATCGCGGGCGTCCTGGCCAGCGGTCTTGTACGTTTTTGACATGGACGTCGTGGCTTGGAAGCCGGACGTGGAAGGCATTCGGGAGGTCTTCCACGCCCACTTCACCACGCACGCGTACCCCACGCACACGCACGACGCGTGGACGTTGATGCTCGTCGACACGGGTGCGATTCGGTACGAACTGGACCGTCACGAGCACGGCGCTCTCGTCTCCGGCGTGACGCTGTTGCCGCCGCACGTGCCGCACGACGGCCGTTCCGCGTACCCGAGCGGGTTCCGCAAGCGCGTGCTGTACCTCGACGGGCCGGTGCTGCCGCAGGAGCTCATCGGCAAGTCCGTCGACACCCCGATGCTCACGGATCCGTTGCTCCGGCAGCGGCTGCACCAGCTGCACCTGTCGCTGGAGGACCCGTTCGAGGCGTCGAGCCGGTTGGCGCTGATCACCGAACGGATCCGGCACGACTTCGCGGGCACGTCCCCTGTCGTGCACTCGGATCCGACGCTCGCCGACCGGTTGCGGCACCTGCTCGACGCCTCGCTGCCCGACGGGATCACGCTCTCCCAGGCCGCCGCGGAGTTGCAGGCCAGTCCCACGCACCTGGTCCGGGCGTTCGGCAAGCGGTTCGGGCTGCCTCCGCACCAGTACCTCACCGGGCGCCGGGTCGATCTCGCGCGCCGGCATCTGGTCGACGGGCTGCCGGCGGCCGAGGCGGCGGTGCTGGCCGGGTTCCACGACCAGTCGCATCTCACGCGCCATTTTCGCCGTGTCCTGGGTACGAGTCCCGGACGCTTCGTACGCTGACGTCGTGCAGGTTGGCATTCTCGGGCCCGTTGAGGCGCATTCCCCGGACGGCAAGGTCTCGGTGGGTGGGCCGCGGCCGCGCACCCTGCTCGCGATGCTGGCGTTGCGGGTGGGTGAGATCGTCCAGCTCGACCGGTTGATCGACGAGCTCTACGGCGACGAACCGCCTTCGGACGCCGCGAATGCGTTGCAGGGGCAGGTGTCTCGGCTGCGCCGGGCGCTCGGGGACGCGTCGCTGATCGAGTTCCACCCCGCTGGTTACCGGTTGGCGCTGGCGCCGGACCAGGTCGACGCGCACCGATTCGCATCACTGGCAGCGGAAGGCCAGCAGGCGTTGGAGCACGGTGATTCGCAGGGTGCGGAATCCCTTTTGTCCGAAGCACTTCAGCTGTGGCGCGGACCGGCGCTCGCGGACATCGACGCTCAGGACCACGCGACGCGGCTCGAGCAGCAACGGTCGGCCGCCACGAGTGCGTTGATCGCCGCGCGGATCCGGCTCGGCAAAGCGGACGTGCAGGAGATCTCGAACCTCGTCCAGCAGAACCCGTTGGACGAACGCCTGCGCGGCTACCTCATGCAGGCGCTGAACCAGCAGGGCCGGCAAGCCGAGGCGTTGCAGGCGTTCGAGGACGCGCGCGAGCTGCTGGCCGACGAGCTGGGCACCGATCCGTCACCGGAGCTGCGCGCGATCCATCTGCAGATCCTGCGTGGACAGACCCACCGCGAGCTGCCCGCGCAGCTGACCAGTTTCGTTGGCAGGCAGGAAGAACTGCAGCGGCTCGCGTCGATGACGTCCCGGTTGGTCACGTTGACCGGGCCGGGTGGCGCGGGCAAGACGAGGCTCGCGTTGCAGAGTGCGGGAGAGAACGCGATCTTCGTCGACCTGGCGCCGGTGAAGGACGTCTCGGCGGCGACGCTGCAGGCGTTGGGACTCAAGGAAACCGTGCTCGCGCCCGAAGATCGGCTAACGCTGGCGCTGCGCGAGCGGAACACGTTGCTGATCCTCGACAACTGCGAGCACGTGATCGTCCAGGCGGCACAGCTGGCGCAGCACCTGCTCAGCACGTGCCCGAAACTCCGGATCCTGGCCACGAGCAGGGAAGCGCTGGGCATCACCGGCGAGATGCTGTGCCCGGTGCCGCCGCTGAAGCCCGAGCAGAGCGTGACGCTCTTCGTCGACCGCGCCCGGCTGGTGAACCCGGCTTTCGTGCAGGACCAGGACACCGTCGAGATCTGCCGCGAGCTCGACGGCCTGCCGTTGGCGATCGAGCTCGCGGCCGCGCGCACCCGGACGTTGACGACCGAGGAGATCTCCGCCCGGCTCGGCGACCGCTTCCGCTTGCTCACCAAGGGAAACCGCGCCGCAGCGCCGCGCCACCAGACCCTGCGCGCGGTCGTGGAGTGGAGCTGGGACCTGCTCGACGACGACGAACGCGACCTGGCCGCGTGTCTGGCGACGTTCGGCGGCGGTGCCTCGCTGGAGGCCGTCGAACAGGTCTGCGGGCACGATCTCGAAGTGCTGGAAGCGTTGGTGGACAAGTCTTTGGTGGAAGCCACCGACGGTCGCTACCGCATGCTGGTGACCATCCGGGAGTTCTGCTCGCAGCACAAGCGCGTCGACGCCGAGCACGCCCGGTACTTCCTCGACCTGGCCCGGCGCGCGGATCCCGAGCTGCGCAAGCAGAACCAGGTGCGGTGGTTCGCGCGGCTGACCGCGGAGCACGCGAACTTCCTGCAGGCGGTGGAGTGGGCCACCGAGCACGACCCGGAGCTGGCGCTGCACCTCGTTTCCGCGCTGTCCTGGTACTGGTACGTGAAGGGCAGCCGCACGGAAGTCGAAGGACTGGCACAGAAACTCCTCACCGCGGTTTCCGAGCAGGTCACCGAGGAGTACGCGATCCTCCTCGCCCTGGCCGCGCCGGAACGCGTCGGGAACGTGCTGGAGGGGTTGAACGGCCCGATCAAGCAGCCGTTCGTGCTGATCGCGTGGGCCATGCTCAACGGCCCGCCCGACCCCGGCGCGCCGCGCACCGAACTGCAGGACGAGGTCGAACGCAGCGACGACCCGTGGATCCAGGGCCTGATGGCTTTCAGCAACGCCCACCTCGGCTGGGTGGTGAACGGCGACCGGGAGGGGGCGATCTCCAGCGCCCGCGATGCGCTGAGGCAGTTCCACGACCTCGGCGAACGCTGGGGTGCAGCACAGGTCCTGGACGTGCTGGCCACCCTGACCGAGGACCCGCGGGAGGCGCTCGACCTGACCGACGAGGCACTGCGGGCCGTCGGTGAGCTGGGCGCCAAGGAAGAGCTCGCCGAGCTGCACGGGCGCCGCGCGGACCGGTTGCTCGACATCGACGCCGCCGAGGCCGAGCGCGAGTACCTGCTGGCGTTGGAGATGGCGACGCACGCGGGTCTGGCCGCGACCCGCGCTCTGGCGAACGCGGGCCTGGCCAGGATCGCCCAGCGCGCGGGAGACCTGGCCAAGGCCGAACAGCTGTTGCTGGAGGCGCAACGAGAACTGGGTTTCGGGTGGATGCACCACGCCGCCAAGCGCCACGTCGAAGCCGCGCTGGAGGAGCTGCGTTCGTCACCGAGCCAGTGACGCGCCCCAGAACGTCGGCCGGGTAATTCACGCTCAGCAGGGCACCTCGCGGCACCGCCCCCGCGCCCCCATACGTCCAGTATGAGGACGCGGGGGCGGCACCACGATGCACCCGTCTGACCGCGAATTCGCCTGGCAACGTTCTGGGTCACGCCACCAGCACGTACTCCGGGAGCTTGATCGCGGAGGCCCGCAGCATGTCGATCCTGGCGAACATCGGCGCCTTGGGCAGCATCCCGAACAGCCTGTCCCGAGCCCACATGCCCAACCGGGTCGCCGGCGCGAGCATTCGCCCAGGACTCCCCTGGCATCCGCGCGCGTAGGGCCCGATCAACGCCTCGTACCGCGCGAATGCGTCCCCGCCCGCTGCCATCTCCCCGGCCAGCACGTAGGAGGAGACGACCGAGATACCGGTTCCCATACCTCCCAGCGTGGAGCCGTACCCGGCGTCGCCGATCAACGTGACCCGTCCCGAGCTGACCGTCGGCATCCGCACCTGGCTGATCGAGTCGAAGTAGACGTCCGGCGCGATCACCTCGTACGGCATGAGCTCCGGCGGCACCGAGGACTTGAACATCAGCCAGCCCGGCGCGGTGAGCACGCCCGGTGCGCACGTCAGGTCGCGGTCGTCGCCCTCGTCGTCCCAGATCGCGAAGTAGTACCCCTGGAACTTCGGCCGGTACTCGGGGAAGACCAGCCGCCGTACCCCGGACCGCATCCCGTCCGCGCCGATGACGAAGTCGAACCTGCGGTCCGGCCCGTGCTCGAACGTCACGTCCACGCCCGCGCCGTCGTCGTGCAGCGCGGTGATCCAGTCGCCGAACACGTACTCGGTGTCGTCGGCGCTCGCGTCGTAGAGGATCTTCGACAGGTCGCCGCGGAGGATTTCCACGTCACCGCCGAGGTAGGACGTGGGCAACCGGCACCGCTCACGTCCTGAGGGGTCGCGGAACACCATGTCCGGCAACGAAACACGCGCGGCGAACACCGCGTCGAGCACACCCATCCTCCGGAGAACGGACAGGTGTGCCTCGCCGCGGAAGTCCACGGCCTGACCGCCAGGGCGTAGCGACGGCGCCCGCTCCACCACCGTGGGCGAGAAGCCGAAGCGTGCCAGCCAATGGGCGAGGGCGGGCCCGGCGATACCCGCTCCCGAGATCAAAACGTCCATGACCGGGAAGGGAACGCCGGACCGCTGACCGAACGCCTACGGTTCGCTGATGATCTTCAACATCTGCTGGACCTGGCCCTGCCTCGTGTTCATGACACGCTCGGCGTAGGCCGTGGCCTCCGGGTTCTGACCGTCCTTCTTCTCGGTGAGCGCCATCTCGACGGCAGCTCCCTGGTGCCCGGTCATCAGGTTGAGGAACGTCAGGTCGAACTCGGCTCCGCTCTTCTCCAAGGTGGCGTCGATGACCTTGTCGTCGAGCAGAGGCTGGCCACCGTGCTTCGCGTGCAGGTCCGCGCCGCCGCCCTCCGGTTTGCCCCAGAGCTTCAACCAGGACTTGAGCATCGAGAGCTCTTCGCGCTGAGTCGTGTTGATCGCGCCGGCGAGGTCCTTGGCCTCCTGCTTCGAGGCCTTCGCGAGTCCCAGCTGGGACAGGCTGATGCCGAGCTGCAGGTGGTCGACCATCATCTGCACGAACACCACGTCCGCGTCGTTGAACCGCGCACTGGCGGCCGGCGGGGGTGGTGCGGCGGAGTTCGCACCGTGTCCGTGGGCTCCTTGGCCCTCCGGCACGATCGCCTCTCCGCCGCACCCCGCCAGCGCCAGGACCGCGGCCGCAATCGCGATCACCAGGCGCTTCATCGGATCAGATCTTCTGCCACAGCGACGCCACGTTGGGCGGTTCCCAGCCTGTCAGCGAGGTGTGGGCCTGGATGCACTTGTAGCTGGACCCGCCGTAGGTCACCGTCGCGCCGGTCGCGTAGTACGTGTTCGGCGCCCACGTGCCACCGGCAGGCGGAGGCGTCGTGGTCGTGGTGGTCGGCGGGGTCGGGTTGGTGGTGGTCGGCGGAGGGGTGCCGCCACCGCTGATGTTGAGGTCGATGCACGAGTAGAACGCCATCGGCGTGTCACCGATGTTCCAGATCGCCCGGAGCTTCTGACGGCCGGAGAAGCCGCTCAGGTTGATGGTGTGCCGCACCGGGTCGACCGGCGCCGCGTTGCCGCCGTCGACGAAGCCCACGCGCGTGCCACCGATGTAGTACTCGTAGTCACGCGTGCGGTGCCGGGCGGTGAACGTCCAGGTCATCGTCAGGCTGGTGCCCGTGTCCGTCGCCTTCCAGGGGCGGCTGTCGTCGTTCAGCACCTGGAAGTTGTTGGCGGCGCCACTGCAGTCCGTCCGGCCTTTCAGTCCTTCCGCGCTCTGCGGCTCCCACTCGGGGCCTCCGCAGTTCGGCACCGCTCCAGACGCACACTGCGCCTGCCGGCTGGGCGGTGACGACACGTACCCGTGCGCACTCGCCGAACCGACCGGCGTGATGAGCACGATTGCAGGGACAGCGGCCATGACCAGCGCCGCTTTTCGGGTGAGTTTCATTCGTTCCGAACTCCTTGGATCGTTCCCAGGCGGGGTGGGCCCCGGTTGCAGGGGGCGGGAAACGGGGAGCGCTCTAGATCGCTCACCGATCCAGTTTCGGTGTGGTCTAGACCATAAACCTGGGTTCAGAAAGTGGTCAAGACATCACGAGCTGTGGACCTGAAACTGGTTGCTGTCAACAAGTCCACTCGCGCGACTGGTCTTACGCTCCGCCATTCGGGTCAGCGATACCGTGTGCAAAACGTCCGCCGCGCGGGTAGTCCCTCTTCATGCGCGACTTCACCCAGCCCGCCAGGACGACCGGCCCCGGCGTCGTGACCCACGGCCCGGCCGGCGCGGCGACGATCCTCGTGATCGATCCAGCCGGCGAGGCCCCGCACGACGGAATCCCGGCGACCTGGCGCCCGCTGGCCGACACCGTGCGCGTCGTGTGGCTGCGCGTCCCGGCTGCACCTTCGTGGAAGTCCACAGTGGACAAAGTCCTGAGCCTGCACAGCGACGACACCTCGACGTTGTTCGACGTGGTGACGAGCGGCCCTCTCGCGGCAGACGTGCTCGACCTGGTGCGCGGACACTCCGACCAGGTGCGCTCCGTCCTCCTGGTCGACCCGGAAGCCGACTTCCCGTCGGCCCGCGTGATCGTTCGGAGCGTTGCGTCGCCCCCGCTCCCGCTGGGCCACCCGGACGTGGTGTCCGGCGTGGTCAAAGCCCTTTCGGACCCAACCACTTAGGTTCCGGAAGTTTCACTGAACCGGACACATCGGCCACCCGTATGCCTCGTCAGGGGAACACCGAGACGGGAGGCTTCATGCGTGCGCGTCTGCTCATCATGGTGCTGGCACTGCTGGCGCTGACGGGCTGTTCGACCTTCAGCGGCGCCAGCTCAGAGGGACCGGCGGCCAACGAGGACGATGCGACATTCTCGCTGAGGATGATCCCGCACCACCGGCAGACCATCGAGATCTCCAAGATCGCCCTGGAGAAGTCGAAGGACGAGTTCGTCATCGACGTGGCCGACAAGATCTCCAAGGCCGAAGCCGGCGAGATCGAGCAAATGGCCACCTACCTGCGCTCCTGGAACATCCAGGTCCCCGGCGACGACGCCGCCGCCACCCACAAGATGGCCGGCATGATGACCGTCAAGGACGTCGAAGGCCTCAAGTCCGCCCAGGGCAAGCAGTTCGACGACCTCTTCCTCGCCGCCCTCTCCCGCCACCTCCGCAGCGGCGTGGACATGGCCAAGGACGCCCAGGCCAAGGGCGAGCACGTGGGCTCCAAGGCGCTGGCCGGCAAGATCATCGTCTCGCAGTCCGAAGTGATCGACCAGATCGCGGCCAAGAAGAAGGCCTGACACCCCAACAGCTTTCCGCCGCTCGAAGTGCACGCCCTCCGCGCCGCAGCGGTGGGCGTGTCGGCGTACCGGGGACTGCCTGCGCCGGGAGCCGAGCCATCAGGAGCCTGCCGAATCAGGTCGAGCACCCGCCAGGGCAACGGGCGGGGAACGCGGTGGCGGGTGCCGGCTGGACCGGGAGCGAGCCACGAGCGGGCAACGTCCCGCGCGGCTTCCCGCAAAGCCGAAGGCAAGCGGCGATGGCGAAGCCGAGCCGAATGAGAGCACTGCCAACGCG
This sequence comes from Lentzea sp. NPDC051838, assembly GCF_040681245.1. Classification (NCBI taxonomy): domain Bacteria; kingdom Bacillati; phylum Actinomycetota; class Actinomycetes; order Pseudonocardiales; family Pseudonocardiaceae; genus Lentzea; species Lentzea sp. NPDC051838. The sequence goes on from NZ_JBFAYI010000011.1 coordinate 112,372, forward strand.
GGAAACCGGTAATGACCGCCGCCTACCAGCGCAAACGCAACCACCTAGGCGAAGCGGCGATGACGAAACCAAAGCTCGTCAGGAACCACGCGCCCACGCTGGAACGCGATGCACCAACGCAAGCCGACCCGCAACCGAAATCAAGAGGCGCCCGTCCCCTCCCCCTCAATACCCTCGCGACCATGTACCCACAGGTGGAGCCCTACGACCAGGGCATGCTCGAAGTAGGCGACGGCCAGCAGATCCACTGGGAGCTGAGCGGCAACCCCGACGGCAAACCGGCAGTCGTCTTCCACGGCGGTCCCGGAACCGGCTTCAACCCCCGATGGCGCCAGGACTTCGACCCCGAACACTGGAAACTCGTTCTGTGGGACCAACGCGGCTGTGGTCAGAGCACTCCGCCGGCCAGCGACCCGGCGACCAGCATGGAGCACAACACCACCCAGCACCTGATCGACGACGCCGAGAAGCTCCGCGAACACCTCGAAATCGACAAGTGGATGCTGATGGGCGGGTCCTGGGGCTCGACCCTGATCCTCGCCTACGCCATCCAGCACCCGCACCGCACAAGCGAGATCGTCATCCCGGCCGTCACCGCGGGTCGCCCTGAAGAGATCGAGTGGATCACCCGCGGCCTGGGCATGTTCTTCCCCGACTACCACGAGGCCTTCGTGAACGGTGTCCCGGCAGAGGATCGCGACGGCAACCTCGCCTTGGCCTACAACAAGCTTCTCAACTCCCCGGACGCGCAGACACGGGAGAAGGCCGCCTGGGACTGGAACAAGTGGGACCTGTCCACGATGACCGGCGGTGACAACGACTTCGCGGGCACGCGCTACGAAGACCCGGTCATGCGCTACCAGATGGCCAGGAGCGTCAGCCACTACTGGGGCCACGACTGCTTCCTCGAGCCCACGTACATCTTCGACAACCTCGACCGGCTCAAGGGCATCCCCGGCGTGCTCATCCACGGCCGCAACGACTTCGGCGGACCCTTGCACACCGCGTGGGAGATCGCCAAGAGGTGGCCCGACGCCGAGCTGGTCATTCTGAACGACGCGGGCCACCAGGCGAAGGACGGCAACAGCATGGACCAGGCCATCACGGCTGCCGTCGAGAAATTCCGTTAAGGCGCAACGGGTCCGGGCCGGTGATACAGATCCTCACCGGCCCACCGGATCCGGTCGGAGAACCCGAAGCCAGGCGCGGCAACGAAGTTCGCCGCATCGTCCACAGAGCCCGAGCCGACATAGCGAGCACGCAACGGATACGGGAACACCGGGCGCGTCCGCACGATGTTGCCCGCCTGGTCACGGCCGGACGCGATCACCTTCTCCGGAGACTTCCCGCCTTCGACCCACGAGACCAAGGCGGAGAACGGGTCGAACTCGGTCAACGTGTCACCACCGGCGCAGTGCCACATCGACGGCACCACGAACAGCCGCGCCCAGTCCTGCGCACGACCGCCGGTCAGACGTTGCCAGTAGTCGAGCGTCCCCTCGAACGGAATCCCCTGATCTCCGGCGCCGTGCCACAGGATCAGCTTGCCGCCCGAACGCCGGAACTCCCGCAGGTCCAGCGACAACGCGTTGGCCTTGACGGTTTCCGGCACCAGTCGCCGGAACTCGCGCACGGTGAACGGGAACGACTCCAAAGAAGAACCCGGCTGACCGATCGGGTAGACGAGGTTCTTCAACCCGTTGTCGGCCAGCTCCCCGGCGATTCCCCTGCCGAACTCGGGCGAGGGGTTGAGCCAGAACGTCCACGAGATCTCCGAGCCGTAGGGCTGTCCGCCGGGGTAGAGCCGCGCACCACCGTCGGAAGGCCCTGCGTAGAGCCGACGCACACGCGCGATCTCGTCAGCGGTCAAAGAACCCGCCAGCGTCCCGGGATCGAAGTGACACAACCGCGGATCCTCGATCTGCCCGTCCACCAACCCGTCGAGCCCGTCGCACGCGGACATCACCGCCCCGTGCAACACGAACAGCTTGTCGTTCGGGATGGAGTTGCGCGCGATCCACGCCTGATACCCGATCAGCGCGGTGTAGTAGGCAGCCGGTGCCGCCGCGACGATCCCGTCGAAGTCGTGCGGATAACGCTGTGCCAGCAGCAGTCCCTCACGGCCACCGTTCGAGCAGCCGCTGAAGTACGACCGGGCGGGCGCACGACCGTAGAACGCCTTGATCACGGCCTTCGACACCTTCGACAGCACGTGTGGCGCACGGTAGAAGTAGTCGTCCCGAGCCTTCTGGTCGTGAGCCGCCCACGTCGTGTCGAACGGGTTCTCCGGAGGGGCCTGGTGACCGTCGTCCGTCGCCGCCACCGCCGCGTCGCCGAACGCCGGCCCGCAGCCCTGCGGAAAGGCCGGATCGCCGATGAAACCACAGAATCCGCCACACCCGTACTGCAGATAGCGGCCCTGATAACCCCGCAAAGGCAGCTTCAGCTGAAACCCGATGTGCGGCTCGATCGTCCCACGCACATCGCAGAACTCAGGAGTACCAACGACAACAGTCGCCGACGTGACCTGAGTTCGAGCGTCCGGCACGTCGAACGTGCGCACGAGGTCCGCACACGAACGAACCGGATGAGCAGAGGCAGCAGCGGGAACGATCCCCGCTGCCACCAGAACGAGAGAAACCCCTAGTACCAACAACCTGCGATACATATCGTCCCTTCCCCAGTAGACGTACGCACCCGGGGAAGTCTTGCAGCTATCCGACGTGCACGCGTGGCCGTCGAGACGGATCCGCCTCCGCCGACCGGATGATCTCGCGTACGACCGGAGGCGTATCTCCGCGACCCAGAATCAGGTAGCGGAACAGGTGCCCGAGCGGATTTCCTTCCGACCACTCGAAGTGAGCGTGCGGGGTCACGCCGGTCGAGTCGCGCAACGCCAGCAGGATCGCCGCGATCGCGTTGGGCGCGGCGGGAGCGGACGCACGCAACACCCGATGGCCCTCGACCTCCACACCCTGAACGCACAGCACGTGGCTGAACGACGACGGGTCGACGATGTCGATCTCCAGGAAGATCACGTCCGCGCTGCCGGGCACCGGGTTGATGCCGCGCTGCTCGGACTCCTTCTCGTCGTACTCCGCCTTGTCACCGTCCTGACGACGGTTCGCGATCAACGTGATGCGGCCGTCGTTCTCGATCGTGTCGGTGATGAACTGCCGCGCCGCCGAGTCGAACTTGATCTTGTCGACGCGGAGCTCCGTCGTGCGGGAGATGCGCGACACCAAGGAGATCACGACGATGCCGAGGATGAAGCCGAACGAGATCGTGATGCCGTCCGGCTTCTCGATGACGTTCTCCACCAACGCGTAGATCAGGATCAGCGTCAACACCGTGAAGCCCGCGGTCGCGCCGCGCTGCTTCTTGCGCCACGCCGAAACGGTCACGGCGAACGAACCCGACACCATCATCGCCAGGATTCCGGTGGCGTACGCACCGGCCTGCGCGTTCACGTCGGCCTTGAAGATGATCGTGATGATGATGCAGATGATCGTGTAGACGATCACGACGGGACGGACCGCGCGGCCCCATTCCGGTGCCATGCCGTAGGAAGGCAGGTACCGCGGCACGATGTTGATCAGGCCTGCCATCGCGGACGCACCGGCGAACCACAGGATCAGGATCGAAGAGATGTCGTAGACGGTGCCGAACGCCTCACCGAGCAGCTCGTGCGCCAAATACGCCAGAGCACGGCCGTTCGCCGGGCCGCCGGGAGCGAACTTGTCCTGCGGCACCAGCACAGTCGTGATGAACGACGTCGCGATCAGGTACACGGACATGATCAGCGCGGCGGTGGTGAGCAGCTTGCGCGTGTTGCGCACCCGGCTCTCCATCCGCTCCTCCGGCGTCTTCCCGTCCGCCGACACCAGCGGCATCATCGACACACCGGTCTCGAAACCGGACAAACCGAGCACCAGCAACGGGAACGCCAGGATCGCCGGCCCGATCACGCCGAAGACACCGTTGCCGTGCGACCCCAGCGCGGAGATCCAGCGATCCAGTGCGTCCGGCGTCGCGAAGACGTCCACAAGGCCCACCACGGCCACAACGGCGTTCAGGGCGAGGAACACCGCCACCAACGGGATCGCGACGCCCACGGCCTCGCTGAAGCCCAGCAGGAACACGCCACCCAGAATCAGCAGCAGCACGATCGTCAGAATCATCTCGGAGCCGTGCAGCGACTCCGGCACGTACGGGTTCTCCAGCGCGTGCACGGACGCGTCGGCCGCGGACAGCGTGATCGTGATGATCCACGACGTCGCCACGAACCCGAGCAGCACGAGCACGAAGATCTTGCCCCGCCAGAACGGCAGCAGGTCCTCGAGCATCGCCACCGAGCCCTGGCCGTTCGGGCTCTCCTTCGCCACCCGCCGGTACATCGGCAGCATGCCCAGCAGCGTCAACGCCACGATGAGCAACGTGGCCAAAGGCGACAACGCGCCCGCCGCCAGCGCCGCGATGCCCGGCAGGTACGACAGCGTGGAGAAGTAGTCGACGCCGGTCAGCGTCATGACCTTCCACCACGCGTGCGGCTTGGCGTGCGAGTCGTGGCTCTCCGGGCCGGACGGCGCCACGCGGTCGGCGAGCAGCCACCTCCCCAGCGGCCCGCCCGGCGGTGCCGGTCGTTCAGGACTCGGTACCTCGGCCGGGATGGCGTACTCCGTGCTCATGGCGCAGAGCATGCCACCACCAGGTGATCAAGGCCTGAAGTCGGCGGGAAAACCAGCCTCCTGAACGGACAATCCGGACGGACGGAGCGTCCCGATGCTGCCCTGGGTGTGGAGATCCAGGAACAGGTCCACCACGTCCGGGTCGAACTGCTCGCCGCGACCGGCCCACAGTTCGCGCCGCGCCCGGTTCTCGTCCAGCGCGGTCTGATGTGGACGATTCGACCGCATCGCGGCCCAAGCCACGCATACGGACAAGATGCGGGCCTCGGCACGGATGTCCGCGCCGCGCAACCCGTCCGGGTAGCCGCCGCCGTCGTACCGCTCGTGCTGCTGTTTGATCACGTGCGCCACACCCGCGAACCCCGGCACCATCCGCGCGAGCCGGTAGCCGAAGTCGGGATGTTGCCGCAGCAACCGCCACTCCTCCTCGGACAGCGCGCCCGGCTTGGTCAGCACGACCTCGGGGATGATGACCTTGCCGATGTCGTGCAGGCGCCCGGCGAGCTGCGTGATCCTGATCGTCGGCGCGTCGAGCCCGAACTCCCCCGCGGCCACGCCCGCCCAGCGCGACACCGAGCGGCTGTGGTCGTAGCGGTGCAGCCACCCGTCCACCCGGTCGGCGACCTGGCAGAGGAACTCCGCCATCGCGCCGTCGGTGTCCGGATCGACCGCGGGCAACGGCTCCGGCCCGACGGCGACCCGGTTGCGCCCGGCCGCCTTCGCCGCGTACAGCGCTCGGTCCGCGATCACCACGATGTCGTCCGGGCCGTCGCCGTGCGTCGGAAAGCTCGCCGACCCCACCGAAACGGTCACCGACAACGGGATGTCGTCGTTGCCCGCGTTGACCGGAATCGGCTTCTCCGCCACCCGTTCGCGCAGCCGGTTCGCGATCACCGACAACCGGCCGGGACCCGCGTCCGGCACCAGCAGCGCGAACTCCTCGCCGCCGTAGCGCGCGAGCACCTCACCCGAGCGGGAAGCCGCGCGCAACCGGCCCGCGACCTCCATCAGGACGTCGTCGCCCGCCGGGTGGCCGTAGTTGTCGTTGATCGACTTGAAGCGGTCGACGTCGATGATGAACACCGCGACGGACCCGTCGTTGCGGCGCGCGCGAGCGATCTCCAACGGCAGCTGGGCTTCGAAGAACCTGCGGGTGTGCAACCCGGTGAGGCTGTCCGTGATCGCGAGCTTGCGCTGGTCCGCCACGAGTCCCGCGAGCCGCGCGATGATCAGCAACGACAGCAGCGCGCTGCCCGCCGCGATCACCAGGACGTCCTGCGACGACTGGCCGACGTCGTGGATCAGCATCAGCACCGGCGCGGCCAGAGCGGCCGACGACAGCGCGATGATCCGCCCGCGGGACAGGCCGACGTCCTTGACGTGCGCGCGGTCGACGAGCCGCGCCATCGTCGGGTGCAGTGCCGCCGCGCCCATGCACAGGTTGGCGGACAACCAGATCGCGTCGAGGAAGTTGCCCGCGTGGTAGCTGCCGTCGAGGCGCTGCAGCACGTAGATCGTGTCCGCGGTGAGGATGCCGAGCAGGTTCGCCGTGAGCAGCACGAACGCCTTCGGTCGCGGACCGGCGCCGAAGATTAAACGCAGTGCCACCACGAAGAGCGCGAGATCCATCATCGGATAGCCGAGCGAGGCGATCTTCACCAGGACCGGTGACGTCAGCCGCGCCTGCGGGCCGATCACGTAGAGCCAGGACGCCATGCCCGCGACGACCGCGAGCACCGCGGCGTCGAGCAGGCTCGGCAGGTCCAGCCCCGGCGTGCGGCGGCGGATCAGCAGGATCACGCCCGCCACCATCAACGGGTAGTGGCCGAGGTAGAAGATGTCGGCGAACGACGGGTAAACCGTGTACTGGAAGACGTAGTGCGATGTGTAGAACGTCAGGTCCGCGATCGCGTAAACGACCTGGCTGAGTGCCAGGAACACCCACGGCCGCCTCCATTGGGGACGGTTGTGGCGCACACCTGTGAATGTCGCGATGGCCGCCGAGGCGCTGATCGTGCAGTAGAGCACCACCCGCACCGTTTGTCCCGTTGTCCCCGCAGGGCTGACCGGAATCAGGTAGTAGAGACCCAGCAGCAGGTGACCTGCCACCAGGTACATCCACCACGCTCCGGTACGGCCGGCACGGAAGATGGTCACACGAGACCCCTCGTTCTACGACTTGGTCGAGCCAGGTGATGATGCCCGACTTGGGATGATCGCGGCACCGTCGTTACTCCAATGAGGTGACCCACTAATACGGACGCTACCGCAAATCCCTGTTCTGTTTTCAGCGTGAAAGAAAACCGAGTGCCGCTGCGGCAGCCGGGTACGCCAGCTCACCCAATCCGCCCACGGGTGCGTCCGACGCCACTACGACGACGTTGATCTCGGGTGTGTCGCCGATCCGCGCCCACGGGTAGTCCCCGAACGATTTTTGCACGACTTTTCCCTGTTTGACGGTGATTCGCGCACCTCGTACCACGGAGACGGCATCCATGATCCCGCCTTCGACCTGTTGGCGGACACCCGACGGGTGCAGCGCGGTGCCGACGTCGACCGCCGCGGTGATATTCGTGCTGCCATCGTGTCTCGTTTCAGCGATCACCGCGATGACCGAACCGTAGTCGCGATGGCAGGCAACGGCTTGTGCTTCTCCGTCGTGCGCTTCCGCGGCGGCTTCCAGAACTTTTCTGACCCGTTGGTCAGCCAACAGCTTCAACCGGCGTTCGACCTGGTTGTCCGCCATGTCGAGGCCACTCAGGAACAGCTCGTCCGCATAAACCAACTGACCTGCGTAGACACTGCGCCAGAAGCCGGTTCTGATCGGCGGCGGCAGGATCGCGAAGTGGACCTCACCCTCCACGCCGTACGGATACTTGTTACCCGACATCATCTTCATGACCTCGGGGTTGCTCGTCATGTCGAGCATCGCGGAGAGAGGCCACGTCGAAACCGCGTGATCCCGCCAGACGGGTAGTCCTTCGTCGTTGACCGTTGCTCGTATGCGATGGACCGACAATGGACGGTACGAGTCGTGCTGGATGTCGTCGTCTCTCGTCCACACCACTTTCACCGTCTTGCCGGTGTGCCGTGCGAGTTGGACTGCCTCCAGGACGAAGTCGACCTCGAACTTCCGCCCGAACGCGCCGCCTGCTCTGGTCGGGATCACCCGGACGCTCACGAACTCTTCTTCGAGAAGTTTGCGCACCCGGTCAGGCGCTTGTGTCGGTGCCCACAACGTCAGCTCGTCGCCGTTGACTTTTGCCGTTGCCGTCGGCGGTTCCATCGGCACGTGAGCGAGCATCGGTGTGACGTAGATCTTTTCGACGTACTCACCCGGTGGCGTATTTCCTGCCGGCAAAGCGGCTTCGAGCTCGGCGGCCCACTGGTCGCTGTCCGCGTCCGGAAAACCTCCCTGCCAGGACGTTTCGAGGTTTTCGCGTGCCTTGATCGCGGTGTAGGTGTCCTCGGCGACCAGTGCGAATCCGTGGTCGAGCCGGACGACTTCGGCGTCGCGGACCCGTGAGGCGTCGAAACCCGTTGGGGTGGCGCCGATCCACGGCGGCCTGGCGACGACCGCGACCAGGTCGGCCGGCTGGTCGATGCCGTACGCGAGCTTGCCCCTGACGATCGCGTCCTGATCCACCCGTTTGACCGCCGGGTTTCCCAGCACCTGCCACTCGTCCTGCGGTGTCAGCTCGACGTCGCCAGGGGTGAGCGTCGCGGCTTCCTCCGCGAGTTCCTGATAGCTGAACCGCAGGTCTCCGTGCCGCACGAAGCCTTCGGCCGCACGGCATTCGGACTCCGCGACCTGCCAGCGTCGCGCGGCGGCCTTGACCAGCAGGTGGCGGACGGTCGCGGCGGCCGTGCGGATCGGCTCGTGGACGCGCTGCATCGTGTTGGAGTTGGCGGAGATCTGCGGGCCGTAGACGTCCGGATCGCCCTCCGCCTGCTCGATCCACAGGCTGTCGACGGAGACCTTCAGCTCCTCGGCGACCATCATGGCGATGGCGGTGCGGACTCCTTGTCCCGAGTCCGGAACCGGGACTGTGACCGTGATTCGGCCGGATTCGGCGTCGATGCGCACAAATGGATTCATCATGGAGTGGTTCACCGCGCGGCCTTCATCCGTGCGACGGCGTTCCTGATCGCCTTGCGGATCCGCGGGTACGTGCCGCACCGGCAGACGTTGTCCCGCAACGCCTCGTCGATGTCCTCGTCGGTCGGGTCGGGGTGCTTGGCCAGCAACGCGATGGTCGCCATGATCTGGCCGGGCTGGCAGTAACCGCACTGCGTGACGTCCTCGTCCAGCCACGCCAGCTGCACCGGGTGATCTTCGACGCCCTCGATGGTCAGCACGTCCTGCTCGGCCATGCTCGCCACGGTGTGCTGGCACGGCTTGAACGCCTGGCCGTCCACTATGGACGTGCACGCGCCGCAGAAGCCGACGCCGCAACCGTACTTCGTGCCGGTCAGGCCGAGGCGGTCGCGGAGCACCCAGAGCAGCGGGGTTTCGGGATCGGCTTCGACCTCGCGGATCTCACCGTTGATGTGCAGCCGGTGCATGGTCACTTCACCGAGCGTAGCGGCCGCGACCCCGTTGTAGACGGGATATCGTTGCGCGCGTGGACGGCGTTCGGTTCGGGGTGCTTGGGCCGCTGCTCGTCACGCACGGGCTGCGGGACGTCCGCATCTCCGCAGGTCAGCCCAGTCAGGTCCTGGTTCTGCTGCTCCTGCACGCCGGCCAGACCGTCAGCGTCGACCACCTCATGTCGATCTTGTGGGACGGCGATCCGCCCGCCAGCGCGCGCAAGGCCGTGCAGGTCCACGTCTCGCAGCTCAGGCGCGCTCTCAAGGACCTGCCCGGGGTGTCGCTGGAGTGGTCGCGGCAGGGGTACCGGCTCGACATCCCGGACCGGTCGCTCGACCTGCAGCTGTTCCGCGAGGCCGAGGACCCGGACGAGGCGCTGGCGCACTGGCGCGGGCCCGCGCTGGCCGAGCTGACCACGAACACGCAACTCGCGAACCAGCTGGAGGAAGAGCGGCTCGGGGCGATTGAGCGACGTGTCGACAAAGCGATCAAGGAGGGCCGCCACCACGAGGTTCTCGGCGAGCTGACCGGGTACGTCACCGAGCACCCGACCAGGGAACGGTTGCGGGGCGCGTTGATGGTCGCGCTGCACCGCAGCGGACGGCAGGCGGACGCGCTGCGGGTGTATGACGAGGGCAGGCGGCACCTGGCCGACGAGCTCGGGCTCGATCCGGGGCAGGAGCTCAAGGACCTGCACGCGGCGATCCTGCAGGGCGACATCCCCGCTGTGCCACGCGAGCTGCCCAAGGCGCCGGAACCGTTCGTGGGGCGGCAGGCCGAGATCTCGTTGATCACAGGTTCCGCGGAGACTGTGATCGCTGTGCACGGGCCGGGTGGGCAGGGAAAGAGCGCTCTCGCGACCGCCGCGGCGCACGCGATGGCCGACCGTTTTCCGGACGGGCAGCTGTACGTGGATCTGCACGGCGCCACGCCCGGTCGTTCGCCGTTGTCGTCCGCGGAGGTGCTCAGGAGGTTTCTGCGCGCTCTCGGCACACCTCCGCTCGCGGTGCCCACCGACACGTCGGAAGCGGCTGCTCTGTACCGGTCGACGCTGGCTCGCCGCAAAGTGCTGATCCTGCTGGACAACGCGGTGGACGCGGCTCAGGTCGGTCCGTTGCTGCCGGGTGAGGCCGGTTCGTCGGTGCTGATCACGAGTCGCCGGATGCTCGCGACGGTCAGCGCGTTGCACGTCCGGCTCGACCCGCTGCCGGAGGACGACGCGGTGCGGTTGCTCGGTTCTGGCAGCGATGCCGCGAAGCAGGTCGCGAAGGCCTGTGACTACCTGCCGCTCGCGCTGACGATCGCCGCCGCACGGCTGCGGTCGCGGCCGGACTGGACGACCGAGACCCTCGCCCGCCGGCTCGCGGACCAGCGGCACCGGCTGGACGAGCTGCACTTCGACGACCTCGGGGTGCGGTCGAGCTTCCAGCTGAGCTTCGAGGGGCTGTCCGACCGGTCGACCAGGGCGTTCATCCTGTTGTGCTGCCTCAACGTGCCGACCGTGAGCGAGCCGGTCGCGCAGGCGTTGCTCGGGCAGGACGACGTGGATCGCGTGCTGGATCCGTTGGTGGACGCCAAGCTCGTCGAACCGTGCGGGCCGGAGCGGTACCGGGTGCACGACCTGTTGCGGTTGTTCGGTGCCGAGCACCCCAGCGACGAGAAGCACGAGGCGCTGGAACGTGCGTTGTCGTACTACCGCGAGACTCTCACCGCGGCGTTGAAGCAGCTGCGGCCGCACGCCTACGGCGCACTGACCGGTTCCGCCACAGGACAGGACCTCGACGAACCGTTGCGGTGGCTGACGGACGAGGCGGAGAACCTGCTGGCGGCCGCGCGGTCCACGATGACCGAACACGCGCTGGCCATCGCGCACATGCTGTACCCGCATCTGTTCAAACAGGACAGAGTCGCCGATCTGGTCGAACTCGGCCAGATCGCTGCTCAGGCGGCACGCACGATCGGCACATCGGAGGCGTTGCAGACGGCGCTTCTCGTGCAGTCGGCGGCGAACCGCAGGATCGGCTCGTTCGAGACAGCCCTGGCGCAGCTCGAGGAAGTGCTGGCGGCCCGCGCCGACGACCCGTTCGGACAGGGCCGTGCGCTCGCCGGTATCGGCACGATCCAACGCGAGCTGGGCCGGCTCGACGAGGCCTCGTCCACCCTCGCGCAGGCCGTCAAGCTCATCTCGGACCACGGACCTGCTGGTGCGCAACGGGTTCCGCTCTCGGCACTTGCCCAGGTGCACCAGGTGGCCGGCCGATATTCGTCGGCGCTGGAAGCCTCGGAGGAAAGCCTGAGGTTCGCTCGTGCGGATCAGGACGCGGCCGGCACGGCGTATGCGTTGGCGTCGCAGGGTCAGGCGCTGTTCAAGCTCGGCCGGTTGGACGAGGCGCTGACGGCGCTGGACGAGTGCATCGAGCTGTGCCGGGCGACGGGCGAGCACAACGACGAGTGGCAGGCGCTGTTGTGCCGCGCGGAAGTTCTGCTGGCGTCCGGGAAACTTGACGAGGCCACGAAGGACGCCGAGCGCTGCCTGGAGATCACGAGCGCTCGTGGCGACCGGTACGGCGAGGGTGTGGCACGGCGGATGCTCGTCAAGGCAGGGCACGAAAAACACGCGGACCGGGCGGCCGAACTGCTCGGCACACCCGGTCTGCGCAAGGACAACCTGCTGGAAAGCGTGCTGGGTTGATCAGCAGCGCTGGTCGGTGGCCGCCCAGCCCTCGCCGCCGCTGCCCCACTCGAGCTGCCCGTACGCCTTGGTGCAGTCGCTGATCGTGTTGGCGCCAGTGGACCACACCTCGGCCTGGTGGTTACCGCCGCACATGTAGTCGACCAGGGTGCCGTTGGTGACGCCGGAGCAGGCCCACCAGTTGACGTTCTTGTGCGAGTTGCGGAAGCCCTCCCACACGTAGGTGTAGGACCAGTTCTTGTTGCAGCCCTTGAACTGCTTCACCGAGGCGATGTTGGTGCCACCGGACTTGATGTAGGCCGTGCTGCCGATCTGCGTCACCCGGCTGCAGTGCGGGTTGGTCTCGGCACTCGCGGGCGACGCGATGGCGAGCATGCCTCCCAGTGCGAGCACGCTCGCGCCGACGACTCCTGCGATCTTGCTGAACATGCTTCTCCCTCAATGGTTTCCTGCGAAAGGTCTGCGGTGCGACGCTCAGTCGGTGATGTAGCCGGTCATGGCGCGCCCCCTCAGCAGTCGCTCGACTGGAGCCGGGCAGTGCGGTGGACGCCGTCGGAGTCGACGTAGAGCACCTCGCCACGGGCGCAGCCGGGCGCGTAGACCATGTTTCCCCAGTGGTTGCCGGGCGTTCCCGGCGCGACGAAGCCGACGTGGTCGCTGCCCGTCCACACGGTGATGCGCAGTGCCGAGTCGCCGCCGGAGTAGTTCGAGACGCGCACCCAGTTCGTCTTGCAGCCCGGCGACCAGCGCAGCTCTGCCGTTCCGCCCTTGTACATCGGCGCGGTGTCGGCGACCGTGGTGCTGCCGGCGCACCCGGCGGTGACCGGGTCCTTGTCGTTGCAGGAACGTCCGCTGCAGGACGCCGCCTGCGCGTCCGGCGCGACGAGGAGCGTCAGCGCGGCCGCGGCGATCAGGGCTGTCGACTTCATGGCGCTGACATTGCTGAACGGCGCTCACAACGACCTGACAGGTGCACCCGGCAAGGTGTCAGCGAGGTGTCAGAACCGCATCTCACGCTACTTTTCTCAGCGTGCCGAACCCGGTGGACGCGACCAACAACTTCTCCATGCCGAAGCCGCGCGGCCGCTCACGTCGGCAGCTGGGGCCGGATCCCGTGGTGCACGGACGGGAACGGGAGCTGGCCGCGTTGGGCGCTCAGCTGAAGCGCAACGGGGTCGCGTTGCTCTGCGGCCCGCCGGGGTCCGGCAAGACCACGCTGGCCGTCCGGCTCGCGCACGAGGTCGCCGACGGGTTCCCCGGTGGTCAGCTCCGCGCCGACCTCTCCAAACACACGATGGACGAGGTGCTCGTCCGGTTCATCCGCGCGTTCACCGATCCCGAGACGCCGATCGAACCCGAGCCGCAGGACCAGCTGATCGAGCTGCTCAGCGGCCTGCGCGTCCTGTTCGTGCTCGACAACGTCAGCGAGGACCACGACCTCGGCCCGTTCCACCAGGAAGGCTCGGCGGTGATCGCGACGAGCCGTGAGCGCCTGGGAGGCGTGGACCTCGGGCCGATGAGCGTCGAGGACTCGCTGACGTTGCTGCGAGCGCACCTGGGCCCTCGGATCGACGAGGACCCTGCGGTGGCACGCGCGTTCTTGAGCGCCTGCGGGCAGCTGCCGTTGGCGTTGATCATCGCGGCGAAGCTGGCCCGGCTCCGGACGACGGCCCCGCTGGCGACGCTGGTCGAGGAGATTCCTTCCGAACGCGACAAGGTCTACAGCTCGTTCACGTGGGCGTACCGGCAGCTCTCGCCTGCGGAGGCCCGTGTGTTCCGGCTGCTCGGGGACGGGTTCGAACGGGAGTTCTCGATCTCCGCTCTCAACGCCCTGGCCGGCGAGGACGTGCGAACGGCGCGCAACAAGCTGCTCTCGCTGCACCTGCTGGAGAACGCGCCGGACGACCGGATCGCGATGCACTCGTTGTTGCGGGACTACGCGAGGACGTTGGAGCCGCGCGAGCCCGGCGGGCTCGACCGCCTGCTCGACCACTACGTGAGTGCGGCGGCTGATGAGACCGAGAACGCCGTCGCGGCCGTGGGTTTGGCGGATGATCGACGCCGCATCGCCCTTGCCGCGCAGCTGGTGGAGGCGATGTCGGTCGAGGTGCAGACCGCGGCTGTGGCGGCGGCGCGAGCGTTGGGTGAGCAGGCCGCGGAGGCGTTGGCCCTCGCCCATCTCGGGCACGCGCTGTTCGACCGCGGACGCTTCGACGCCGCCGAGGAGTGCCATGAGCAGGCGTTGGCGATCCGGCGGGAGTCACGGGCGCTGATGGGGCTGGCCAACGTGCACCTGGTGGGCGGACGCACGGACGAGGCCGTGCGGATCTACCTGGAGGTGCTGGAGATCCGGGTCGCGGAGGGCGATGCGCGCGGAGAGGCGAGAGTCTGCCTGAGCCTCGGCCGCAGCACCGGTGACATCTCCTACTACGAACGCGCCCGCGACATCAGCGTTTCGCTCGGTGACCAGGAGGGACTCTGCCGGGCGTGGAACGGCATGGGAAACCTCCACCAGCGCTCGCAGCGCCACCAGGAAGCCATCAGGTGCTACGCCGCGGCGCTGGAGGCCGTCGTCGACGCGTCCTGTCTGCTGAACATGGGCCTTGCCCACGAGGCTCTTGGCGACGACGAGAACGCGTTCAGCTGCTACGACCGGGCTGCCGAGCAGGCGTTTCTCCTGCGGGATCAGGAGATTCTCCGCGATGCCGCGCAGTTGCTGAACGCACTGGGGTTCGTCGCGGAGGCGGTGCGGCGGATGCGGCAGGCGGAGACGCTGTACCTCACAGATCACGGACTGCGCACGTAGGCGAGGGCGAACGTCGAGTCAGCCGGTGCGCCGGCCTGGTCGTAGCAGCGGATCTGCACCAGCACGCCCGGCGGGAACGAATAGCCGTTCCACGCCCAGATCCGGCAGTACCTCGGCTCCTGTCCGCTCGCGCTGACCAGCACGGCGTCGGCCGGATAGACCTTCGGGTTGCCGATCTGCGCGTACTGGACCTCGTAGAAGCCCACGCTCTTCCTCGTGACCGCAGGTGTTTCGCCGTTGCTCGCCCACGACCTCGCGTTGCCCGTTTCGAGGTAGGCGGCCGATGCGGACGGGTCGTGGTGCAGCGCGGAGTTCTGCGTGTAGGTCAGGTTCCAGTCGGTGTCGGCGTCGCACGCGACCCTGATGCGCGTGGCCTCGACCGTGCTCCGGCACCGGGCGCGGCTCTGGCCGACCGGCGAGACCATCGCGAACCCGTTGCCGCCCAACGTGGTCACCTCGTACTGGCCAGGTCCGGTGCGCATGACTCCCGGTGCGCCACCGCGATAGGCCACCGCCGGGCCGTCGCTCGCGAACACGATGGCGAACGGGAGGTTCTTCCTGCTGCCGTTCGGCGCGAAGCAGACGACGTCGACGAGCAGGTCCGCGCCCTCTGCGTGCGTTCCCGCGGTCTGGCACGAGGCCGGTTCGTAGTAGCCCCAGCCGTTGCTCAGCGCGGCGTGCACGGTGCCACCGCTGACCTCCGGAATCCGCACGACATAGGTGCCGTCGCCCGTCCTGATCAACGAGATGTATCGCTCGACGCCGTTGCGGCGCCAGGTTCCCCACTGCCACTGCCGGTGCAGCTCGACCTGCTGCCCGACCGGCTGCTCGTACTGGTGCTCCGGTGTGCTCGCGTAGGCCCACGTAGTCGGCCCGTGCGGTCCGTCCGATGTGGACGTTCCAGCCTGCTGTCGTTGTTGCTGAGTCGTTCCTGGAGGGGCTGGCACGATGATCGTCTTTTCGGTGGTGCTGGTGGGACCTGCGCTGGGTGACACCGACGGTCCTGCCGGCGGCGTGGTGGACGTGGGCGGCTCGGAACTGCCGGGCGGCTCCTGGTTCGGGGCGGCGACCTGTCTGTCCTGCACCGGCTCCACCCGTTCCGAGCCCGGCACGGCCAGCAGGAACACCACGAACCCGACGACGGCGGCCGCGGCTTTCCACACGTGCGGATCGGACGCCACGGGCCCGGCCTTGGTCATGAAGTCGGTCAGCGCCTTGACCGGCTTGGTGACCACTTCGGACACGACACGCGCCGGACTGCTGAGGAACGCGAACAGCTTGCGGTCGTCGTCGTCCGGCACCGCGACCACGCCGGGCGCCAGGTACTCGACACGTTCCCGCAGCCGCTTCGGATCCTTCGGCTTGCAGATCGCGCACGCCATCACGTGCTCCTGCAACGCCTCGTCCTCGCTGATCTTCGTGAACTCAGCGCAGCCCTTGTCCCGCGCCTCGAAGACCGCCACCCGCCGGGCAACGGCCTCGTAGGTCTCCGCGGTGGCCTCGCCGTCGGCGATGGCCTTCCGCTGCTCCGGCATCGTGTCGAGGACGGCGGCCAACGACTCGGGAGTCATCGCGTCAGTTTGGAGCCGACCGAGCGTTCGCGAAACGACCAATCAGTGGACAGATCATGGCCAGGTACACCGGACCTGGAATCACGTCAGCAAGCGGTGCGCGATCGGTAAGCGGCCTGGGCGACCGTGACTTCCATGACCTGGTTGCGCAAGCCTTGGGTAGGCCCGTTGGCCTTCGTGGTGGTGGCGTTCGTGGCGTTCTCGTTGCCGCCCTATCTGACCGGTGACCGTGCATCGGCGCGTGTGCAGTCGGACTGGGGACCGCACTATCCCCTGCTGGTGGTGCACGTCGTCTGCGCGTCGATCGCCATCATCACGTGCGTAGTCCAGATCTGGCCGTGGTTCCGCACCCGCTTCCCCGCGTGGCACCGCCGCGTAGGCCGCGTCTACGTGCTGGCCGGCGTGCTCCCAGCAGGACTGTCCGGCCTGGTCATCGGCTGGATGACACCGTTCGGCCCGGTCGCGCAGGTGAGCAACGTGATGCTGGCCGTGCTGTGGCTGCTCTTCACGTGGCTGGCGTGGCGCGCGGCCCGGCAGCGGCAGTTCCGCGACCACCGCAAGTGGATGATCCGCAGCTTCACCCTGACCGTCTCGATCATCACGAACCGGATCTGGGGCGTGGTCGCGTTCCTGCTGCTGGCGGACCGCGTGCCCGAAGCGCAGCTGCCGTACCTGGTCGCGGGGATCTCGACGTGGACCGGCTGGGTGGTGCCGCTGCTGATCTCGCAGTGGTGGCTGGAACGCAAGCCCCGTCGCAAGGCGCCGGTGCGGTCCGAGCAGCGTGAACCGGTCAGCGTGTGAGCCAGACGGTGTGCAGCTCGCGGAGCATCAGCACGGCCTCGTCCGCCTCGAGGTAACCGGCTCGCGGATACGGCACCTCGTGCGCGGACCACTCCTCGGGCGTGGATCCGACCTCCAGGTAGCAGGTGTCGTACTTGAAGTTCAGGTAGAACTCCTGTCCGGTGGGCAGAAAGCCCTCCGCCTGGATCAGTCCGTCACCGTCGCCGTTCATCTCGATCCGCCAGCCCTCGGCCCGGAGTTCGTCGAGCAGCCGGCGCCAAGCATCCCTCCGGTGAACACGCTCGCGGGTCGGGCCGGGCATGACGCGATCCAGCCGGACCTGCGCGCCGACGAGTGCCGTTCTGATCTCCTCGCCGCGCAGCGTCGCCCACACCCACAACGTCGCCGGCGAGGAACCCTGCATCCAAAGCCGGGCTCCGTCGACGTAGGAGCCTTCGTACTCCTTGAGTCCGTACAGGTCGACGCGGACCTCCAGCGCGACGCCCAACCGTTCTTCGACCACCCGTGCCGCGTCATCGAGGTCGAGGTCCACCGCGAAGTACATCGACTCGCCGATCCGATCCGTGGTCACGTCACCCAACGTAGTTGGGCTGACAAGCAGTTTTGGCGCGACTACGGTCGGCGGTCATGAGGCTACTGCTCGCTGTCCTGATGATGGCCGTCCTCGCACCCGCGACCGCCCAGGCCGCTCCGCCGACCGCCCAGTGCGTGTTCACCCCGACCCCGGAGAACCCGGCCGCCCGACCGGTCCAGCCGCCGCCCGCGACGGTTCCGGCGAAGGGCAGCGTGAAGGTCACCATCGTGACCAACTACGGCGTGGTGGTCGCGAAGCTGGACCGCGCCAACGCGCCGTGCGGGGTGGAGAACTTCGCGCACCTGGCCCGCAGCTGGTTCTACACGATGTCGCAGTGCTGGCGGCTCACGGACACCGCGCGGCTCGGTGTGCTGCAGTGCGGTGACATCTACCGCGCCGAGGAGGGCGGGCCCGGCTACAAGTTCGCCGACGAGGTGACCGGCAAGGAGACGTACCCGCGCGGCACCATCGCGTACGGCAACCAAGGGCCTGGCACGAACGGCAGCGAGTTCTTCATCGTGCACTCGTTCGCCAACATCAAGCCCCTGTACACCGTGATGGGTCACGTCACGCACGGCATGGACACGCTCGACCGGATCGTGAAGGCCGGGATCGTGCCGCAGCCGGACGGAACCCTCGACGGCGCGCCCAAGAAGCCAGTCAGGATCCTGCACGTTCTCGCAGGGTAGCCAGGATCTTCGACACCAACCCGAACGGCAGCATGCCCAAGCCGTTCAGCAGTTCGGGGCCTCGCTCGCCGGCGAGAACGCGACGGAGCACCCGCGCCAGCGGTATCGCGCCTGGGTTCTGCTCCAGGCCGGCGAGCTCGGCCTGGAGCTGCGCAGCCCACTGATCATCGCCTTCCGCCTGCAGCACCACCGCGGTCATCAACGGCGACCAGTCCCGCATGGTCTCGTGCGCCCGTTCCATCGCGCCGACGACCAACCCGCTCAGGTCCTCCGGAGCACTCGGCAACTCCGAGAGCAGATCCCACAGCCGCACGCCCTCGATCTCCTCGGCCAGCGCGCAGAAGTCGTTCAACGACATGCGTTCCGGCAGGCCGAAGGCGAACGCGAACATCGCCAGCATCTCGATCTCGTCGCGCAGGGTGGGTGCGCCGGACCGCAGTGCGATGGCCGCCGAGGCGAAGTAGTGGGCCAGCACGTGCGGCGACCCGTTGTCCACGCGGCCGAGCAGCACCGCGTAGTCGTGGTGCTGTTTGCTGATCTCGTGCGGATCCGTTGTCGCGTAGGCGAGTCCGAGCGCCTCTGCCTTCAAGTCGAGCGCACGGTCGTGCCGCCCCTGCTGATGCTCGATCGCCGCGAGCTGGTCCGCCACGTGGAACCGGCTGTCCGCCAGACCGGCCATCGTGCGGCCCGCCTCGACGGCACCGGGGTGCAGGCGCAGTCGCCCGTCCTCGATCTCGATCAGACCGTGTTCGGACAGCACCGCGAGCTCGTCGTCGGCGTCACCGACCACGTACATGTGGAGATCGTCTTCCCTGACGCAGCACAGCGTGAGGAACAGCCGCCGCGCCGGTTCCGGCAGCGACCGCACGGCATCGGCAGGATCCTCATCGCGTAAGAAGGGCTCCACACGCACCAGCTTCGTTCACATATGAGCATCCGTCAACTCGTCACCTTGGCCTGGAAATAGCGTGACGAGAGGCCCTGGCGTTGACATATGACAGAAAGGAAATCCAGCTGGAAAGAACCGGGAAAGCGATCCCGCTCACACCGGTGATCAAGCTTTCAACCAGCTGAGACTCACCCGGAAGGCCCAATGAAACCATTTGGAATTAAGGCCGACTTAAGGGTGTTTGTGATCCCGCTCGCCCTCCGGAATTAATTTCGCTGCTCATGCGCTTGCCTCACCTGAACGGCGGTTGTACCAGCCAGTAGCCTGGAAATTGGTCAACCCCCTCGCATTTACCGAACACGCCGATCCGCGCATCGGTCTGTTCGGCGTGCGCCCGAAACGGGAGATGAAGGAGACAAGGCAGTGGCACCCGAGTTCGAGCCGGCTCGACTCGACGACATCGACGATCTGCTCAGGCTGTACCGGCGGGCGCACGGCGCGAACTACCCCATCGCGATGGGCACCGACCCCGACGTCATGGCAGCCGAGATCGAGGCGAAGAGCACCACGTGGCTGGTGTGGCGCAACGAGAACCGCGTCGTCGCCTCGATCACCGGGCACGTCGAGCACGAAGACCGCCTGGGCAAGATCGCCGGGCTGGTCGTCGACCCGGACGCGCAGGGCGGCGGCATCGCGCACCACGCGGTCGGCCAGATCACCGACCGGATGCTCGCGACCGGTGAGGTCGACTCGGTCTACGGCACTGCCCGCACGATTCACATCGCGCCGCAAAGGGTGTGTCTGCGCAACGGTTTCCACGCGCTCGGGCTCGTGCCGAACCTCTTCAAGCACGCCAAGCGGGAGACCATGGCGTTGCTGGCGAAGCACCGCGACGGCGTGCTCGACCGGCGCGTCGAAGTGCACAAGGTTCCGCAGCAACTCGAAAAGCTCGTCACCGCAACGCATCGCACGATCGGCCTGCCGCATCTGCCGGAGTTCGTCGAGGGCACCGACTTCCCCGAGGCCGAGCCGTCGCGACTGGAGATCATCGAGGCACCGCAGTTCGTGCAGCGCCACTTCGAGCGCACCATCAACGACCCCGCACGCCGCTTCTACCCGCTGCACAAGCCGAACGTGCTGCTGGCGGACGAGCAGGGCGAGTACCAGCTCTACGGCCACCTCAACCGGCACGACGGCTACTGCACGATCTTCGGTGCCACGCCGGGTCCGCAGGCGGTCATCCCGCACCTCACGAGCGTCATCGACACGCTGACGAGCATGGGCGCCCCGCACGTCGAGACCCTGGTGCCGCTGCACGAGTTCGACGAGCTGAGCGCCTTGCTGGCCTTCGGTTTCCTGCCGGTGGCGCTGTACCCGGCGATGCGCAAGGACGGCGACCAGTACCAAGACTACGTGGTCATGGTGCACACGCCACAACCGCCCGACTTCCGCGGGCTCACGATCGACGAGGCGTTCCGGCCCTTCACCGAGCAGTACATCGAGCTGTGGACGCAGAAGTTCCTCAACACCAACGGAGTTTTCCGCGCATGAATCCACATCTCGGTCCAGCAACGGTGCCGGATCCGTCCTTGAGTGCCGTCCAACAGCTCTGCGACATCGCCGCGCCCTACGACCACAGCGACCAGGACCTGTTCCTGGAAGCCATGAACGAGTCGAACCGGTGGCACGCCCAGCGCAACGACTTCTTCCGCAGCCTGTGGAACGGCAAGCCCCTCAAGGACATCACCGAGCAGCCGTACGTGCACGCCAACTTCTTCAAGATGCACGAGGTGCTGTCGGTGCCGCGCGACGAGGTCGTCGTGCACGCCACCTCGTCCGGCACGACCGGGCAGAAGTCGCAGATGTTCTGGGACGCCTGGACGTTGCGGGCAGGCCAGCGGATGGTCGCGCGGATCTACGACCACAACGGGTTCATCGACGACACCGAGCCGGTGCACTACCTGATCAACCTCAACCAGCCGACGCCGAACGTGAAGCTCGGCAGCTCGTTCACCGGCCAGTTCATGACCGACTTCGCGCCTGTGCGCTCGGTGGACTACGGCCTCGCGCACACCGGTACTGGCCACGAGTTCGACGCGTTCGGCAGCATCCGCGCGTTGCGGAGCTTCGCGGACAGCGGCCTGCCGGTGCGGATCTTCGGCTTCCCCGCGTTCCTCAGCTTCACCATCGACCGCATGCGCGCCATGGGCATCGACCCGGTGAAGTTGAACGAGCGCTCGCTGGTCTGGTTCGGCGGCGGCTGGAAGGGCAACGCGGACAAGCAGATCTCCAAGGCGGAGCTGCGCGCGAAGATCACCGAGATGCTCGGCATCCCGGACGCGCGGATCCGCGACAGCTACGGCTCGGTCGAGCACTCGGTGCCGTACGTCGAGTGCTCCCACCACAACCTGCACGTGCCGACCTGGTCACGCGCGATCGTCCGCGACGTCCGGACGCTGGAACCGCTGCCGTACGGCGAGTCCGGCTACATCCAGTTCGTCTCCCCGTACATCACCTCGTCGCCCGCGCAGAGCGTGCTGATGGGTGACCTCGCCGCACTGCACGCACCTGAGGAGTGCGGTTGCGGCAACGAGACCCCGTGGTTCGAGATCCTCGGCCGCGCCGGTGTCTCCCGCAACCGTTCCTGCGCCATCGCAGCCGCAGAGCTTTTGAAGGGCAAGTAGATGAGGCACTTCTGGCAGGGCGAGTGGGTCGACGACGACTCGGTCGCACACCGTCTCGACACCCTGGAGGACCGCACCCAGCAGGTCGTCACCGGCCCGCGGCTGAGCCCGCTCGTGGTGCTCGCGGCGGCGGAGAAGCTGGTCCTGGACGATCACCGCGGCGCGCTGGCGTCGTGGGGCCTCGACTCGCTGGAGATCGAGGAGACGCTGGAGGCGCTGCGGCACGCGCTGAGCCGCCCCGAGCTGGAGCGCAAGCTCAAGCGCGAGCTCGGCAACCTCGACCCGGCGCGGATGGTCCGTCCCGACTTCCGCACGCCCACGTACGAGGCCTGGGTGCCGCTGGGGCTGCTCGCGCACGTGACCGCGGGCAACGCGCCCGCGGCGGGCGTTCTGAGCGCCGTCGAGGGCCTGTTGTCCGGCAACCTCAACGTCATCAAGGTCGCGTCGGACGACTCCGGCTTCACCGCCGAGGTGCTCGCCGCGCTGGCCTCGCACGACCACACCGGTCAAATCGCCGCACGTCTCATCGTGCTGCACTTCTCGTCGTCTCGCTCCGACTGGATGACCCGCATGCTCGGCGCGGCCGACGCTGTCGCCGTCTGGGGTGGCGAGGAGGCCATCACCAGCGTCACCGAGCTGGCCAAGCCCGGCGCACGGGTGATCGACTGGGGTCCGAAGCTGTCGTTCGCTTACCTGACGCGCGACCTGTGGTCCGATGTGGACACTCTGCACGCGCTGGCGGCGGACATCTGCGCGCTGGAGCAGCAGGCGTGCTCCAGCCCGCAGGTGATCTACCTCGACACCGAGGACCCGGCGCAGGTGTTCGCGTTCGCCGAGCGGTTCGCCTCCGTGCTGGAGCTGACCGGGCCGCTGACCCGCGAGCCCTCGCAGGCCGAGTGGGCGGAGATCACGAACACCGTGGTCGTGGCCCAGCTGGAAGAGCACCTCGGCCTCACGAAGGTGCACACCGGCGACCGCTGGCGCGTGCTGGCGGACGTGCGGCCGGCGTTGCGCACCTCGCCGCTGTACCGGACGGTGTGGGTGAAGCCGCTGCCGCGCAAGGAGATCACGTCCGTCCTGCGCCCGATGCGCCGCTACCTGCAGACCGTCGGACTCGCGGCCGAGCGCCCCGACGTCGCAACGCTCGCCCGCTCGTTCGTGTCCGTCGGCGTGCAGCGGATCACCACGCCCGGCTCGATGCTCGGCGGCGACAGCGGTGAGCCGCACGACGGCGTGTACGCGTTGCAGCGCTACAGCAACAGGATCTCCGTGCAGCTCGACGACAGGTTCGCGTTCGACGCGTCGCTGGACGACCTGGCCGAGTCGCGCCAGCTGCCGGTGCCCGCTGTTCCGGTGACGTTGAAGTCCGACTTCGAGACGCTGCAGGACCGTCCCGCCGACGTGTACTTCCGCAGCGGCGGCAGCTCCGGCGCGCCCAAGCTGTCCGCGTACACGTGGGCGGACTGGGACGAGCAGATGTGGGTCGGCGCCGAGGCGTTGCTCGCGACGGGGCTCGACCCGCGCCACGACCGGATCATGAACCTGTTCTTCAACGGGCACATGTACGCGAGCTTCGTCAGCTTCTTCTCCGCGCTGGAGCGGATGAACGCCGTGCAGTTCCCGATGGGCGGCGAGTGGGGCCAGCTCGACGCAATCGCACAGGCCATTGTGGACAACAAGGTCGACACGCTGCTGACCGCGCCGTCGTTCGTGCAGCGGCTCTTCGCCGAGCACGGCGATCAGTTGAAGGAGTACGGCGGCATCCGCAAGATCTTCTACGCGGGTGAGCACTTCGGCGCGCAGGCCATCGCGCGGCTGCGGGACGAGTTCGGCGTCCAGACGATCCGTTCGGCTGCCTACGCGACGGTCGACGCGGGCCCGGTCGGCTACCAGTGCCAGGCTTCGTCGGGCAAGGTGCACCACCTGTTCACCGGCCTGCACACATTGGAGATCCTGGACCCGTCGTCGGATCGCCCGGTGGTCGGCTCCGAGCCCGGCCGGCTCGTCTTCACCACGCACACGCGGCGTGGACAGCGGTTGGAGCGCTACGAGATCGGCGACCTCGGCCGCTGGGTCCTCGGCGACTGCGAGTGCGGCCGTCGCACGCCGCGGTTCGAGCTGTTGGGGCGCACCGGGGACGTGTTCCGGGCGGCCGCGCAGACGTTGAACTACCGCCGTTTCCTCACGATCCTGGAGGACGAGTTCAGCTACTCCGGCGCGTTGCAGATCGAGCTGAACGAGTCCTCGTCCGGCGAGGAGCTGGTGGTGCGGACGGAACGCGGCCGTGCGCCCGAGCCCGCCGCCACCCGGATGACGCTGCTGTCGCGCTACGCCGAAGTCGCGGAGGCGGTCGAGAAGGACAAGCTGCTGACCGTGCGCGTCGAGAACGCGCCGCTCGCGGACTTCTTGCGCACTCGCAGCAGTGGAAAGTTGATCGCGGTCGTCGACCAGCGCAGCAGCAGGAGTGTGTGACCATGTCCGTGCTCGACCTCATTTGCTACGCCCGCACGCACTCCCCGTTCTACAAGGAGCTGTACGACGGCATCGACCCGGCTTCCCTGGCCGACCTGCCGGTGATCGACCAGGCCGCGTTCTGGGCCGCGAACACCATCCGCCACAACCAGGTGCTGACCCGCGCGCACACCGACGGGCTGATCTTCAAGACCGGCGGCACGACCAAGGCTCCTCGGGTGTCCTTCTACACCAACGAGGAATGGGACGCGATGTGCCGCACCTACGCGGAAACGCTGCCCGCGGCGGGACTTCGGCACGGTGACCGGATCGCGAACCTGTTCGCGGCCGGGGAGCTGTACTCCAGCTTCATCTTCGCGCTGAACTCGTTGCAGCGCTCGCCGATCGACCTGGTGCAGCTGCCGATCACCGGCAGCGCGCCCGTCGAGTTCACGCTGACGACGATGCAGGACTTCGACGCCACCGTTGTCGCGGGCTTCCCGACGACGTTGTGCCGCTTGGCCTCTCATGTGGTTTCTTCCGCTGGTTCGCTGCCCTCTGTGCGGTTGATCCTGTTCAGCGGTGAGGCGCTGTACGACGATCAGCGGGCGTTGTTGTCCTCCGCGTTCCCTCAGGCCGAGTTCCGGTCGTTCGTCTACGGCAGCGTGGACGGCGGGATCATCGGAACCGCGGTGCTGGGCTCCGACGACCCGCGGGTGTTCCGGGCCTTTGTGGACAGTTCGGTGCTGGAGATCGTCGACGTCGAGACCGGTCACCCGATCACCACTCCTGGTCGTCCTGGCCGGTTGCTGCAGACGGACCTGACGCGGCGGTTGCAGCCGATGATCCGGTACCCCGTCGGCGATCTGGCCGAGTGGGTCGACGTCGAGGACGGGATCTTCCGGCTGCTCGGGCGTGCGGACGAGGGTGCCCGGGTCGGTCCCGTCACGCTGCACCTGGACCATCTGCGTGCCGCCGTCGACCGCGCCGGCGTGGTGCACAACGGCGTTCAGGTCGTGATCCGGCGGGTGGACGCGCGGGACCAGCTGGTGTTGCGGATCGCCGGTTCTCCGCAGGACGTGGCTTCAGTGCGGGACGAGGTCTACGTGATCAGCCCGCGGTTCGAGCTGCAGGTCGGGCGCGGGACCGTCGCTCCGCTGGCCGTCGAGTGGGTTTCCTCGTTGGAGGTCAACGCCCGCAGCGGCAAGACCCTGCGACTGATCGACGAACGCCCGTGCTGACGCGTTCGTTCCGGCTGGTGTGGCTCGGGCAGGTGCTGTCGCAGGGCGGCACCCGGCTGTACCAGATCGCGTTGCTGTGGTGGTTGCTGGAGCAGCTGCCCGCGTCGTCGCGCGGACTCGCGGCCGGGGCGTTCCTCGTAGTCGGCGTGCTGCCGTCGCTGACCCTGGCCGGGTACATCGGGCGGGTCATCTCGCGGGTGCCGTCGCGGACCGTGATGCTGCGGGCCGAAGCGGTGGCGTTCCTCGCGGTGTCTTCGTTGCTGCTGGTTTCCGACCCTCCTGTGTGGAGCGTCTACGTCGTCGGGCTCGTTCTGGCCACGTGCCAGGCTTTCTTCGACCCGACGTTGATGAAGGCGTTGCCGGAGCTGGTTTCTCCTGCGGACGTGCCGCGGGCGGTCAGCTACGGCTCGTCGACGCAGCCCGTCGCGAACTTCGCCGGCGCGGCATTCGGTGCGGTGTTGCTGGCCTCGGTCGGTTTCTCGGGTGCTATCGCGGTCAACGCCCTGACGTACCTGGTCTCGGTGGTCTGCCTGCTGCTGGCCCGGTTCGGTTCTGCCGGCGGCGCTCCTGGCGAGCGCGGGACGTGGGCGGTCCTGGACATGGTGCCCGGGCTGAAGCCGGTGCTGCTGGTGTTCGCCGGGGTCAACTTCTTCTCGACGCCGACCGCGCTGGTGCTGCCGCTCTACACGAAGTCCGTGCTGGGTGCGGGTGCCGGATCGTTGGCGCTGCTGGAGTCGGCGGTGTGGCTCGGGCTGATCGTCGGCGCTCTGGTGGCACCGCGGATTCCGGTGCGCGGCTCGGTGACGTCGTTCGGTGCTGTGTGCGTAGCGATGTTCGGGGTGTTCCTGGCGGTGCCCGGCGTGATCGTGTCGCTACCGGTCTACGTGGTGGCGCTGGTGTTGAGCGGGTTCTGCCTCGGGGTGTGCAACGTCAAGTTCATGACGTTGTTCCAGCAGGCGGTGCCGGACGCGGTGAAGGGGCGGTTCTTCGCGGCGCTGACGGCCGTGTTGAGCATCACCTTCCCGCTGGCCTACCTGAGCTTCGGCGTGTTCGGCGACCTGCTGGGCGCACAGGTGCTGGTGCTCGCGCAGGGTGCGGGGCTCGTGGCGCTCGGGGCGGTGCTCGCACGGCTGAAAGCCCCTGCCTTAGTGTGAGCCGGTGCGAAAGATCCTGGTCATCGGTATCGGCGCGGGCAACCCCGACCACCTGACGGTGCAGGCCGTGAAGGCGCTGCAGACGGTCGACGTGTTCTTCGTGCTGGACAAGGGGTCCGTGAAGCAGGAGCTCGTCGACCTGCGCGCGTCGATCCTCGCCGAGCACGTCACGCGCCCGTACCGCTGGGTCGAGGGCCGCGACCCTGACCGCGACCGGTCCCCTGTGAACTACGCGGCGGAGATCGACAAGTGGCGCCGCAACCGGGCGGACGTGGTCCTGTCGCTGCTGGCCGAGCTGGGTGAGGACGAGGTCGGGGCGTTCCTGGTGTGGGGCGACCCGTCCTTGTACGACTCGACGCTGGCGATTCTCGACGACCTGCTGGGTCGCGGTGAGTCGTTCGAGGTCTCGGTGATTCCCGGCGTGACGTCGGTGGCGGCGTTGACGGCCGGGCATCGCGTGTCGCTGAACCAGGTCGGCAAGCCGGTGCAGATCACCACCGGACGCCGGCTGGCCGAGGGCTGGCCGTCCGATGTGGACGACGTGGCCGTGATGCTCGATGCTTCGTACTCGTTCGAGGGCGTCGACCCGGACACGTGGATCTACTGGGGTGCGTACCTGGGCATGCCGGACGAGATCCTGGTGTCCGGGCGGGTCGGTGACGTGGCGGCGGAGATCCGTGCGGTGCGCTCGGAGGCCCGTGCCCGCAAGGGGTGGATCATGGACACCTACTTGCTGCGCAGGGCTTCCGCGGCCTCGTCGTAGAGGAACGGCAAGGTGCAGTAGCGGGTGCCTTTTTCGATTGGTGTCACCTCGTGCAGCAGTGAGCAGGAGAACACCAGTGCGTCGCCCGGTTTGGCGCGGTAGGTGCGGCGGCCGTACTCGGGGAACCTCAGTTCGCCGCCCTCGAAGTCGTCGTTGAGGTTGATCGTGACGGCGAACCGGCGGTGCGCGGTGGCCTTCGTCGTGTTGTCGCGGTGGGCTTTGAAGTGGCCGCCGGTCTCTTCGTAGCAGGCGATGATCCAGCGCTCGACCCGCGTGGCCTGGAACTGGAACGCTTTCTGGATCTCCGGGATCAGCCTGCGTTCTGTTCGGGCTTTGAGCTCGTCCTTGAGATGGCCTTGGAGGGTCAGGTCGCTGCGGCGTTTGTGGGTGTGGTCGTGGACGACGACCGTGCCGCCCCTGTCGTCGTCGCGCATGAAGCCGCTGTCGTGGCCGCCTTCGTTTTTGTAGTGGGCCACGAGTTCTTGGCAGAACTCCGGTTCCAGCACGCGCGGCACGGTGAGGATGGGCGCGGCCAGGTCCAGCTCGGTTTCTTGGGGCAGAGGCGTGTTCGCGGGCACCACGGCCTGCACGCGCAGGTTCTCGTCGAGCAGAACCGACGCGTCGCCGACGCCGTAGAGGCTCGCGATCTGGCCGTCGTCGACGATCACCGTCACGCCGTCGGGCGGGTCCTGTGGTTCGGGCACGACCCACACGACGCCCAGTTTCGTGTCGCGCAGGTGCTGGTCCAGCTCTCTTGCGAACGTGACGACTGTTGGGTGCCCTGCTTCGGCGCTCAGGTAGTAGTCGGTGTCAGCTTTGACGGCGAAGAGTGGAGCCCGGTCGCCTGGCGTGAGCATCAGAGCGTGTCGTTGCCGTCCGGCACGATCAGGATGTCGTTGCCTTGCGGCGCGATGAGAATGTCGTTGCCCTGCGGCGCGATGAGAATGTCGTTGCCCTGCGGTGCGATCAGGACATCGTTGCCGTCGGTCGCCGCTTCCGCCGCTTCCGCCGCCCCGCCCGTCATGGCCGTCGCGACGATCACCGAACCCGCGATCAGGATCTTGCGCACGTTCCCACCCCCAGTAGTGGTCCTGCGTTCCTGCTTCGAGGTTACTCGGCGATCAGCCTGCGCACGGCCTTCTCGACCATCGCGCGGGACGCGTTCGGCGTCGTGAAAGCCAGTATCGACATGTGCACGACCAGGTCGAGCAGTTCGACGGCGTCGTACGCGGCCGTGAGCTTGCCGTCCAGCTGAGCCTGCGCGATGGCCTCGATCTTGTGCTGGTACGCGACGGCTTCCGCCTCGGGAACGGTGTCGAAGCCGTTCTCCAGCCGGTGGTAGGCCGCGAGCCTGAGCAGCTGGGGCTGGTCAACGTACGAGTCGAACAGCCGCCCCGCGTAGCCCGGCAGGTCGTCCGGCGTGATGGGAACCGACTTGATCATGCGGTCGATCTGGATCTTCAGCAGCTCGTCGAACAACCCCTCCTTGCTGCCGAAGTAGGCGTAGATCATCGCCTTGTTGCACCCGGCCTTGGCCGCGATGCGGTCGACCCGCGCGCCGGCGATCCCGTACTCGGCGAACTCGTCGAGCCCGGCCTCCAGCAGCTTGGCCTTGGTCGCTTCCTTGTCCCTCACCACGCTCCACATTCTAACCAACCGGTTGGTAGTATCAACCAACCAGTTAGTTGATACCGCGTGCGCGTCACTTGAGCAACCCGACCGCGTCGGCGAACTTCCCGAAGCCCAGCGCAGCACGAGCGCAACACCCCTTCGACGAAAACCCCTGCGTCACCGTTTTCCCGTACAGGCCAACCTCGTGCCAACTAGCAACTAACTAGTTGGTTGACAGAGCGCCGCAGCCGTGGTTCTCTGGACTTAGCAACCAAACAGTTAGTTAGTCCAGCCAACCGGTTAGTTAGGGAGTGACGGGTCATGAAGGTCGCACTGGTGACGGGCGCGTCGTCGGGCATCGGCGAGTCCACGGCCGTTGAGCTGCAGAAAGCCGGCTACACCGTGTACGCGGCGGCGCGGCGGGTGCAGCGGATGGAAGGTCTCGCGGCCCAGGGCATCCGGGTGCTGGAGATGGACGTCACGCGGGACGAGTCGATGATCGAGGGCGTCAAGCAGATCATCGCGGAGGCCGGCCGCATCGACGTGCTCGTGAACAACGCCGGCTACGGGTCGTACGGAGCTGTCGAGGACGTGCCGCTGGACGAGGCGCGGTACCAGTTCGAGGTGAACGTCTTCGGGCTGGCGCGACTGGTGCAGCTGGTGTCGCCGCACATGCGGGAGGCACGCGGCGGCCGGATCATCAACATCTCGTCGATCGGCGGCCGGATCTACGAACCGCTCGGCGCCTGGTACCACTCGACGAAGTTCGCCGTGGAGGGACTGAGCGACTCACTGCGGCTCGAGCTCAAGCCGTTCGGGATCGACGTCGTGGTGATCCAGCCCGGCGGGATCAAGACCGAGTGGGGCGGCATCGCGGTCGAGAACATGAAGAAGACGTCGGGCAGCGGTGCCTACAAGGAGCAGGTGCGGCAGCTCAGCGGGCTCTTCTCGCAGGCTGAACGCGGCAGTGAGCCCAAGGTCATCGCGGACGTCATCGTGAAGGCGGCGCAGGCCCGCAGGCCCAAGACTCGGTACGCAGCCGGGTTTGGCGCGCGGCCGATCCTGTTCGCGCGCAGGGTGTTGTCGGACCGGGCGTTCGACGCGATGTTCCTCGGCGCGATGCGACGGTTCGCCTAGGCCCCGCCCGGCAGGTCTCGTCCGACAGGTCTCGCCCGGCAGGTCTCGTCCGGCAGGTCTCGTCCGGCAGGTCTCGTCCGGCAGGCCTCACCTGACAGGTTCCGTCCCGCAGGCCACGCCCGACAGGCCTCGCCCCGCAGGCTACGTCCTGCAAGCCACGTCCGGCTGGCGTCGTCCGGCAAGCCTTATCCGGCGGGCCTCATCCGGCGGGCCTCATCCAGCGAGCCACATCCGGCTGGCGTCGTCCGGCAAGCCTCATCTAGCGAGCCGTGTCCGGCGGCCTCATCCGGCAAGCCATGTCCGGCGCGGCCTCATCCGGCGGGCCACGTCCCGCAGGCCACGTCCGGCTGGCGTCGTCCGACAAGCCTCATCCGGTGAGCCACGTCCGGCGGGCCACATCCAGCAAGTCTCGTCCGGCGACAGTGGCGGCCGCGAGCCCCGAGCGTCTCCCAACCGCACCTCTTCACTGAACGAACTCGTAAGCCCTGAGCAGGTACCTTCGGGTTCATCACCACGAAGGGGAGTCGTGTGCACGAGGGGCTGTCGCAGGAAGCCGAGCAGCTGTACCTGGCGATGCTGCGCGGTGCGATGAGCAAGCCCGGCGCGGCGCACGCGGAGCTCGAACGGCTCGGCCTGGTCAGGGACCACGACGTGCGGCCGCCGAGGTCCGCGTTGGCCGCGATCGCGTCGAGTCACGAGGCCGCGGCCGTGCGGGCCCGGGAGACCGCCGAGATGCTCGCCCGCGCGTATGCCGAGCACCAGACGAAAGAGGTCGACTTCGTCGAGGTGCTCAAGGACGCGGACGAGGTGATCAGCGCGTTCGAGGAGATGCAGAGCCAGGCTCGGACCGAGATCCGGGCGCTGGATCCCGGTTCGTACCTCAGCCCGCAGCCGGAGGCGAGTCCCGCCCAGCCTCCGGCGCTGGCTCGGGGTGTCGGCTACCGGGTGGTCTACGAGTCGGCGCTGTTGCAGACCGAGCTCGGGTTCGCGTCGGTGCAGGAGTCGATCTCGGTGGGTGAGCAGGCGCGGGCGTTTCCCGGTGTGCCGCTCAAGCTCGTGATCGCGGATTCGGACCGGGCGTTGATCGCGGTTCCTACGGTCACGGGCGGGAACGTCGTGGCACTGCTCATTCACCCGTCCGTGCTACTGAGCGCGCTCATCGAGTTGTTCGAGGCGTTCTGGCGGATGGCTGTGTCGATCACGCCGGGCGGGCAGCAGGACACCCACGAGGAACCTACGACGGCCACGAGAAGGCTGATGGCGCTGCTCAGCGCCGGTTTGACGGACGAGGCGATCGCCCGCGAACTGGGCATCAGCGAACGAACCGTGCATCGTCGCGTGAGCCGCCTGCAGCAGCTTCTGGGTGCCCAGACGCGGTTCCAGCTCGGGGTTCAGGCGTCACGGCGGGGTTGGCTTTAGTCACTCAAGGTCACTGACATGAGGATCGTTCATCACTCTGTGAACATCTTTCGTGACAGATTTCAGACATGGCGACTTTCTGCCACCACCCACGAGTGTCAAACGAGGGAAATCCCCTTCAACTTCTGATGCAAGCGCGGCCTCACTCGGCCGTGCGGGGGCAGAAGGGGATCGATCTTGAGGAAGTACTTGAGAGGCGGGCTGGCCGCACTCACCGGAGCGTTGATCGCCACGAGCGTCGTGCTCGTGCCGACGGCGACCGCGGCGCCGCAGCAGGACCCGGACACGGCCAAGCTCGCGGGCGCGCTGGTCGGCCAGAAGGTCACCTGGGAAGAGTGCACGTTCCCCGGTGTCGCCGAGGAGACCGTCAAGAAGTTCAAGACCGTCAAGGGTCTGGCCTGCGCGACCGTCCAGGTTCCGCGCGACTGGCACAACCCGGCCGACGGCAACACGATCGGCATCCGGGTCTCCAAGACCGAGACCGCCTACAAGGGCACCAGCCGTCAGGGCATCGCGCTCGTCAACCCCGGTGGCCCCGGCGGCTCCGGCCTGCCGTGGGGCGCGGCGATGGCCCTGCGCACCCCGGTCCTCGCCGGTCAGTACGACTTCATCGGCTTCGACCCGCGCGGCGTCGGCCTGTCCTCGCCGCTCAAGTGCAGCTACACCGTCCCGAACAGCACCGACGTCAACGTGCTGAACAAGGCGAAGGTCGACGGCTGCCTCGAGAACCCGCTGACCAAGTTCATCACCACCGAGCAGACCACCTACGACATGGACTTCATCCGTGTCCTGCTCGGCGAGAAGAAGACGAGCTACATCGGCTACTCCTACGGCACCTGGCTCGGCACGTGGTACGCAGCCACGTTCCCGAACAAGGTCCACCGCATGCTGCTCGACTCGGCCGTCGACGCCTCGCAGACGACCCTCGAGAACACCTGGGACCTGCAGCCGCGCACCCGCGACCGCCAGTTCCAGGAGGCGCTGCTGCCGTTCATGGCGCGCGACAACGCCCGCTACGGCCAGGGCACGGACCCGATGGAGATCCGTCGCAACTGGGAGAAGGCCGGCGGCACCCGTGAGTTCGTCGGGCAGCTGTTCGTCGCGTGGTTCGTGATCCCGGCCATGTACGACACGACGCAGTACCACGCGGCGGCGTCCGCGGTGGCCTCGGTGATCGACGCGTCGAAGGCACCGGCCACCGGCACCGACTCCGAGAAGGTCGAGCAGATCGTCGCGAAGATGCTCGCCACGCCGGACCTGACCGACGAGAACAAGGCGTTCATCGCCAAGGGCAAGCAGAACGCGCTCGCCGCGATCGCCAAGAAGGAGCGCGTCGCGGTGAAGGCCACGACCGCCGAGGCCGAGGTCGAGACCTGGGACGCCACCTTCGAGGCCATCCGCTGCCAGGACGGTCAGTGGAACCAGAACCTGCACTACTGGAACTACTGGCTGGCTGACCTGACCGTGAACGCGCCGTTCATCGCGCCGTTCATGAGCACGCCGCTGTGCGCGTACTGGAAGACCACGAACTCGATGCCGAAGCCGGACAAGAAGACGTTCCCGCGCGTCCTCATGGCGCAGTCGGAGCTCGACGCCGCCACCGCGTACGAGGGCGGCCTGGCCACGGCGAAGTCGCTGCCCGGCGCCAAGCTGATCAGCGTCGACAACGAGGGCTCGCACGGCCTGTTCCCGTACAACACGGACTGCGTCGACGACCCGATCGTCTTCTACTTCCAGACCGGTGCGACCCCGCGCAAGCAGTTCACCGGCTGCCAGGGCCTTCCGCTGCCGCACGAGGACAAGACCTTCGAGGTCGGCGGCAAGCTCACCGACGGCAAGATCAAGATCAAGATGATCACGCCGGCGGTCAAGGAAGCCAACAAGATCGTCAAGGACCTGCTGAGCGGTTCGTCGACGGCTGCGGCCGACGAGTCGGGCATGCCGGCCAACCTGTAACACCCTTTAGAGCTGCGGGCCCCGGCACGGTGTGCCGGGGCCCGTTTCCATTCAGGGCCGCTGACCCGACTGATCGACGACGGCAGTCTGCAGCACCGCGGTGTCCTCGCTGCCGAGCACGGTGTAGGTGGCCGGGTCGAGAATCAGCTCGCCTCCCCGGTGATCACCCTTGTCCGGCCACGAGACCTTCACGCCCCGGCGACCGGCGGCATCTTCCTCGTCGTGCTCGAGAGTGATGTCGGGGATGAGGGCCAGGGCTTCGTACAACGCGGCCCTCGACTGCGGCGACAGGTAGTTCTCCCGGAGCAGGAAAGCCACGTCGTCGCCGGTGACCGGCCTGTCGTTCGCGTTCGACCGGTCGAGGTCGTCGAGGCCGTTGCCGTTGAGGTACGCCAGCATCGCCCTGGCGTCGGTGGGCATGTCCGGCCGGTAGGCGGGGGTGAGCGTGCAGGGCCCGAACTCGCCGGGAAGCGGCCTGGGGCCGACGTAGACCTGATGTTTGCCGTCGCGGCAGCCGGGCAGCATGCTGACGGTGGCCGGCGTGTGCTGCCGGACGAGGCCGTCCCTGGTCCCGTCGGCCGACAGCCAGGCCTCCCGGATGCCGTCGTCCTGCTCCGTCTTCGTGTAGATGAACTGGTCGGCGCGCGGTGGCGTCTCCTGCAGGCCGCGCACAGCAGCCGCCGCGCGGTGCAACGTCTCGACCGCCTCCGCGTGAGCCTCTGGCGAAGGACCGCCGAACGGTGCCACGACGACCACTGCGGCGATCGCGGCGGCGATGCCGACCACTCCGGCGAGGGTGAACCGGCGGCGCGACCGCGCGACCGCCGGACGGGCCTCGGCGCGGGCTCCGGCGAGCAGGCGTTCCCGGATCGGCGACAGTTCCCCGGACTCGGGCAGGCGGGTCTCCGCGACCATGCCGCGGATCAGCTGAATCTCATCCATGGTTGGCTTCCTCCCAGGTCGCGATGTCGTCGGCGGCGCGCAGCGTCAACCGCACTTTCTTGCGGGCGCGGTTCAGCCGGGAACGAACGGTGCCCACCGGAATGTCCAGCGCGGCAGCGACTTCGTCGTAAGCCAGGCCCTCCCACGCGACGAGCAGCAGCACGTCGCGTTCGGCGTCGGCGAGCTCGGCCAGCGCGGTGGCGAGGAGCTTTCCCATCGCCTGCGCAGTGACCTGCTCGGCGACCCGCTCGGCGTGGCCGGCCTGCGGCTCCGCGATGAGAGCGCGACCACGCAGCTTGAGCTCGCGTTCCTCCGCTCGCCAGTGCCGGCTGACGAGGTTCGTGGCGATTCCGTACAACCACGGCCGCGCGTCCGGCCTGCTCAGGTCGTACTGCCCCCGTTTGGCCAGCGCGGTCAGGAAGGTCTCCGCCACCAGGTCGTCGGCGGCCTGCCGGCCCATCCGGCGTTCCAGGTAGCGGCTGATGTGCGGACCGTGCCGGTCGAAGATGACCGCGAACCGTTCCGGATCGTGCAGCGATGCCTCGATGACTGTCGCATCGTCGGCATCCTCCCCCAACGCGTTCAATGACCGACCTCTCGTCGTGACGGGCAGTTCACCGCGTTATTCGCAGATGCCCCGGCACGAGTTCACGGTCTAGCGCTGCCACCACTTCTTCTTGGCGACGTCGGTGATGACGCAGGTGATGTTGTCAGGGCCGCCGTTGCCGTTCGCCAGCGCGATCAGCTGCCAGGCAGCCTCTGTTCCGTCCTCAGTGGACAGCAGGATCTCGTGGATGTCTTCCAGGTGCGCGTAGTCCGTGAGGCCGT
This sequence comes from Lentzea sp. NPDC051838, assembly GCF_040681245.1. Taxonomy (NCBI): domain Bacteria; kingdom Bacillati; phylum Actinomycetota; class Actinomycetes; order Pseudonocardiales; family Pseudonocardiaceae; genus Lentzea; species Lentzea sp. NPDC051838. Next base: position 147,859 of record NZ_JBFAYI010000011.1, read on the forward strand.
CGCTGCACAGCAGGTACCGGTCACCCACCAGAGCCTGGTGCCACGACAGGTCCGGGTCGTGCGAGTTGCCGGACTGCAGGGCGCGCAGCACGTACGCGCGGCGCGGGTGGTTCGCGGCCTCTTCGAGCGTCATGCGGCCCGCGTCGACGAGAGCTTGGACCATCGTGTGGTCGTGGGAGATCTGCCTCAAATCCCCCTCCCGCAGCACGTACGCGCGGGAGTCGCCGATGTGGGCGAGCTGGAACGCGAGGCCCTCCCAGCGCATCGCGGTCAGCGTGGTGCCGGCGTGCTGCGGGGCCTCGGCGTCGAGCCTGCGCGCGATCTCGGCCACCGCGGGGCCGAGGTCGCCCTGCCACCCGGCGAGGACGTCCACCGCGATCGCGCTGGCCAGCTCGCCGTGCTCGTGGCCGCCCATGCCGTCGGCCACGGCCTGCAGGTCCGCGCGGACGTAGACCGAGTCCTCGTTGTGCTCGCGCACAAGCCCAGGATCGGTCGCCACGGCGATGCGCAGCTCGTATGTCATGTCGTCAGTACACCAGTTGTGAAGTGAGTTCACAAGCAATACGGTTGTGAACCATGGATGAGACGGTCAACGCCGGGGACATCGCTCGCCTCGCCGACGTGGGGCGGGCGGCCGTGTCCAACTGGCGGCGGCGGTTCGAGGACTTCCCGGCGCCGGTCGGCGGGACGGCCTCCAGTCCGTTGTACCTCCTGCGCGACGTCGAGGCATGGCTGCGGCGCAACGGAAAACCGTTCCGGGTGTCACCGGCGGAGCGGCTGTGGACGCAGCTGCGGACCGTCGACGACCTCAAGCTCGGTGAAGCGCTCGCGAACGTTGAAACGGACGCGAAGACGTTCGAGTTCCTGCACGCCCGCTACCTCGAAGCCCACTCGCGCCTGCTGAACCCCACGCCGCCCGAGATCGCCGAGCTGGTCGTGGAGCTGACAGACGGCGACACGGTGATCGATCCGGCGTGCGGAACCGGAAGCCTGCTGATGGCGTCGAAGGCGCGCAACAAGATCGGCCAGGAGCTCGACCCGACCACAGCGGTCATCGCGCGGCGCCGGTTGCCCCACGCGCAGATCATCACCGGAGACTCCTTGCGGCACAACGGGATCGACCAGAAGGCGGATGCGGTCGTGTGCGACCCGCCTTGGCACGACCGGACTTGGGGCCACGAGGAGCTGGTCGGTGACGCCAGATGGACGTACGGCCTGCCCCCTCGCGGCGAACCGGAACTGGCCTGGTTGCAGCACTGCCTGTCGCTCACCAAGCCCGGCGGCCAGGTGGCCGTGCTGCTCCCGTCGGCCGCCGCGAACCGCAGACCCGGCAAGCGAATCCGCGGCAACCTCCTGCGCGCAGGGGCGATCCGCGCGGTGATCACCGTGCAGCCGGGCCGCGACCTCTGGCTGCTGCGCAACCCCGTCGGCAAAGCACCCGAGCAGATCGCACTGCTGGAGGAACCGGGACCGGTCGAGCCGAACACGCGGGTCATCGACCTGCTCGACGACGACGTCGACCTCAGCCCGAGCCGCCACAGCCGCACCGACGCCACGGCCTACCTCGACCGGCAGGACACCTTCGCCCTTCCCGACCTGCCCGAACTGCGAGAGCGGGCAACACCGCTGACCACGATCGGCGACCTGGTCCGCAACGCTCCCGGCACGCACGTCGTCGTCTCCCCCACCGGCGCGTCCTACGAGATCGACCCGGACAGGATCGACCCGGACTTCCTCGAAGGGGTGCTGCGCGCCGCGTTCGCCCGCACCCCCACCGGATCCACACGGCTGGACGTGCGCCGGACGCAGGTGCCGTCGCTGCCGCTCGACGAACAACGCCGGTACGGACAGGCCTTCGCGCAGCTCAAAGCACTCGAAGAAGGCCTCCAAGAAGCAGCGGACCTGGTCCGGCTCGGGTACGCGGGCCTGCTGGGCGGACAGATCGGCCCGACGTGACGGTTAGGCTTCGCACGTGCTGATCGCCGACCGCTACGAGATCGACGACCTGCCGTTGGGGCGGGGCGGCATGGGAGCCGTGCACAAGGGCCGGGACCTGCGCCTCGACCGCCGGGTCGCGGTGAAGCTGCTGCGGTTGCCCGGCAGCGACGACGAGGTGCAACACCGGTTCGCGCGCGAGGCGCGGATCGTCGCCAAGCTCGAACACCCCGGCGTGCCCGTCCTCTACGACTTCGGGACGTACGACCAGCGCCTGTTCCAGGTCATGCAGTTCGTCGACGGCGTCACGATCGCGGACCTGGTCCACGAGTTCGGCCCGCTCCCGGAGGCCTGGGCGGCGAACATCGCGGCACAGGCGGCCGCGGTGCTCACCGAGGCCCACGAGAGCGGCATCTGCCACCGCGATCTCAAGCCCACCAACCTGATGCTGTGCCCGGACGGCGCGGTGAAGGTGCTCGACTTCGGCCTCGCGCTGCTCAAGGAGAGCGACGTCGCCCCGTTCAGCCGAGCCGGCCAGATCCTCGGCACGCCCTCCTACATGGCCCCCGAGCAGATCCAGCGCGGCGCCGCCGAACCACGCAGCGACCTCTACGCGCTGGGCTGCGTGCTGCACGAGATGCTGACCGGCGAACAGCTCTTCACCGGGCCGACGGCGTACGCGGTGTTCGACAAGCACGTCAAGGAAGCTCCGCCGCGCACCGGAAGCGCACTCGATCCGGTCGTGCAGCGGTTGCTGGCCAAGGATCCCGCGGACCGCCCGGCCACGGCGCTGGACGTTTTCGTTGATTTGCAACGGTTTGCCCAGGATCCACCGTCATTGCCCGGTTTCGTGCTGAACCCGTCCACCGCAGGGATGTACGCGAGCGTCCAGGTCAGGCCGGAATCCGGTTCACCTCGTGATCTCCGGTCGCCCACAGGTGCTGCACCGCGTACGCACGCCAGGGCCGCCACGCCTCCGACCGCTTGATCAACGCACCCGGCGTCGACGGCAGACCCAAAGCCTTGGCCGCCAATCGAATTCCAAGATCGGTCGGCAGAAACGCGTCCGGGTCACCCAAAGCGCGCATCGCAATCGATTCCACAGTCCACGGACCGAAGCCCGGCAGCGTGGTCAGCCACTCGCGCGCGACCACCCGATCGGCGGTAGCCGACAGGTCCAAACCGGACTGAAGCGCCTCCAGCAGAGCCGACATCGTGCGGCGACGCGACTCCGGCATCGCCAAGGACGAGACGTCGAACTCCAACGGGAACAGGAACAGGTCCCCAACAGGCGTGCCGTAACGCGACACGAGACGAGCGGCGTGCGTGCGCGCAGCCTTCGTCGACACCTGCTGGCCGAGCACCGCGCGGATCGCGAACTCCGCACCGTCCACCGTGCGCGGCACACGACGTCCTGGAGCGCTGATCACCAGTTGTGCCAACAACGGGTCGGAAGACAACGCGCCATCCACCACGAGCGGGTCGACGTCGAGGTCGAGCAGGAAACGGCAAAGGTCTAGAGCAGTACTCAAATCTCGCGGATCGGAAAGCTCCAAAGTGCACGCGACGTGATCGGTCAAGGGCCTCAAAGACGCGATCCCGCAACCGAAAGGGAGACGCAATGAGCGCCGGTACACGCCGTCCCGCCACTCCTCGACGCCGGGAACGGCGGTGGCGATCAGGTGACCGAACAGGTTGGACGGGCAGAGAGGTGCCTTGAACGGCAAGCGTTCCGTGGACGTGTCCAAGCGCATGCGGTCAAGCATGACGTCATTCCAACCGAGACGCTGGCGGGAAAGAGACATCATTCTGGACGGGGCCAACCGGGTGACCTGCTTCGTGAAGCGAACTCACGTAGCTAGTCTGACTGCTGCGCCGTTGCAGCAGTCAGTTCAGCAGGGAAGGGCGGCGTCGCGTGCGATGAGAGCGGCCTGGACGCGGTTGTCGCACCGCAGTTTCGTCAGCAGTCTGCTGACGTGGGCCTTGATCGCCCCTTCTGAGAGGTACATGAGCCTTGCGATGCGTGCGTTGGCCATGCCCTGTGCGAGGTACACCAACACCTCCTGCTCCCGCCGAGTGAGCAGGCTGATGCGGCTGCGCGCGGCGTCGCGGCGTTCCGAGTCGGCGCCGGTGAAGTGGTCGACGAGAGCGCGCGTCGCGGACGGCGACAGGATCGCCTCTCCCGCGGCCACCACGCGCACGGCGTTGACCAGAGCGTCGGGTTCGCCGTTCTTGAAGAGGAAGCCCGCCGCGCCGGCGCGCAGGGCGGGGAACAACATCTCCTCGGTCTGCGGGGTGCACAGCATGATCACCTGTGTTCCCGGCACGTGCCTGCGCACCATGCGCACCGCACCGAGGCCCTCCATGCCGGGCATGGCGGTGTCCATCAGCAGTACTTGCGGGCGGTGGCGCCGGGCAAGCTCGACCGCCGCGCTGCCGTCACCCGCCTCGCCCACCACCACGACGTTGCCGGAACGCTCCAGCACGCCGCGGACTCCTGTGCGGATCAGAACCTCGTCGTCAGCGATGCCAACGGTGATCGTGCGCGGCTTGTCCACCAGTTGCAGACCCGCGCTCGCCCACGAGTACTCGGACGAGGTGCTCGTCGTCAACGTCATACGCACTCCCTGTCAGACCGGACCAGTCACCAGTTTGTTCCCGAACGAGGGTCTCGGGAAGGTAGGCATAACGAGCACAGTGCGAACCGTCTCGCGCGCACAGACGTGTAACGGGTTGCACACGGCAGGTCACCACCCGCGACCTGCGCTGTCGCCGGACCGAGACAGGGACGGCCTGCCGTTACGGCTGGAGGAGAGGACCCCATGATCAGCACCGGACGTTGCGCCCTGTGCGACGGGGCGCTGCCTCCCGCCACCTCCGAGCAGCGCAGGTCCTACTGCTCCAACGCCTGCCGCCAAAGGGCTTATCGGCGTCGCGCGACGGTGTCCGCGCCGACACCGGTGAGCAGCAAGAACTTGAGAGTGCTCTCCAACCTGCCCGCCGCGCGCGACACGTTCATCGGCCGCCAGCAGGAGCTCTCGAAGCTCGACCAGCTCATGCGCAGGCACCGTCTCGTTACGCTCGTCGGCAGTGCGGGTGCGGGCAAGACGCGGCTCGCGCTGGAGGCAGCGGGCCGGTTGCGGCGCGGGAGAACGGACAGAGTGCTCCTCGTCGAGCTCGGCGAGGTCCGCACGCCGCAGGACGTCATGCCGACCGTCGCTCACGCGCTGGGTGTCGTCGCGGAGTCGGACGAGCCGTTGCGCGACACGGTCCTGGAAACGCTCGTGAACATGAAAGTGGTCGTAGTCCTCGACAACTGCGAACACCTTCTCGACACGTGCGCCGAGCTGACCGACCTTCTGCTGAACCGTTGCCCCGGCGTCCGGGTGCTCGCGACCTCGCGCGAAGCCCTGTGGATCACGGGCGAGGCGAGCTTCCACGTCGAGGGTCTGCCGGTGCCGTCGACCGATCGCGACCTGGTGACGACCGCCGCGCCGCGCTCCGAGGCCGTGAAGCTGTTCGTGGACAGGGCTCGCGAGCGCACGCCCGACTTCCGGTTGACGCAGGCCAACACCGCCGCGGTGGCGTTGCTGTGCGCGCGTCTGGAAGGCATGCCGCTGGCGATCGAGCTCGCCGCGCGGTGGGTGCAGCTGTTGCCGGTCACGGACATCTGCGACCGCATGGACGAGCCGCTGGAGCTGTTGACGCTGGGGTGTCGGAAGTCGCCTTCGAGGCAACGGTCTCTGCGCGAGTCGATCGACTGGAGCTACCAGTTGTTGCAGCCCGACGAGCAGTTCGCGTTGCGGCGGCTGTCGGTGTTCGACGGCGGCTTCGACCTGGCTGCGGCGACCGAGGTTTGTTCTTCGGAACGGTCGGCGGAGCCCGTGCTGGACGTGTTGTCCCGGCTCCAGGCGAAGTCGCTGCTGACGGCCATTCCGGGCACGACCCGGTTTCGGCAGCTGGAGTCGGTTCGGCTGCACGCGCGCGAAAAGCTGGTCGCGGCCGGCGAGCTGGACGTCGCGTTCGAGGCGCTGGCCCGATGGTTCACCGATCTGTCGGACGTGCTCATCACCCAGCCGCTGTCGGTGCCGTTCGACGTGCAGGACAAGCTCGACAACCACGTCGACAGCCTGCTGGGCACGGTCGAGTGGGCTGCCGAACGGTTCGACGAACGCTTGCTGCTGCTGACCTCCGCGTTGGCTGACTGCGCGGCTCGACGCGGACGGCTCGGGCAGGCTCGCGTGCTGTTGCGGGATGCGTTGCGCCGTCCGTCCACAAGGGACGATTACCGCTGCGTGGCGCTGAACCACGCCGCCCGTTTCGCCGCCGAGCAGGGCGACCACGACGAGGCGATCGAGCTGTCAGGTGAGGCTTCCCGCTTGGTGCGTCCGCTGGGTCAACCGGCGCTGGTGATGAGCTGTCGCAGCACGTTGGCCGCGGTGCAGCAGTCGTCGGGCGAATGGGAAGCGTCGGACGAGAACAACACCGAGTGCCTGCGCGTCGCCGAGCTGTTGGGCGAGCCTCTTGCCCGTGCGACCTGTTTGGTGGACTTGGCCCGTACGGCGTTGTCGCTCGGTAAGCACGAACGCGCTGAGAACGCCGTCATGAAGGCGTTGCCGATCTCGCGCGCGTCGGGCGTCCCCGCGCGCATCGCTTCGGCTTTGAACACACGCGGCGTCGTCGCGTTGGTGCAGGGCGACCTCGACGAGTCGACGCACGCCTACCAGGAAGCACTGCGGATGGACGGCATCAACCCGTTGACCGCACCAGACGCTTTGGAAGGTCTGGCCGTGGTCGCGTTGATGCGCGGTCAGGCCGAGCGCGCGCTACGGCTGGAAGCGACCGGACGAGCGTTACGGCGCTCCGTAGGTGTGGTGCCGGATCCGTTCTGGGCGGAAAAGGTCGCCGGAGCCATGCGCACCGCACGACTCATGTTGCCCGTTGCGCGCGCAGAGGCTGCTTCTACGCCGTTGACCGCCACCGAGACCGAGGCGTTCATCCAGGACGAGGTGTGGCTCGACCGGTGCGAGGCCGCCCACGACGCGTTGGACGACCACGAGCGCCGCGTGATCGCCTTGCTGGCCACGGGGCTGACGAACCAGCAGATCGCGAACCGGTTGAACGTGTCCGTGCGGACCGTGGCCTCCCGGCTGCAGCGGTTGCGGGACAAGCTCGGGCTGCAGAGCCGGGAGGACATCGCCGCCTGGGGCGCGGAACGGGCAATCGGCTGACCGTGTAAAGGTTTACTCACACTTGACAGTTTCGGACGTGCAGCCCGAACCCCGTCCGGCCGGCTGCTTCCAGGCCCTCCTTCAGGTGCAGTGACGGGATCTCGTAGTCGCCGAAGTTCTGCCGCCGGAACGGGATCGGCTCGGTCGACTCCAGCGTGAGCAGCCGCTGCTCCCACGCCTTCGCGACGTCCGCGTAGTCCTCGCCGGTCATCCGGTCCACGCCGTACAGCACGAACGGCGGCAGCACCTCGATGCCGGGGTAGTAGAGGATCCCGTGCTGGATCGGGAACAGCAGGTCGTCGATGGGCCCGTTGATCCCGCGAGCGGCGTAGTGCGACTCCGGCCCACCCGTGGTCACCGACAGCAGAGCCCTCTTGCCCGCCAACGTGCCCTCGCCGAAGCGCTCGCCGTACTTCGTGTCGCTGTGCTCGCCGACGCCGTACGCGAAGCGGTAGGTGAACACCCGGTCGACCCAGCCCTTGAGGATCGCGGGCATCGTGTACCACCACAGCGGGAACTGGAAGATGATCGTGTCGGCCCACAGCAGCTTCTCCTGCTCGGCCCGGACATCCGCGGTGAGAGTCCCGGCGTCGAACGCCCGCCCGGAGTCCAGCACGACGTTCAACGGGCTCGGGTCGCCGTAGTCCTGCGCATCCGCTGTCGCCTTCCAGTTCATGGCGTACAGGTCACTCACCCGCACCTCGTGCCCGTTGGCGTCCAATGTGGACACGGCGAGGTCCTTCAGCGAACCGTTGAGCGACTTCGGTTCCGGGTGGGCGTAGACGATCAGCGTCTTCACGGTCGTTGCTCCTTCTGGTCAGGTGCCTCCGATCCTCGGGTCTTGTCGCCAGGCCGTTCAGGGCCTGGACTTCCTGGTACCAGCAGGACCACCCTCGCGGCCCGTTCAGCGGCCATACTCGGAAAGGTGGACGATCTTGCGGGCTTCCTGCGGCTTCGGCGTTCCCGAATCGACCCGGCGTCCGTCGGCATCCCGACCGACCGGCACCGCCGCGTGGCCGGACTGCGCCGCGAGGAGGTCGCGCACCTGTCCGGCGTGAGCGTCGACTACTACGTGCGCCTGGAACAAGGCCGTGCAACACAACCTTCTGACCAGGTCCTCGACGCCCTCGCCCGCGTGCTGGCCCTCGACGAGACCGAGCGCGAGCACCTCCACCGCCTCGCCTGCCAGCGCCGCCGCTCTCGGGTCCCGGGCGGCCGGATCCGCCCGGAACTGCTGCGCGTCCTCGACCTGGTCTCGGACGGAGTTGCGCTGATCATGAACCACCGCATGGACGTGCTCGCCGGCAACCAGCTCGCTTCACTTCTCTACAGCCGGCCGTTGCGGGGCCTCAACACCGCCCGGCACATCTTCCTGGAGGAAACCGACCTCTACGCGGGCTGGGAGACGTGCACCCTCGACGTGGTCGGACACCTGCGCCTGGCCGCGGGCAAGTACCCGGAAGACCCCCGCCTGGCCTCGTTGATCGGCGAGCTGGCGATGGGAAGCGAGCGGTTCCGGAAGCTCTGGGCGCGCGCGGACGTGCGCGCCCGTGCGCACGGCGGCAAGGCTTACCGGCACCCGCTGGTCGGGCTGCTCGAACTGCACCAGGAGAACTTCGCGCTGCCCGGTGAGCCCGGGATGGAGTTGCTGGTGCTGTCCGCGCCTCCTGGCAGCCCCGCGGAGGACGGGTTGCGGCTGCTGGCGAGCCTGGGCGCGGACGGATCGGCCGCGCTGGACGCCGGGGCTCGCGGATTCGTCCCGCCTACACGGACTTGACGATGCGGAGGAACGCCGACCAGGCGTCCGGACTGACGGAGAGGTGAGTGGCGGGGGCTTTGCTGTCACGGATGCCTACGCCCTGGCCGACTTCGACGCAGTTCTGGGCATTTGCGCTACGACTGCTCTTGCGCCACATGGCCACCCCTAGCTAGCGAGCTGTTCGATCCTCCTTCGCGATTCTTCCGCATCCAGCACGAAACCTTCGAGCGACTCCAAGACCGCGACGTGGGCCTTCACGGCGGGCGCGGCCTCGACGATGAGGGTGGAGTTCTCGGTGTCCAGGAAGACAGTCGGCTCGTACCTTTCAGACGTCATCAGGTCGAAGGCGCCGCCGAAGCCGGCGTGGGCACCGAGTTCGATCGGCAGGATTCGGATGTCGATGTACGGCCGCACCCACATCCTCAGCAGGTGGTGGAGCTGTTCGACCAGCACGTCCTGACCGCCGACCGGGAGCAGCAGGACCTGCTCGTGGATGTAGAACGTGCTCTTGAGCCGCTGCTTGAAGACGTCCTGCATCGCCACTCGCGCTTGGACGCGCTGCTCAACTTCATCGGGGGGCACGTTGGCGCTGGCGCAGATGAGGGCGCGTGCGTAGCGCGGCGCCTGGAGAAGGCCGGGGATGCAGAGCGGGCACCAGCTGGTGAACTCCTTGGCCTTCTTCAGGTGCTCGAACCACGTGCGCGGGAGGATCGGCTGGTGGTCGCCGTGGTGCTGCCACCAGTCCTTGGTGCCGGTCTCCCTGTGAATCCTCAGCAGGTGGCGACGCTCGTCCGGCGGTGTACGGCAGAACCCGAGCAGTACCGCTAGATCGACCTCTGAGCTGCCGCCTCGGCCGTTGACCAGGTCCGAGAGCTTGCCCGGATCCCAGTCGATCTGTTCGCAGATGTCCTGGGCGGTCATTCCGGTGGCGGACACGACAGCCCGGATCGCGTCACCGAACTCGCGGCCGCGCGCCGTGGAGAAACGCTTTGGCATGGAACGAAGTTAGGGCCGACCGTCCACAGTGCGCAGTGGCTCGAGCGGAACTCGACCCGAAGAGGCGTCGTCTCGGAACCCCTCCAATGGTTAACCCAATAGACAAAGACAGGACAGCCAGCGTCTCGCAACCGTTTTCGGACTGCTCCATTCGAGTGACGACAGAGGTCTAGACCTTGACCTTCGAGTGGTCTAAACCACATCGTTCGCGGTACCCCCTGCGACTGAGGAGACCGATGTCCAAGTTCCGATGGCATCTTGCTGCTCTCTTCGCGGCCGTCGCCGCGATGGTCCTCGGTATCGTCGTCGTCCCCGCTGCTAGCGGTGCCGGTGGCGTGTCCGCCACGTTCTCCAAGGGTTCGGACTGGGGAACGGGCTTCGAGGGCAAGTACACGATCAAGAACAACAGCACGGCGGCCCTGACGTCGTGGACTGTCGAGTTCACGCTGCCGGCCAACCACCGGGTGACCTCGCTCTGGGACGGTTCGTACACCACGTCCGGCCAGGTCGTCACGGTCAAGAACACGTGGAACGGCAGCATCGCCGTCGGTGGCTCGGCCAGCTTCGGGTTCAACGGCGCGTACACCGGCACGTTCGGTGCGCCCACCAACTGCAAGCTGAACGGCGCTTCGTGCGAGGCGGGCGGGACGAACCCGACCACGACCAGCACGACAACGAGCACGACCACCAGCACCACCACTTCGACGACTACGAGCACCACGACGTCGACGACCACGACGACGAACAACCCGCAGCCCGGCGGGAAGATCAACCTGGGCTACTTCACCGAGTGGGGCACCTACCCGGCGAAGAACTACCTGCCGAAGAACATCGACACCTCCGGCACCGCTGCGAACATCACGCACATCAACTACTCGTTCGGCAACGTGACGAACGGGCAGTGCGTGATCGGTGAGTCGTTCCCGGCGATCGAGAAGTCGTACACGGCGGCCGAGTCGGTCGACGGTGTCGCCGACGTCTGGGACGCGCCGGTTCGCGGTGCCTTCAACCAGCTGATGAAGCTGAAGAAGAAGTACCCGCACATCAAGATCCTGTACTCCTTCGGTGGTTGGACCTGGTCCGGCGGCTTCGGCCAGGCGGCGCAGAACCCGACCGCGTTCGCGAACTCCTGCTACACCCTGCTCGAGGACCCGCGGTGGGCGAGCCTGTTCGACGGCATCGACATCGACTGGGAGTACCCGAACTCGTGTGGTCTGTCCTGCGACACGAGCGGCCCCGAGGCGTACAAGAACCTGATGCAGGCGCTGCGTGCCCGCTTCGGCCAGAACTACCTCGTCACCTCGGCCATCACGGCTGACGGCACCACCGGCGGCAAGATCGACGCCGCGAACTACGGCGGCGCCGCGCAGTACGTGGACTGGTACAACGTCATGACCTACGACTACTTCGGCGCCTGGGCGGCCCAGGGTCCGACGGCTCCGCACTCGCCGCTGACGAACTACAGCGGCATCCCGACCGCGGGCTTCTACTCGGACAACGCGATCCAGAAGCTGAAGAGCAAGGGCGTCCCGTCGAGCAAGCTCCTGCTGGGCATCGGCTTCTACGGCCGCGGCTGGGCAGGCGTCACGCAGGCGGCTCCTGGCGGCACGGCGACCGGCCCCGCGCCGGGCATCGAGCCGGGCATCCAGGACTACAAGGTGCTCAAGACCTCGTGCCCGTCGAACGGCACCGTCGCGGGTACGGCTTACGCCAAGTGCGGTGACCAGTGGTGGAGCTACGACACCCCGGCCACCATCGGCACGAAGATGACCTACGCGAAGAACCAGGGTCTCGGCGGCGCCTTCTTCTGGGAGATGTCCGGAGACACCTCGAACGGTGAGTTGGTCAAAGCGATGAAGAGCGGCATCGGCTGATCTTCATAAACGCCGGGAGGGGAGCTGGTCAGCCCAGCTCCCCTTTCGTTTGCCCGGAAGAAGGTCCTAGCAGAAGACCTCGTTCCTCAGCTTCTCCAGTGCGGGCCCGGGGTTCCCGGACGTCGCCGCGGTCGTCGCGGACAGCACGAGCCTGCGGCGGTTGTCCGGTGTGGTGAACATTTCCGTCGAGAAGCCCGGAATCCCACCGCCGTGCCCCCACACCGGTGTGCCGCAGATCTGCTGGATCCGCAGGCCCAGGCCGTATTCCGGGCTGACCGCCGTGGTCCTGGTGAGCTCCGCCTGCTGGGCCGGCCTGAGCAGCTTGCCGCTGGACAGCGCGACGATGAAGGTGTCGAGGTCGCGCGTCGTCGAGATGATCTCACCGGACGCGCCCGCCACCGACGGGTTGATGTGCGTGATGTCCGATGCCTTGCCGTTCGCGGTCCAGAAGGCGTGCGCGTGCGGCCCCCTGATGTCCTCGTCGTCGCCGGGCAGGTAGGTGTCCTTGAGGCGCAACGGCTTCAGGATGCGCTGCTCGACGGCTCTGGCGTACGGCCTGCCGGTCAGCTTCTCGATCAGCATGCCCGCGACGACGTAGTTAGTGTTGGAGTAGCTGTGTTGCGTGCCGGGCGGGAAGTTGAGCGGCCTCTGCGCGGCGATCGCGACCAGTTCCGTTGCCTCCCAGTGCTTGTCGCGGATCGACTCGAACCCGTCCGGGTTCAACGGGAGTGCTCGCGTGTAGCTGAAGAGACCGCTGGTGTGCTGCAGGATCTGCCGGAAGGTGATTTCCTTGTACGGCAACAGATCTGGCAGATGGCGGGCGATCGGTTCGTCCAACGACACCTTGCCCTCGCCGACGAGCTGCAGCACGACCGTGGCGATGAACGGCTTGGTGGCGCTGCCGATGCGGAAGCTCCCGTTCGGCGGCACAGGCCCCGAACGGCCGGTGAACCGCTCCGGCCCGTCCGAGACCCGTACCTGGACGCTGTGCGCTCCTCCGCCCGACGTCAGCTCGTTCATCGCCTCCGTGATGGTCGACCGGTCGAGCCCTGGTCCTCCTGCGGTGGCGGCGAGCAGGCTCGCCGCCGTCAAAGTCGCTGTGATCCCTGGACTCATCGGCAGTAGACGGTTTCCAGCAGCTTGATGCCGATGCCACCGGGCGCGCGGCCGTTCGCGGCGTGCGTGATGGACAGCATGACCCGCTTGTCCTGGGTGCCGATCATCATCGTCGAGTAGCCGTGGATGAGGCCGTCGTGGCCGTAGAGGGTCTTGCACGACAGCTGCAGCACGGAGACGCCCAGGCCGTAGTCAGGGCTCGCGGCAGTGGTCTTCAAGAGTTCCTTTTGCTGCAACGGCTTGAGGAGCTTGCCGGCCAGCAGAGCGTTCAGGAACGTGTCCAGGTCGCGGGTCGTCGAGATCATCTCCCCGGCCGCGCCGCCCCACGACGGGTTGAGGCGCGTGACGTCCACGGGTTTCCCGCTCGCATCGGGGTAGTAGCCGTGGGCGTGCGGGCCGGGGACGTCCAGATCGGCGCCTGGCAGTACGGTGTCGTTGAGGTGCAACGGTTTCAGGATCCGCTGCTCGACAGCTCGGGCGTACGGCCTGCCGGTGACCTTCTCGATGAGCAGGCCGATCACGATGTAGTTGGTGTTGGAGTAGCTGTGTTGCGCGCCGGGCTCGAACGCGAGCGGCCGGCTCGTGCCGATCTTGACCAGCTCCAGCGGGTCCCACGTCTTGTAGCGGATCGACGGGAAACCTTCGGGATCCAGCGGCAACGCCTCGGTGTAGTCGAAGAGGCCACTGGTGTGCTGCAACAGCTGGCGGACGGTGATGCGCGAGTCGACGAGGCCGGTCAGGTAGCGCGTGACCGGCTCGTCCAGGGCGATCTTGCCCTCGCCCACCAGCTGCAAGGCCACTGTGGACACGAACGGCTTGGTGTTGCTGCCGATGCGAAAGGTTCCGTTGTGCGGCACGGGTTTGCGGGATCCGAGTTCGGCGACACCTGAACGGAACGTGCCGAGGCCGGTGATCCGAGCCTGGACACCCAGGGCGCCGCCGTCGGTGGTGACTTCGTCGAGGATCTCCTGCACGGCCTGCCGCCGGCCGGATGGTGCCGCGGAAGCGACTCCGGCGGTGGCGAGCAGGGCGGCTGCGGTGAGTGCGGCTACCAGTTTCATGAGCAAAAGACCCCGTTGAGCAGCTTCTGGAACGCGTCGCCGGGGTTGCCGGCGACCGGCGCGCTGGTGGCGCTGAGCTCGAGGCGGGTCTTGGTGTCCGGCGTGGTCAGCATCTGCGACGAGTAGCCGGGGATGCCGCCGCTGTGACCCCAGACCTTGGTGCCGCAGGGCAGGGTCTGGACGAACAGGCCGAGTCCGTACTGAGGGCTCGCTGCGGTGGTCTTGCTGATCTCCTGCTGCTGCGCGGGTTTGAGCAGCTTGCCGGCGGCCAGCGCGGTGACGAACGTGTCGAGGTCGCGGGTCGTCGAGACGATCTCGCCGGCGGCCCACGCGACCGACGGGTTCATGCGGGTGATGTCGGACGGCTTGCCCGCCACGGTCCAGTAACCATGTGCGTGCGGGCCGTTGATGTTCGGGTTGTCGCCGGGCACCGAGGTGTCGTTGAGGCGCAACGGCTTCAGGATGCGCTGCTCGACGGACCTCTCGTACGGCTTGCCGGTGATCTTCTCGACCAGCAGGCCGGCGACGACGTAGTTGGTGTTGGAGTAGTTCCACTGGGTGCCGGGTTCGAAGTCGAGCGGCTTGCTCGTGGACATCGCGACCATCTCGGCCGGTTCCCAGTGCTTGTAGCGGATCTTCTCGAACTCGTCCGGCGACAGCGGCAGGTCGTTGGTGTAGTTGTAGAGCCCGCTGGTGTGCTGCAGGACCTGGCGGACCGTGATGCGGCTGTCGATCAGGCCCGGCAGGTAGCGGACCACCGGCGCGTCCAGGTCGACCTTGCCCTCGCCCGCGAGCTGGAGCAGCACCGTCGACACGAACGTCTTGGTGATGCTGCCGACGCGGAACCGGCCGTTCTCAGGTACCGGCTGGTTGCTGTCCAGCTCGGCCTTGCCGGAACGGGCGGTGAAGCGCTGCCGCCCGTCGGTCACTCTGGCCTGCACACCAAGGCCTCCCCCGCCCTGCGTGATCTGGTCCAGAGCCTGCTGGACGACCTTGCGGTCCACGCCCTGCTCGTCGGCGAGAGCGGTTCCCGTCGTGGTCAGTGCCAGCAGGCTGACCGCCGTGACTGTTGCTGTTGATCGAATCCCCATGCCTCACACCTTGGCGAGGAACGGCGACCCGGCGCATCAGCCTTGGGTCTTACCGGAGCCCTAGGGGTCGCCCTGAGGCCGATCAGCAGAAGACCTCGTTGAGGATCGCGTAGTAGCCGGGAGTCGGGTCACCCGTGCCCAGTCCGGCGGTGGCGGACAGTTCCGCGCGACGCTGCAGGTCCGGGCTGTAGAACGCATAGCTGCCGTAGCCCGGCACGCTGCCCGTGTGGCCGACAACCGTGGTGCCGCACGGGGTCGGCTGGATGAACAGGCCGAGTCCGTACTGCGGGCTGACCGGCGTGGTCTTCATCAGCTCGGCCTGCTGGGCGGGCCGGAGCAGCTTGCCGCCGATCAGCGCGCTGTAGAAGGTGTCGAGATCGCGGGTGGTGGTCACGACGTCGCCGACCGCCCAGAAGACCGACGGGTTGTAGCGGGTGGTGTCGGTCGCCTTGCCGTTCACGAGGCCGTACGAGTGCGCGTGCGGGCCGTGGATGTCCGGGTCGTCGCCGGGGAACGTGGTGTCGCCGAGGTGCAACGGCCGCAGCAGACGTTGCTGGACCACGCGTTCGTACGGCTGCCCGGTGATCTTCTCGATGAGCTGGCCGAGGATGACGAAGCCCGTGTTGTTGTACTCCCACTTGGTGCCGGGCTCGAACTGGAGCGGTTTGCTCGTCGAGATCGCGATGATCTCCGACGGCGTCCACTGCTTGAAGCGGATCGGCTCGAAGTCCTGCGGGCTGAAGCCGATCGCGTTCGTGTAGTTGTAAAGGCCGCTGGTGTGCTGCATGAGCTGGCGGACGGTGATGCGCGCGTCGACCAGGCCGGGCAGGTAGCGGACGACGGGCGCGTCCAACGAGACCTTGCCCTCGCCGACGAGCTGCAGCACGACGGTCGTGGTGAACGACTTGGTGATGCTGCCCGCGCGGAACCGGCCGTTGAGCGGCACCGGGCGCTCACTTCCCAGTTCCGCGGTGCCGGAGCGGGCCGTGAAGCTGCGGCGGCCTTCCGTGACGCGCGCCTGCACGCCCTGGGCCGCCGTGCTGGTGATCTGGTCCAGAGCCTGCTGGACGACCTTGCGGTCGATCTGCTGGTCGTCCGCTACCGCGGTGCCGGTGAACAGCAAGCTTGATGCCGCGACCGCGGCGAGTAAACGAGTCCCCATGGCATCCAACATGCCGTCAGTAGGGCCTGGGCGCCGCTTTCATGGCCGAAACGAGCATGGACCGCACTTTCGGCCAATGCACGTCCTGCTGGCACGAGTACGGCGGGACGAAGCCGCCGCAGGTGCCGGACGAGGCGCCGATCTCCCACACGAAGCTCGGCACGCCCAGGTCCTCGTACACCCAGTCGTCGGTGGCACCGGACGCGTTGTAGAGGACCTCGCCCGGCTGGCCCGCCTTGAACCCCGACAACGAGGCCATGTCGGTGGCCATCTTGCGCAGCGCGGCGTCGTTGCCCGTCTTCTGCGTGCTCCAACCCCACGGGAACAGCACGTAGTTGCCGTAGCTGTGCATGGAGATCACGGCGCCGGTGGTGTCACTTGACGCCGCTGCGGTGTCGCCCGGCGCGCGGGTGTCGCGGTAGAGCTTGCGCCACAACGACTCCAGCGCCACCGTCTCGACCTCGGAGTCGGCCCGCGGGCCTCGGTAGGTTTCGCTGCACTTGTTCGCCGACGAGCCGACCTCACCCCAGTGCGAACCCGCGTTGCGGTTGAGGTCCACGCCGCGTGAGCCGGACGAGCAGTCGCCGTGCGCGTTCTTGCGCTGCAGCACCGGTGAGTCGCCGCCGGACTCGACGATCTCGACGCCGTCCGGGTTCGCGATCGGCACGACCCACACCTCGACGTCGCCGAGCATCGCGGTGAGGTCGGAGCCTACGAGGTCGTCGATGAAGCGCCACGCCATGTCGCCCGTCGTGATTTCCCGCGCGTGGAGCTGCCCCATCACGAACAGGCGCGGTTTCGGGGCGGTGGGCGTCAATGCGCAGTCACCAGGGCTTTTCCGCGTAATGCAAATGGCTTTCAGGTCGTATCCGCCGGCACCCTGGGTCTTGCGCCAGGAGTCGCCGTAGTCGACCACCGTCGCGAGATCAGGATGAGCCTGGGCGACCGCGTCGAGATGGGCGAGATGAGCGGTAATCGTTCGGTAGCCGCCGTAGTAAGTCGTATCTCCGAGAGAGCGCGGTGCCCATTGAGACGGAGGCATCGCCGTCTCAACAGTGGGTCGGAAACCATCCGATCGGAGTTTGTCGGCGGTGTGCGCGTCGCCGACGACGAACAGGTCGGCCCCGTCGCGCTGCTCCAGCACGTCGTAGCCGCTGCCGAGAAGACGTTGGGCCTCGGAGCCGAGAGGAGCGGGCACACGCAGCACGAACGTCGCCTGTGGACCTTCCGCCGGTGCGGGTGCGGGGCTGAGCAGAAGGCCGAGACAGGCGAGCAGGGCCAGAGCGGTGCGCATGATCAACGATGATGGGCTGTCCGGGTGAGTCACGCCAGTTCGTTCGACCGACCGGATGATTACCGTCCGGTGCTTGGGATCGGGAAACGGGCCACTTGGCGCGCTGTGACGAAAGTCAATAGTATTTCACCCAGCATCGCAGCGGTTATTGTGCTGGCAGGCCGAAACCGACTCGACAAACAGCGAGGTTCCGCACACACATAAGTCAAGGGAGTAACGAGCGTGCAAACCATGGATCATCTCTACAACGACACCGTCGCTGAGATCTCGCTCGACTTCCCCTGGCGCGGTTCTCTCACGGACGACGACGAGGGGTTGGAGCCGACCATCGTCCGCAGCATGGACTGACCAATTCGGGGGTTCCCCATGTCCGGCCTGTCCACCGTCGTCAAGGGCACCGGCCCTGCCCTGCTGCTCGTGCACGGCGCGGGCGGCAGCGTCCAGGCCAACTACGGCCCGCTCATCGGGACCCTCTCCCAGTACTTCACGGTCATCGCGCCGGACCTGCCGGGTTCGGGCAGCTCACCGAAGGCCGCGGGGCCGCTCGACCTGGAGAAGCTCGCCGACGACCTCGTCGACGTCGCGGTGAAGGCCGGGCACGAGTCGTTCTTCGTCTGCGGCTACTCGATGGGCTGCGCGGTCGCCGTCACCGCGGCCGTGCGACATCCCGAACGGGTGCGCGGGCTGGTGCTGAGCACGCCGTTCACGAAGATCGACGCTGCTACTCGGGCGAAGATCGACGAGTGGAAGTCGTTGCTGGACGGCTCCCGCGCGGTGCTGTCGCGGTTCATCCTGTCGGTGATGTGCAGCAGGGAGTACCTGGCCCGGCTCACGCCCGCGCAGGCGGAGGGCTTCGCCGAGCTGATCGGGGCGAGCGTGCCGACCGGGTCGCCGTCGCACGTCGACCTGATCCTGAAGATCGACCTGACCGATCTGCTGCCGCAGGTCTCGCAGCCCACGCTGGTGATCGGCGCGTCCGGTGACCAGCTGCTGTCGCGTCACCTCGGCAAGCAGGTCTCGGACCTGATCCCGGGTTCGAAGTACACCGACATCGCGTGTGGGCACGCGATCGCGTTGGAGTCCGCGATGCCGTGGGCGCGTCTGATCACGGACTATCTGACGTCGGTGTAGTCGCTGTTGGTTCGAAGGCGGTGGGCCAATGCCGTGTGGCGGCGGCCCGCCCCGACCGTTCTGACGGCTTGGCCGATGGCTTTCTTGCTGCCGACGAGGACTACTAGCTTCTTGGCGCGCGTGACGGCGGTGTAGAGCAGGTTGCGCTGCAGCATCATCCACGCGCTGGTCGTGATCGGGATGACCACGCACGGGTACTCGCTGCCCTGCGAGCGGTGGATCGTCATGGCGTACGCGTGGCTCAGCTCGTCCAGTTCGGAGAAGTCGTAGTCGACCTCTTCGTCCTCGTCGGTGCGGATCGTGAGCTTCTGCTCGACCGGGTCCAGCGCGATGACGTTGCCCAGGGTGCCGTTGAAGACGCCGTTCTTGCCCTTGTCGTAGTTGTTGCGGATCTGCGTGACCTTGTCGCCGACCTTGAACACCCTGCCGCCGAAGCGTTTCTCGGGCAGACCCTCTTTGGACGGTGTCAGAGCCTCTTGCAGGATCGTGTTGAGCGCGCCGGCGCCTGCTGGGCCGCGGTGCATCGGGGCGAGGACCTGGATGTCCTTGCGCGGGTCGAGGCGGAACTTGCGCGGGATGCGGTTCGCGACCACGTCGACGGTCATCGTGGCGGCTTCCTCGGCCTCGTCGGTGCTGAAGAGGAAGAAGTCCGGAAGTCCCTGCACCTGCGGATAGTCGCCGCTGTTGATGCGGTGGGCGTTCGTGACGACGCCGGACTCCTGGGCCTGGCGGAAGATGTGCGTGAGGCGGACGTTCGGGATCGGACTGCCTTGTGCCAGCACGTCTCTGAGCACCTCGCCCGCGCCGACGGACGGCAGCTGGTCGACGTCGCCGACGAGCAGCAGGTGCGCGCCGGGCGGCACGGCCTTCACGAGTTTGTTGGCCAGCAACAGGTCCAGCATCGAGGCCTCGTCGACGACGACCAGATCGGCGTCGAGCGGGTGGTCGCGGTCGTACGCCGCGTCGCCGCCCGGCTTGAGCTCGAGGAGCCGGTGGACCGTGCGGGCTTCGTGGCCGGTCAGCTCGGTGAGGCGCTTGGCGGCACGTCCGGTGGGCGCCGCGAGCACGATCTTGGCCTTCTTGGCCTGCGCGAGACGGACGATCGACCGCACGGTGAAGCTCTTGCCGCAGCCCGGTCCGCCGGTGAGCACGGCAACTTTCTCCGTCAGCGCGAGTTTGACCGCTTCTGCCTGGTGCTGTTCGAGGTCGGTGCCGAGCCAGGCGAAAGCCTTGTCCCAGTTGACGTTCGCGAAGCTGGGCATGCGGTCGTTGTCGCTGTGGAGCAGGCGCTTGAGCTGCGCGGCCATCGAGATCTCCGCGCGGTGGAACGGGATGAGGTAGACGGCGACCTCTTCGTCCGGGAACACCTCGCGGACCACGCCCTCTTCCCCGACGAGCTCGGCGAGGCAGTCGATGACCAGGCCCGCGTCGACCTGGAGGATCTTGATGGCGTCCGCGATGAGCGACTGTTCCGGCAGGTAGCAGTTGCCGTCGGTGGTGGCCTCGGACAGCGTGAACTGCAGGCCCGCCTTGACGCGTTGCGGGCTGTCGTGCGGGATGCCGACGGCTTTCGCGATGACGTCGGCGGTCTTGAAGCCGATGCCCCAGACGTCGTTCGCCAGTCGGTACGGCTCTTCCTTGACGACCTCGATGGCCTTGTCCGTGTACTGCTTGTAGATGCGGACCGCGAGTGACGTGGAGACGCCGACGCCCTGCAGGAAGATCATGACTTCCTTGATGGCCTTCTGCTCTTCCCACGCGGCCGCGATGGCCTTGGTGCGCTTCGGGCCGAGCTTCGGGACCTCGATGAGGCGTTCGGGCGTCTGCTCGATGACGTCGAGCGCGTCGACGCCGAAGTGCGTGACGATCTTGTCCGCGAGCACCGGGCCGATGCCCTTGATCAGGCCGGAGCCGAGGTAGCGGCGGATGCCCTGGATCGTCGCGGGCAGGATCGTCGTGTAGTCGTCGACGTGGAACTGCTTGCCGTACTGCGGGTGCGAGCCCCAGTGGCCGCGCATCCTGATCGACTCGCCGGGCTGGGCGCCGAGCAGCGCGCCGACGACCGTGACCAGGTCGCCGCGGCCGGTGTCGACCTTCGCGACGGTGTAGCCGTTGTCCTCGTTGGCGTACGTGATCCTTTCCAGGACCGCTTCGAGGACGTTCATGGCCCGAACTTACAGAACGCCTCCACCAGGGCGCGGCGGGCGTCGCGCGGTTCGGTGAACGAGTCGACGGTCGCGTCGGCGATCATCGTGATGTGCTCGGGGCCCGTGACCAGGGTGATCCGGGGGACGACGCTCTCCGCGAACGCGTGCAGCAGCTCAGCGCCCGCGTGGACCTCCCCACCGGGTTGCGGTGAGCCGGCGATGGCGATGAGGGGGATGCCGTAGGCGTCGCACATGCGCACGAACCGCGCGCCCTGCTCGGCCGTGGTGGCGTCGAGCGGGCCGGACTCCTCCAGGACGCCGACCGTGCGGCCGTCGAGCGTGCCCAGGCTGGTCCTGAGGGAGTGGCTGTCGCCGAGCAGCAGCGGGGCGGCGTCGAGGAGCTGCGAGGTGAGGCCGTCCATGTTCGGAGCCTATTGAAATGGTTCGCTTTGTTAACAGAGCGCGCGTTCCCCGCTTCGGTAACCGAACGGTAACTGCACACGATCTTCACAACTTGTCCCGGCGTCCTCCACGTCCTGCCCATAAAGTCGCCGTCATGACAGGTCAGCGCCGGGTGCTCGTCGTGGAGGACGACATCACGATCGCCGAGTCCGTGGCCGTGCGGCTGCGGGCCGAGGGGTTCGTGGTGTCGGTGGCTCATGACGGGCCTTCGGGGGTGGCTCTTGCCGCCGCTTTCCTGCCTGACCTGGTCGTTCTGGACGTGATGCTGCCGGGGTTCGACGGGCTCGAGGTGTGCCGGCGGATCCAGGCGTCGCGTTCGGTGCCGGTGCTGATGCTGACCGCGCGGGGGGACGAGACCGATCTGCTGGTCGGGCTCGCCGTGGGGGCGGACGACTACCTGACGAAGCCGTTCTCGATGCGTGAACTGGCGGCGCGTGTGCACGTGCTGCTGCGCCGGGTGTCACGGGCGGTTGCTTCTCAGGCGTTGGAGCTCGGGGATCTGGTGATCGACCTGGCTGCCCGGCGGGTGTCGCGGTCGGGGGTGGAGGCTCATCTGACGCCGACCGAGTACGACCTGCTGGTGTTCCTGGCCGAGCGGCCGTCCGCCGTGCAGGCTCGGGAGCGGTTGCTGGCGGAGGCGTGCGGGTGGCACGAGGGCGCGTCGTCGCGGACGGTCGACAGCCATGTGAAGGCGCTGCGCCGGAAGCTCGGTGCCGACCTGATCCGAACCGTGCACGGGGTGGGGTACGCGCTGGAGGTGCCCCGGTGAGGTTGTTGTCCGGGTGGCTGGATCGCGTGCTGGGCTGGGTGAACCTGCTGCCGCGGCCGTTGGACTCGGTGCGGTCGATCAAGCTCAAGCTCGGGATCGTCATCGTGGTGTCGGGGTGCGTGTCGTTCGCCTACTTCCGGTACGTGACGGGGTGGTTGCCGCCGCGGACGACGCTGATCGCTTTGGTGTTGGGGTTGTTGACGTCGCAGTTGCTCGCGCACGGCATGACTTCGCCGTTGCGGGAGATGACGTCCGCAGCTCGGTCGATGGCGTCCGGGGACTACTCGCGGTCGGTTCGGGCGACGTCTTCGGACGAGGTCGGGCAGCTGGCCGAGGCGTTCACGGTGATGGCCTCGGATTTGGCCGCGGCTGATCAGCAGCGGCGCGAGTTGATCGCGAACGTGTCGCACGAGCTGCGGACTCCGATTTCGGCTTTGCAGGCCGTGCTGGAGAACGTGGTGGACGGGGTGGCCGTCGCCGATGCCGCGACGATGAAGACCGCTCTGGCGCAGACCGAACGCCTTGGACGGTTGGTGTCGGAGCTGCTGGACCTGTCGAAGATCGACGCTGGGGTGCTGTCTCTGAACCGGGAGACGTTGTCGGTGTCCTCGCTGGTCGCCGACGTGGTGGCCGAGGCTGCTGTGGCGGCACCAGCGGCTTCGTTCTCGATCGACGTTCCCGGGGATCTCGTTGTGCTGGCCGACGGGGAACGGCTGCACCAGGTGCTCGTGAACCTGGTGGACAACGCTGCCCGGCACGGACCCACCGGGGGGTTGGTGTCCGTGTCGGGGTCGGTTTCCGGTTCTTGTGTGGTGCTGGAGGTGCGCGACGAGGGGCCGGGAATCGCTCCGGCCGACCGGTCGCGGATCTTCGAACGGTTCACCCGAGGGGAGAGGGCGGGCGGTGGTGGGACCGGGCTCGGTCTCGCCATCGCCCGGTGGGTGGTGGACCTGCACGGCGGGACGATCGCCGTGGTGGATCCCGGGTCGTGCATCCGGGTGACTTTGCCTCGCTGACATTTGGTTCTTGTTCGCACCGCTGGGCGGTGTGACGGTGAAGCGCGCCCTTTTTCGGGCTTGGGAGAGACATGACTGACACGCCTGAATCCGCAGAGTCGTCCTCGGACGACGGGGCTGCCGCGCGGCGGAGGTACCGGCAGTTCCGGAAGGTCGGGTATCGGCCGGTGAGCCCAGGCTCGGAGGAGGAGCCGGAAGAGGTTGACGAGCCTGTCGACGAGACCGACGAGCCTGAAAAGCCTGTCGCATCTGAAAAGCCTGTCGCGGCTGCACCGGTCGCCACCGCCACCCTGCCGCCGCCCTCACCGTGGCAGGGCCCTCCCCGCTACCCCACCGCGGGCCCGATGGTCGTCCCAGCCCAACCCGGCGTCCCCTTCATGCCCTGGTGGACCCCACCAGCCGACCCAGCACCGACGAAAGTCCTGGCAGTTGGCCTCGTCGCGGGCCTGGCCGGCGCCTTCCTGGCCCCTCCCAACAACGGCATCGGCTGGCTCCTGGCAGGGCTCTTCGGCGTGGGCGCGGTCCTCTACTACGCGGGCAAGCCGACCGTCGAGCGCGCGCTCTGGCTGGCGGGCGCGCTCGCGTTCCTCGCGATGGGCTTCCTGCGGGCGGCCGAGTGGATCTTCCCGCTGGCGCTCATGGCCTCGTTCCTGTGCGGCTCGATCGCCATGGCGGGCGGCAAGACGGTGCGTGGGCTCGTTTTCGGCGCGCTCGGTGTCGGGCTCGGTGGGCTGCGGTCGATTCCGTGGGTCGCGAAGGGGTTGAGCAAGCGCGGGCCGATCGGGATCCGGCCGGTCATCTCGGTCGGTGTGGCGCTGGCGTTGCTGCTGATCTTCGGGTCGTTGCTGGCGGGCGCTGACCAGGCGTTCGGGAAGTTCCTCGAGGGGCTGGTACCGGACCTCGAGGTCGGCGTGTTCGTGCGAATGGCGTTCTTCGGGGTCGTCGCGGCGGCCGGCGCGCTGGGGGCGTGTTACCTCGTGGCGGCGCCTCCGAAGATCAACGAGGACGCGGAGAGCAAGCCGGGGTCGTTGCGGATCAAGGACTACGCGCTGCCGGTGGGTGTGCTCGTGGTGCTGTTCGCCGGGTTCGTGGGGACGCAGCTCGCGGTGCTGTTCGGCGGCGAGAAGTACGTGATGGAGACGGCGGGTGTCACGTTCGCCGAGTACGCGCGGTCCGGGTTCTGGCAGCTGCTGTGGGTGGCGATCCTGACGCTCGGCATCATCGCCGGCGTGGGGCACTTCGCGGCGAAGAAGACCACGCAGGAACAGTTGTGGTTGCGAGTGTTGCTCGGGTCGCTCGCCGTGCTGACGCTGGTGATCGTGGCCAGTGCGTTGAGCCGCATGTGGTTCTACCAGCAGGCGTACGGGTGGACCGTGCTGCGGCTGCTGGTCTCGTCGTGCGAGGTTTGGCTCGCCGTGGTGTACCTGATGGTGATCGCCGGCGGGATCTCGTTGCGCGCCAACTGGTTGCCCAAGGCGATCATCGGGACCGGTACGGCGTTTCTCCTTGCGGTGATGGCGATGAACCCCGAACGGGTGGTTGCCGACTACAACGTGTCGCGGTTCGACGCGACGCAGAAGATCGACACGGTCTACCTCGCGACGCTGTCGGAGGATGCGGTGCCGGCGCTCGTCAGGTTGCCTGAGCCGCAACGGTTCTGCGCGCTGCGGTGGGTGCGGGACCGCAACGTCGAGGAGGACTGGCGCGACTTCAACCTGGCTCGGTACAACGCGAAGAAGTCACTCGAAAGTGTTGCGGTGACTGAGGCCACCTGTGAGTCGGCTTACTCGGGTGAGAGGTAGTGGGTTAACTCACGGTAAAGTGGCTGGTCCACAAGTTGCCGAGAGGGTGAGAAGTGACGCTGTCGTGAGCATTGCGGCTGAACCCGTTGTTCTTCGATCGATGTTCATGGCAGGGGATGCGCCCACCCCGCGCACACTGCTGGACATCGTGCGCGCGAGTGCTACCGAGCACCCGAACGCGCTGGCCGTCGACGACGGCACCACCGCGCTGACGTACCGCGCACTGATCACTGAAGTTCTTGAGCTGTCCGAAAAGCTCGCCGCCGAGGGCGTCGGGGTCGGTGACCGCGTCGGCATTCGCGTGCCGTCCGGAACCGTGGACCTCTACGTCTCGATCCTGGCCACCCTCGCGGCGGGCGCGGCGTACGTGCCCGTCGACTTCGAGGACCCGGACGAGCGCGCCGAGCTCGTTTTCGGTGAGGCGCAAGTGAGTGCCGTGCTCGGCGAAGGCCGATCCCTTGTGCTGCACGGCACTCCGTTCGGCATGCCGGGCGAGCCGGGTCTCGACAACGACGCGTGGATCATCTTCACGTCCGGCTCCACCGGCAAGCCCAAGGGCGTTGCGGTCACGCACCGTTCCGCGGCTGCGTTCGTCGACGCCGAGGCGCGCCTGTTCCTCCAGGACGAGCCGATCGGCCCGGAAGACCGCGTGCTTGCGGGGCTTTCCGTCGCGTTCGACGCCTCCTGCGAGGAGATGTGGCTCGCGTGGCGGTACGGCGCCTGCCTCGTGCCCGCGCCACGTTCGTTGGTGCGCACGGGAATGGACCTCGGCCCGTGGCTGGTCGAGCAGGAGATCACCGTCGTCTCCACGGTTCCGACGCTGGCCGCGCTGTGGCCGGTCGAGGCGCTGGACGACATCCGGCTGCTGATCTTCGGCGGCGAGGCGTGCCCGCCCGAGCTGGCCGAACGGCTCGCGGTTGACGGCCGCGAAGTCTGGAACACCTACGGCCCAACGGAAGCGACCGTTGTCGCCACCGCCGCGCAGCTGACCGGCGAAGGTCCTGTGCGCATCGGTCTGCCGCTGGCCGGCTGGGAGCTCGCCGTCGTGGACGCGGCGGGCGAGGTCGTGCCGATGGGCGAGTCCGGTGAACTGGTCATCGGTGGTGTCGGTCTCGCGCGCTACCTGGACCTGGCCAAGGACGCCGAGAAGTACGCGCCGCTGCCCTCGATGGGCTGGGACCGCGCGTACCGCAGCGGTGACATGGTCCGCGCCGAGCCCGAGGGCCTGCTGTTCCTGGGCCGCGCGGACGAGCAGATCAAGCTCGGTGGCCGTCGTATCGAGCTCGGTGAGGTCGACGCGGCACTGCTGGCGCTGGACGGCGTCGCGGGTGCCGCCGCCGCCGTGCGCAAGACGCGTGGCGGCAACCAGATCCTCGTCGGCTACGTCGTGACCGACGGCGAGTTCGACCAGGCCGCCGCGGTGGAGACGCTGCGCGCGGAGCTGCCTGCCGCACTCGTGCCGTTGATCGCCGTCGTCGAGACGCTGCCGACGCGCACGTCCGGCAAGGTCGACCGCGCCGCGCTGCCGTGGCCGCTGGAGTCGATGGACACCGCCGGTGTGGTGTTCTCAGGTGTCGAGGGCTGGCTCGCGGAGCAGTGGGCCGCCGTGCTCGGTTCCGGTCCCGCGTCCGAGGGCGCGAACTTCTTCGCGTCCGGTGGTAGCTCGCTGGGCGCCGCGCAGCTCGTCTCGATGGTGCGCACGCGCTACCCAAGCACGTCCGTGTCGGACATCTACCAGAACCCGACGCTGTACAAGCTGGCGCGCCGCCTGGAGTCGTACGGCGAGACGGCCGAGGTGCGCGAGGTCGCGCCGACGCCGCGCTGGACCGGTGTCCTCCAGACGCTGCTGATGATCCCGCTGCTCACCATCTCCGGTGTGCGCTGGGTCGTTGCCCTGACGGCACTTTCCAACGTGCTGGGCTGGACCTCCGTGTCCTGGTGGTGGGTCGTCGCGGGCTGGGCGGTGTTCATCTCCCCCGCCGGACGACTCGCTCTGTCGGCGGGCGGTGCGCGGTTGCTGCTGCGCGGCGTGAAGCCGGGCGAGTACCCGCGCGGCGGCTCCGTCCACATGCGACTGTGGACCGCCGAGATGCTGGCGCAGATGTCGCGCGCCACCGAGCTTTCCGGCTCGTGGGTGACGCACTACGCGCGGGCGTTGGGCGCGAAGATCGGCTCTGGCGTCGACCTGCACTCGCTGCCGCCGGTCACCGGCATGCTGAAGGTGGGCCGCGGTGCCGCCGTCGAGCCCGAGGTCGACCTGTCCGGCTGGTGGCTGGACGGCGACCGCCTGGTCCTGGGCCGCATCCGGATCGGCGCCGGCGCGACCGTGGGTGCGCGTTCGACGCTGTTCCCCGGTGCCCGCATCGGCAAGCGGGCCGAGGTGGCGCCCGGTTCGGGTGTCATCGGGTCCGTGCCGACGGGTCAGCGCTGGGCCGGTGTGCCCGCGATCCGCGAGGGCAAGTCGGCGCGCTCGTTCCCGTCGCGTCGCCCGACCCGGTCGCGCTTCTGGAACCTGATGTACGGCGTGTCCTCCGGCCTGCTGGGCGCGCTGCCGTTGCTGGCGGCCGCTCCCGCGCTGCTGTACGTGCTGCGCCAGCCGGTGACGCTGACCTCGGCGCTGTGGGACGTCCCGGTCGCTTCCGCGATCTGGTTCGGCTCGTACGCGTTGCTGGTGCTGGTTTCCGTGCGCCTGCTGGGCATCGGCATGCGCGAGGGCTACTACCCCGTGCACAGCCGCGTCGCGTGGCAGGCGTGGACGACCGAGCGCCTGATGAACAACGCGCGTTCGGCGCTGTTCCCGCTGTACGCCTCGCTGTTCACGCCGGTGTGGTTGCGCCTGCTGGGCATGAAGGTCGGGCGGCACGTCGAAGCGTCCACGGTGGTTGCTCTGCCGCGCATGACCCGCGTCGACGACGGCGCGTTCCTGGCCGACGACACAATGGTCGGCTCGTACGAGCTCGGCGGCGGCTACCTGCGCATCGCGGCGGCCCGCGTGGGCAAGCGCGCGTTCCTGGGCAACTCGGGCATGACCGCGCCCGGCCGCACCGTTCCCAAGGGCGGGCTCGTCGGCGTGCTCTCCGCTGCTCCGAAGCGTGCCAAGGCGGGTTCTTCCTACCTGGGCATGCCTCCGATGAAGCTGCCGCGCGCGGCCGAGGTCTCCGACCAGTCGCGCACGTTCAACCCGCCGAAGAGGTTGATGTGGGCGCGCGCTCTGGTCGAGCTCTGCCGGTTCGTCCCGGTGATGCTCAACGTCGCGCTGGTCGTGCTCGTGCTGTTCGCCTTGAAGGAGTTCGGTCTCTGGTGGTCCGGCGTGGTGCTGCTGGGTGCCGGCGTCGCGGCCTGCTTGGTCGCCGTGGTGGCCAAGTGGGTGCTCGTGGGCCGTTTCCGCGTGCGTGAGTACCCGCTGTGGTCGGCGTTCGTGTGGCGCAACGAGCTCGCGGACACGTTCGTCGAGGTGCTCGCGGTGCCGTGGCTCGTCGGTTTCTCCGGTGGCACCCCGCTGATGAACTTCTGGCTGCGTTCTTTGGGCGCTTCCGTCGGCCGTGGCGTGTGGTGCGAGTCGTACTGGCTGCCCGAGGCGGACCTGGTGTCACTGGGCGCCGGTGCGTCGGTGAACCGCGGCTGCGTCGTCCAAACGCACCTGTTCCACGACCGGATCCTGCGCATGGACCGCGTAACCCTTGGCCGCGGCGCTACTTTGGGCCCGCACGGCATCGTCCTGCCGGGCGCGTCGATCGGCTCCGACACCACGATCGGACCCGCCTCGCTGGTCATGCGCGGAGAGGATGTACCGTCGGGAACCCGTTGGCTGGGCAACCCGATCTCCGCGTGGACATGAGCTTCTCGGTACATCACTACGCACTAGAGCTTGACTACAAGCCGCACTCCGCACGCCTTTCGGGGCGTGCGGTGCTGCAGGCTTCGTGCACGTCGCTTTCGTCGTTCTCGCTCTCCTTCGGACCCTTGCGGATCTCGAAGCTGCTGGTGAACGGCAAACCCGCGCGCTACACGCATGCTGCTGGCGTGTTGCGGGTGCGCGCGGCCGTGCGGGGGTCCTTTTCGGTCGAGGTCCGCTACTCGGGCATGCCGGTGCCGGTGCACACGCCGGAGTGGGGCGACCTCGGCTGGGACCAACTCACGGACGGCTCTCTGGTGGCCTCGCAGCCGGTCGGCGCGCCGTCGTGGTTCCCGTGCCTGGACGAGCCGTCCTCGAAAGCGTCGTACCACCTGGAAGTGACCGCACCCTCGCCGTACACGGTGGTGTGCAACGGGGTGCTGGTGGACGGCAAGGTGTCCGGCAGCACGACGCGGTGGACGTACTCGATGGCCGCGCCGATGGCCACCTACCTGGCGACCGTCCAGATCGGCCAGTACGTCGAAGCCCTGCCAGGAGTGTGGGCGCCCGCCCGCCTGCGTCGCCTGGTAGCGCACGACTTCGCCCGGCAGAACCAGATGATCTCGCTGTTCTCGTCGCTCTTCGGCCCGTACCCGTTCTCCACGTACTCGGTCGTGGTGACCGACGACGAGCTCGACGTTCCCGTTGAGGCACAGGGATTGTCGACGTTCGGAGCCAACCACGTGGACGGCCGGCGAGGCTCCGAACGGCTGGTGGCGCACGAGCTGGCGCACCAGTGGTTCGGCAACTCGGTCGGCATCGCGTCGTGGGACCACATCTGGCTCAACGAGGGCTTCGCCTGCTACTCGGAATGGCTGTGGTCCGAGGCTTCGGGTGGCCGCTCCGCCGACGCGTGTGCCGCCGGAGCCCGGGATCTGCTGCGGCGCCTGCCCCAGGACCTGGTGATCGGGCGGCCTTCGCGCGCCGACTGGTTCGACGATCGGGTGTACAAGCGCGGGGCGCTGACCGTGCACGCGTTGCGCCGCGAGATGGGCGACGACTCGTTCTTCGCGCTGCTGCGGGAGTGGTGCGCGCGCAACCGGCACGGCGTGGTGACCACCGAGGACTTCCTGTCGCTGGCGGGGCATCGGGATCTGCTCACGCGGTGGCTGTTCTCGCCTGCATTGCCCGCCTGACCAGGGGTAGTACTGGTAGCGCCGGATTTCGGGCACCCGGAACGTGATCAGGCGCCCCTCCAGCGTCCGAACGCCGAGCCGGACAGCCACGCCGTGAGCCGGTTCATGGTGTGCGGTCTCCCAGACGCCGGGTACCCGCCCCCGATATGGAGGGAGGCATCATGCTGTTCGTGGTCCTCGGCTGCTCGGTGGCCTTCGCGTTGCTGGTGGTGGAGGTGGTTCACCGCCTGGTCCGCCGCTTCACCCACAGCGGCAGGATGTACCGCCCCGGCCAGGTGTTCGGAGCGTTGCTCGCCGCTCAAATAACCCTCAGCGTCTACCCGGTCGAAGCACCCATCACCCTGCACCTGCTGGGAATCGCACTGATCCTGGCCAGCGCGTGGCTCTTGTCGGCGTTCATCAGCACGTTGGTGGACATATCGCTGTCACGGATCCGCACTGACGTCACGGACAACCGCCACGCACGGCGCGTGCACACGCAGGTCGTGCTGATAAGGCGGCTGGTGTTGGTGGTCATCGGTGTGCTGGCGGTGGGCACGATCCTGATGACGTTCCCCGGCGCGCGGGCGATCGGGTCGACGGTGCTGGCGAGTGCGGCCGTGATCGGTGCGGTGGCTGCGTTGGCGGCGCAGTCGTTGCTGGGCAACGTGATCTCGGGGATGCAGATCGCGTTCAGCGACGCGATCAGGCTGGATGACGTTGTGGTCGTTGAAGGTGAGTGGGGGCGGGTCGAGGACATCACGCTCACGTACGTCGTGATGCACCTGTGGGACGACCGGCGGCTGGTGCTGCCGACCTCGTACTTCCTCAAGACGCCGTTCGAGAACTGGACGCGCACGCAGTCGGCGTTGCTCGGGACGGTGGACCTGGACCTCGACTGGACCGTGCCGGTGGAGCCGATGCGGCAGGAGATGCGGTCGATGCTCGAGGGCAGCGATCTGTGGGACGGGCGGGTGTCCGTGCTGCAGGTGACGGCCGCGACGCAGGGGTTCGTGCGGCTGAGGGCGCTGGTCAGTGCGGCGGATGCGGGCAAGTTGTGGGATCTCAGGTGCCTGACGCGCGAGCACCTGGTGGACTGGGTGCAGCGCCACCACAGCGGGGCGTTGCCGCAGGTCAGGACTCGGACGGTGACCGGGGCGAAGAAGCAGCAGCCGGTCAGCGACCAGCACACGGACGCGCGGGTGTTCGGGGAGAGCGTGGACGGGGCGCAGCGGGAGCAAGCGTTTGCGGGGCCTAGGGAGTCAAGTGCGCCCGCAGCGCCTCCGAGTTGACCTACGATCCCGCGCGTGGAGATTGCCAGAACCCGCCTGACCTGCCCGGAGTGCGGAACGCAGCTGTCGCGGGCTGGCGACGACGCCCCGTGGTGCGCGTCGTGCGAGTGGAACCTGCTCACGCCCGCGAGCAAGCTGGCGACGCGGTGGGATCGCGCGCTCTTCGCGGAGTTCTCGCGGCAACGGCCGACCAAGCCGCCGCGCACGCCGCTGGGTGTGGCGCTGGTGATCGTGTCCGTGCTGCTCGGGCTGGTGCCGTTCGCGCTTCTCGGCTGGGGCGCCTGGCTGCTGGCCAACGGGTCGTGGCTGCTCGGGCCGCCGTTGCCGGTGCTGGCGTTTCTGCTGCGGCCGAGGCTGGGACGGTTGCCGGGCAAGGACTTCCGGCTGCGCAGAGAGCAGGCCCCGACCCTGTTCACCCTGATCGACCGGGTCGCCGCGGCGGCGGGCACGCCGGTGCCGGAGATCGTCACGATCAGCTCGGACTACAACGCGTCCACCTACCGGATGGGGTTCCGGTTCACCAGGGGGCTGAACATCGGCACCTACCTGTTCGCGACCCTCACTCCGCAGCAACGCGTCGCGCTGCTCGCCCACGAGCTCGGCCACCAGGTCAACGGCGATCCGGCGCGGGGGCTGCTCGTCCGGCCGGCGCTGACGACGTTCGGCACCCTGGCGAACATGTTCGGGGCGTACGAGAGCATGCGCGAGGTCGTCTTCGGCGGGAAGTCCATGATGCCGTTGCGGTTCCTGATGTTCTTGGTCGGGCGGGTGTTCCTGGCCGTGCAGGTGGGGCTGTCGGTCCTGGTGTTCCGCGACCGGCAGCGGGCCGAGTACCTCGCGGACGGCGTGGCGGTGGACGTCGCCGGGTCGGAAGCCACCGCGAGCCTGGCGGACCGGTCGGTGCTCGGGTCGCCGATCGTGCGCCTCCTCGCCTACCGCGCGGACACCAAAGGCCCTGCCGACTGGCCCGCGCTGGTCGCCGGCTTCCACGCCGCACGGCAGGAGGAGATCAGCGCGTACCGGCAGCTCACGTTGCGCGAGTCGAACCTGTGGGACAGCCACCCGCCGTCGGGGCTGCGGGCGCGGATCGTCGAGGCCTGGCCGCAGAAGTCGCCCGCGTTCGTGTTGAGCGAGCGGGAGTCGGCGCGGATCGACGCCGAGCTGGCGCGCTGGTACGGGCTCGCATACCAGCGGTTGCTCAACTAGAACGCTCCAGGATGCCGGTGATCAGGCCGCGGCACCGGGCGATCTCGGCCGCCTGCGAGTCCAGGCGGGCCACCTCGGCGTTCAGCGTCGCGATCAGGTTCGAGCACGGGTCCAGGCGCGGCGAGGCGTCGACCACGCACGGGAGCAGCTGTGCGATCGTCGCGACGGGCAGACCCACGTTCAGCAACGCCTTGATGCGCCGCACGGTTTCGACGTCCTCCAACCGATACGTCCGATAGCCGTTCGACGAGCGCAAAGACGTCAGCAGGCCGCACTGCTCGTAGTAGCGGACGGAGCGCGTGGAGACGCCGCACTCGGCGGCCAGTTCACCGATCAACACGCCTTGACCTTGACACTGATGTCAAGCCTTACGGTCGGCGCCATGAACGTGATCGTGCACGGGGTGCAGTCGGTTTCCGAGGACTGGGCGCAGGTCAGCGCACTGCTGGGCGAGACGGAGGTGCCGGACAGGCGTGGGCGCAAAGGGGTGCCGCTGCCGGACGACTACAGCCTGCGCACCGAGATCGATGACCTGCACGCGGTGCTGGACCGGCACGAGAACCCGACGCTGATCGGGCACAGCTACGGCGGGCTGATCGCGCTGCTCACCGCACGGGAACGCGACGACCTCAAAGCCCTCGTGCTGTACGAACCGGCGCTCTACCTCGCCGGCGAGATCCTCGACCGGATCGAATCGGCGTTGCGGGAGGGCGACCGGGACAGGGCGCTGGAGATCGTCGCGGTCGAGGTCGCCGGCGAGCAGCCGTTCCGCGTGGAGGACCCGGAGGGCTGGCTCAGGGCGCAGGACCTCGTCGACACGACGTTCCGCGAGCTCCAGCAGGTCAGCTTCTACGTGCACGAGCCGGCGGAGATCAAGGCGCCGTTGACCGTCATCCTCGGCGAGCGCACCGAGCCGTACTTCGGACGAGCAGCCCGCGATGCCGGAGGTGAGCTCGTCACGCTGAAGGGCGAAGGCCACGTCGCCCACGTCACCAACCCCGAGCTCCTGGCCGAGACGATCCGCCGCGGATCCACCACACTGGGCGGATGAGAACCGGGGACCAGGTCGTCCAGAGCCTGCCGTGGCGATGGCGCGCGCAAGGCACGATCTTCGTCATCGGCGGGCTCGGGTTCCTGTTCGACGCGTGGGACGTCACGCTCAACGCGTTCCTGATCCCGCTGGTGAGCGCCGAGTGGGGGCTGAGCCTCGGCGAACGCGGGTGGGTCGGCACGGCCAACCTCATCGGGATGGCGGTCGGGGCGTTCGCGTGGGGTGCGGTCGCGGACACCATCGGGCGCAAGAAGGCGTTCAGCCTCACGATCCTGATGTTCTCGGTGTTCACGGTCGCGGGGGCGGCGTCGCAGGACTTCGTGACGTTCTGCGTGTTCCGGTTCCTCGCCGGGATGGGGCTCGGCGGGTGCATCCCGGTGGACTTCGCGCTGGTCGGCGAGTTCACGCCGGCCAAGGTCCGAGGTCGCGTGCTGGCGGCGATGGACGGGTTCTGGCCGCTCGGAGCGACGTTGTGCGGCCTCACCGCGGCGTTCGTCGCAGGGCTCGGCAGCTGGCGGTACCTGATGCTCATGATGGTGCTGCCCGCGCTGCTGCTGTTCTGGATCCGCCGCAGCGTCCCCGAGTCGCCGATGTTCCTGGTGGCCAGGGGCCGACCGGAAGAAGCCAAGAAGGTCATCGACGACCTCGTCGCCAAAACCGGGGCGCCGAAAGAGGAGTGGCGGCTTCCCGAACCACAGCAAGTCCAGCAGCTCTCGCCCAGAGTCATGTTCGCGCAGCTCAAGGACATCTGGCGGTTCGACCCGCGACGAACGGGCGCGATGTGGTTGATGTTCCTCGCCGTGTTCCTGCTGTACTACGGCGCTGTCACGTGGCTGCCGAGCATCCTCAAGGCGCAGGGCTACGGGACGTACGCGGCGTTCATGGTCACGACGGGGACCGTGGCGGTCGGCGTGGTGAGCGCGTTGATCAGCGCCTGGCTCGTGGACGTGTTCGGGCGCAAGTGGGTCATCGCGGTGACCGCGCCACTGGCGTCCATCGCCCTGGTCATGTTCGCGGTGCAGATCAACGTCGACACGGCCGCGAAGGTGTGGATCACGCTGTACGGCGCGCTGATCCAGATCGCGATCCCCGCTCTGTACGCGTTCGCGCCCGAGCTGTACCCGACGCACCTGCGGGCCAGCGGCTTCGGGTGGGCGTCGACGATCAGCCGGATCGGGGCCGCGTTCGTTCCGGTGCTGTTCGGGGCGATCCTCTGGCCACGTCTCGGGCTGCCGCTGACGTTCGCGGTGATCGGTGTCGTGGTGGTAGGAGGCGTGATCATGATGATGCGCCTGCTGCCGGAAACGAAGATGCAACCACTCGCGGAGGCTGTTCCGTCCTAGGCGCATGAGAAGACCGCACGCCGTCGCGTCTTGTGCGCTGGCTCTCGGGAAGCCGGACAAGCTCCGGGTCGAGCAGGCGATACGCGACGGCTTCCTCACCGTGCCACTGACGATCTCCGTGCAGCCGGGACGCGACGAGGAGGTCGAGCAGGCACTGACGAAGCTGGGCGCGACCGTCGAGTCGCGGGATCCCAGAATCGGCTACCTGCGGGCCGAGATGCCGGTGGACAAGGTGGAAGACGCGTTTCTCATCACCGGCGTGTCCAAAGTGGACGTGGACGAGCCGTTGAGCAACAAGTTGCCGGAACCGTAGAAAGCCCCAGGATCTCGTGAATCCTGGGGCTTTCTGCGTACTACGAGCTACTAGCTGACGGACTGCACGATCACGGCACCGTTGCCGACGGCGTTCCCGTCGGCCGTGCGCACCTCGAGCTCACCGCGCAGCACGCGGCCGGCACCGGGCTGGCCCAGCGGCGTGATGACGCCCGCGGCGGTCCAGGCCGCACCGGCGGCGCGGTCGGCGTTGGCGTCGGTCACGGTCAGCGTGCCGAGACCGGACGAGACGTAGACGTCGAAGTAGTCGTACTGCGTGGTGCCCGTGGGCACCGCGAAGCCGTCCACCTGGACGCGCCACAGACCGGCGGCCGGAGCGTTGACGGTCACCGACTCCTCGGAGTCACCGTCCGCCGACTGACCCGCGACCACGCACGTGCCGGACGTGCAGTTGAGCAGGAACAGGTCGAGGTCGGACGCGGCGTCGGACGGGTTGCCGATCGTCGTGGTGATCCGCGAGGCACCGGCGGGAACCTGGATGTCGAAGAACTTGGTCTCCAGGTTGCCGATCGTCTGACGACCCGACACGGCGCTGCCGACAGCGCCCGCCACGAGCCGGCCGTTGAACGCGGCCTGCGTGTTCGTGACGGTGTAGCTGCGGTTCACCGGCGTGCCCAGCGCCGCGGACGCGATGACGTCCGGGTTCGGGCTGATCGCCGTGCCGAGCACGGACGCGGTCACCGAGTACGGCGCCTCGTCGGCGTCGGAGGTGCGGCGTGCCTCGACCACGATCTCCCACACACCGGCCATCGGGCTGGTCAGCGTGCGGCTGGTCGGCGTGCCACCGGCACAACCGGCACCCGCGTCGGGGTTGTAGCAGTTGGTCGACGCGCTGGAGTCGAAGCCGGTGCCCTGCGGGGTGAAGCGCAGGAAGCGGACCTGACCCTTGCCGGCCTCGCCGCCGCCGGTCATGTCGACCTTCAGCGCGGTGGTGCCCTTGGGCACGTTCACGAAGAGGCTGGTCGACTGGTTGCGGGCGATCGTGCCGGACTTCGTGACCGAGAACTTGTTGGCGGCGTTGAAGTTCTCCGCCGCGAACACGGTGTTCAGGGTCTGCACGTCGACGCCGGGGGTCTCGGTGTCGTCGAGCTGCAGCACGGCGCTGTGCACGCCGGGCGTCTTGGCCTTGATCGTGACCGGGAACTGCACCGGCGTGTTCAGCGGGAGGTAGACCCAGCCGTCGGCGCGGAACGTGCCGTCGTCGCCCTTCCACGTCACCCGCCAGCCCTCCACGTGGTCCTCACCGGTGGTGCGGGTCAGCGTGTAGACGCGGGTGTACTCCTGGCCGACGCTCACGCCCTCGCGGTCGTGGATGCCGACGCCGACGTTCGGGGTGGCCAGCAGTCCACTGAGGACGGTGTTGACCGGGACGGAGACGTTGAGCTTGTTCGGCACGCCGTGCTTGTCGAGCAACGACCACGCGGCGTTCGTGTTGAACAGACCCGCGCCCTGCTCGTAGGCACCGAGGTTCTTGATGTAGTTGGCGCTGCGCTGGATCGCGTACCGCAGCTCGGCGCTCGTCGGACGCTGGCCGTCGTGCTCGGCCTTGAACGCGCTCACGAGCAGCGCGGCGGCACCGGTCGCCTGCGGGGCGGCCATGGAGGTGCCGTTGAACATCGAGTAGCCGGGCGGGAGGGCGTAGGTGCCCGCCACCGGGCCGCCCGCCTGCCAGCGCGGCGTGGTGGAGATGGCCGAACCGGGCGCGATGATGTTCGGCTTGAAGCCGCCGTCCTCACGCGGGCCGCGCGACGAGAAGCCGTGCAGGCCCTGCTTCTGCGCGGTCTTCGAGCCGTAGTTCGACAGCCAGGTCTGGCTGGTGATGTACGAGCCGACGCTGACGGCGTCGGTTGCGACCGACGGGTCACCGACGGTGTTGGCGCCCGCACCCGAGTTGCCCGCCGAGATGAACAGCTGGACGTTGTACTCGTTGATCGTGCGGTTGTAGAGCTCCGCACGGGCGTTGTTGCCGTCGTTGAGCGCCGGGAGGCCACCGATGGAGATGTTCACGACGTCGGCGCCGTTGCGCGCGGCGTAGAGGACACCGTCGATGAGGCCGGAGCTGGTGCAGGCCGACGAGGTGAGGCAGGCCTTGATCGCCATCAGCTTCGCGCCGGGGGCGGCACCGGCCATCTTGCCGTCGAACAGCTTGTGAGCGGCGGTGATGCCGGCGACGTGGGTGCCGTGCGCGGCGCCCGCGATGCCCAGGTTCACGTACGGCGTGCCCTGGTTGTCGTAGATCGAGCGGTCGGTCTGCACGACGAACGCCATCCGGTCGGCCACCGGCGTCGCGGGGTTGTCGGTGCCGAAGAACCCGAAGTCCTTCTTGACCTTGTAGTCGATCATGCGCGGGTTGTTGGTGAAGTTGCCGTCACCATCGGTGTCGACGAAGACTTCCTTCGTCGTGATGTCCTGCAGGACACCGAACCCGTCGAGGCGGTCGCCGTCGCGGTTGATGTCACCGCCGGTCTCGCTGCCGGCGCTGCCGAGGTCCTGCGCGGTCTCGCGGAAGAGGCCGAACGAGTAGGGGCCACCGGTCGCGGGCGCGGTCCACTCGCGGCCGCCGTTGGTGAACTTGCCGACGGTGCCGGTCTTGGTCATGGTGACCCAGGTGCCGTCGCCGGAGTTCGTGGCGTTCGCGTTGTACCAGTCGATGATCTTGCGCTCACCGGTGCTGGTCGTCTGCAGCGCGGGCGTGTCGAGGTCGACGCCCGAGTCGATGATCGCGATCGTGGTGCCGCGGCCGTCCCACTTCGGGTGCGCGGTGGCGAACTGCGCCGCCTGCGTGTCCTGCGTCGGCATGTACGGGTTCGTGCGCGGCGTCGTCGGACCGGGCGGCGTCTGCGGGGCCGGCTGCTCCGAGCCGTCCGGACGCGGGTCGTCGAGCTGGATGAGGCCGTCGACGTCCACGGTGCTGACGGACTTCAGCTTGGCCGCCTTCTCCGCGTTGTCGCGCGGGATGGTGACCTTGACGTAGTCGACGTCCTTCTCGGTCTTCTGGACCGTGGCGCCGAGCGCCTTCAGCTCGCTGACCGCGGCGTCGGTCTTGCCGGCCTCGGCGGCGACCAGCAGGTCGACGGTCGGCTTGCCCTCGCGGGCCGCCTGGTCGACGAGCTCGCGGTCGGTCTTGTCCAGCTGCTTGTCGGCCGCCGGCTTTTCCTGCGTTGCGTTCTGCGCGACAACGGGGGTGGCGGCGAAGCCGAGCCCGGCAGTGCCCAGCACCGCGGTCAGCAAGACCGTTCCGGTGCGGCGTCTCCAGTTCTTCACGGCGCATGTGCCCTTCGTGGGGTAAAGAGTGCTCCGAAGCACATCTCTTCGCCTCGCGAGGGGCAATCGTCTTCCTGGACCATTCTTGCGTTCCACATTGGACTGTTCAGCGGCTTGTCCGGGCACACTTCTAGTGCTGCGCGTTTTGTTTTCGTTTTAGAACGAGCAGTTCCTCTCCAGTCAAGAGCTGATGGAGGGGAATGTCAAGGGCTCCGTCAACGGTGAACGCTGTTGCCGTGTAACAGGATCACGACTGGGCGCGATGTTCTCCGCGCAGTCGCGACCACAGTCGGCCGAGGATGCTCTGGCTGGTCGCGAGCACTTTTGGCTGAGCACCACAGGTAGCGCAGTTCGCGCGATGGTGCCGCAATGCGTTTTGCAACTCGGCCACCTGACGCTGTGCCCGTTCGGGCACGACGTCCTTTTTGATCGAGAGCAGGCTCAGGTCGGTCAGCGTCTCTTTGCCGTGCCGCATCCGGACAATCGGCGCGATGGTGTGAAAGAAGATCAGGTTGCGCCGCCGGTGTGGCTCGATCGACTGAACGTCGCACCACTGAATGGCCGTCTGACGGTCGAGGCTGTTCGAAGTAATGCCATCAGCGGACAGCTTGGTGCCCATCCGAAAACTGCGCCACGCGACCGTGCCGCCCATCAACGACCACAGGCCGCCGAAGACGTAGCCGTACCAGGGGCCGCCCGCCATCGCGATCGGCCCGCTGGCGGCGACCGCGCCGCCGAGCCCGAAGAGGACCCATCTCCACCTGGTGTGCATCTCCCCATCCTGTTTACCCGATTGCCGGGCCTAACCTTGTTCGGTGCGAAACCAGGACCTGCCGCTGTCGGCGACGTTCCGCGGCCTGCCCGCGGTACCCGCCGGCCAAGTGGTCACCGGGCTCATCCCGCACGAACCTCCCAACTTCCAAACGCCTCCCGCGCTCGCGTTGTTGAGTGGGCCCGTGTGTGTGGTGACCGGGCAGCGCGGCGTCGGCAAGACGCAGGTCGCCGCTGCTCTGGCACGTCAGCGGGTGCTCGACGGGTGGCTGGTGGCGTGGATCGGCGCCGAGACCGCTGACCAGATCAAGGCAGGGCTGGCGGAGCTGGCTGATCGGTTGGGGTTGTACCGGCCGGAGGACAGCGCCGACGTCACTGCTGTTCGAGTGCGCAACCACCTGCAGACCCGTTCGGGGCCCGCGTTGCTGGTGTTCGACAACGTGGTGTCGCTGGACGCGGTCAGGCCGTACCTGCCGTCCGCGGGGCCTGCGCAGGTGGTGATCACCAGTACCTCGCGCGGGTCGCAGGTCGGCTCTGAGGTGCCCGTCGAGGTGTTCTCGCCGGAAACCGCACTCGAGTTCCTGCGCGAAGCCACCGGGCGCGACGACCCTCTTGCCGCTGAGCTCGCTGCCGAGGTCGGTTACCTGCCGTTGGCGCTCGCGCAGGCGGCGGCGCGGATCAAGGCCGCACGCTGGGACTACGCGAAGTACCTGGAGAACTTCCGGAAGTTCCCGGCGGAGAAAACGCTCATCCGACGGGACGGGGATCCATATCCGCTCGGCGCGGCGACCGCGATCCTGATGGCGTTAGAACCATTCCAAGGCAGCGAACTCCTGGAAGTGCTGTCAGTGCTGTCACCGGAGGGTGTCTCGCGGCAGGTGTTGGGCGGCAACGCCGACGACGAGCTGGTGCGGCTGCATGAGGCGTCGCTGGTGGAGCTCGCGGGTGACTCGTCCGTGCTCATGCATCGGTTGGTGCAGCGGGTGATCCGCGACCGGGCAGCAGACCAGTGTGCATTGACTGGTGCGGCACTCCTGCTCTCTCAACGCGCCCAGATCGAAGGCGACCCCTGGACCTACCGCCACTTCGGCCAGGAGTTGGTCCGGCAAGTCGAGGCCCTGGCCACCAACATCACCCCCACCACCAGGCTACCGTCGGTCGAGGTAGTGCTGAGGCTTCGGCTGTGGGCGAGCAACTTCCTCATGAGAACCGCCGACCTCGCTAGGGCCGACCTGATCGCGAAGGAAATCCGTGCGGAAGCCGTCACGCGACTCGGAGAGAAGCACCTGTTTCCCGTCCTCGCCAGGCAGATCATCGCCCAGGTGATGCTGAGTACCCGCACAGAAGACTTCACAGACCTGCTGGAAAAGGACTTGGCAAGGTTGCGGGAGGAGTTCGGCGTCGAGCATCCCAACACGCTTACCGCAGCGACCCTGCTGAGCAGCAACCATCGACAGCTTGGGCGAGCGGAAGACGCCATCGCGGTGCTCGAACCATGGCGAGAAGACTCAACACTCAACGTGGTGAGAGTGCTTGCGCGCGCCTACCTCGCAGCCGGACAACCAGAAGACGCGATCGCTGTTCTGGAACGAGGTCTACGGGGCAAGGCAGACGTCGAATCCGGAGGCACGCTCGAACTGAAGGTCGCACTCGCCGATGCGTACAACGCCGTAGGCCGTTCCGACGAAGCGCAAAGGTTCTATGAGCATGTGCGGGATGCGTATCTGAGATTGGTCGGACCTGATCACCCACTCAGCATCGTGAGCGCGAGCAGACTTGGGATCACTCTCCTCACACACGGGCAGTACGACAGGGCCAGGCAAGTGCTGGAGGAAACCCACGCGATCGCAACCAAGGTGCTCGGAGCGGATCACCAGACGACAGTGCTGACCCGCACGGCGCTTGAGGCGATTCGGCAGGACTGAAGGCTGATCAGGCGCTACCTTGCGCGCATGGACCTCAAGCTGGTCGCCGACGAGCTCTACGGGCTGACCCCGAAGGAGTTCACCGCGGCCCGCAACGCCGCCGCCAAGCAGGTCGAGGACAAGGACCTCGCGAAGGCCATCGCCGACCTGCGCAAGCCGACCGTGGGCGCGTGGGCGGTCAACAGGCTGGTCCGCGACGCCCCGGAGGGCCTGGAGGAGGCGCTGGGGCTCTCCACGGCGCAGCTGACGATGCGAGAGCTCGGGCGCAAGCGCAAGGAGCTGCTGGAGGCGCTGGTCTACCGCACGCTGGAGCTGACCGGGCCGCTCGCGGACGACGCCGTCACGCAGGTGCGCAACACGCTGACGGCCGCGATGGCCGATCCCGAGTCCGCCGAGCAGGTGCGGGGCGGGCACCTCACGAAGTCGCTCGAGTACTCCGGGTTCGGGTTCGCGTTGCCCGTCGCAGAGCCGGCGACAGACGGTGAGGACGCGCTGGCCCGCAAGCGCAAGGAGCGGCAGGAGCGCAAGCGGGCCGAGGCGCAGCAGGCGTTGGACGAGGCGGAGCAGGCGGTCGGTGAGGCTCAGGCCGACCAGCTGGCGGCGCAGCGGGCGTTCGACCGGGCGGCCGAACGGCTGGAGGACGCCAAGCGGGTCACCCAAGGTGCCGAGAAGGCTCGGAAGGCCGCTGAGCGCAAGCTCAACGACCTTTCGTGAGCGCGTGACCACGGCGAGCGTTCGGTCCGCTTCGAACCTGAAGACGAGCTGAAGGAATTGAGTCCCGTCACAGTCAAAACCGACCGGAACACAGCGGTCCGGTTGTACGTTCAACAATGTGGTTGGCCGCGGGCGCTCGAGCTGCTCGCCAGGACGATCCGGCACCCCCAGGCTGGAAAAGTCCTTCCGCAGGCGTCGCGTGCTCGCGCCGCGGTCAACCCGCCGTCGGCCGGCACTCCGGAACTCCCCCCTCACCGGTAGTGGCGGTCGACGGCATCCCTACAGGTTGTACTGGTCGTGCCGCGCGTAGAAGGCCGCCAGCGCCTCCGGGTCCAGGCCCTTCGCCTCCCCCACCTCCAGGAAGAAGTTCTCGCGCGCGATGCCGGGCGAGAACAGGATCAGCATGCGGACGGGCGCGTCGCTGTCGTTGCGGAACGCGTGCGGCCGGTTCGGCGGCACGTACAGGAAGTCGCCCTCGCCGCCGCGGATCCACTCGTCGCCGTCGAACAGCGTGATCTCGCCTTCGAGCACGTAGAACGACTCGGAGAACGTCTTGTGGAAGTGCGGGCGGGCTCCGGCCGCGCGGGCCTCCATCCGCCACTCGAACAGGCCGAACTCGCCGTTCGTCACCGACCCCGGCGCGACGAAACGGGTGGTCTTGGTGCTGAAACCCACCTCAGAGGCTGGTCGAAAGCTCATCGATCACTCAACTCCCCAGATATGAAAATGACTCAGGTCTCGTGCGTGATCTGCGGTGGATCTATGCTCGCCCGATGGCACATGACGCGGATGTCATCGTCGTCGGCGCGGGCCTCGCAGGTCTCGTCGCGACCGCAGAGCTCGCGGACGCGGGCCGCAAGGTCATCCTCCTGGACCAGGAGCCGGAAGCGACCCTCGGCGGCCAGGCCTGGTGGTCGTTCGGCGGGTTGTTCCTCGTGGACACCCCCGAGCAGCGCAGGCTTCGGGTCAAAGACTCGCACGACCTGGCCCTGCAGGACTGGATGGGCTCGGCGCAGTTCGACAGGGACAGCGACCACTGGCCCCGGCTGTGGGCGCAGGCCTATGTGGACTTCGCGAGCGGCGAGAAGCGCAGCTGGCTCCACAACATGGGCGTGCGCTGGTTCCCGTTCGTGCAGTGGGCCGAGCGCGGCGGTTATCTCTCCAACGGGCACGGCAACTCGGTGCCGCGCTTCCACGTCACCTGGGGCACCGGGCCGGGCGTGGTCGAGCCGTTCGAGCGGCGGGTGCGCGAGGGCGTGGCGAAGGGCCTCGTCACGCTGAAGTTCCGCCACAAGGTCACCGGCATCAACGTCACCAACGGCGTGTGCGACGGCGTGTCCGGTGACGTGCTGGAGCCGTCGTCGGTCGGCCGCGCGGAACCCAGCTCGCGCACGGTCGTGGGCGACTTCCAGCTCTCAGCTCAAGCCGTGATCGTCACGTCCGGCGGCATCGGCGGCAACCACGACCTGGTGCGCAAGAACTGGCCGGAGCGGATGGGCACCCCGCCGAAGTTCATGCTGTCCGGTGTGCCGGACTTCGTGGACGGGCACATGATGGAGGTCGCGCAGAAGGCCGGCGCGTCGATCATCAACGCCGACCGCATGTGGCACTACCCCGAGGGCATCGCGAACTACGCACCCGTGTGGGGCAAGCACGGCATCCGCATCCTGCCGGGCCCGTCGCCGCTGTGGCTCGACGCGGACGGCAACCGGTTGCCGATCCCGCTGTTCCCCGGTTTCGACGCGCTGGGGTCGTTGCAGCACATCACGACGCACGGCCACGAGCACTCGTGGTTCGTGCTCAACAAGAAGATCATCGGCAAGGAGTTCGCGCTGTCGGGCTCCGAGCAGAACCCGGACCTGACCGGCAAGGACACGAAGGCCGTGCTCAAGCGGGCGTTGCCGGGTGCGGTGGCTCCGGTCGAGGCGTTCGCGCAGAAGTCCAAGGAGTTCATCCAGGCCGGGACCGTCGCGGACCTGGCGCGCGGCATGAACGCGCTGACCGGCGACTCGCGCATCGATGCCGCCGCGCTGGAGAAGATCATCGTCGAGCGCGACCGGCAGGTGACTTCCGGACTGGGCAAGGACATGCAGGTCAACGCGATCCGCGCGTCCCGGCACTTCCTGACGGACAAGCTGATCCGCGTCGTCGAGCCGCACCGGCTGCTGGACCCGAAGGCCGGCCCGCTGATCGCGGTGAGGCTCTCGGTGATCACGCGGAAGACGTTGGGAGGCCTGCACACCGACCTGTCGTCGCGCGTTCTCGACGGGTCCGGCGAGGTGCTGCCGGGGCTCTACGCCGCCGGTGAGGCCGCAGGCTTCGGTGGTGGTGGCGTGCACGGATACCGTGCGCTGGAAGGAACTTTCCTCGGCGGCTGCCTGTTCTCCGGACGGGTCGCCGGTCGTGCCGCGGCCGAGGCGGTCTCCTAAGTTACACAGCCGAACTGAGACGAAACATTCGCCGTTCCTTGCCGCGTAACGAAGTTCCCCGCGGAAGGAACGGCGAATGCTTTTACGAGGTGGAATCGCGGCTGTCCTGCTCACACTGCTGGCGGGCACGGCGGTCGCGGATCCGTCCGCCCAGGTGGTCGGCGGCACGCGAGCGTCCATAAAGGACAACCCGTTCGCGGTGTACCTGGCCCCCACTGCCGACACGCGCGATCCCCGCTGCACCGGTGTGGTCGTCGCACCGACCAAGATCCTCACCGCCGCGCACTGCGTCGACGAGGGCGTGACCGGGCCGAAGCCGATCCCGTTGAACAAGCGCGTGGTCGTGGCAGGGCGCGAGAACGTGCACAGCGTCGACGAAGGCGTGGTCGCGAAGCTCACCAAGATCGTCATCAACCCCAAGTACGACGGCATCTCCTTCGACTCGGCGGTGCTCACGCTCGACCGCTCGCTGAAGCAGAAGCCGATCAAGATGGCCGGTGCGGCCGACCGGCACCTGTACGCGCCGGGCAAGTCCGCCACCGTGATGGGCTGGGGCGCGGTGAAAGAAGGCGGCAGCACCAACGGTTACCTGATGAAGGCCTCGATCCCGATCCTCGAGG
Source organism: Lentzea sp. NPDC051838 (assembly GCF_040681245.1). Classification (NCBI taxonomy): domain Bacteria; kingdom Bacillati; phylum Actinomycetota; class Actinomycetes; order Pseudonocardiales; family Pseudonocardiaceae; genus Lentzea; species Lentzea sp. NPDC051838. The sequence continues at coordinate 192,663 of NZ_JBFAYI010000011.1, forward strand.
ACGAGACCTGTCGCGTGTACTGGGGCGACGACGGCGCCGGCAACGACTTCTACGAGAACCGCTCGATGATGTGCGCCGCCGTGATGAAGGGCGGCATCGACGCGTGCAACGGTGACTCGGGCGGGCCGTTCGTCGCGGGCGGCAAGCTGATCGGTCTGGTGTCGAAGGGCGACGGCTGCGCGCGGCCGAACACGCCGGCGATCTACGCACGGGTCGATGCCATCAACTCGTGGGTCGCGAAAGAGATTTTGCTCTGATCTCGCGTGGTGGACGCGGGTTGACGGTCTTCCGGCTTGCGGCTGTGCTGGAGGCATGACGCAGATCGGTGTTCTGGTCGGCAACCCGCGGCCCGCCTCGCGCACTCTGCAGGCGGCCCTGGCCCTGCGCGAGGCTCTGGCCTCGACGTTCGGCGTGCCCGTCGAGGGACCTGTGGTGGACGCGGCGGAACTGGCGCCCGCGGTGTTCACGTCGCCGGACACGATCAAGGCAGCGCTGGAGACGTTGGGCCAGGCCGACGTGCTGGTGGTCGCCACTCCGACGTACAAGGCCGCGTACACCGGGCTGCTGAAAGCCGTGCTGGACCAGGCGCCGTCGGGGTGGTTGCGCGGCAAGATCGTCGTGCCGCTGCAGATCGCCGCCGCGGACAAGCACGCGCTGGCCGTCGAGGTGCACCTGCGACCGGTGCTGGCCGAACTGGGCGCCTTGGTGCCGCAAGCCTTCTTCCTCAACGAGTCCGCGCTGCCCGCCGACGTCACCGACTTCGACCTCGAAGCCCTGAAGGTGCTGCGATGAAGGAACAGCTGCGCGACGCGTTGAAGCACCACGCCCAGGCCGTCACGATCGTCACCGCCACGGGCCCCGACGGTCCGGTGGGAACGACGGTCAGCTCGTTCACCTCGGTCTCGTTCGAACCTCCTCTCGTCGTCGTGTGGATCGGCGAAGGCGCTTCGGTGTGGCCCGTGCTGCGAACCGCTCCGCTGTTCGCCGTGCACCTGCTGGACGCCGCGCAGACTCCGCTCGCGGACCTGTTCGCGACCAAGAACGTCGACCGGTTCGGCGCCGAAACCCGCTGGCAGCACGACGACGACGGCGTGCCGTGGCTGCTGGACGCGCCGGTGCGGTTGCGGTGCCGGACCGCGCGCCGGATCGCAGTGGGCGACCACATCGCGCTCGTCGGCGAGCCGTTGGACATCACGCACTCCGACATCGCCGCGCCCCTGGTTCGGCACCAGGGGCGCTACACCTCAGTCGCCTAAAGTCCGCAGGATCGCCCGCGCCACCACGTCGTTCTGCCGGAACGCCGGGGCGTTCGTGTTGGGCCGGGCGAACGCCGCGAAGGACTTGCCCGTCGTGTAGGGGCCGACAGCGAATCTCACCGGGTCCTCCACACCGCGGTCGTTGATCAGTCGGCCATCAGCGGAGACCTTGACCAAGCCGGTCGGGTCCTCCGCGATGTCGCCGGTCGCGCGCAACGACTTCAACACCGGATCCGCGGTCCGGGACAGGCTGTGGGTGGGCAGCCGGGCCTCGACCAGACCGTTGGCGCGCACCACTTCCGGCGTGGTCGCGCTCCCGGCCAGGAACGCCCCGTCCACGGCCTCCACCCACATGTCCGCGCCGAGGAAACGCACGATTCCCGCACGCGACAACGCCAGCAGCTCCTCCAGCCGGTCCGGGGGCGGGCCGGACGCCAGGTAGCTGAAGTAGCCGTGCCACCAGCCGTCGGAAGCACCCAGCTGCCCGTACACCGACAGCAGCGCCAGGAAAGCGCCCAGATCGGCGCTGTGCCGTGGATCTGAGCGACGGGCCACATCCGCCCCGACGTAAGACCGCAGGTACTCCTGGAAGTCCTCCGCCGACGCGAAGGTCAGGCCTTCGAGCGGGCGGTCGAGCTTCTCGAAGTCGATGCGGTCAGCCGGGTCGGGCACCGCACGGGCTTCCAGAGCGCGCATTTCGTCGCTGTACCAGGGCAACTCGGCGAAAGCCGCCTCGAACTCCGCGAACGGCAGGCGCACCAGCCCGGGATGGCCGGTGAACAGCTCGTGGTAGTAGCCCCACGCGATCTCCTTGGCCATCAGCGGCCAAACCTCGGCGCTGAACGGCTTGGGGCCGGTGAAGAAACGCGGCAACGCAGGCCTCTTGCCCTGCAGGCGATAGCTGGTCTTCGAGTGGTACGGAACGCCCCGCCGCGAGCCGACGTAGATCGTCGGCTCGGCACCGGACGGGAGGTACTCCAGATCCCCCGAAGAGCGCACGTACCTGCCGCCACGCCCCTCGGTCAGCAACACCATCAGGTCGATGAACGCGAGCCCGAACCCGCGCAGCACAACGTCTCCCGCGACCTCCGACAGATCAGCGTCAGCGGAGTACAGCGGCGGCACGTAGACCAGGCCGTGCTCCGAGGCGTGCTCGGCGAGTTTGCGGTGCTCGGGTTCGGGTTCGGCGTCGAGGTGGCCCAAAGCGAGAACCAACACGTCAGCCCGCAGCGACTCCCCGCTGTCCAGCCACACCCAGTTGCCGACGACCTTCAACGCCCGAGCCGGATGCACGGTCACAGAGATGTTCGGAGGCAGAGATTTCCTTACGTGGTCGAAAAACCACTCCAGATACCCGCTCTGCACCTGACGCGACGGGAAGGAGGTCGGGTCCACGTCACACCACTCCGAGAGCGACGGACCGGGGCGAATCGGGCCATCGCCGTCAAACGACGAATCCGTGAAGACCGTCACGTCCTCGGCCATGGAGTTCATGCGCAGCAACGGAGACTGCGCGTGCCGCCACACCCGGCCCGCACCGGGCGGGTAGGGGTCGATGACGTGCACGGTCAGGTCGAGTGTCGGCGATTGGGCGGCAATGCGTTCGAGCAGGCCGGCGGCACGAGGTCCGCCGCCGATGATCACGAGTGAGCGCATGCGCGTCTTTCCGTTGGAGGGCAACGAGAAACGAGCCGCGCCCCTCAACGCGAACACCACCACAGTACCCCGCGTGTGCAACCAAATCCCGCTCTGTGGACACCGTTGCGACGAGCGCGCGGCCAGGTGTGCACTCGAAGAGCGTCTCCCTCAACGCAAGCCGGAAATCACCACCAACTCTGGGGATCAGGCCATGCCAGTCGAGTTTCTCGGGATCGCCGCCACGAACAACGGGTCGGAGACGACGCCGCGTTCGGGTGGGGCGTTCGACAAGGACTACACGATCAGGCTCGCTCGGGCGCACGAGGAGCACGGGTGGGACCGCGTGCTGTTCGCGTACGGGTCGGGCGCGCCGGAACCCGCGTCAGCGGCGGCCTATCTCGCGTCGAAGCTCGACAAGCTGCAGATCCTGCTGGCGCACCGGCCGAACGTCTCGTACCCGACGTTCGCCGCCAAGACGTTCGCCACGCTGGACCAGATCAGCGACGGCCGGCTCACGGTGCACTTCATCACCGGCGGCACCGACCACGAGCAGCAGCGCGAGGGCGACTACCTGACGAAGGACCAGCGCTACAGCCGCACCCGCGAGTACATCCAGATCGTCAAGAAGGCGTGGATCAGCCGCGAGGCGTTCGACCACGACGGCGAGCACTACCAGTTCGCGGACTTCGTGAGCGACGTTTTCCCTGTCCAGCAACCACGTCCGGGTGTGTCGTTCGGCGGATCCTCCCCTGCCGCGTACGCCGCAGGTGGTGCGGAAGCGGACATCTTCTGCCTGTGGGGAGAGCCTTTGGCCGAAACCGCTCAGCAGATCGAGTCGGTGAAGCAGGCGGCGAAGGAAGCGGGACGCAAGGACGTGCCGCGGATCCAGGTCGCGTTCCGGCCGATCATCGCGCCGACCGAGGAACTGGCGTGGGAGAAGGCGTATCGCACGGTCGAGCGGATCGAGGCGCGGAAAGCGAACGGGCCGTTGAGCCGACGGCATTCGCTGACCAATCCGGAGAACACCGGCTCGCAACGACTTCTGGCCGTCGCGGAACGCGGTGAACGATTCGACCGTGCATTGTGGACGCCCACCGCGAAAGCGACCGGCGGTGCGGGCAACTCCAACGCGCTGGTCGGCACGCCGGAGACCGTCGCGCAGGCGTTGCTGGACTACTACGACCTCGGCGTGGACATCCTGTCCGCGCGCGGATACGACCTGCTGGACGACGCGATCGACTTCGGCCGGTACGTGATTCCGCTGGTGCGCGAAGAGGTCGCGAAGCGGGACCGGGCCAAGGCCGCATGACCACTCTCGAAGTGCGCCGCGTCCGGCAGTCGGATCCGGACGCGGCGCGGCTCGTCGCCGAGCTGACGTACGAGTACACGTCTCGCTACGGCCCGCGAGGCGCCGAGGAGATGCAACGACCGGCGGACGTCTTCGAACCGCCGCACGGACAGTTCCTGCTGCTCGTAGAAGCCGGGGAGGCCGTCGCGGGCGGCGCGTTCAAGCGGTACGACGAGGAGACGGCCGAGCTGAAGCGGATCTGGACGCACTCACAACACCGGCGGAAAGGCCTGGCACGACGGGTCGTCGAGGAGTTGGAGAAGGAGGCGCGGGCGTTCGGCTACCGCCAGGTCTACCTCACCACCGGGCCGAGGCAGCCCGAGGCGAAAGCGCTGTACCTCGCGACCGGCTACACGCCGTTGTTCGACGTCGACGCGGACCCACTCTCAATAGGTCCGCTCGCCTTCAGGAAGGCCATTGATTAGTTCAAACGAGTGAATTCGTGGCCGATCGACCCATTCCCGACCGGGTTTCGGGGTTCGGTTGGACAGGCCAGTCGTGATCAGTAAGCTGTTTCGTTGGACCCACACCCGGTGGTGGTACCGCGCGGGGCTGTCACCCGTTCGACCGAATCTGGCGGAAGTGGGTTGCGAGGCGTATCGATTGGCGTCCGACGATCGATCAGCAGATCACACCGGTCCCCACGAATGGCCACCAGAGCTGAATGAACATGGTCGACAGCCGAGAGCGCGCCGTCCACTGGGCGGCAGCGATCTCTCCCACTCTCCTCGCGGGCCTCACCCGCGAGAAACTCGAGGAACTGCTCGGCGGCTACGTCGATCAGTTGCTCGGTGGTGGGGTCGACGAGGCCCGGCGGATCGGCCGCTCGATGGTGGAGCACGACTTCATCTCCTCGACCACGCTGGAGCAGTCGCTCACGTACCTCGGTGAGCAGGGGCTGGTCACGCCGACGCAGGTGGCCGCGCTCGCCGCCGGGTACGCGGAGGGGCTGCGCGACCGCACGCTCGACCAGCAGGAGATCAGCCGCACCGCCGCGATCAACACGATGCGCAGGGCGGAAAGCGCCGTCCGGGCGAGCGAGGCGAAGTTCCGGGCGATCTTCCAGAGCTCGGCGTTCCCGATCGTGGTGTGCGACCTCGAGGGCAAGATCATCGACGTCAACGAGGCGTTGCTGACGATGCTCGACCACAAGCGCGAGGACATGCGCAAGATGCTCGGCCGCGAGCTCGTGCACCCCGACGACCGCGACTCGCTGCGGGAGATCGGTCAGACGCTGGTCGAGACCGAGCTCGACCACATCAGGGTCGAGAAGCGGATGATCCGCAGCGACGGCGAGACGATCCAGACGCACATGGCGATCTCGCTGGTGCACGAGGACGACGACGCGCCGCCGTACTTCGTGACGATGATCGAGAACATGAACGAGATGCGGGCTCTGCAGACGCAGCTCGTGCGGCAGAGTCTCAACGACATGCAGACCGGCCTGCCGAACCGCGCCCAGTTCCTCGGCTGGCTGGAGGGCGCGGTCGGCACCAAGGGTCCGGAGGCGCTGGCGCTGGTGCAGGTCGACATCGACGGGTTCCGAGGGGTGAACGACGCGTTCGGCCACGAAACCGGCAACCGGGTGCTGATGCAGGTCGCCACACACCTGCGCGCGGTGTTCACCGAGGAGGTCGGCAAGGTCGCGCGCATCGGCGAGGACGAGTTCGGCGTGCTGATCAAGGACCCGCACGACGTGCTGGGCGTGATCGCGCTGGTCGAGGAGTTCACCGCGCGACTGGAGGAGCCGATCTGGATCGGCGGGCACGGGGTGGGCGTGACGACGTCCGTCGGCATCGTGGTGCGGGCGGCTCGGGGCGGCGACGCGGTGGACCTGCTGCGCGCGGCCGACGTCACCGTGGGCTGGGCGAAGCGCGACGGCAAGGCGCAGTGGGCGCTGTACGACCGCGATCGCGATGTGCGAGACAAGGAGAGATACGCGCTGGCCGCGTCGATCCCCGGTGCGCTGGAGGAGGGTCAGTTCCGGGTCGACTACCTGCCGGTCTACTCGCTCGCCGACGGTTCGGTGCTCGCGCTCGAAGCGAAGATCGTCTGGAACCACCCGGAACGCGGGGTGCTGTGCCCGGACATGTTCATGAACCAGTCCTCCGCCAACGGCATGATCGTGCGGCTCGTGCACTGGGCTCTTTCCGAAGCGTGCGCGCAGGCCGCGTCCTGGTACTCGGTACTGGGGTCTTCGATGCCGGTTCTCTCGATCGACCTGCCGCCGCGGTTGTGCCAGGAGCCCGAGCTCGTCGCCGAGGTCTCGCGCGTGCTGGACCGGACGGGGTTGCCGGCCACGCTCCTGCGCTTCGAGCTGAACGAGCACCTGCCGGCGTTGCTGAACGACGAGCAGATGGAAGAGCTGACGATCCTGGCCGAGCGAGGTGTCGGCCTGGTGCTGGACCAGATGAACGGCGGCAACGTCGGGGTCGACCGGTTGCGGCTGCTGCCGTTGAGCGGCGTGAAGTTCACCGGAACCGTGGTGCACGGCCTGGATTCCGGTGCGAACCGCGTGGACGAGAGCGCGTCGGTCGCACTGCTGCAGTGGGCGTCGATCTTGCGACTGCCGTTGTACGCCGAGGATGTGCGCACTGATGCCGAGGCCGCGCGGCTTGCCGCGTTGGGCGTGACGGGTGGACAGGGCTCGCATTTCGGGCCGCCGTTGCTGGCCTCAGACGTCTCTTCGCTTCTTCTCAGTTAGTTCTTATTAGAGTTTGCACGGGTTTGCGCACAGGTTGCTCACATGATGGCGGTCCATCGTTGTTGGCATGACCGAGCAGAGCTTCCCCGCGATGAGCGGGTCACTGGTGGAACCGCAGCCCGCCGTTACCCCGGCGCCGAAGTTCTGGCGCCGCACGGCCCCGATGCTCACCGCGGCGGCACTCGTCGCGGGGCTCTTCGGAGGTGTGACCGGCGCGGTCATCGCGTCACCCGACACTCCTTCGACCTCTTCTTCCGTGTCGGCGCAGACGATCTCGAACACGTCCACAACGGACTGGTCGGCGGTCGCGTCCACCGTGCTGCCCTCGGTGGTGCAGGTGAACGTCGGCAACGGCCTCGGCTCCGGCGTGATCCTCTCGTCGGACGGCAAGATCCTCACCAACAACCACGTCGTCGCCTCCGCCGGCGGCCAGGTGACCGTGACGCTGAACGACGGCCGCACCGTGCAGGCCAAGGTCGTCTCCACGGACCCGACCTCCGACCTGGCCGTGCTGCAGGCTTCCGGCGTGTCCGGCCTGACGCCGATCAAGTGGGCGAACTCGGACAACGTCAAGGTCGGCGACGCGGTGATGGCGATCGGCTCGCCGTCGGGCCTGCAGGGCACCGTGACCACCGGCATCGTCTCCGCGCTGGACCGCAAGGTGACCGTGCCCGGTGAGACGCGCCGCTCGCAACCCGTTACGTACCAGGCGATCCAGACCGACGCGTCGATCAACCCCGGCAACTCCGGTGGCGCGCTGGTGAACGCCGCGGGTGAGCTCATCGGCATCAACTCGGCGATCTACTCGCCGGCGTCGAGCAGCGGTGAGGCCGGCAGTGTCGGCATCGGGTTCGCGATCCCGTCGAACCAGGCCAAGCAGATCGTGGACCAGCTCAGCTAGCCCCTTGTGCGGGCGTGCGCTTCAGGTCTAGACCGAAGTGATGCCCAGTCGACGACAGTTCATGACCGCGGCGGCTCTGAGCCCCGCGGTCACGGCCGTTATCCCTGCCAACGCGTCCTCTCCGTCTGCTTGGCCCACCGGCCCCGGCCGTCCCACGACTCCCCAGCAACCCGACCGCGAGCTGCGGCGAGTTCTGGGTGAGATCGACCAGCGGCGGATCGAGGCGACCGTGCGCAAGCTGGTCTCGTTCGGCACCCGCCACACCCTGTCCAGCCAGACCGACCCCGTGCGCGGCATCGGGGCCGCGCGGGACTGGATCTTCCGCGAACTTGGCTCATACCCCGGCAAGCTGTCCGTCTCGTTGCAGTCGTTCGTGCAGCCGCCGACCCCGCCGCGCGTCCCGGTTGCCACGACCATCACCAACGTCCTGGCCACTTTGCGCGGTTCCAAGGACCCGTCCCGCATCTACGTGGTCTCAGGCCACTACGACTCCCGAGCTTCCGATCCGAACGACGCGGTGAGCGACGCACCGGGCGCCGACGACGACGCGTCCGGGGTCGCGGCGGTCATGGAGATCGCGCGGGTCCTGGCCACACGCGAGGTGGACGCGACGATCATCTTCGCCGCGGTGGCCGGTGAGGAGCAGGGCCTGTTCGGCGCGGCGCACCTGGCGTCGACGCTGACCGGCGTGCAGGGCATGTTCACCAACGACATCGTCGGCGCCGACCCTGCTTCGGTTGGCGTGGTCCGGTTGTTCGCGGAAGGCGTGCCCACCTCGGAAACCCCGGAGCAGGCGGCGATCCGGCGCTCGGTCGGCGGCGAGAACGACTCGCCGTCGCGGCAGCTGGCCCGGTTCGTCTCCGACCTCGCGGGCACCGGCCTGACCGTGGAGGTGATCTACCGGCGCGACCGCTACCTGCGCGGCGGCGACCACATCCCGTTCCTGGAGAAGGGCTTCCCGGCGGCGCGGTTCACCGAGCCGCACGAGGACTACGCGCACCAGCACCAGAACGTCCGCGTCGAGAACGGCGTGCAGTACGGCGACCTGCCCGAGTTCTGCGACTTCGGCTACGTGCAACGGGTCGCGCGCGTGAACGCCGCCGTGATGTGGTCCCTCGCGACCGCTCCGGGCACGCCGCGCAACGTCCGCATCCGCACCAACCGGCTCACGAACGAGACGGACCTGGTGTGGGACGTGGATCCCGCCGCTGCCGGGTACGAGGTGGTGTGGCGGCCCACCGAGGCGGCGGACTGGACGCACCGGATCCCGCTCGGGCCGGTCGGCGCGCACACCGTGAACCTGTCGAAGGACAACGTGTTCTTCGGGGTGCGGGCGATCGGGGTGAACGGGCGGCGCAGCCCGGTGGCGTTCCCCGTGCCGGCACCGTGAGTGCGAGGCGGGCGGCGACGAGCCGCCCGCCCTCCGTCAGGACAGCCAGGTCGGACGCAACGGCATGTGCGACTCCGTCCCGTCCAGCTTCACCCCGAGCACCTGGTGCAGCTGGATGTTGTTGCGGTCGAACCCGAGCCGCGACGCCGCGAGGTACAGCCGCCACACCCGAGCCCGCGCCTCCCCTACCTCCTCGACAGCCTCTTCCCAGTGCGAATCCAAATTCCGGCCCCACGCCGCGAGCGTCAGCGCGTAGTGCTCGCGGATGTTCTCCTCGTGCCGCACCTCGAACCCGACGTCGTGCATCTGCGACACGATGTGGCCGGGCCCGACGAGCTCGCCGTCCGGGAACACGTACCGGTTGATGAACGGCCCGGACAGGGCGCGTTCCTTGTTGTTGGGGCGGGTGATGCAGTGGTTGAGCAACCGGCCGCCGGGCTTCAGCTTGCGGTACAACGACTTGAAGTACGCGGGCAGCTGCGCCTTGCCGATGTGCTCGGTCAGGCCGATGGACGACACCGCGTCGAACCCGGTCTCGCGCACGTCGCGGTAGTCGAGGTGGCGCACCTCGGCCAGGTCCGACAACCCCGCCTCGACGATCGCCTTCTGCGCCCACTCGGCCTGGTTGCGAGACAACGTGACGCCGATCGCGCGCACCCCGTACTCGCGGGCCGCGTGCATGACCATGCCGCCCCAGCCGCAGCCGACGTCCAGCAGTCTCATGCCGGAGCGCAGGCCCAGCTTGCGCGCCACCAGGTCGTGCTTCTCGAACTGGGCTTCCTCCAAAGTGGACTCGGCGGAAGGGTAGACAGCGCAGGTGTAGGCCATCGAGGGGCCGAGGATCCACTCGTAGAACTGGTTCGAGACGTCGTAGTGGTGCGCGATGGCCTGCGAGTCGCGCGCCTTCGAGTGGCGCAGGCCGTGCAGGCGGGCCTCCTGGGGTGGAGGACTCACCTTGTGCGACAACCGGATCCGGCCCAGGAAGCGCAGCAGCTCCAGCCGCTGGAACACCGGGAGGTGCCGCAACGAGAAGTCGGAGAGCTGCGAGAGACCGGCGTGCACGTCGCCGAGGATCTCCAGCTGACCCGTCACGTAGGCACGGGCCAGGCCGAGCTCACCGGGCGCGGAAGCCAGGTAGGACAAGGCTTCCGGTGTTTTGATGTCGATGGACACCGGCGCTGACGAAGGGCCGGCGGAACTGCCGTCGTAGGCCTGGAAGCGAACGTCGCCGCCACCCGTGATGCGCTGGAAAATGGAGGCCAACCGCATTCATCGTCCCCTGACACACTTGGCGTACAGATCAGGCAGGCGGTTCGTCTGGTCGTACCGGCTCTTCACGGACCGGTAGTGCGAACCGTTGTAGTGCCGCCAGAACTCGTCCTCCTCGTAGTAGGAGTCCGAGTACAGCGACTTGTGGCCACCCAGCCGCGCCACCTCGCGCTCGATCAGCCGGTTGCGGTCACCCATCTTCTCGCCCGGCCGCACCGGGACCTCCGACCAGAACCCGACGTTGACGTACAACGTGTCGGCGTCCATCGGGTACAGCGGCCAGCCCGTGGTGTCGCGCAGGCGAACCGGGCACAGCCACACCGGCGAGATGCCGATCTCGCGGTCGAAGAAGTCGAGGAAGTCCGGCAGCGCTCCCACCGGGATCTCCACGTCCTGGATCACCGGCTCGACGTCGACCCGCGGCCTCAACTGCCGGTGCTTGGCCACGAGCTTGCGGTACACGTCCGAACGCAGGTAGCGCTTGGGCCACATGCGACGGACGACCGGGTTCTGCGCGCCGAACGCCCTCGAGCACCAGAACCAGTCGGTGTCCCAGCGCCACAGGTAGTCGTGGATCGTGAGGTGGTCCGTGCGGCGTTTCTGGATGGACCGGTAGTAGATCTGGTTGCCGGTGTAGTCGGACGTGTACGGCGCGATGTCGGCGTAGTGCCCCAACGTCAGGTACATCTCGCCACGCGAGAACACCGTGCCGTCGACGAAGTCCGCCGAACCGTCCGAACACACTTCCTCGATGACAGCGGCACATTCGGCGAAAGAGCCGAACGGCACGTGTCGCAACCGGACGTACTGGCGCACCGGTTCCAGCTCGATCTCCAGCCGCAGCGCGTAACCCAAGGTCCCGTAGGAGTTGGGGAACGCGCGGAACAGGTCGTCGTCCGGCTTGGCGACCACGACTTCGCCGTCACCGGTGAGGATCTCCAGCTCCCGCACGGACTCGTGCGGCAGCCCGTTGCGGAAGGACGTGGACTCGATGCCGAGTCCCGCCACCGCGCCGCCGATCGTGATGGTCTTGAGCTGCGGAACGACCAGCGGCATCAGGCCGTGGCGCAGCGTCGCGGCGACGAGGTTCTCGTAGGTGGTCATGCCCTGCACCTGCGCAGTGCGTCCGACCGGGTCCACCGCCAGCACCCGGTCGAACCTGCCGACGTCCAACCCGCCCGACTGCTCGGCGCGGAACCGGAACAGGTTCGACGTCTTCTTCGCGAGCCGCACCGGCGCACCTTCGCGCATCGCGGCGTACTGCGCGGTCAACGCAGCAACGGCCGTGCTGTGCCCATGGTCACTCACCAGAACGACGTTATTCCTCGTCAGCGCCGTTGGCACGCCCAAAAGCCCGAATGGGCCAGCGATCTTCCCCGCCGCCACGCGCCGTGCCCGGGGCGTTTCGACCGTTGCGGGCGATTCACCCGCAGGTACCGGGACGGGAACCGGTTCCAGGCGATGAGGCACGATCGCGGGCATGACAGACGTGCGCCAAGCAGCCGTGACGGCGTTGATCGACCTGGCCCGCAGCCCGCGCTGGCACGACCGGGCCGACGCGGGCCACGGCCTGGCGTCCTTCACCGACGTGCCGGCCGCACGGGCGGTGTTGCTGGAACTCGTGCTCGACGCCGGGGACACCTACGTGACGCGGGAGACGGCGGCGGCGCTGTTCCGCAAGGGCGACACCGGGGCGCTGGCCGTGGTCAGCGCGGCGACCGCGACCGCCGCGGACGCCGAGCAGCTCGACCACGTCTACGACGCGTTGTGCGAGGTGCTCGGGGTGTACGAGCGCGACCGGGACGCCGCGGTGGCGACCTGCCGGACGCTGGCGGACGACCCGGACGAGCACGTGCGTTCGGGTGCGGAGGCGCTGGTCGCGGCGATGCTGGCGGTCGAGCCCGCGTTGAGGTCTGCCGAAAGTTACTGATGAGTAGTAGCGTGCGAGGCATGGCTACGCACGAGGTGACCAACCAGGTTCCGCCGCTGAGCGGTCACGACGTCGCGGACGACCCTGCGCTGCTCGGCTGGGTCGACGACGCCGAACTGCACTCGCTGGGCAGGCTCGCGGGCAGCGAGGAGTGGCAGGAGCGCGGACGCCTCGCGAACACGTATCCGCCGGTCCTGCGCACGCACGACCGGTACGGGAACCGGATCGACGAGGTCGAGTTCCACCCTGCGTGGCACGAACTGATGAACGTGGCTGTTTCGCACGGATTGCACGCGTATGTCGACGGTGGCCATCTGGAGCGCGCCGCGAGGTTCTACGTGTGGTCCCAGGTGGAGGCGGGCCACGGCTGTCCGATTTCGATGACGTACGCGGCGGTGCCCGCTTTGCGCGTCGAGCCGGAACTGGCCGAGGTCTACGAACCTCTTCTCACCATGCGGGACTACGACTTCGGCCTCAAGGCGCCGCTCACCAAGCGCGGCCTGATCGCCGGCATGTCCATGACCGAGAAGCAGGGCGGGTCGGACGTCCGCGCGAACACCACCGTCGCACGGCCGGTCGACGACGGATACGTGTTGACCGGGCACAAGTGGTTCACGTCGGCACCGATGTCGGACGTGTTTCTGACTTTGGCGCAGGCACCGGGCGGGCTCACGTGCTTCCTCGTGCCGCGGGTGCTGCCGGACGGGACGCGCAACCGGTTCTTCCTGCAGCGGCTCAAGGACAAGCTGGGCAACAAGTCCAACGCGTCCGCCGAGATCGAGTACGACGAGGCGTTCGCGCACCGGGTCGGCGAAGAAGGCCGTGGCGTGCGGACGATCATCGAGATGGTCAACATGACCAGGCTCGACTGCGTTCTGGGGAGTGCGGCGGGCATGCGAGCCGGTCTCAGGCAGGCGGCGCACCACGCGGCGCACCGCAAGGCGTTCGGGAAGTACCTGATCGACCAGCCCGCGATGCGGAACGTGCTGGCGGACCTGGCTGTCGAGTCCGAGGCGGCCACGACGACGGCGATGTGGCTGGCACAGCACCGGCCGCGGCTCGGGCTCGCGGTCACCAAGTACTGGGTGTGCAAGCGCGGGCCGGTGCACGCGGCCGAGGCGTTGGAGTGCCTGGGCGGCAACGGTTACATCGAGGACAGCGGGATGCCCCGGCTGTTCCGCGAGTCGCCCTTGATGTCGATCTGGGAGGGCTCCGGCAACGTCGCCGCGCTGGACGTGCTGCGGGCGATGCACAAGGAACCGCAGACCGTGCAGGAGTTCTACGAGACCGTCAGCGGAGTCGACCCGCGGATCGACAAGGCGATCAACGAGCTCGCTTTGTCCGATGTGGACGAGTCGCAGGCACGCCGGATCGTCGAGCGGATGGCGCTGATCCTGCAGGGTGCCTTGCTGGTCAAGCACGGACACCCTGCAGTGGCAGACGCGTTCTTGGGCTCACGACTCGGTGGGGATTGGGGAGTTGCTTTTGGCACGCTCCCCAAAACCACCGACTTCGCTTCGATCATCGATCGAGCGGTGCCCAAGCTGTAGAGAAGGACTACAGCCCGAGCTCGCGGGCGATCAGCATCTTCTGCACCTCGGAGGTGCCCTCGCCGATCTCCAGGATCTTGGCGTCCCGGTAGAAGCGGCCGACCGGGTACTCGTTCATGAAGCCGTAGCCGCCGAAGATCTGCGTGGCGTCGCGGGCGTTGTCCATCGCAGCCTCGGACGACACGAGCTTCGCGATCGCCGCCTGCTTCTTGAACGGCTCACCGCGCAGCATCCGGGACGCGGCCTCGTAGTAGGCCAGGCGAGCGGTGTGCACGCGGGCCTCCATCTCGGCGATCTTGAACTGGATCGCCTGGTACGTCCCGATCTTCGCACCGAACGTCTCACGCTCGTGCGCGTACCGGACCGACTCGTCGACGCAGCCCTGCGCGAGACCGACCGACAGAGCGGCGATGGCGACACGGCCCTCGTCCAGCGTGCGGAGGAACTGGGCGAAGCCGCGGCCGCGCGTGCCGAGCAGGTTCGCGGCGGGCACCCGGCAGTCCTGGAAGGACAGTTCGCGGGTGTCGGAGGCGTTCCAGCCGACCTTGGAGTACTTCTTCGACACCGTGAAGCCCGGCGTGCCGGACGGGACGATGATCGACGAGATCTCCTTGCGGCCGTCGGGCAGCGTGCCCGTGACAGCGGCGACCGTCACCAGGCCGGTGATGTCCGTGCCGGAGTTCGTGATGAACGCCTTGGTGCCGTTGATGACCCACTCGTCGCCCTCAAGGCGCGCGGTCGTCGCGAGCGCACCCGCGTCCGAACCGCTGCCCGGCTCGGTCAGGCCGAACGCGCCGAGCTTCTCGCCGGACGTCAACGAAGGCAGCCACTCAGCCTTCTGCTCGTCCGTGCCGAAGCGGTAGATCGGCATGGCGCCCAACGAGGTCGCGGCCTCCACCGTGATCGCGACGGACGAGTCGACGCGCGCGAGCTCCTCCAGCGTCAGGCAGAGCGCGAAGTAGTCGCCGCCCATGCCGCCGTGCTCCTCGGGGAACGGCAGGCCGAGCAGGCCCATCTGCCCCATCTTCGCGACGATCGGGTAGGGGAACTCGCACCGCTCGTAGTAGTCGCCGATGACCGGCGCGACCTCGTCGCGGGCGAACTCCTCGACAGTCTTGCGCAGGTCCTCGTACTCGCTCGGGAGCCTGAAGTCCAACATCGGTGTCACTCCTCGTGAGAGACGACGAGGGCCAGCACCTGGTCGAGTGCGACCTGCTGGCCTGCTTGCACGTTCACTTCGGCGAGCACGCCGTCGACCGGCGCGGTCACGGTGTGCTCCATCTTCATGGCCTCGACCACGAACAACGCTTGACCGGCGGTCACCTCGTCGCCCTGGGACGCCCGCACCACCAGCACGGTGCCGGGCATCGGCGACTTCACCGGACCACCGGAGGCAGCGGCGCCACCACCGGCGGCGCCCACCAGGAACTCGGCCTCGGTCAACGCCCAGGAGGCGCCGTCGTGGCCGAGCCACAGCACATCGCCGTCGCGAGCGATCGCGTACCGGCGCGACCCGACGAACAGGTCCGCGCCATCCCGACGAGCCCGCGCACGAACCGGTTCTCCAGCGCCCACAACGACTTCATCGCCACGCACGCGCACGTCGACGTCGTTGATCCGCCACGTCGTCCACGCGTGCTCGCCGATGCGCCACCCGGACAGCTGGTCCCACGGGTCGTCGCCGACCGGCTCCAGCGAGCGCTCCAGGCCGGCCGCCACGTACACCTCGTCCGGAATCTCGGCCGTGGTCAACGAGTCCAGCTTCCGCTCCACCAGACCGGTGTCCAGCGCGCCGGAACGCACGTCCTCGTCGCGCAGCAACGCACGCAGGAACGGGATGTTCGTCGTGACGCCGAGCAGCACCATCTGACCGAGCGCGTGGTCCAACCGCCGCAACGCTTCCTCGCGAGTGCGGCCGTGCGCGATCACCTTGGCGAGCATCGGGTCGTAGTCCGAACCGACGACGAGTCCCTCGTACAGCCCGGAATCCACGCGGACCGACGTGGGCTCGCTGAGCGCGAGCACCCTGCCACCGGTCGGCAGGAAGCCGCGCGACGGGTCCTCGGCGTAGACCCGAGCCTCGACCGAGTGACCGGTCAGCGAAACCTCGAGGTCCAGCACCTCACCGGATGCGACCCGGAGCTGCCACTCGACCAGGTCGACGCCCGTGACCATCTCGGTCACCGGGTGCTCGACCTGCAGCCGCGTGTTCATCTCCATGAAGAAGTAGTCGCCGGTCGTACCGTCCACGATGAACTCGACCGTGCCCGCACCGACGTAACCGCAGGACTTCGCCGCGTCGACGGCAGCGGATCCCATCGCCTCGCGCACCTCTGGGGTGAGGAACGGCGAAGGCGCCTCCTCGATGATCTTCTGGTGTCGCCGCTGGAGGCTGCACTCCCGCTCACCGAGGTGGATCACGTTGCCGTGCGCGTCCGCGAGCACCTGGATCTCGATGTGCCGCGGGTTCGTGATGAACCGCTCGATCAGCAGCGTGTCGTCCCCGAACGACCCGCGCGCCTCCCGCCGTGCCGACTCGATCGCCTCGCGCAGCAGTGCTTCCTCGTGCACCAGCCGCATGCCCTTGCCGCCACCACCGGCGGAAGGCTTGAGCAGCACCGGAAAACCGATCTCCAGCGCGGCTTCGACGAGATCGTCGTCGGACATGCCGGAGCGCGTGCGGCCCGGCACCACGGGAACACCGGCCGCCGACACCGTCAGCTTCGCGCGGATCTTGTCGCCCATCGCGTCGATCGCCGACGCGGGCGGCCCGACGAAGACGATCCCCGCCTCAGAGCAAGCCGCCGCGAACGCCGTGTTCTCGGCCAGGAAGCCGTAGCCGGGGTGAATCGCCTGGGCGCCAGTGGAAACAGCGGCCGCGACGATCTTCTCGATGGACAGGTACGACTCACGAGCCGCCGCCGGCCCGATCCGCACGGCCTCGTCGGCCAGCCGGACGTGCAACGCATCGGCGTCCGCGTCGGAGTACACGGCGACGGAACGAATCCCGAGCGACCGCAACGCGCGGATCACCCGTACCGCGATCTCCCCGCGGTTCGCCACCAGAACGCTGTCGAACATGATCACATCCGGAAGACGCCGTAGGAAACATCGTCGATGGGGGCGTTGGCGGCAGCCGACAACGCGAGCCCGAGCACCATGCGCGTGTCGCGCGGGTCGATCACGCCGTCGTCCCACAGCCGCGCGGTCGAGTAGTACGGGTTGCCCTGGTCCTCGTACTGCTGGCGGATCGGCGCCTTGAACGCCTCCTCGTCCTCCGCGGACCACTCGTCACCGAGTTGGTCACGCCGGACCGTCGCGAGAACGGACGCCGCCTGCTCGCCACCCATCACGGAGATGCGCGCGTTCGGCCACATCCACAGGAAGCGCGGCGAGTACGCCCGGCCGCACATCGAGTAGTTGCCGGCGCCGAACGAGCCACCGATGATCACGGTGAACTTCGGGACCCGAGCGCAGGCCACCGCGGTGACCATCTTGGCGCCGTGCTTGGCGATGCCGCCCGCCTCGTACTCGCGGCCGACCATGAACCCGGTGATGTTCTGCAGGAACACCAGCGGGATCGACCGTTTGTCGCACAGCTGGATGAAGTGCGCGCCCTTGACCGCGGACTCCCCGAACAGGATGCCGTTGTTGGCGACGATGCCGACCGGGTGGCCGTGGATGCGCGCGAAGCCCGTGACGAGCGTGGCGCCGTACTCCTTCTTGAACTCCTGGAACTTCGAGCCGTCCACGACCCGCGCGATGACCTCGCGCACGTCGTAGGGCGTCCGGGAATCCGTTGGCACGACACCGAAAAGATCGTCGGTGACGGCGGGAGCCTCGACCGGTGAGACGTCCCACGGCCGCTGCACGCGCGGGCCGAGCGTCGAGATGATCGAGCGGACCATCCGCAGCGCGTGCGCGTCGTTCTCGGCGAGGTGGTCGGTGACGCCGGACGTGCGCGAGTGCAGGTCGCCGCCACCGAGATCCTCAGCTGAAACGACCTCGCCGGTCGCGGCCTTCACCAGCGGCGGACCGCCGAGGAAGATCGTGCCCTGGTTCCGCACGATGATCGCCTCGTCGCTCATCGCCGGCACGTACGCGCCGCCGGCGGTGCACGAACCCAGCACGGCGGCGATCTGCGGAATGCCGCGCGCCGACATCGTGGCCTGGTTGTAGAAGATCCGGCCGAAGTGCTCGCGGCCCGGGAACACGTCGTCCTGCTTCGGCAGGAACGCGCCGCCGGAGTCGACCAGGTAGACGCACGGCAGGTTGTTCTGCAGTGCGACTTCCTGCGCGCGCAGGTGCTTCTTGACCGTGATCGGGTAGTAGGTGCCGCCCTTGACCGTGGCGTCGTTCGCGACGATCACGCACTCACGGCCGGACACCCGCCCGACGCCCGTAATGATGCCCGCGGCCGGTGCCTCGTCGCCGTACATGCCGTTCGCGGCCAGCGGCGACAGCTCCAGGAACGGCGAGCCGGGGTCGACCAGCGTGTCGACCCGCTCGCGGGGCAGCAGCTTGCCGCGGTCGACGTGCCGCTGACGGGCCTTCTCGGGACCGCCCAGAGCGGCGGTGGCGAGCTTGCCGCGCAGCTCGTCGACGAGCGCGGCGTGCTCCTTGGCGTAGCGGTCCGACGGTTCGGCTGCGCTGCGCAGGGCGGGTGCGTCCATGCTCCCCAGACCTCAGGTTAGCGGGCGTTAACTTCCTCATGTTAGCGCCCGCTAACCTAGCGGTCCACCGGAACGGCTCAAGAGTGACCCGAACGCAGGTCAAGCACCTTTTCGGGCACTCCCACGTTCCGGAATCAACCTAGCCGATGACGCTCTGGAGCGCGGGCAGGTAACCGCTGCGGTGCCCGTTCTGGTTCGGGTGGTACGACTCCTCGACCGGCCAGCTGAGGCTGTTCAGCCACCAGCTCGACGAGCAGATCTCATGCCCGGTGAACGCCCCGCGCACGTCGACGTAGCTGAACCCGGCCGCACCGGCCCGCGCGCTGATGCCCGCGTGCAGCGCGTCGGCACCCGAGTTGATCGCGGCTCGCTTGGTGTCGCTCAGCCCGACGTTGCAGGAGCCTGGCACCTTGTAGAGGCGCGGGTAGCCGAGGACGACGACCTTCGCGGACGGCGACTTCGACCTGACCGTTCCGTAGACGTTGTTGAGCAGTCCGGGAAGCGTGTTCTGGATGTAGGCCTTCGACTGGTTCACCCGATTGATGCAGTCTTGGTCTGAACCAAAAGTACAAGTCGTGACCACGTCGGTGAAGCCCGCGTCGTTGCCGCCGACCTGCAGCGTGACCAGCGTGGTCGAGGCCGTGAGCGACGAGACCTGGTTGTTCAGGACGTCGGATGTTCGCGCGCCGGAGCAGGCGACGGACTTGAAGCTGGCCGGTGCGTGCGAGGCCGCCCAGAGCGCCGGATAGGCGAGCGGACCGCGCTTGCAGCTGCCGCTGGAACCGTCGTACGAGCCCGTACCCAGGCCCGATGCGTACGAGTCGCCCAGCGCGACGTAGTTGACGGCGGCCGCGCTCGCGGGGTTGGCGAGCGCGATGACGGCCGCGGCGGCGGTGACCACCGAGGCGAGGAAGTGAGCAGGACGCATCGAAGACTCCCGAAGGGGCCGCAGGGGGTGATGCATTGCACGGCAATGGTTACCCACGAGTAAGACCTGTGTGAAGTATTCGTGAAGAGTCAACATTTGGGTCTTGTACCTGCGGAAATTCCACCCATCGGACGACTAGGTAAACGGCTGCTAACCTCCCGGTGTGGCCGAGAAACCCTCACGTCGGGACCAGATCCTCACCGCCGCGGCCGAGCTCTTCGCGCGGCACGGCTTCCACGGCGTGGGCATCGACGACATCGGCGCTGCCGTCGGCATCTCCGGCCCGGCGCTCTACCGCCACTTCCGCAGCAAGGACGCGATGCTCGGCGAGATGCTGACGTCGATCTCCGAACGGCTGCTCGACGGGGGCCAGGCGCGGGTGGACGCGGCGACGACCGCTGACGAGGCGCTGCAGGCCCTGGTCGGCTGGCACGTCGACTTCGCGCTGGACGACCCGGCTCTCATCACCGTGCAGATGCGCAACCTGGCGAACCTCACCGACCCTGACCGCCGGCGCGTGCGGGCCTTGCAGCGCCGGTACGTCGAGGTGTGGGTGGAGACGATCAGGCGCACGGTGCCCGACTTCGACGAACCCACCGCGCGAGCAGCGGCGCACGCGGTGTTCGGGTTGATCAACTCGACCCCGCACAGCGCGCACCTCGACCGCGACCAGATGGCGGCGCTGTTGTCGCGCATGGCACTCGCGTCACTCACACCGGTCGTCGTGACCTCGTGAATTGGCGATCAACCGAGACACTTCCGTAACCTGGCGCGACAATGGGCGCGCGCACACTCCTCCTCCGACTCCCGGCCTGGTTCCGGTTCACGGTGATCACGCTCGCGGTGTTCGTGTGCGGGGTCGTCGCCTCGCGCCCCGCGACCGGCTCCGAGGGCTTACCTCCCAACGCTGACGTGATCGCCGCGGCCAACGCCGTCAACGCGTTCATCGCGCCGTCCGCGACCCACGATCCGATCATCAACCTGCCGTCGGACTTCGCGCGGGACATGGGCCGTGACCCGAAGACGATCGCGGCGCCGGACGGGACGCTGCGGGTGGTCGACGCGTCCGGTGGCTGCTCGGGACCCGCCGGTGACACCGAGTGGGACTTCAGCGCGGCCTGCCGGGCGCACGATCTGGGCTACGACCTGCTGCGCTACGCCGAGCACAAGGGACAGCCGCTCGGGCAGCAGGCGCGCAAGGCGTTGGACGATCGGCTGGCCGCGGACCTGCACACGCAGTGCCGGCTGAACCCGCGTGGCTCCGAGTCCAGCTGTCACGCCGTGGCCGAGACCTACGCGCTGGGGCTGAAGTTCAACTCGTGGCGGCAGCGGTGGGGGCCACCGGGGCACGAACCCGTGGTGGCGTGGGCGTTCGGCAGTGCGGTCGTGGTGTTCCTCCTGCTGGCAAGGCTCCACGGCCGTCGCCGGGAGGACCAGCCCTCCACCACCGCCCCGGTCGTACAAGATCGCTACGCCACGTTCCTGAGGCTGTTCAGCCTGGCGGCGCTGGTCCTCGGCGAGACCGTCGCGACGCTCGCACATCTGCGCGGCGTCGGCACTCCGTGGTTGTGGGCGCTGCAAGCGGTGCCGTTGTTCTTCTTCGCCGGTGGGCACGCGAACCTGCGGTCCTGGCAGGAGCACCAGGGCGGGTTCGGCTGCTGGGTGTCGTCACGGACGTCGTGGCTGCTGCGGCCGGTGCTGGCGTTCGTGTTGCTGTGGGTGGTGCTGTTCGCGGCGTTGAACCTGCTGGACGTGCGGGTCGACGCGTACAGCCGGCTGATCACGCATCCGTTGTGGTTCCTGGGGGTCTACCTGCTCGCGGTGGCCGCCACGCCCGCCGCCGCGTGGCTGCACGAGCACTTCCGCCGCACCACGCCGTTCGTGCTGACGCTCGTGACGCTCACGGTCGAGGTCGCGCGGACGTCCACCGACTGGAAGACCGGCGGGTACGTCAACCTGATCGTCGGCGCGTTGCTGATGCAGCAGGTCGGGTTCTTCTACGCGGACGGCACGTTGCAGCGGATCTCGCGGCGGGTGCTGGCGGCGCTGGGCGCGATCACGTTGCCCGCGCTGGTGTTCTTCAGCGACTACCCGCGCTCGATGATGGTGCTCGGGGTGGCGCAGGTGTGCCTGGCGCTGCTGGCGCGCGGGCGTGTCACGGCGTGGCTCGAGGGTCGTTCGTGGCACGTCGTGAACTTCGCGCGCCGGGCACCGATGACGGTGTACCTGGCCTATCTGGCCGGAGTCGGCGCTGTGGTCGGGTTGCTCGGGCTCACCCAAGCGCCGATCTGGTTGGTGTTCCTGCTGCTGCCGCTCGTGCTGGTGTTCCACCGGTTCGAGGCGCGCAAGGTCCGGCTCCCGCGGTTGCCGCACGAGTCGCACCGGACTCGGTTGGCGACGGCGATGGGTGTGTCGTTCGGGACGTTGGGCGTGCTCGGGTTCGTGGTGAGCGGGTTCCTCGGCGACGGGACGCTGGTGCTGCTGCCGGTGGATCCTCTGCAGAACCTCATCCACCTGCTGCTCGGCTGGTACCTGATCCACACCGCGCGCACCGGCAGCTGCGACACCCGGTTGCCGTGGCTGCTCACGGCGCTGGCGTGCGTTCCGCCGATGCTGGCACTGGATCCGACGCCGCCGGTGGTGGTGCTGCACGCCGTGGCGATCGGCCTTGCAGTGCTCGGAGCCATCCCCAGGTCACGACCGCGAACGCCGGCAGCCACAGCAGTCGTTGCCACACCCAGCCCGGATGATCTGGTGGCAGCTGGAGCCACGGCAGGGCCAGGACCACGGTGATCAGCGCGCTCTGATGCGCGAGGAAGATCCCCAACGCCCGTTTGTTCAGCCACCGCACGGGTTTCGTCGTGCCGAAGCGGGTCAGCAACGGCGCGATCGTCAGCACCAGGCCGATCTGGGCGAACGCCAACGCCAACGTCGCGTAGTTCGGCGGGTTGAGGTTCGAGACGGCCGCCCCGGGAATGCCCACCGCGGACAAGGGATAGCCACCGAACTTCGTCAGCAAAGCGTACCCGACCACGCCCGTGATCAGCAGCGGCAGACCGGAGATCTTCCTGCGCGCCAACGAGTAGCCGAGCTGCCACGCCGCCCACCACACCGCGTACGGGAGCACGAACACCAGCGCCACCGGGACGAGCACACCCCACGAGTACTCGTCCAGCTTGCGCACCAGCGGTTTCATCGCCAACAGGACCAGGTACACGCCCAGGAACCACAACGGCGTCGTGACGAGGAACCCGATGTTGTAGGCCGATCCCTGGTCGACACCGCGCATCGACAGTCCGAAGAGGACAGCGGCCCACACGCCGAGCATCAGCGACGTCGGCACGGCAAGCTGCTTCAACCGGACCAGAAACGGCGTCTTCGAGTGAGCCGCCGCGAAACCGCCCACGAAGAAGAACAGGCCGAGCGTCTGCAGCACCCACGAAAGCGGTGTGAGACCGGGTAAGTGTTTGAGCGGGCTGTCGATGTACATGCCGGTCGGTGTGTCGACCAGTGCGGTCACCAGCCAGTGCCCGAGGACAACGGTGACGACCGCGATGGCCCGCACGGCATCGATGAACGGATTCCTCACGACTTCTGCTCCCCAGAAGAGATTCGGACGAGCGCGGCGAGCGTGGCGGTCCCTGGTTCGTAGTAGGTGTCGTGCTTCCCGCCCTCGAACCGCAACACCGTCGCCCCGAACCCCTCGCTCACCGGGTCGGTGCCGTGGCCGAGGTCGAACAGCCGGACGTTGGGCACGAACCGCATCCAGTCCCCGCTCGACCTCAATGCCCAGACGCGAGCCTTGGTCCCCAGCTCCGACACCGAACTCGCCCGCACACCAGGACTTCCGGTGAACACGATGTCGTCGACGTCCAGCTCGTGCGCCGCCATTGCCACCACGACCGAGCCGTAGCTGTGCCCGAACACGTGGATACGAGCGTTGGTGCGCAACGAACGCACGAAGTCCACGAGCGCCGAAGCACCCTGACGCGCCAGCCCACCGGTAGCCGCGTCCACCCCAAGTCCTTGCGGCGTCCGGTATCCGAGCCACGCGATCACCGCGAGGTCGGAACGGTGAGCCTGCTCGTACAGGTTCGTCGCCATCTTCCCGACGGTCCGGTCGAACCGGTCGACGTCCACGTCGGATCCGGGCACGACGACCACGACGTCACGTGCGGTGGCCAGGTCACCGACGATCGCGACCCGGCGGGCGACGTCGGCACGCCACTCGGCGATCGACGGCGTGACCGACGGAACGGCGATCAGCAGGAGGAACAGGACGGCTCGGCGCATGAACCGAAGCTAGGAAGACGACATCCTCCGAATCGTCCCTCTGACGTGCTGTTTCCAGGCCACTACCCCGGTACTACGAGCCCGCTCTCGTAAGCCGCGATGACCGCCTGGGCCCGGTCGCGCAACCCGAGTTTGGTCAGCACGCGGCTCACGTGCGTCTTGACGGTCTGCTCGGCGAGCACGAGATGCGCGGCGATCTCGGTGTTCGACAGGCCCTGCGCGATCAGCACGAGGATCTCGGTCTCCCGTTCGGTCAACGCCGAGAGCTGCGCCGGCCGGACGCGTTCGGTGCGACGAGAGCGAACGAAGTCCTCGATCAGCCGCTTCGTGATCGACGGTGCGAGCAGTGCTTCTCCCGCCGCCACAACGCGAACGGCGTTCAGCAGCTCACGGGCGGGCGCGTGCTTGAGCAGGAACCCGCTCGCCCCGGCCTGCAACGCCTCGTAGACGTAGTCGTCGAGGTCGAACGTCGTCAGCACGAGAACCTTGGCCTCGACAGCCCCGTCGAGCAACAGGCGAGTCGCGGTCAGTCCGTCCATCTCGGGCATGCGGATGTCCATCAGCACGACGTCCGGCCGAACGTTGCGCGCGAGTGCGACGCCCTCCACGCCGTTGCCCGCGGAGCCGACGACCTCGATGTCGTCCTGGGCGTCGAGCAGCGCGGAGAACCCCTCGCGCACCATCTCCTGGTCGTCGACCACGACCACCCTGATCACTTGTCCCCCAACGGAATCCGCGCACGCACCATGAATCCGCCGTCGTCGGTGGACTTCACGGTCAGCGTGCCCCCGTGCACCGCCACGCGCTCACGCATTCCTACCAGGCCCTGCCCGCTGCCACCGCCCATGGACGGCCCGCCGGCGGTATTGATGACGATCACGTCCAGCTGACCGTCGTTCTTGTGCACGTGGACGGACGCCCTGGAGCCGGGCGCGTGCCTGGTGGCGTTCGTGAGCGCCTCCTGCACGATCCGGTACGCGGTGAGCCCGACCGCCTCCGGAACGTCGTCCACGTCGACCTCAGCCTCGTCGCCGGGCCTCGTCAGCTCCGGTATGCGGCTGATGCCCGGCTGCGGTTCGCGTTCCGGCTGCTGGCCGTTGGTCCTGAGCACGCCCAGCAGCCGTTGCATGTCGGTGATCGCCTCACGCGCTGCCTCACCGAGCTCGGCGAACTCCTTCTCAGCTTCTTCGTTGAGTCCTTTCAGGCGGTAGGGCGCGGTCTCGCACCGGACAACCACCATCGACATGTGGTGTGCCACGACGTCGTGCATCTCGCGCGCGATGCGGGCACGTTCCTCAAGAGCAGCCTTGGATCCGCGTTCTTCTTCGAGCTCGCGTTCAGCCCGTCCACGTGCACCGAACAGGTAGACGACAGCCACGATCAACGGCACGTAGAACGCCAGAGCAGCCCGTTGAGGCTCGGCGAACGGCACGATCGCCATCGTGATCAGCGCGACGGTGACGACGATCGGTCGCGAGTAGAAGGCCGCGACCGCGATCAGGACCGGGATGACCGTCCAGTACTGGAACGCCGCGGCCCGCTCGTCCGGCAGCAGGAAACTGACGAAGAAGAACCCCGGCGCCGCCAGGCGCCAGGCGTAGAGCGGGGACCAGATCGCCAGCACGTACGGGACGAGGGTGACGACGAAGATCAGCACCCACCAGCCGTCGCCGCGGTCCGGCGCACCGCCCGGGAGCACGCGGTCCACGTACTCGACGCTGCCGATGATCGCCCAGACGAAGCCGTAGATGATCAGCGCGGCGTGCACCGGGACGCGGAACCGGCCGAGCACTTTCGCGAGCACGCGGGTGCGGTCGGGTCCGAGGATCGTTCGGTAGAGCGCTGGGAACACCACCCGATGCTAGGTGGATCCGCTGATTCCCACATTGACCTGCGGAGTGACATACCCCGGTAGCACTCTGATCAAGATGGGGCATTGCGAACGCGTCACACCGCGCGGTAGGCAGTACCTGTGAGACCACCACAGGATCCAGATCGCTGGGCACGGCTGACCGCCGTGGCCGGTGAGGCGCTGGCCGCGGCCAGGGCCGGTGAGGACGCTGTGGCGGTGGACCTCGTGACCGGCTACCTCAGCGGGTCTCCCGAGGGCAACGAGGAGATCCGTGAGCTGGTGCTGCTGCTGTTCGCCGAGTGCAGCAGCATGGTCGGCGCGCTCGGCTCCGGCGGTGCCACGCCGGTGAAGATGCAGGTGTTCGACGAGGACGGCAACGAGGTCCAGATCGACGACGCGGACCCGCCCGTGCGCACGGCGATCCGGGCGTTGCTGGCCGAGGTGCACGGCGACCAGGACGCGGCGTCCGAGCAGATCGAGATCGCCCTCGCCAACGGCCAGCCGCAGGAGCTCGCGACCGTCGTTTTACAAGCCCTGCGGTGGACGTTGAAGCTGGCGATCGAGTGCGAGACGCGCGACCTGCCCGTCGCGCCCTGGATCACCGCGTCACTGGACGACCAACCCTGACGTGCAGCAGAGCGTCCACACCGGCCAGCAGGTGCTGGTCGAGCGGGAAGTGGTGCCAGAGTTCCTCGGCGTCCGCACGCGTCGGACCCTGCGGTTTGTCCTTCGTCAGGCCCCAGGTGGTGAATCGGCTCTGCAACTGGCCTTCCAGGGTTGCTTTGTCCGGTTCGCCCAGTCCGAAGCTGTCGTTGCGGCCGAGGCTGCCCGCGATGACCGTGTACTGGTCGCCCAGCACCGGCGCCACTAGCGCGCCCGCGGAGAACCACTCGATCCGCTCGCCCGCCATCTCCATGCTGCTGTTGGTGCGCTGCAGGTGGGCGTTGTGGGCGTGCACGAACGTCGGTCCCCTGCCCGCCTCGCGCCTCCTGATCTCCAGCAGGTTGCGGGCCATGACGCCGTCGCGCATCTGACACAGCCTGGTGAGCCGCACGCCCAACGGGTTCTCCTCGGCGCACTCCCGGTGGTACTGCAGGAGGCTCAGCCCGGCCCTGAGGTGGGTCTCCGCCCGAGCCCAGGCGTCGTCGACCTTCTCCTGCCGGTACAACCGCTGGAGGAGCTCGGTGCCGATCTCGCGGAACCTGATGGCCTCATCGGAGCGGCCGGGTGACCGGGTGAGGTCCATGACGGCCTCGTCCCGACTCCACTTCTCGTCGTCGGTGCTCAGGTCCACGTCCACGCCCAGGTAGTCCCTGGCGTGCTCCAGGTAGGGACGAGGGCTGGGCGCGCTGGTCGTCTCGGTCTGGAAGTCGAAGCCGTGGAACGCCAGCTTGTCCTCTTGGGGCTTGTCCGCGTTGTACTCGCGCATCCACGCGACCAGCTCGCGGTTGGCCGGCCACTCACCGAACCGGTGCGAGAAGCCTTCCTTCATCACCGTGTCGAGGTCGCCGGGCCCGCCGTGGACGTAGTCGTTCACTCGCATGCCCCGGATGCGGCAGGTTTCGAGGGCGATCGACCGGTACCCCAGCGCGGCCAGCTGCTCGAACAGCTCGTTGCGGATCCAGGTGTGGGCGTGCTCCAGGTGCGTCGGCTCGCCGAACGCCAAGAGCTCGGTGAAGGGACTGATGAACTCGCGAATGTCCTGGCTCATGTGGTTCAACCGTAACATTGAAACGTCTGTTGAGACTTTGGTGCGTTCCTAGCTGCTGGATGGCTCTAAAGTCTCAACCGTGCGCCCCTCCGACCTAGCCCGCGAGCACGGCCTGTCGACCCAGGCCGTTCGCAACTACGAGGAGTCCGGCTTCCTCCCGCCGGCCGAGCGCACCCCGTCCGGCTACCGCGTCTACACGGCGATCCACGCCTCCGCCCTGCGCGCGTTCGTGGCCCTCATCCCCGCCTTCGGCCACGCTCGTGCCGGTCAGGTCATGGTGCTGGTCCACGCAGGTTCGCTGGACGACGTGCTGCTGACCATCGACCGCGGCCACGAGCAGCTCCTGCGCGACCGGGAGACGTTGAACTCGGTGAGCCGCGCGGTCGAGGACCTGACCGGCTTCGAGCCGGTGCTGGAACCGCGCTCGATCGGCGAGCTGGCACGGCGCCTGGACGTCACTCCGGCGACCTTGAGGGCGTGGGAGGAAGCCGGAATCCTCGTGCCGTCCCGCGAACGCACCGGCTACCGCACCTTCACCGCAGAGGACGTCCGCGACGCCGAGCTCGCCCACCTGCTGCGGCGCGGCGGCTATCCGTTGGCGCGCATAGCTTTGGTGGTCTCGCAGATCCGGACGGCGGGCGGCACCGACACGTTGGCCGCCGCCCTGACCGACTGGCGCCGTCGTCTCACCACACGAGGCCTGGCGATGCTCACCGCCTCCGCCCGGCTCAGCGAGTACCTGACCGCACGGGAACAAGCTCCCTGACCAGCGCGCCGACCTGCTCGCTCTCGATCAGGAACGCGTCGTGCCCGTACGGCGACTCGATCACCCTGACGTCATCCGCTCCAGGGATGCCCTCGGCGAGTTCTTCCTGCTGCGCCAACGGATACAGCCGGTCGGAGTCCACCCCGGCCACCAACGTGCGCGCCTTGACTCGGTGGAGCGCCTGCTTGATGCCGCCTCTCCCGCGCCCGACATCGTGCGAGTTCATCGCTTCCGTGAGCGTGACATAGCTGGCCGCGTCGAACCTCCTGGTCAGCTTGGCCGCGTGGTGGTCCAAATAGGACTCGACCTCGAACCTGCCGTCTCGCTCTTCCCTCCCGAACCTGGCCTGCAGCTCTTGTTCGGACCGGTAGCTGATGTGTGCGATCCGCCGCGCAACCCCAAGCCCTTCAACAGAATTGGCCCTGATCGCGTGCAACTGCGCGCTCGCCAGCCCAATCTGCTCAGCGGACGCCGCCGCAGTAGTGGCAAGCAGCAGAAGGGATTGCACCCGATCGGGCTCGCCTACAGCCCACTCGACCGCGCGCATGCCACCCATCGAGCCGCCGAGTACAGCAGCCCATTGCTGGACACCGAGGAAATCCGCGAGATGAACCTCGGCCCGCACCTGATCGCGAATCGTCAGGACCGGAAAGTCCGGGAACTGCCACGGCCCGGTGCTCCCCTGACACCCGCCCAGCACGTTGGGCGCCACCACGAAGAAACCGTCGAGCGGCCTTCCTCGGCCCACCAGCGCGTCCCACCAGCCCGGCGTGGGGTGACCCGGCTCCACGCCCCCGGCGACATGACTGTCGCCAGTGAGGGCGTGGAGCACGAGCACCGCGTTGGAGGCCTCCGCGTTCAAGGTCCCCCACGTCTCGTACGCGAGCTGGAAACCCGGCAGTCCCCCGAACGGCGCGGTGTGACTGAACCACTTCCGCCGCCCGTTCGGATCCCCGAACCGCCAGCCGCCCACTACAACTCCGACTTGGCCGCGGTGAAGCCGGCCTCCAAGTCCGCCTTGAGGTCCTCCAGCCCTTCCAGCCCGACCGACAACCGCACCAACCCAGGTGTGACACCGGTGACCAGCTGCTCCTCGGCCGTCAACTGGCTGTGCGTGGTCGAGGCGGGATGCACGATCAACGACCGCACGTCGCCGATGTTCACCAACTGGCTGAACAAACTCGTCCCGTCCACGAACGCCCTACCGGCCTCAACCCCACCACGCAGCTCAAAACTCACCACCGCACCCGCCCCCTTGGGCAGGTACTTCTGCGCGGCAGCGTGGAACGGAGACGACTGGAGCCCGGCGTAGTGGACCTTCTCCACCTCGTCCCGCTCCTCCAACCACTCCGCAAGCGCTTGCGCGTTCTGCACGTGCCGCTCGATCCGCAGCGACAACGTCTCGATCCCTTGAATCACCAGAAAACTGGTCAACGGCGCGATAGCCGCCCCCGTGTCCCGCAACCCCTGCACCCGCAACTTCGCCGCGAACGCCCCGTGCCCGATCACCGGCCAGTACCGCAACCCGTTGTAACTCGGGTCGGGCTCGTGGAAGTCCGGGAACCGCTCCGCGCCGTACTCGAACTTCCCGCCGTCCACCACCACACCGGCAATGGCCGTCCCATGACCACCCAGGTACTTCGTGGCGGAGTGGATGACGATGTCCGCACCGTGCTCCAGCGGCTTGAGCAGGTACGGCGTCGGCACGGTGTTGTCGACGATCAGCGGTATGCCGTTCTCGTGCGCAACGCCCGCAACGCCCTCGATGTCCAGCACATGACTGCGCGGATTCGCCAGCGACTCCCCGAAGAACAACTTCGTGTTGGGCCTGACCGCCGCCCGCCACGCCTCGAGGTCGTCCGGATCGTCCACAAACGACACTTCGATCCCGAGCTTGGGCAACGTGTAGTGGAACAGGTTGTACGTCCCGCCATACAGCGAGGCACTCGACACCAGATGATCCCCGGCCCGCGCCAGGTTCAGAATCGCGGCCGTCTCCGCGGCCTGCCCAGAAGCGAACGCAACAGCCGCCACGCCTCCCTCAAGCGCGGCAACCCGCTTCTCCAGCACGTCCTGCGTGGGATTGTTGATGCGCGTGTAGATGTTCCCGGGCTCAGCCAGCGCGAACAGATCCGCCCCGTGCTGCGTGTCCCTGAAAACATACGACGTCGTCTGATAAATCGGCGTGGCGCGAGCACCAGTGGCCGGATCGGGCGCGGCACCCGCGTGAATCTGCGCAGTCTCAAAGGACCAGGACATGGCTGTGCTCCGTCTGTCGGCTCGATTCGGGATCTGGGATCAACCGGAGCAACGACAAGCCATGCTGGTGACGCGCACGAAATCCACGTGGCGTCGGCTAACCAGCAGCTTGCTCATACCCAACGAACCTAGAGCCCACGTGAGCGCTCCAACACCCCGTCCAACCTTTGAGACGCCTAGTCTGACCACATGCGCACAGCTCTGGTCGGCTACGGACTAGGAGGGGCGGCCTTCCACGCCCCGTTCATCGCGGCAACCCCCGGTCTGGAACTCTCCGCCGTGGTAACCGCGAACCCGGCCCGCCAAGCCGAGGTCGCAGAGCGCTACCCCACCACCCGACTCCTGTCCTCTCTGGACGAAGTCTGGAACGGCGGCTTCGACCTGGTGGTGATCACCACCCCGAACCGCTTCCACGCAACCCACGCCCGCCAGGTCCTGGAACACGGCCTGAACGTAGTGGTCGACAAACCCTTCGCAGCCTCCTCCGCAGAGGCCCGCGCCCTGGCCTCAATCGCCTCCTCCAGAGGCCTGATGCTCGTCCCGTTCCACAACCGCCGCTGGGACGGCGACTTCCTGACCGTCCAAAAGCTCCTTTCCTCCTCGGCCCTGGGCAAGGTGCACCGCTTCGAGTCCCGCTTCGAGCGCTACCGCCCAGAAATCAAGTCCTCCTGGAAAGAGTCAGGCGACCCAGCAGACCTGGGCAGCATCCTCTTCGACCTGGGCACCCACCTGGTCGACCAGTCAGTAGCCCTCTTCGGCCGCCCGAAGTCCGTAACAGCAGAAATCGCCACCGTCCGCCCAGGCGCCCGAGCCGACGACGACGTCTTCCTCTCCCTGTCCCACGAAAACGGCGTCCGCTCCCACCTCTGGATGAGCGCCCTGGCAGCCGACCTGGGCCCACGCTTCCGAGTCCTCGGCCACGACGCCGCCTACGTCAAATACGGCATGGACCCGCAAGAAGACCGCCTGAAAGCAGGCGAAACCCCAGCAGGCCCGGGCTGGGGCGAAGAACCAGAATCAGCCTGGGGCACCCTGGGCGGCAAGCCAATCGAAACCGAACCAGGCGCCTACCAGAACTTCTACGCAGCAGTAGCCACTGGCACAGCCCCAGTCTCCCCGCAAGACGCAGTAACGGGCCTGGAAGTAATCGAGGCAGCCAAGCAGTCAGCCACAACAGGCGACTCGGTCCCGCTTTAACGCCGAAGGCGACCATCAAGCCCGAGGCCGAAGGCGAGGCGACCCAAAGGCGAAGCCGAGGAGTCTTTGGCGACGCCGAAGACATCCCAGTTGCTAGGGCTGTCAAGCGGCGGCGGTGTGGTGCTGCGGCCAGGCGGTGGTCTCGTTGTAGTGGGTGCGGGTTTTGAGGCAGCCGTGCAGGATGCCGACGAGGCGGTTGGCGAGTTGGCGTAGTGCGGCGTTGTGGGTGAGTCCTCGGGCGCGTTGGCGCTGGTAGTAGGTGCGGGCGCCGGGGCTGACCCGCATGGCGACGAAGGCCTGGGCTTGTAGTGCGTCGATCAGCCGGTCGTTGTGGACGTGGCGGGCGTGAACGCTGCGTTTCTTGCCGGAGGCGATGGTGATCGGGCTGGTGCCGGCGTAGTTCTTGCGTGCTTTCGCGGTGGCGTAGCGGGCAGGGTCGTCTCCGAACTCGGCGAGCACCCGAGCGCCGAGAATCGTGCCGATCCCCGGCTGGGACAGCACGATCTCAGCGTCCGGGTGCCGGCCAAAATGGGCCTCGACCTCGTCCTGCAGAACCGCGATCTGCTCAGCCAGCGTGGCCAGGATCGCGATCGTGGCACGAGTGGTCGCGGCGTAAGCGGAACTCACCACGGCCGGTTGTTCGAGCTGCTCGCTGCGCAGCGCAGCCTGGATCCCAGCGGCCTTGGTGTCGACGTCACGCCGCCGCGCCCGTGCCAGCGCACCGCGGATCTGGTTGAACGACAACCTCTTCGCGCTGTCCGGATCAGACGCCCGGCCCAAAAGCTCCAGCGTGTCCGGCGCGTCCAGATCAGCGAACGCCACCAGCGCCGCGGGAAAGTACTCCCGCAACGCGCTGCGCAGCCGCAGCGTGTGACGGGTCCGGTCCCAGATCAGCGTCTTGTGCACCCTGGCGACCACCTTGATCGCCTCAACCTCCGCACTGTCCCCCGCGACCGGCCGCAACTGGTGAGCATCCGTGCGCACCATGTCCGCCAGCACGTGCGCGTCCCCCGCGTCGCTTTTCGCACCCGACACCGCGTGCCGATCCCGGAACCGCGCCACCGACAACGGATTCACCGCGAACACCGCATACCCGGCGGCGATCAGAGCCGCGACCCACGGACCCCGATCGGTCTCGATCCCGACCCGCACCTGCACATCCTCGACATCCACATCACCCGCGTGCTCGGCCAGCAACGCGTGCAACCGGGCCATCCCGGCCACACCCTCCGGCAACCGCGCCCTGGCCAGCCGACGCCCACCGACATCCATCACCTCGACGTCATGGCGATCCTCGGCCCAGTCATCGCCCACCACCAGCAGCATCGCGTCCTCCCGCCTCGCATCAGCAGCAACTCGGGAGAACCCTCGGCGACCTAATGAACAGTGCTCACACCCGAGGATGGGCACGACATCCCAGCAGCGATCACGTTCTCCCGGCACCAGCGAGGGCACGATCTTCGGCAAGGACTCACACGTCCAGGCGAGCAGAGTGCTCACCCACCAGCGCTACCAGGAACGAGCCTGCCAGACGACCGGCCCACCACTCATTAGGCGAGCTGCTTGAAACGTGCGCTCCGGCGGGCCCCGTCACGAGTCGTGGCTGAACGTCTGCCGCGCCAGGGAGGGGAGGTCAAGTCGACACGCTTTTCGTCGACTTGACCTCCCCTCCCCGGTGTGGCTCGCTCCGACGCGACTCGTGACGGGGGCCACCGGACCGCACCACCTACGCAACAG